>NZ_CAKRXI010000035.1 GCF_934424005.1 uncultured Blautia sp.
ATTGAAACCGCCGTGTACCGAACGGTACGCACGGTGGTGTGAGAGGACGGCGGTTAGTCACCGCCTCCTACTCGATTCAGCGAAAAACAGTCTGTACCAATATCATATACAAAACAGTTCCACCACCAATACTCAGCAGTGTACTTTTTTTCCATTTATGAATTAATACGATAAAAACGATTGCAATGACTTCCGGCAGGCCATGCGTACTGTTTGCAGGCACATCCTTCAGACAATAGATTACGAGAAGTCCGATTGCCGCATACGGAAGTACTGTTCCAAGATATTTGACAAATTCCGGCGGATTTTTACCTTCCGGAAAAATGATAAACGGGATAAATCGTGTTGCCATTGTTCCAAGAACAACAGCAGCAATCGTGATGATTGCCTGTGTTGTTGTCATAGTCATTTTGCAGCCACCTCCGGTTTCTTACTGAATCTGCGTTCGGCTGAGAAGGTCACGATAATAAAGATCATAGCCGGAACAATAAAATTGCTGCTTCCGAAGATCAGAAGGCAGACAGCAGAACAAATCAGTCCTACCAGAGCCGGACGGTGATCTTTGGCTTCTTCCCATTGGTTCAGGAACATAACGACAAACAGTGCAGTCATGACAAATTCGATTCCAGTCGTGTCAAAATGAATCGCATATCCTAAGAGTGCGCCTGCTGTAGCGGCGAATACCCAGTAAATTTGGTTTAACAGGTTGACAAAAAACATGAACCACCCACGATCCACATCGTCCGGAGGTGTTACTGTACAGTTGACGGTGAAGGATTCATCACACATGCCGAAGATCAGGTAGAATTTTTTCCAGCCGGTATTTTTGTATTTATCCAGCATGGAGAGTCCATAAAATAAATGTCTCGCATTGACCATCAGTGCCAGAAAAAATGCGGCGAACGGATTAAATGCCGACAGCAGAAGATTTGCCGTTACGAATTCCATAGATCCCGCAAAGATAAACATACTCATAAAGAATGGATACCATACGGAAAAGCCTTTGCTCTGCATCATAAATCCGTAGGACATTCCGAGGAAAAGAAAACCGATACCGATAGGTATTGTGTATGGAAATGCGGCTTTAAATGCTTTTTTCTTCATTAGTAAAAAAACTCCTTGACTTTTTAAATAAATATGTATATATTCTATATATAAAATTTTTATATATAATTATTTTACATATTATTTATGGAGGTGATCGGATGTATTATCCCGTATCAGCATTACTTATAGAGTTTCTGATTCTGTCCGTTGTGGAATCGCAGGATTCATACGGATATGAGATCAGCCAGACCGTCAAGATCGTGGCTGATATCAAAGAATCCACTCTATATCCCATCTTGAAAAAGCTTGAGAAAAACGGTTATCTCACAACCTATTCCCAGGAATTTCAGGGACGTAAACGCAAATATTATTCTATCACTGATTCCGGTAAAGAACAACTGGTGTATCTCAATAAAGAATGGATTTCCTACAGAGATACAATTGATGGGATCATTGAAGGGAGGATTCGAAATTGACCAGGGAAGAATATATGACTAAATTGCAGAAATATCTTCGTAAACTTCCGAAACAGGATTATGATGATGCGATTGAGTATTTTAATGAATATTTCAGTGATACAGATGAAGAAGGTCAGCAGAGACTGATGGAGGAGCTTGGTACTCCGAAGGAAGCGGCTGCGGACCTGATGTATAACCTTCTGGATCGGAAGATTCAGGAACAGGATGAGAGTGGTGAAGAGAAAAAGAGTAAAAAAGGAATCACGCTGCTGGCTGTTTTAGCTATCATGTCAACACCTGTGACCGTTCCACTTTTTATCGCAATGCTTGCAGTGCTTCTGGCAGCAGCAATCTGTGTTGTCTGTGTGATCTTCAGTGACTTTATTGCAGCATTCAGTATTTTACTGGTGGGTGGCAAGCTGTTGCTCAGAGGACTTGTTTCCTTCCCATACTCTTTATCAGGTGCGCTGATGATCACAGGATGTGGGTTACTTGGAATTGGATGCGCAATCCTGCTGTATCTCCTTGGAATCTATCTCTGCAAATGGACTGGTATGCTTCTTGTTATGCTTGCACGGACAATAGCTGGAAAGAGGGGTAAGAATCATGAAAAAAACAAATAAACGTTTGCTGGCTGCAGGTGGCATCCTCTGCGCAACAGGAGTCCTGTTTTTTGGAATTGGTGTTGCATCCGGTGGTAAAAATTATGTAAAAACAGCGGATCTGAACAGAATCAGTGGAAACGCAATGATGGATTCCAGTGACAGCCATGTGATTTTAAGTAAGACTAAGATCAATGCATTTTCTTCTGTGAATGTTGACCTTCGAAATCTTGATCTGGATGTAAAAGAATCTGACGATGAAAACTTTTACATTGCATACAATATCGAGACAAATAACGGAATGCTGCCTCTTTCCTATCAGGTACAGGATGATACTCTGAATATCGTAGAGAAAAAAGGAAATGAATCATATTCATATATTCATATCGATATCAATTTTCTTCAGGAAATGCTCGGTCAGAGTCATGTAATTGAGAATTCGAATAAAGTGACTGTCTATATTCCAAAGAAAAACGACATGAGTAGTTTTT
Source organism: uncultured Blautia sp. (assembly GCF_934424005.1). Classification (GTDB taxonomy): domain Bacteria; phylum Bacillota; class Clostridia; order Lachnospirales; family Lachnospiraceae; genus Blautia_A. The sequence goes on from NZ_CAKRXI010000035.1 coordinate 2,599, forward strand.
CCTGTAAGATGGGATATGGTGATTTAGACATTGAATCATTGAATGCCAGACAGGCAGTGATCCAGAATGACGATGGTGATATTAAAATTGCGAGAGGTACATTTAAAAATCTCGGGTTGAAAGATGATCTTGGTGATCTGAAGATTAAAGATGTTACATTTTCCAATAGTCAGATTGAAATGGCTGATGGTGATATACAAGCCGAGAATGTCACATTTACCGGTAAGAATGAGATTTGCAGCAGCCTTGGTGATATTACACTCAGCATTCCGAAAGAAACACTTGCGGATCTTTCTGTAGAGGCAGAAGCAAGTGAGATCAATGTACCGGAGAAACTCGGTAAAGTGATGACTGATGAGGATGATGAACAGATTGTTGACTCTGAAAATAAAACACAGAATTCCCTCGAAATTAAGAGCGATGATGGGGATATAACGATTAAAGCTGCGAAATAATTTTATGCAAATTGTTATTGAAAAAAAAGAACTTGTAGCATATAATATGCTTAACAAGGCAGTCGGAAGGTGAGTGCCATCACCCGACCCGGCGAAATAAATACTAAGTTATCATAGAGATAGCCGTACCTAAACTTTACCAGAGAGCAGGACGGCTATTTCTTATGTGTGTAAGTCAAAATTGTGACGATTAGTAAAGCGGTAGTAAGTATGATTTGCAATTCTTCATATGTACTCATAATAATCACCCTTTCTGTAAGGCTCAGATTAGATGAGAGCACGTCCCCCAGCTGCCTGGGTAAGCATATTAAATTACGAAAAGTATAGCACAGAGAGTTCCCTGATTTTGTCGAAAACAGTCGAAAGATAATGGGCATATGTGAGACAATTCTATTTCAGAAACCGTTTGAAATCTGTTATAATGAGAAAAGATAAGGAGAAAGTTATGCGAGTCGATGAAGTTATAGCAGAAATTACACAGAGATGCAGGAGATATGGTGCACAGAAAATAATCCTGTTTGGGTCCAGAGCAAAGGGCACCGCAACAGAACGCAGTGATATTGATATTGCAGTGTCTGGTGTTGCATCATGTGATATTTTTGAACTGGAGGAAGCTCTGGAAGATATTCCAACATTGTATACAATTGATCTTGTTGATCTTGATACCTGTAAAAATCAGTTATTGCTGGAGGACATTAAACAATATGGACGAGAAATTTATAAGAAGATTTGAATCATTTCAAAACTCCCTGGATTCTCTGGCAGAAGCCAGAGAGCGTGATTTATCAGATTCGTTTGTACTCAGTGGAACCAGTGCAAAATTCAGTATTACGTTTGATCTGGCATGGAAAGTCATGAAAGATATTCTGGTACAGTATTATGCAATCACAGGTTTTGTTACAGGTTCTCCCAGAGAAGTACTGAAGCAGTCTTTTAAGGCTAACCTGATCACAGGTGATGAATGGATTGATATGCTGAAGATAAGAAATCAACTTGCATATGACTACGATGGTGTAATTGTGAAAGAGCACTGCCAGACAATCATTCATCTGTATATTGATAAATTATATGATTTTAAAACAGTGGTTGAAGAACTATTAGGAGAAAATATTTAAAATAAGGAGGAACATCGACATGAATTTTCAGTTTGCACATTACAACTACAATGTTATGGATCTGGATAAATCTATTAAATTCTACGAGGAGGCACTTGGTCTTAAGGAAGTAAGACGTAAAGAAGCCGAGGATGGAAGTTTTATCCTTGCATATCTTGGCGATGGAAAGACAGGTTTTGAGCTGGAGCTTACCTGGCTGAGAGACTGGGAAAAAGATCATTATGATCTTGGGGACAATGAGATCCATCTTGCATTTACGACAGATGATATGGAAGCATCCCATAAGAAACACGAAGAGATGGGATGCATCTGCTTCGAGAATCCGGCAATGGGCATTTATTTCATCAATGATCCAGATGGATACTGGCTGGAGATCGTACCGGAGAAAATGTAAATAATCATGGAGGTTTCGGGGATGCCAAAGAGAATCCTGATCGTAAATACCGGAGGGACACTTTCCTCTGTAAAAAGTTCCAATGGACTCGTTCCGGGAATGAGCAGCGGAGATATGCTGGAAGAATTGCGTATGGTTTCAAAGAATTTGGAATTGGAGACAGAAGACTTTTGTTCTCTGGACAGTTCAAATATTGGACCGGAAGACTGGACCGGACTTGCGAAGCTGATTGCGCAGAGAAGTTATGATTATCAGGGAATCGTAGTGATTCATGGTACAGACACCCTGGCATATACATCGGCAATGCTGTCTTTTATGCTGCAGAATATTTCGATTCCAGTCGTTGTGACAGGAAGTCAGCTTTCTATAGCTAATCCGGTAGCGGATGCTCTGGAAAACTGTCGCTGTGGCATTCATATGGCAGCCAGTGGTTATCCTGGGATTTTTGTTGCATTTAATCGTAAAGTCATGCTTGGCTGCAGAGCATCTAAAGTGCGTACCATGAGCTTTGATGCATTTGAAAGCATCAATTATCCATATGTAGGAGAGATCAGTTCACTCGGACTTCGTGTGTTTGAAAAAAATCTTGTTGAGAAAAAAGGTATTTTCAAACCGCAGACAGCATACTCTGATAAAGTAGCTCTTTTGAAACTGTATCCGGGAATCAGTCCGGAGATTCTGGATATGTATTATGACAAAGGTTATAAAGCAGTCTATATTGAAGGCTTTGGACTGGGTGGCATGCCGTTCCTGAAGAATGATTTTACCGGTAAAGTCGGGGAAGTGATTGAGAAGGGAATGCTGGTGCTGGCCGGAAGTCAGTGCCGTTACGAGGGCAGTAATCTGTCTGTTTACGAGACAGGACGCCTTGCACTGGAAAAAGGTGTGATTCAGGCATATGATATGACAACGGAAGCAGCTATGACGAAACTTATGTGGGTGCTTGGTCAGACGAATGACCTTCGGGAAATGAAAGAATATTTTTCTATGGATATTGCCGGAGAAGTGAATATAAAATAAAAATCAAAAATCAGCCGCTGCATTCGCAGCGGCTGAACTTGTCTACAGTACTTTATTCAGAAAATCGATAGTTCGAGGTTCTTTTGGATTCAGAAGTACTTCCTGTGGAGTACCTTCTTCTACGATGTAGCCACCGTCCATGAAAAGAACACGGTCAGCAACTTCTCGTGCAAATCCCATTTCATGAGTTACGATAACCATTGTCATCCCATCAGCTGCAAGCTGTTTCATAACCTGCAGAACTTCACCGACCATTTCCGGGTCGAGGGCACTGGTAGGTTCATCAAAGAGCATGATATCAGGTGTCATACAGAGTGCACGTGCAATTGCTACACGCTGCTTCTGACCACCCGAAAGCTGTTCAGGGTAAGCTTCTGCTTTATCATCCATGCCGACTTTCTTCAGCATGTGGATGGCACGTTCCTTAGCTTCCTCCTTGGTTGCTTTTTTCAGTTCCACAGGTGCAAGCATAAGATTCTGTGTGACATTCATATGCGGAAAAAGGTTAAAATGCTGGAACACCATACCCACGTTTTCGCGTACTTTGTTGATATCAATATGTTTATCTGTAAGGTTTTTACCGTCTACGATAACTTCACCATCTGTGATTTCTTCCAGTTTGTTCATACAACGGAGAAAAGTAGACTTTCCGCTTCCGGAAGGTCCGATGATAACGACCACTTCGCCTTCGTGAATGTCGGTGGAGATATCTTTTAATACTTCCAGGGTACCGAAGCTTTTCTTTAAATGTGATACGTGAATTTTGACATTCTCTTTATTTACGGCCACGGTTCAGTCTCCTTTCTACGATTTTGGCTACTTTTGATAAGATTGTGATTACGATCAGGTACATAACTGCGACAATACCCCATGTCTGGAAAGACATAAAGGAATTGGCAACAACGTTCTTTGCGGTATTGACCAGTTCCGGGAAACCGATAACAGAAAGAATAGAGGTATCTTTCAGTGTGATGATGAACTGGTTGATGATACTTGGAATCATGGTGCGGATTGCCTGTGGAAGTACAACACGGATCATGGCACGTGAATATGGAAGACCAAGGCTTCTTGCGGCTTCCATCTGTCCGGGATCAACAGACAGGATACCTGCACGGATGATCTCTGCCATATAGGCACCACAGTTAAGGGCGAGGCAGACAGTACCGGCCTGGAGTGCTGTAAGTGTGAAATTAAATCCCATCATATTGTTCAGGCAGTATGGAACACCGAAATAAATAAAATATGCCAGAACGATCATTGGGACACCACGGATTACGTCAACAAAAATAGAGGATATGATTCTGCATGCTTTGTTTTTCAGTACACTTAAGAGACCAAAAAACATACCCAGTATACAGGCAAAAAACAGACCACACAGTGCAAGCAGTAAGGTCTGTCCCATAGCAAGAAGCAGCAGGTTTCCATATCTGGTTATAATCTGGACCATGGAAATCTCCTTTCAAAAACAAAGCTGCCACAAAATGCAGCAGCCCTGTAATTCGTGTAGTGTTTTATCTCAGTCAGAGTTTTGAGTAATCTGGTTAGAACTGAGTTTTAAAATTATTCAGCAACTTCTTCATCAGCAGCAGGGGTTTCTGTTGCATCAGCCTCTGCTTCTTCAGTTGGAACGGCATCTTCACCAAGGTATTTGGCGATGATCTTGGTGTATTCTCCGCTGTCTTTGATATCTTTCAGACCAGCATTGAACATATCAAGAAGTTCTTGATTGTCAGCGTTGAAAATTGCGAATCCGTAAGGAGATCCTTCGTTTGCAGTGTCTTCCAGAATCTGGAGTGCAAGATCACCATCTTTGATAGAGGATGCCATGATCGGTGTATCCTCGAAGCATGCAACAACCTGTCCACCGAGAACAGCCTGATACATTGTCGGTGAATCTTCATAATAAGTGATGTTGAATCCATATTCGTCTTTCAGGCTTTCTGCATAAGTAGCACCCTGAGTACCGGTCTTAACACCTACGGTTTTACCTTTCAGATCGTCAAATCCCTTGATATCGGAATCCTTCTGTACAGTCATGGACTGTGTAGCATTGTAATATCCATCGGAGAACAGCCAGCCGCTTTCTTTTCTTTCATCTGTGATAGAAGCACCGGCAATCATACCGTCAGCCTGTCCAGCCTGGCAAGCTGCGATAGATGCATCCCATCCAAGGCTCTTCAGTTCATATTCAAATCCCTGGTCTTTTGCGATAGCATCAAGTATATCTACGTCAATTCCAACAAAGTTGCCATCATCATCAGTATATTCAAATGGTTTGAATACGGTATCGGTAGCGATAACCCATTTTTTGTCAGATGCAGAATCAGAATCAGAAGCTGCAAATACAGGAACAGTAAGACTTCCTGCAAGTAATCCCATAGTTAATAAATAACACATCTTTTTCATGATTAAAGCACTCCTTTTTTGTTTAATATCGAAAAAAGGCGCAGTTTCCAAAAAAACTGACGCCTTCGCCGCTTTTTTCAATTTTATCATTGTAAAAATACACTGTCAATGGAAAATTTTAACTTTTTACCACATTAAAGGATTTGTCCCATAGAAAAAACACAGGGTATTGCTGACATCCCTGCTTACACATATCGCGGACTTCCTGTTTCAGTTCAATCGTCGAGATATCCAGTGGCACTGTATGGGTAAAGCCTGTATTCAGCGCAAGTTCTCTCAGTTCTTCGTAATTCATATCGGCTATTCTCCCTCAAACATTAAATGATCAATATAGCAGTCCTGAAATTCAGGATGATTAATAAATGTAATCATGCAGCAGGCTTTTAATCTGTAAGGAGATATTTTCCGGGAAAGTGCTGGCAGTGGTGTGCGGAACTTTGAGCCAGAAATCCAGATTTTTGTAACGACTGGAATTACGGGATTTTTTCTGGCGCTGTTCCTTTGCAATGCGGATTTTTACCTGTGCCCGGCGTTGCTCAAAAAGAGGAATGACGATATAGTATAGGCGGTCATCATGAAAGGAAAGATACCCGGCATTCTGGCTGTCAGTTGTTTTAAGATATAAACGGTGTCTGGTGATGGCGGCAGGATAAAGTGTGGCTCCGGCTGGCAGGGCGGGAGCCTGTATGGACAATTCCAGCATAGCTGGAATATGATAAATATTACAGGTTTCTTTAACAGAAGGCTTTACCAGAAGTTTCAGAGTCTCAGAGGCATCAATAAACTGCTGGGAGAGAAGATAGACCAGTTTTGCCTGGATTTTTGCGCGGCGGGCGGGAGTTGAAGCGTATCCAGATTCCTGCTCAGCCTGATCAAGGAGCTTTTTGCTGCATTCCATGATGCTTTTCAGAAACAGAGGAAAGTCTTCTTCCGGCTGCCAGAGAAATTTACCGGTATCGAGTATGATGCTTCCGATGATGGAACAGTCGTAATCTTCCACGTAGTGATAGATGTTACGCTCGGTGTAGGCAGTAGGGTTAATGGGCGCATTCCAGCGTTTTCTCTTTGGCGGGGTGGATGAGGCGTTTCTGGTGTGGGTGGAATTTCTGGAATAAGTACTTTTTCTGGAAAATCCTTTGTCTCTGGATGAGGCAGATTTTGACTGCGCATTATCTGTTTTGCACAGAAATGCATACGCTTCGTTAATTTCCTGCGCAGTGTACGCGTATTTTATTGTGTGAAAGGCATCTGTATCCGGATGTACCTGATGCATCAGCTGACGGTAGGTCTTCTTGATTTCTGTTATATCTGCATCGATGGCGATTCCAAGAATCTGGCAGGCGGTGGTTCTGGTCATAAGCGTTCTCCTCTGGTAGAATAAAGCTATCATAGCATGAAAGAAAATATCGTTCCAGAGGCAAAATGTTTATAGAAAGTTTATACACAGGCATGAAATTATGTGCTATTATATGCTTAGAACAAAAAGTTCATAACGAAGGGCTTGTGGTGGATGAAAACAGAAAGTACATTAGCAAAAATGATTTCTACCGCAGGAGAAAAGGCAGCATATGACAGGGCATGTAAAAGATTACTTGCGAATAAGATAATTCTTTCCTGGATTATGAAGAGCTGTCTGAGAGAGTACAGGGATTGTGAGATTTCGGAGATTGCTTCAAAGTACATAGAAGGTGAAGTGCAGATATCAGAAATTGCAGTGTATCCGGATGAAGAGGCAGAATCCCAACAGATAACAGGATTAAATACAGAAGACAGTACCATTAATGAGGGAACTATAACCTATGATATTAGATTTCGTGCGATTGTACCCGGAACAAGAGAGAAAATCAGTCTTATTATAAATATAGAGGCACAAAATGATTTTTATCCGGGATATCCGATTGTGAAAAGAAATCTATATTATTGTTGCCGGCTGGTTTCAAGTCAATATGGTACGGAATTTACGAATTCTCATTATGAGAAGATAAAGAAGGTTTACAGCATTTTTATATGTATGAATCCTCCAAATTACAGAAAGAATACAATCAACCAGTATTCCATACAGGAAGAAAAAGTGCTTGGATTGTATGAAGAGGATATGATAAATTATGATCTGCTGACGGCACTTATTATCTGTCTTGGAGATGCAGATGATGAAGAGACAACAGGTATTCTGAAGCTTCTGGAAGTATTGCTATCGACGAAACGAAGCACGGAAGAGAAGAAAAAGATATTACAGGAAGATTTTGATATCAAAATGACACAGGAGTTAGAAAGAGAGGTATCGGAGATGTGTAATTTGAGTGATGGTGTAGAACAGAGGGGTATTGCCAAAGGCTTTGCTAAAGGTATTACAAAAGGTATTATGTTCTCAATTCAGAGTCTTACGGAGAGTATGGGATGGACAATTGAACAGGCGATGGATGCACTTCAGATACCAACAGAAGAAAGAAATGGCTATCTGAATTTGTTGAAAAAATAAATGTGTGAACAAAAGGGAAAATGAAATGTCTAAAATAAAAGTTGTAGCAATACAGATGCCGACAGTCACTGACAAAATGGAAAATGTCAGAACTGTTGGAACATATCTTGAAAAAATAAAAGATGAAAAACCGGATTTTGTAATTTTGCCAGAGATGTTCTGCTGTCCGTATCAGACAGAAAATTTTCCGGTCTATGCGGAAGAAGAAGGCGGCCCGGTATGGCAGCAGCTATCTGCATACGCAAAACAGTATGGAATCTATCTGATCGGAGGATCCATGCCGGAGAAAGATGCAGAAGGAAATGTCTACAATACATCCTATGTTTTTGACCGTGAAGGAAAACAGATTGGAAAACACAGAAAAGTACATTTATTTGACATTGATGTCAAAGGCGGACAGACATTCAAAGAATCAGATACTCTGACTGCAGGAGATAGCGATACGGTATTCGATACAGAATTTGGAAAAATGGGAGTTATGCTCTGCTTTGACATTCGTTTCCCGGAATTATCCAGAATGATGGTAAATGATGGAGCGAAAGTAATTTTTGTTCCGGCAGCATTCAATATGACAACTGGTCCGGCACACTGGGAGCTGTCTTTCAGAACCAGGGCATTGGATAATCAGATTTATATGGTTGGATGTGCTCCGGCACGTGATATGGCGGCAGGCTATATTTCATGGGGACATTCTATTGTTACGAATCCATGGGGTACCATTATAAACATGCTGGATGAAAAAGAAGGGATTCTTCTGGCAGAACTGGATCTTGATTATGAAGATCAGGTAAGAGAAGAACTTCCATTATTAAAGAGCAGACGCAAGGATATGTATCGGTTAGAAAAGCTTTGCAAGTAAACAGCATGATAAAAAGGGTCAGGGAAATTTAAAAAAATTTTCTCTGACCCCATTTTTTATCCCAAAGGGTCCGAATTATATAGTGTCGGAGGAAATAAAGAACAGATACAAAACCAACCGACAGACAATTGATGTGAGATATCGAATACGCAGAACGCGTAACATGAAAGGAGACTTTTATTATGATGAACAAAAGAATTTTACTTGCAGGAATGGCAGCAGCACTTTCAATTTCAGCAGCAGGAGTACCTGCTTATGCAGCAACAACACAGCAGAACCAGAGCACAATTGAACAGAACGGCGAGAAGCCATCAGACGATCAGAAACCGGCAGATGGACAGCTTGGAAGAAAATCTGCTGAAGAAGCTATGAAAGAAGGAAACCCAACACCGGATCTTCCGGATGGTGTGACAGCAGATGATTTTGATGCTCCGATGGAAAGACCGGATGGTGATGATACACAGACACCGCCGGAGAAACCAGATGGTGATGATACACAGAGACCGGCAGGCGATGACACACAGACACCACCGGAAAAACCATCAGATGATGATGACAGTAAAGGTCCTCAGGGTGGACAGCAGGGCGAACCTGGAAAGAAATCCGACGAAGACGCTATGAAAGAAGGTAATGTAGCACCTGATCTTCCGCAGGGAGTAACAGTTGACGGATCTGACAACGTAGCATAAAATTATTTTAGGAATAGAAAACAGGGCTCCGTTTTCGGACGGAGCCATTGATTGGGAGTACATATGTTTATACTGGCAGCATTTAATGATGCTTTTTCACCGGTAAAAAAAGCACAGCAGGATGAAAAGTATCTTAATCAGTTCATATTGGAAAACAAAAGATTTATCAAAAGCAGCGCATTTCGTGCGACAGGTCGTTTTATTACAGAGAGTGATGATGAGTGGTCAGTTGCTCTGATCGCTTTTCATGAGGCAGTACGCTCTTATGATGATACAAAGGGAAATTTCAAATCTTTTGCAGCGTTGGTGATTAAAAGAAGACTGACTGATTATATGATTTCACAGTCGAGGCATCAGTCTGAGATCAGTCTGGAGCCTGAAACGATGGATGGAAATGTAGAAGATGAAACAGCATCTCCACTTGAACTCGAAGTACGCTCAAAGTCAGCTGAGATTTCCGAAGTACAGGAAAGCACTGCGATAAAGGATGAAATCGAGGCAGTCCAGCAGCTTCTTGCAAGATATGGATTTTCCTTTTTTGATCTGACAGAATGCTCGCCAAAAGCAGAAAAAACCAGGAGTGTCTGCGCAAAAGCCGTAGCCACACTGTTAAAAAATCCTGAGCTTTTTCAGAAAATGCGTGACAGCGGGAGCCTTCCGATGAAAGAGCTTCTGAGAATTTCAGGGCTGTCAAGAAAAGTTGTGGAGAGGCACAGGAAATATATTATTGCAGCAGCAGAAATCATGAATGGAGAGTATCCGTTGCTGAAAGATTACATGGAGTACATAAGAGAGGCAGTGGAATAAGATTATGAAAGCAGTTGTACTTGAAATCAGAAAAAATGAAGCGGCAGTTCTCTGCAAAGACGGACAGATTGTAAAAGTCCGTCGGAATGGTCTTGTGGTTGGTGATTCTATTGACATTTCAGATGCAGAAATCTGTCCGGATAAAAAAGTGGTATTTTATAAAAAGCTCAGACAGTATGGAAGTGTGGCAGCTGCCGCAGCCCTCCTTCTGGGCTTTGGTGGAAACCATGTTTATAACACAGCAATTGCCTGCTCCTATGTATCTCTGGATATTAATCCGTCGATTGAATACACTTTGAACAGGCAGGACTGTGTATTGGATGTAACAGCAGTAAATGAAGATGCAGAAGAAATTGTAGAACAGCTTAAAGAGCAGGGGGTAAAAAAAGAACCTCTCGCAGACGCAATTTCCATGACCGCAGAAATTTTGCAGGAGAATGACTATATTACAGATGATGAGACGGATTATATACTGATCAATGTAGCTTCCGACAGTGATAAGAAAAGCGAATCATTGAAAAAAGAAGCACAGGGTGTATTTGATAAAATGAATATAGATAATGAAGAAAATATACATCTTACCATGACAGAGTCAACTGTTTCAGAGCGAAAAGAAGCCAGAGAACTTGGTGTTTCCGCAGGAGAATACAAAGAGATTAAATCGATTGGTGACGAAGATGTTTCAAAATATAAAGATATGAAAGTAAAGGAGCTTCTGGAAACTTCAGGAGAACTGCCGAATACTTCTTCAGATGCAAAGAAATCAGAAAATTCTGTCAAACAATCGAAAGCCAATTCTGACAATAAATCAGAGAAAAAGGATGAAAATTCCAGTCGGAATGACAGCGATAAAGAGGCAGAGAAAAATACAAATAATGGTCAGGAAAATGGTCAGAAGAATATTCAAAAAGACAACGTTCAGAGTGATCAGCAGGAAAAACAGTCTGAAAATACAGAGGTAAAAGAAAACTCTGAAACAAAAGAAGATGCAGATAAACGATCATCAGCGGGTTCGGACCAAAGTATTACAGATCAGGGGAATACAGGTCAGAATATTCAAAACCGAAATTCGACAGGTCAGAATGAGAATGGGCAGACAGAACAACAGAATATTGACAACAACACAGGGAATTTCGGACAATCGTCCGGTAATTCCCATGTGGAGGATGCACAGAATTCTGTACCACAGCAAAATCAGAATGACGGTGGAACAGGTGCAGGTCGGCAGGAACCAGGTGCGTTAGAGTAAGTATTAGGCAGAAATTAATATACAGAAAAAGGTCAGGGAAATTTTTAATAAAGTTTCCCTGATCTTTTTGTGTTAGCGAAGAATCTCTTCAATAGTGGAAACCGTACTGAAAGTTCCTTTGTTTTTTGAAATGATCTTTTTAATCTGTTGGAGTTCAAAGTAATTTACATAACAGATCAGTGTTTTGTTGTCCCCGGCAATAACACCAGAGGAGTTGATGATAGTACATGTCTTATTCAGATCTTCTTTTATTTCCCGTATGATCTCGTCAGGATCTTTTGTGATAATAGTTACCTGCTTGAGGGCTTCATAGTGATCGGTGAAATGATCAATGATGGCTGTAGCAATAATATACACAAGAAGGCTCAGCATAGCTGCATCACGATTGATCAGTACAAAAACAGCAACATACACACAGATATTAAATCCAACCAGTAAATAAGAAATACTGTAATCTTTTCCAGTGTGGTCATAGATATGCTTCACAATAATATTGGCGAAAATTTCCGAACCATCGATACAGCCGCCGTTTCGAAGAATAAGTGAAAGTCCGATTCCAAGTATCATTCCACCAAATGCGACCGCGAGAAAATGTTCTGTATTCAGTTCAAAAGGGATTTTTTCAAAATATGCAAGACCGAAGGTATATACGATAAAACCGATAAATGTTTTGGCAAAGAAATGTTTTCCGAGCAGAAAAATGCCGGCGGCAAGAAACGGAAGAAAAACGATGAGAACGCAGAGTGACAGATTATGACCGGTAAGTTTGCTTATAATAATGGCAATTCCGGCAGTCCCATAATCAATTGCATCATTGGGAAGCAAAATACAGGCAACGGAAAAACTGGCGATCAGTGAACCGGCTATGATCGCAAGATATGAGAACAATTCTTTGAATTTTTTGTTCAATAGTCATCATCTCCTGAGTTGTTTTATTTTGTAATAGATATTAACAGACAGAAGAAGAGATGTCCATTGACCTGAAGGAGAAAAAGAGAAGAAAATTTCTTCATTTGTTGACATATTTTTTAACGAGTGATACAATACAGTTCTTTGATGAAACAAAATGTAACATAAATGAATCGAAATGCAACGAGGTGTAACAAACAGATTATGAACAAGAAAGAAAATCATTCTGCGAAAAGTGAAATAGAGCAGGCATTTCTGCGGCTTATGACACAAAAATCCTACATGGACATTACAGTAACAGATATTGTGCAGGAAGCAAAAGTTGCAAGAGTTTCTTTTTACAGAAATTTTGCATCGATTTCGGAAATACTGGACAGTATTGCAGACGCAACAGCGGAGAAGCTGAATATAGAGTTTCTTCCATTATTAGACACATCTGATGAACGAAAACTGCGGGAATATCTGTTCAATTATTTTTATCAGATATCGTTGAATTATAAAGAAATGTGGGCGATTCGTGGGTTGAATATGGATCTTTTTACGAAAAGACTTGGGGAGAAAATTCATGAAAAGAGAAAAGCAGTCGAATCCGCAGATCCTGATATATCAGAAAAATATGGATGGGTTGTAAAACTCTGTGTACTGGACGGTGTTTCGAGACGCTGGATCATGGACGAAATGAAAGAAACACCGGAAGAAATCATTGATTATGTGATGCCAATCATTAAAACATTATAAAAACAGAATACAAAGGAAGAAGATATTATGAAGAAAACAGGAATCATGACAGACAGCCATAGCGGGATTTTAAACGAAGAGGCCGAAAGACTTGGAATCAAAGTGCTTCCAATGCCATTTTATATCGAAGAAAAGGTATATCGTGAAAGCGTAGATTTATCCAGAGAAGAATTTTATGATATGCTGCGCAAGGGAACGGATGTAGCTACATCGCAACCGTCACTGGTAGAGGTTGCGGAGATGTGGAAAGAAATGTTGAAAGAATATGAAGAAATCGTATATATTCCGCTCAGCAGTGCATTAAGCGGTTCCTGTATGGCAGCAACGGCAATGGCAAATGAAGATGAATTTGCCGGAAAAGTCTTTGTAGTTGACAATGGTCGTGTAGCGACTCCGATGCACCGCTCGGTTCTTGATGCAGTAGAAATGACAGAAAAAGGTTACAGTGCAGCTGAAATCAAGAAAATCCTTGAGGAAACCAGAGAAAAGATGACGATTTACATTGGACTCAGCACATTGGAATATCTGAAAAAAGGTGGAAGGGTCAGCTCAGTGACAGCCCTGGCAGCAGATGTCCTGAATATTAAACCAGTCATGCATTTCAGTACAGGAACACTTGATACTTATCAGAAATGTCGTGGTATGAAGAAAGCACGCAGGGTCATGATCGATGCGATGAAACATGAACTGGAAACTAATTTCCGTGAAGAATATGAGGCAGGAAATGTATATCTGATGGCGGCTTCCAGCAGCACTGATGAAGTAACGGCAGAATGGATGGCCCAGATTAAAGAAAGCTTTCCGGGAATGGATGTTATGTGTGATAAACTTTCCTTTGGGCTGTCCTGTCATATCGGTCCGGATGGGCTGGGAATCGGCTGTACCTGCAAACCTGTAGAATAAACGAAACATATGGAAAAATCGTTGTGAAAAGTCGTAGTAAATATTTGACACGTTAATGCGGTGCAAATTCACAGCGATTTTTTATTGATTGCTGTCGTCTTAAAACCATGATATTATCAAAGAAGCTGAAATTATTTATGAAGGTTTGAGCAAAATATATGGATGGGGGAAAGGGTAATTTTATGGAGCAACATCATCATGAAAGAAGTACATTTTCCGGGAAACTGGGATTTGTATTGTCGGCTGCCGGAGCATCGGTTGGCCTGGGAAATATCTGGAGGTTTCCATATCTGGCAGCCAAGTATGGCGGAGGAATTTTTCTGCTGATTTATATTATTCTGGCGCTGACATTTGGATATTCCATGATCATAGCCGAAACAGCACTTGGGCGTATGACGAAGAAAAGTCCGGTAAGTGCGTTTGGCAAATTTGGCAAATCAAAATGGCTGTCCTTTGGTGGCTGGATCAATGCGATCATTCCGATTCTGATCGTACCGTATTATTCTGTGATCGGTGGATGGGTAATCAAATATCTGGTTGAATATGTAAAAGGAAACAGCCAGAAACTGGCAACGGATGGATATTTTTCTGAATTTATCTCAAATGGAGTATCCACAGAAATCTGTTTCCTGGTATTTGCGTTATTTACTGTGGTGATCATTTATGCCGGAGTTCGCAACGGAGTAGAACGTGTTTCCAAGTTTATGATGCCGATACTGGTATTTCTGTCAATATTGATCACCATATATTCCGTAACCAGACCGGGAGCACTGGAAGGTGTAAAATATTTTCTTGTACCGAATCTTGAAAATTTTTCGTGGATGACAGTAGTTACGGCAATGGGACAGATGTTCTACTCACTCTCCATTGCAATGGGCATTCTGGTAACTTTCGGTTCTTATATGAAGAAAGATGTCTCAATTGAAGGCTCAACAACGAATGTTGAGATTTTTGATACCGCAATTGCAATCATGGCAGGTCTGATGATTATTCCGGCAGTTTTCGCATTTTCAGGCGGAGATCCAGATACACTACAAGCTGGACCATCCCTGATGTTTATCACGATTCCGAAAGTTTTTGCAAGCATGGGACTTGGAACACCAGTGGGAATTCTGTTTTTCGTATTGGTGCTCTGTGCTGCACTGACAAGTTCTATTGCGTTGACAGAGAGTGCAGTATCGACATTTCAGGATGAGCTGAAATGGTGCAGACAGAAATCTACGCTTGTTGTCGGTGGAATCATGATCGTATTGGGAAGCCTTTCTTCTCTGGGATACGGCCCACTTGGTTTTGTGAAGATCATTGGAATGCAGTTCCTGGATTTCTTTGATTTCCTGACAAACTCTGTTATGATGCCGATCGCGGCACTGGCAACCTGCCTTCTGATCTCAAGGGTAATCGGAGTGAAGAAAATTGAAGAGGAAGTGACACTTGAGGGTGGATCTTTTAAAAGAAAGAAAATCTTCAACTTTATGATCAAATATCTCTGCCCGATCTTTGCAGCAATTATTCTGTTTAGTTCTGTGGCAAATGCGTTTGGATGGATTTCCATGTAATAAAGAAATAATAAAACCGCAGTATTCTGTATATAAAAAATACAGGAAGCTGCGGTTTTTATGTGTTCTTAATAAGTGCACAGGTTTGGCATCAGATCAGACTTTAGGCTGATAGCGCATATCAGACACATTATAAACTGTGATGAAGGCGAGAGGGTCTTCTTTGTTGATGAAGTTCATCAGTTTCTGATATTCTGTTTTATCCACGATCGTGATGATTTCCTTTCGTTTCTGCATATTGTAAGCACCATATGCTTCATAAACGGTAGCACCACTGTGCAGTTCGTGGATGATAAAATCACGAAGTTCTTTTTCTTTTTTGGTAATGATACACACACGTCGTTTGATATTGTGGTCAAAGATAAAATGATCGAGTACGATACCGTTGAAGTAAGTTCCGAGAATACTTAAGACTACGGTCTTTTTGTCGTAGACAAGTGCGGCAGAAAGAGCTACACACATGCCGGAGAGGGACATTGCTTTTCCTAACTCCATATGCAGATATTTGTTCATGATCTTGGCAACGATGTCCAGTCCGCCGGAAGAGGCATTGCGGTTAAAAAGAATACTGAGTCCGACGCTGACAACCAGAATATAGCAGAGTACATCCAGTTCCTGGCTGTTGGTCATGGAACCAAAATCCGGGAAGATTCTTTCAAATATTCCAAGAAAGATGGGGAGCATGATGCTGGTATAAACTGTTTTTACTCCGAATTCTTTGCCGCAGGTGATAAAACCAATGATCAGAAGTACGACATTCAGGATCATGGTGATCGCAGATAAAGGCAGTGGAACAAAGTTTGAGAGTATGATTCCAAGGCCGGAGATGCTGCTGACAGAAGTGTGGCTTGGTACAAGAAAGAAGTACACAGCAGCGGAGATGATCGCAACCGCACCTGTCAGGATCAGAGTCTCTGTTAATAAGTTTTTATAATTCAGTTGATTTTTCATAAAAGAAAATCCTTTTCTGTTATTATTGGAATTCTGTGAACTTATGCTTCCGGGACAGGAAGATTTACCGTGATCGGGTCATGTCCAAGAGCAGGAATAATTTTCGTTGTCAGATCTTCCGTTGTAAATTTGAGACTTGAAGTATTGATGCATGGATGACAGCCAAAATAAGGCTCTTTCATAATGTCCTTATCAATCAGAAGCTGGACCTTTTTCTCTGAATCGTTCATCAGTCCCAGGATACTGACGGATCCCGGAGTAATATCCAGATACTCTTCCATATATTCCGGTTTTGCAAAAGACAATCTGGCAGAGTGGATCTGTGCAGAAAGATCTTTGGTCTTAAACGGTTTGTTACCAGGCATCAGCAGCAGATAGAAATTTGTTTCCTGGCGATTACACAGAAATAAATTTTTGCAGATCGCCGTGTTGTCACCGAGGGTGCGGTCGATCTCCTCACATGCCTCCATAGTCATAGCGGCTTCATGGTCAATTCGCTGATATTCAATTCCAAGCTTATCTAAAAAATCATAGACACGGACTTCTTTGTCCAGACGTTCATCTGTGTTTGCAGGTCTTCCATTTTGTAGTTCCATTTCAATGCCTTTCTGGGGACGGTGTTTTTGGCTTTTTTAGTGTCCCCTATGGTCGGGGCCTTTGCCACCGACATTTTATTTTTCTATATAATAGCATATCAGCTATAAAATTCGTAGTCATATTTACTCAAAATGTAATCACTTATATAGGCAGTACAAGTGCAATCGTACTGCCTTGTTCACTGCTCGCAAGTACTTTTACCTGTCCGCCATGCTGTCTGGCAATTTCATTTACAAGAGCAAGTCCTAGGCCGGCGCCGCCCATGGCACGGCTTCTGGATTTGTCCACGCGGAAAAATGGATCAAAAATTTTTTCCTGAAATTCAGGAGAGATACCAATTCCGGTGTCTGTTACTTCAACTAAAGCATAGTCTGTAGGTTTGGAATGCGCAGCAGGCAGATCTTTTTTCTGAGATATTTTTACCGTTACTTTTCCACCAGAATGATTGTATTTGATGGCATTTTCCACAAGATTATAAACAGCACGGTAGAGAAGAAGATAGCTTCCGGTAACGGTGCAGTCACCCTCTTCCTGGATCAGTTCCACTTTTTTCTGGTCAGCAATGGAGGCAAGATCGCAGCAGACTTCATCGGTGAGTTCTGCCAGTGAAATAAAATCAGAGCGTTCAACGGATTGTATCCCGGTCATATCGAGAAGGACCTCAGATAGATGAGAAAGTCGTTCGGTCTGATTCTGGATCATTCCAAAGACGTCCTGATATTCTTCTATTGTCGGAGTTTTCTTGCGTGCAAAAACTTCGAGGTTTGTCTGCATGACAGCAAGCGGAGTTCTCAGCTCATGAGCGGCACTGGCAGAAAACTGCTTCTGTGCTGTAAACGCATCATCCAGTCGGGAAAGCATTTTATTAAAAGAGCCTGTAAGACGAGAAATCTCATCGTTTGTATCTGGAACTTCAAGAGACTCAGAAAGATTCTGGGCCTCTATTTTATTGACTTCGTTACTGAGTCTTCGCAGAGGCAGCAGTGCACGGCGGCTGATAAAATATGTACCGACACTGCTCAGGAGAATAATGATTGCAGTTGCAATGATACTTCTGGTGCGGAAAAGGTCTTTGGTTTCCTGTACCTGATCGGAAAGACCTGCAAACAGAGTGTTTGGATTAATGTTAAAGGTGATTGGCGTGGAATCAGTTTCATTGATCTTTACGACATAATCACCCAGATTTTCGATTCCGGTAACAGCGGAGTTACTAATAAAAAAATACATCAGGACACAGGTGACAGTCATCAGGAGCGTGATGATCAGTGTCAGCCTCCACTGCAGAGAGAGTTTTTTCAGAGGATTTTTTGTTGTATGTTCTTTTTTCATTTCAGATCCTCCATGAGAATGTAACCCTGTCCAACCTTGTTCTGTATCGGATCGTTTCCCAGAGCTGCGCGCAGCTTCTTGCGAAGGGAAGAAATGTGGACACGGATGGAATTACTGAAGCTGTTTACACTGCCGTCCCAGATATGTTCAATCAGTTCTTCCGGGCTGATGATACGATTCTGGTGGAGCATAAAATACTCCAGCAGAGCACTTTCCTTTCGGGTGAGAGAGAGTTCTTCACTATCAATGTGTGCTTTTCTGGTGCGGGTGTCAAAGCTGATGTGGCCGCACTTCAGGCAGACATTCTCCTGAATAAATCTGCGCCTGGTCAGGCTGCGGATACGCGCTTCCAGTTCCTCAAAATGAAATGGTTTTGTCAGATAATCGTTTGCTCCAAGGTCAAGTCCTTCTACTTTATCCTCAATCTGGCCACGGGCTGAGAGAATCAGAACTGGTGTGGAGGAATTCATCTCGCGGAACTGCCGCAGGATATCCAATCCGTCAATGCCAGGAAGGTTCAGATCCAGAAGGATCAGATCGTAGTTTTCAGTCGTACATAATTCCAGCCCTTCGTCTCCGTCTAGGCAGGTATCAGTTTCATAGCCATCCATACGCAGCCCCTCTGCGATCGAACGGCAGAGCTGTTCTTCGTCTTCTATTACTAATATATGCATGCGCATTCTCCTTTTTTCAGCAGATTTTGATCAGGTTACTGGGAACAAAGTGAGTAGTAACGATGTAATCTCTTCCTATCATATCATGTTCCGTATAAAATTCGTGTAAAAAAATAAATCGAAAAAATTTTTAATTTCCAGGATTTCTTAACACGAATTTTATAGACAGGATGCTATAATTGCGACTATAGTAAACAAAAGGACTACGAAGGGAGAATATAAATCATGAAATTCAGAACACGGAAAATCACAGCACTTATGGCAGCTGCAATAGTAGGGGTATCTACACTTGGAAGTGTATCCGTAATGGCAGCAGAAAGTACAGAAACAATGGCGGTTCCGGCAGATCAGGCGGGAATGGTGGTTGATGGAGATGCAGCTGCAGCAGATGGTGACGCAATCTCGTCTGATTTTATACAGGGCACTTTTAAACCATCTGAGACAACAGTGCAGGCACAGGATTCTTATGAATATCCATTTCTTGGACTTAACATGAAGCTTCCTGAGGAACTGCTTAAACAGATAAAAGAGCAGACCATTGCAATGATCTCAAATGAAGTATGGAATGACAATGCAGATGCAATTAAATATGCATATATAAGCTGGAGCGAAATGACCGAGGAGCAGAAAGAGGCAGAGGTTGACAAGATGGGAACAGCATATGATGACTGGTACAATAGTCTTGCAAAAGTTGGAGCGATTGGAATCTATGACGAAGATTCTGAGAAAGAACTGGATAAGATCACAGGCTGCACAGAACACAAAGAAATCGGAAGCAGTAGTGATGGAAAGTATAAATATTATCTGAGCACTAATAAAGATGCAGATGAATCCCTGAAAAAAGAAGTGGAAAAAATCGATGTGACACTCACAGAGATGACACCATTCCAGCAGCTTTCTGCATTTGACCAGCCGCAGGAAACCAGCAATGCAGGTGATTCTACAAATGTTGGTAAATTCGAGACAAAAGGCGTTGACGGAAAAGACTACACAGAAAAAGTATTCAGCGATTATGACCTGACTCTGGTAAATATCTTTACTACCTGGTGTTCACCATGTGTCAACGAGATTCCGGAACTGGAAAAGCTTTATGAAGAGATGAAAGAAAAAGGCGTCGGTGTTGTCGGTGTTGTTCTCGATACAGTAGGTGATGACGGCAAACAGGATGATGATACAGTGAAAAAAGCCGGCGTCCTTCAGGAGAAGACAAAAGCATCCTATCCATTCCTGATTCCGGATTCCACAATGATGAACGGACGTCTGAATGGTATCTCTGCTTTCCCTGAAACATTCTTTGTTGACAAAGAAGGAAACATTGTAGGAGAGACATATTCCGGAAGCCATACACTGGACGAGTGGAAAGAGATCGTTGAAAAAGAACTCGAGAACGTTTCAAAATAATTTAGTAGAAAGATCAGAAAAATGATAAAAAAAATAGCAGATTCAAAGTGGACAGGCCCTGCGCTGGCGATTCTGGGAATCCTCCTGATGATATTTGGAATTTACCGGGGCGAAGTGGATGTAGTTTTTACAAAGGCAATCAATATCTGTATGGAGTGTATTGGAATTGGATAACAAGAAAATGAAAATAAATGAATGGCCGCGCCATGGGATCCAGGCACTGTGGGCGTTTCTTACCAACAGTCGTGTATCAGGATTTGTGACTGGTAAGATTTATACTGGAAATTTAAAACATGCATGTGTTCCGGGACTGAACTGTTATTCCTGTCCCGGCGCCACAGGCGCCTGTCCGATTGGATCTCTTCAGGCAGTGATCGGCAGCTGGAATTTTAAAATGGCATATTATGTAGTGGGATTTCTGATCTTTGTCGGAGCGCTTCTTGGAAGACTAGTCTGTGGTTTCCTCTGTCCGTTTGGACTGATACAGGATCTGCTGAATAAGATTCCATTTCCAAAGAAGATCCGGACATTTTGCGGGGATAAGCTGTTACGTAAGTTAAAATATGTGATCCTTGTGGTGTTTGTGATCCTGCTCCCGATGTTTGTTGTAGATATCATGGGACAGGGAGCACCTTATTTTTGCAAGCTGATCTGTCCAGCAGGTACGCTGGAAGGCGGACTTCCGCTGGTACTTCTGAACAAATCCATGCGCAGTGCGATCGGATGGCTTTTTATATGGAAGAATACGATTCTCGTGGTTACGATAATCCTTTCAATTATAATATATCGTCCATTCTGTAAGTATATTTGCCCGTTGGGAGCTTTTTATTCTATATTCAACGGTGTTTCCGTTTACCGCTACAGAGTAGATATGGAAAAGTGCATTCACTGTGGAAAATGTGCAAAAGCATGCCAGATGGAAGTGAATCCGGTGGATAACCCGAACAGTGCAGAGTGTATCCGCTGCGGACGATGCAAAAAAGCCTGTCCGACGCAGGCAATCCAGTGTGGAATTAAAAGAAAATAAAATCTTTATACAATCTTAATATCAAGTCTCATAATCTTATACCATCTTTGAACTCCGGCATATATAATGAAGGTTAACTATAATTTTAAAGGGAGCAGGAATTATCTATGCCGGAGAATTTACATAAAAGAAAACGTCTTACTTCATTTCAATTAATAATCCTTGGTTTTGCAGGAGTGATCCTTGCAGGTGCATTGCTGCTGATGCTGCCTGTTTCATCAACAGAAGGAATTATAACACCGTTTGATCAGGCTCTTTTTACGTCAACATCTGCTGTATGTGTGACAGGACTTGTGGTACAGGACACAGGCAGTTACTGGTCCGTCTTTGGTCAGGCTGTGATCCTTTTGCTCATACAGACCGGTGGACTCGGAGTGGTAACCGTTGCCGTTTCTGTATTTATGTTTTCGGGAAGAAAGATCTCACTTATGCAGCGGAGCACAATGCAGGATGCAATCTCAGCACCTAAAGTTGGCGGGATCGTCCGACTGACAAAATTTATCCTTAAAGGAACCTTCCTGATAGAAGCGGTCGGAGCAGTTCTGCTGCTTCCTGTGTTTTGTCGTGATTTTGGACTAAAAGGAATCTGGATGGCATTTTTCCATTCCATATCAGCTTTTTGTAATGCAGGATTTGACCTGCTTGGTACAGCAGAGCATACCTTTGTATCCCTGACTGGATATAGCAGCAATGTCTGGCTTAATATTGTCATCATGCTTCTGATCATAATCGGTGGAATCGGCTTTCTTACATGGGAAGATTTTTACATCAATAAATTTAAGTTCAAACGCTACCGTATGCAGAGCAAGGTTGTTCTGATCACAACGGCTATATTGATCTTTGCACCGGCAGTCTTCTTTTTTGCCTGTGATTTTGGAAATCTGCCAGTGGGAAAACGATTGCTGGCATCCGTATTTCAGTCTGTAACGACCAGAACTGCGGGCTTTAATACCGAAGATCTGTCACTGATGACAGAAGCAGGAAAAGCTGTTATGATACTTCTTATGCTGATCGGTGGCTCACCAAGTTCTACGGCAGGTGGTATGAAAACAACAACTTTTGCAGTTTTGATACTAAATGCATTTGCTACATTCCGAAGCCGTGAGGATGTGGGCGCCTTTGGACGAAGATTTGACGGACAGGTGATCAAAAGTGCCGCAACGATCGCTATGATGTACTTTATGTTGTTTTTCTTCGGTGGTATAACAATAAGTGTTTATGAAGGACTGCCATTACTGACCTGTCTTTATGAAACTGCTTCGGCTGTGGGTACTGTAGGACTTACCCTTGGCGTCACTCCGGGACTTCATATTTTGTCCAGAGTGATACTGATCCTGCTTATGTATTTTGGGCGAGTAGGTGGTCTGACATTGATCTATGCGGTGATTTCCGGAACAATTAACAGAGCAAAAATGCCACTGGAAAAAATTACAGTTGGATAAAAGATATATGAGGAGAGAAGAGCTATGAAAAATATTTTACTTATTGGACTGGGACGCTTTGGAAAAAATATTGCAATGCAGCTGAGCCAGATGGGACACGAGATCATGGCAGTGGACATAAATGAAGAACGTGTAAATAAAGTTCTTCCTTTTGTTACCAATGCGCAGATTGGAGACAGTACAGATGCAGAATTTCTGGAGTCTCTGGGAATTGGAAATTTTGATATCTGCTTTGTTACGATTGGAGGAGATTTTCAGAATTCACTGGAAACAACGTCTTTGTTAAAAGAACTTGGGGCGAAGATGGTCATCTCCAGAGCAGAAAGAGATGTTCAGGAGAAATTCCTCTTACGAAATGGAGCCGACAAGGTAGTTTATCCGGAAAAACAGGTTGCAAAATGGGCTTCTATTCGTTATGCGGATGATCACATTCTTGATTATATGGAGGTTGACGCCTCTCATGCAATCTTTGAAGTGGAAATGCCTTATGAATGGATTGGAAAGACCATAGGCGAACTTGATATAAGAAAGAAACACAACATCAATATTCTGGCAGTGAAGAGTGATGAGGGAGAAGTCAGTGTAGCAATATCTACAGACACCTGTCTGACAGCAGGAAGCACCCTTCTGGTTTTGGGAGATTATAAAGCAATTCAGAAATGTTTTCATATTTGATTTGAAAATTGAGGTGAGGATTCCATGGCAAAATCATCTGTAAAAGACTATATACGGAGCAAGACTCTGGCGGCAAAATTAAAATCGCAGGCCCGCTCATCAGGGCAGCAGGCATATCGTACACAGATTCTGCTAAATACGGACAGAATGCTTCAACAGGCAAAAAACGGTAAAGAGATCTTATTTATTACCTGTACCCAGCTGGTACGTTTTCTGGATCGGGATATTGCTGCCTATATCGTGGAAAATGATATTCTGTCAGAAGGAAAAATGTTCTTTAATGATACAGATGTGCGAAACGGAAACTTTCTGAATGCAGAAGAGCAGCGTGTTGCCAACTGGGTATATGAACACCGGCAAAATGCAGGTGCGACAACAAATCATTTCAGCGGCTCCCAGTGTTTATACCTTGCAATCCGCAGTGCTGACAATATTTATGGTGTGATCGGAATACCAGTCCGGAATGCTCCGCTGGAATCTCTTGAATACAGCAGTGTCCTTTCTGTGATCAACAAATGCGCCCTGGCGATGGAAAATGCAAGGAATGCGAGCGAGAAAGAAAAAATAGCACTTCTGGCAAAAAATGAACAGCTCCGCGCAGACCTTTTGCGTGCAATCTCGCATGATCTGAGAACTCCGCTCTGTGCGATTTCTGGAAATGCTGATATGCTTCTCAGTAATGGAGACTGTCTGGATGAGGCGACAAAAAAGCAGGTATATACGGATATTTATGACGATGCGGAATGGCTGATCGGTGTGGTTGAAAATCTGCTGTCAGTCACAAGATTAAATGATGGAAGACTGAAGATCAAATTCACGGATCAGCTGCTTGATGAAGTTATTGCAGAAGCTCTGAAACATATCAGCAGAAAGCATGATGCTTACAAGATAGAGACAGAATGTGAAGAGTTGGTTCTTGCACATATGGATGTGCGGCTCATTATCCAGGTGCTTGTCAATCTGGTGGACAATGCGATAAAATATACTCCACAGGGCTCGACCATATGCATCCGTGGAATAAAAAATGGAGACAAAGCCCAGATAAGTGTAGAGGATAATGGCCCGGGAATCTCGGATGAAATGAAAGCCCATGTATTCAAGATGTTCTATACCGGAAACAACACGATCGCTGACAGCCACCGAAGTCTTGGTCTGGGACTGGCATTGTGTCATTCGATCATTGAAGCTCACGGGGGAGAACTGACACTTACAGACAATCAGCCCCATGGCTGTATTTTTACCTTTACATTACCATTAAGCGAGGTAACTCTGAATGAATAAAACATCAATTCTTGTTGTAGAAGACGACCGTCCGATACGGAATCTGATTGTCACGACATTGAAGACACATGAATATAAGTGCCTTACAGCAGAAAATGGAACAGAGGCAATTCTGGAGGCATCTTCACATAACCCAGATATTGTTTTACTTGATCTGGGTCTTCCTGATATCGATGGGGTGGAGGTGATCGAAAAGATCCGCTCCTGGTCCAATATGCCGATCATTGTTATCAGTGCCAGAAGCGAGGATATGGATAAGATAGAAGCTCTTGATGCCGGAGCAGATGATTACATTACCAAGCCATTTTCTGTTGAAGAACTCCTTGCGCGTATCCGTGTTACACAGCGTCGCCTGGCATTGAATCAGTCAGGCGAAGCTCAGGAATCAGCTGTTTTTATCAATGGAGAACTGAAGATTGACTATACAGCAGGCTGCACTTATCTGAGAGGAGAAGAACTCCATCTGACTCCTATCGAATATAAGCTTTTGTGCCTGTTATCAAAAAATGTCGGAAAGGTTCTGACTCATACTTATATCACACAGCAGATATGGGGAAGAAGTTCCGAAAATGATATTGCTTCTCTTAGAGTATTTATGGCCACTCTGCGAAAAAAACTTGAGAAAGATAAAAATGACGTTCAATATATACAGACGCATGTGGGCATCGGATATCGTATGCTTCGTATAGAATCAGAATAATAGACATTGGTTGTTTATAAGATATCTGATATAATAAATTTACTTTTATCGAAATTAAAGAGGAGGAATAACTGATGATTTTTGGAATGACATATTTCCAGATATGCCTGTATTTTCTGATCTATTCCTTTGGCGGCTGGGTTGTAGAAGTTATCTTTCATGCAGTTGCCCTGGGAAAGGTTATCAACAGAGGATTCTTGAATGGACCAGTGTGCCCGGTATATGGATTTGGAGTACTCTCTGTATTCGCTCTGCTCAACACGATCCAGAGCGGCGGGCATGTGATGAATGAGGGAATGATCTTCCTATTTGGAGTCGTTCTTGCCACTGTAGTAGAGCTGATCGCCGGCTGGCTGCTGGATGTGTGCTTTCATGCAAGATGGTGGGATTACTCAGACAAACCACTGAACTTTCATGGATATATCTGTCTGGAGTTTTCATTGATCTGGGGACTTGCGATCGTTATGGTAGTAAAGGTTTTCCAGAAATACGTAGAGGCGCAGACCGCACATACACCTGCAACCTGGGAATGGGTTGTGGTAGCCGTTTTATATGCAGTGTATCTGACAGACTTTATCGTGACAGTTGCAGTTATCCGTGGTCTTAATAAAAAGCTTACCAGACTGGATAAGGTTCGTTCTGATCTGAGAATAGTAAGTGACAAGCTCAGTGATACGCTGGCTACGACAACGATTGAAACCGCACAGAAGGTAGGCGAAGGAAAGGTTCAGGCAGCACTTGCGAAGGCAGAATTGCGCGACGCAACTGCAGCACAGAAAGAAAAATCCATCGAAATGCTCCGCGTGAAGAGAGCAGAACTCCAGGCACAGTTTGATGAACTCTCCAATTCTATCACCAACCATACGATCGTTGGTCAGGGACGTATCATCAAGGCTTTCCCTAAGATGAAACACAGAGATTATTCAGAACTGATCCAGGAGCTGAAGAAAAGACTGTAAGAGTTAAAGGGAATTGTTAAATAATAGAATATAGTGAAAAAATTTATACCCGAACGGGAGTGTTTTGCAGAGAAATAACTGCATAATACCCGTTCGGGATTTTTTGTCTTATAGAAATTTACTCCGGTATTTGCAAGTTACGAAAGTAAAAAAACCTGTTACGAACTAGATATTGTCTTGAGAGACAGCTAATGTTAAAATCCGTTTCCGTAAAAAAGATTATAGAAAGGAACGTATTAGAT
Source organism: uncultured Blautia sp. (assembly GCF_934424005.1). Classification (GTDB taxonomy): domain Bacteria; phylum Bacillota; class Clostridia; order Lachnospirales; family Lachnospiraceae; genus Blautia_A. Next base: position 29,456 of record NZ_CAKRXI010000035.1, read on the forward strand.
GAGACGGAGCAAAAGGCTCATAGGATTGTTTTTGGTTCTGCTGCTTTTAGCGGTGAATATTTTACCGGTATTGGCGGAAGAAAACCTGCAGTTTTCAACAGAGGAACAGGAAGCTTTTTCGGATTTCGATGTCACTTTTGATGAAGAACCGGAAGAACAGGAAGAGTCGGCTGTTGTTTTTGATGAAGAAACGGAAGAGGCAGAGGTCGCTTTTGAAGGAGAGACGGAAGATAGTCCGGATGAAGAAATGCAATTGTCTGATGAAGAGATTCTGGAACAGAGAATGTCAGAGGAAAGTGAAATTCCGAGTGCTACAAATGAATGTCTGGATGGTGATTATGCTTATATCTCAAAAGCAGGAATGGTAGCTGATTCGGGAAGTTCAACGGGCGCTTCTATTCGAACAGGAACTGCACCCTGGGATGCTGAAGCTGGTGAGGATGGAAATGATGCAACAGGGCTCGACGCAAAGGTACGAAGCTTTGATCAGGTAACTTATACCACATATTTTCAGACAACAGTACGGGGTGATGCACCATACACATATTATCGTACTGGTACATTACATTTTGAATTTGTTCTTCCTGGTAATTCTTCTGAGATACAGTTTGACACAGATGCAATGGGGTGGCTGTCTGCAAAAAATGAAGTACAGTATACCATAACAGCTGATGAGTTTGAGGGAAAACCATGCCAGGTTTTACGAGGAAGTTATCTTTTGGAACCGAATGAACAGCATGAGAATGCAATCGGAGAGAGCTATCAGGAACTTTCCATTATAATCAGGGTACTTGCCATGAGGAATAAAGAAATTGTTCAGCCTCTTTTTACATATTGGCTGGATCATTGTCAAGTACCGGAAAATGGAATAGTAACAGGAAGCCAAACTGTCTGTCCGGAACATGGAGAACTGGAATACAAAACAATTACCCCACCAGAAGTTACGGTCACAGCAGCACCAAGATATAATATTCAGATTAAATCTTGTGATGATCGAGCACAATATGTGGATAGTTTTTCTTTTGACAGCGGAAACAATTATGCGATGAATAAAGAGGCTGGAACTACTTACGGTAGAATTCATGTACTGGGCATTACTGTGCAGATGGTTGGAAAAACAGCTGAACACGGCTTAAGGGGATGTGAGCTTCCGGACGGCAGTGCTCTGACCTTTCAGATTGATTTATCCAGTAAGTTTTTGGGTACAAATGGAATAGAATCTGATGTAACTAATACATACGCTCCTTTAGTGTGGAGTATGGAAGGAAACGATAAAAATGATCTCACGAAACAGCAGTATGATGAACGATTAATCACAGGTAGCTATAAATTTGCATCAGGAGGAGCACCTTTCAACAAAAATAATTACGATTATTATACGTGTGCGGATGGTGGAGTATGGACCGGAATGCAAACAGGCAGTACTGTTTCGGTACAAGTAGAAAATTATATTATTGATTTAAATAAGCTGCCATATACAGACAGCAATAAAAATCAGAATAACTATGATTATTATGATCCAAACCGTATAAAAAATTACTGGGATGTTCAGACTGCATGCTTTTCAGCAGGAGAACTCTGGGTAATCCAGCCTTTTTATGACAAAACGGGTAAATATGTTGTAGATGAGTATGGAACGGGAACTTTTAATCTGACTGTGCAGGACAGCAATTTACAGGTTACAGGACAGGATGGACAAAACAATCCTATAACTCAGATGAAAACAGATGATGATAGTTGCACTTTGTCTATGGATCTGGAAAAGCCGGGAACCATCGATCAGTCTGTTACCTATCAGAAATATGGCGTAGTAGCATACGGATCTTCACTCACAGATGGCTGCTATGAGGACGGAAAGGACTGGATCCTTGCCGGAGGCAGTTTGAATATTCAGGAAATGTTGAAGCACAACAGTGCGGAAGGAATGAATACAGGAACAGCATATGATGATCTGGTCAAATTTGATGATGCATTTTTTGTGTTGGAAGGAATTCAGACAGGAAGCAGTGCCGGACTGTCAAATATGAAAGAGCAATTTTTATACGGAGCAAAACCAGATAAAAAGGGGTGGAATCATAATGGATTAGAACCTCAGGAAGACGGATACGACACAGAGATGATGGAGACAACGGCAGACGGACTTATCTTTTTTTCATCGTTGGAGGAGTTGAAGAATGAAGGATATGTATGTGTAGCGGTACTGTGGGAAGCGAGGGGGCTGGCATCGTCACAGTCGACGAATCGCTATTTTGCATTGCAGGGTCATGTTGCCGACACAGCACAGGATGGTGCTGTTTATATGGTCACACATTCAGCACAGGCATGGAATCGAAATGACGTACAGCAGGAGGTTGCTGAATATCTGAATAAGGATTCTATGTCTTTGTCAGATGAAGATTATATCACGTATATGCAGAAAGTATTTCCATCCCGAGATTCAAAAAATCAGATTTCTTATGAAAAGGATTATCCTGAAGCTTTCTGGGTGAATAACAGTCAAATAAGTGATGGATTGAATAATTATCAAAAAGCAGAATATGGGCCTGAGGGATATCTGGGAGGAACTGCTGGAGTCAGTTATGGCGATTCCTGTCTTGTCGTTTTGTTTACGACGAAAATTACAAAAGATATAGCGCAGACAAATGCGAGTGGACTAGAAAAGATTGCGTATGATATAGATACAGGGCAGAGAATAGCAGACTATAGGTTGAATCTGTCCGCGAAAAGGACAGCAGGTGAATCAATAACAGAAGGAGCTAGTATCACCACGGATCTTTATGTTGAAGATACACTGCCGGTTGGACTCACCTATATTGAAGGAAGTGCTTATTGGGGAGGAACTTATAAAGAGTCCGAAGAAGGACTGCAGGGAACAGTTTCCGATGGAACAGCTATGGAACCAGAGATTACAAATAATGCTGATGGAACAACTACGCTGCTATGGACATTAGAAGATGTTGTAGTTACGGAAGAAGAAACAACGATATTTGCACCAGTGTATTATTCATGCCTGATCGGAACACCGGATAATGTAACTACAGACGTAAAAAATAATGATCAGCTTTCTAACAGGGCACTTGTATGGGGAAGTAAAGAACAGAAAAGAGAGTTTAATGCCACAAATGAAAATCTGGCAGAATTGAGTATACAGGTTACCAAAAATAATGCGATCAGTATTTCAAAGCTGACAAAGACACCACTTGTAGAAGCTGGTGATCCAATGCAGTTTACGCTGAATGTTGGAAATAATGGGGCGAATGATATGGACATGATCGCCATAGATGGATTTCCTTA
>NZ_CAKRXI010000036.1 GCF_934424005.1 uncultured Blautia sp.
CGGTCTTCCAGACCCTTCGGGTCATATGTCTTTGCAAGTTCTTTGCTCATAATGTCCTCCTGATTAAAAAAAGCATCTCCCATCTACTGTAATTGCATTTTTTCGCCTTGTCAAGACGGATTGCGCATTTTTCACAGAATCTGGGAGATTTGCTTTCCTATATTATTATTTTAAATTGTTATTCTACAGATTTCAGTGATTCCACCATGTCGATCTTTTTCAGTTTTTTATGCATAAAGACATTTACCACAACCGAGAAGATACAGGTGATCACCGCACAATACAAAAAGCTGAGTGGAGCAATGTTTCTTCCAAACATGACTGCATCCACCTCAACTGTGACAATGATAAAGTGATGGAGCAGAATGCCGAATCCTGATCCAAACAGGATTCCGGCGATCGTCAGAATAATATTCTCGCGCAGAACATACTGGGAAACTTCTATATCAAAGAACCCAAGGACCTTTAATGTAGCTAGTTCTCGCTGACGTTCGGTGATGTTGATATTGTTCAGATTATAAAGTACTACAAATGCAAGCATTCCTGCTGACACGATGAGTACCAGAATAACCATGCCAAGCGATCCGAGCATTCTGTTCACCATTTCAATCGTACTTGCGGTATAACTGATACTTAGGACTGCCGGTGAATCCATGATCTTCTGTCCGACCTTTTCAACCTGATCTTTATATTCATCTTTTACCATGAATACGATATCTTCATAAACCGGCTCTTCTCCAAATGTTTCTTTGTAGGTCTGCGGTGTCATATACACATAATGGCCTGCATAGTTTTCGGTGATAACAGAGACCTTCACACGATACTCTTTGTCATCTTTTTCGAGCGTCAGTTCATCGCCTATCTTCAGTCCCAGAAGACTCGCTGTCTTCTCACAGACTGCTGCACCATCCTCAGGCAGGTCATACTCTTCTTTTGTCACACGGTTTCGAAGTGTCACATCTTTTTTGAAGTTCTCAAGATTTTCCGGAACAAATACATATACACTCAGATTTGATTTTCCGTTTGGAGCAGTCAACTTGGAGAGTCTTATCCTGGTATAATGATCCAGGGATTCATTTTTATCCAGAGATTCTATGAGTTCTTCCTTTTCTGCATCTGTGGCATCATCGTCTGAGATGACCGTTGCATCATAATGCTGCAGGTTTGCGTACTGAAGATGTACAATATCTGAAATAGAATCCCGAAGGCCAAATCCTACCAGCATCAAAGCCATACTTCCTGCAATTCCGAAGATTGTCATAAACAGACGTTTCTTATATCGGAACAGATTTCGAAGAGAAGATTTCCAGGTAAAGTTCAGATGATTCCACAGAATCGGAATCCTCTCCAGAAGAATTCGTTTGCCTTCCTTTGGTGTCGGCGGGCGCATCAGGGATGCCGGTGTCTCTGCCAGTGCATGTACACATGAGAAGATCGTTGCGCCGACTGTACAGATCAGTGCCGCTACCGAAGCCAGCAGTGCATATTTCAGTTCATAATGTATCTGAAGTGTATTCTCCACATTGTGATACATTATGCCATAGCCCTTGATGACAACAAACGGAATGATCTTTTCGCCGATCAGAATACCGGCAATACTGCCGCCTGCCGTTGCCAGAAATGCATAATTCAGATATTTAGAAGCAATATTGAATTTACTGTATCCCAGAGCCTTCATGGTTCCGATCTGGGTTCTCTGCTCCTCAACCATTCTTGTCATGGTCGTAAGGCTGATCAGCGCGGCTACCAGGAAGAAGATGACCGGAAATACTTCACCGATATTTTTGATACGGTCTGCGTTGTCTCCATAATCAGAGTATTCCGGGAGTCCGTTTCTGTCTGTGAGGATCCATTCCGGTATTTCAAGATCTGCAAGTTCTTTTTTTGCATCGTCAATCTTTTCCTGCCCGTCTTTTATTTTATCTTCCGCTTCTTTTTTACCGTCTTCATACTCCTTTTTGCCATCGGCAAGCTCTTTTCGGGCATCCTCAAGTTCCTTCTCAGCATCTTTCAGCTTCTGCTCGTTTTCCTGAATCTCCTTTTCACCATCGACCAGCTTCTGTTCGTTTGCCGCGATCTCAGCCTCACCGGAATTCAGTTTTTGCTCATTCGCCTCGATCTCGGCCAGAGCAGAGTTCATTTTTGCCTTGTTTGCATCTATTTCCGCCTGTCCGCCCTGAAGCTGTTTCAGACTTGCATCCAGTTTCTTTTTACTCTCATTCAGCGTTTTTTCATTTGCTGCAATCTCTTTCTCTGCAGGACCAAGCTTTGCCTCTTCTTCATTTAACTTAGCTTTTCCTTCGTCGATTGCGGTCTGATTTGCACTTAAGCTCTCCAGTGTCTGGGCAAGTTCTGTCTTTTTAGCCTGAAGCGTTTCCAGACCTGATCTTGCTGCTGAAAGATTTGCTTCCAGTTCTGTTTTCTGTGCTGCCGCCTGCTGACAGGCATTTAATGACTCCCTCGCCTGCGCAAGACCACCATTTACGGCTTCGAGTTCTGCCTGCGCCTGTGCAAGAGCCTGTTCATATCCGGCGAGCTCTTCCTCCGTCAGTTCTCCGCTTTCGACCTTCTGCGCTGCTTCGTCACGGGCGGTCTGCGCTGCTTCCACTGCACCCTGTTTTTCCTGAACAGCTGTCTCAAGCTGTGTCACAGCACTCTGCGCCGCCTCAAGGCCATCTGCTGCTGCCTGCAGCTGACTGATTCCGGCCTCAAGCTGCGGAATCTGTTCCTGGAGCTGTGCGAGCTGTGTCTCAACGGTCTGCTGCCCCTCCTGCACCTGGGCGATCCCGGCATTCAGTTCCTGCTGTTTTTGTTCAAGTTCTGCCTTACCATCGGCTATCTGTTTTTTGCCGTTTTCCAGTTCTTTTTTACCGGCATCAAACTTTTTCTTACCGGCATTATATTTTTTCTTACCGTCGTTATACTGACTCCAGCCATCATCCAGTTTCTTCTGTGCTGTGGCGATCTGCGCCTGGCCGTCGGCAACCTGCTGACGTGCGGATGCGATCTGAGATTTTCCGTCAGCGATCTTCTGCTTTGCATCGGCCAGCTGTTGTTTGCCATCTTCAAGTTCCTGGCGGGCATCGGCAAGCTGTTGTTTGCCGTCTTCGTATTCTTTTTCTCCGTCAGTTAATTCCTGTTCTCCATCGTCAAGCTTTTTCTTTGCATCAGCAAGTTCTTCATCTGCTTCTTTTTTGCCGTCGGCAAGTTCTTTTTCGGCGTCCTCGATCTTTTCCTGTGCTTCACCGACTACCGAATCATAACGTGCCTGACAGCGTTCAGCCTCGATGCCTTTTACTTTATCTTCCAGCTTGTCGATCAGATTATCATAGCCATCGGTATAGCTGGTGACCTTATCCACCTCATGTGCACGCACATAGATCTGTGTATAGACATCTGAATCGAAATCATCCGGAAGGACATACATAAATCCATTTACTTCACCTGAGCCTACCGTCGTATTTCCTCTGTTAAAAGATATGTACAGTGGACTTTTGCCAATACCGACGATCGTATAGGTTTCTTCTTTCAAAAGTTCAGAATCTCCGGGCTGTCGGATAACAACCTCGTCTCCAATCGAATATTTCTGGCCTGACGCAAACGCTGAATCCAGAAAACACTCTCCGCTCTTTTCCGGAAGCCTTCCTTCTGTTATGGTCAGCTGATTGACTTCTTTATTCAGAGATTCCACATGGAGCACCTTCTGTGAATCCGTTTCTCCACAGATCACATCTGTAGAATATGCACCTTCCACTGTATCAGTCTCCGCCAGATCTTTAAGCGCCTGTATATCATCATCGGTCAGCCCCATGGTTCCGACCACTTTCAGGTCCATAAGCTTTGACTCGTTATAATATGCATCACCGGACAGCCGCATATCCGGAGAAGATGCCTGGATTCCTGAGAAAAAAGCCACTCCAAGAGCCACGATACAGAAGATCGATATAAAACGCGCCCGGCTCTTTCTGACTTCCATCCAGAAGTCTTTGTGCAATGCTCTTTTTCTTCTTTTTCCTACCATTCGATTTCCTCCACCGGCGTAGGATCAGTATTCAGTTCCATTGCCGAAACCGTACCATTTTTGATATGGATCACGCGATCCGCCATTGGTGTCAATGCTGAGTTATGTGTGATGACAATAACTGTCATTCCTTTTTCTCTGCACATATCCTGCAGAAGTTTCAGGATTGCCTTACCGGTCTGGTAATCCAACGCCCCTGTCGGTTCATCACACAAAAGAAGTTTCGGATTCTTTGCAAGCGCTCTAGCAATGGAAACTCGCTGCTGTTCTCCACCGGAAAGCTGTGCCGGAAAATTCCCCATACGATCAGACAATCCCACTTCCCGCAATACGTCAACAGCATCAAGTGGATTTTTGCAGATCTGCATGGCAAGTTCCACATTTTCCAGTGCAGTCAGATTCGGCACCAGATTATAGAACTGGAAGACAAAGCCGATATCATCGCGGCGGTAAGCGGTCAGCTGGTGGCTGTTATATTTCGCAATGTTGCTGCCATCCACAAAAACATTTCCTTTTGTCGCTGTATCCATTCCACCAAGAATATTCAGGACCGTTGTTTTACCGGCTCCACTCGGTCCAACGACTACGACAAATTCACCTTTTGATATTTCAAAGCTGATATTATCCACTGCCCGTATCTCAACTTCACCCATTTTGTATATCTTAGAAACTCTATCTAATTTTACATATGAATTTTGAAGGTTTTCCATATTTCTCTCCTGTATATTTCAACCATATTTAATACCTGTGGATTGTTCCATGCCTTACACTCTCACAATCCTCCCTGATATTATCAGTATACCAAAAAAACACCGTCCGTAACAGCTTCCAGACGATGCTTTTTGTATTTTTTCTGTGTTTCACATATCTTCTTTTTCTTCTTTTCGTTTACTTGCAAGCAGACCTCCGATCCTGCCGGTTTCTTTTGCTGACAGGCTTTTCCATCCACTTTCCAGTACTTTATCCAGAATTCCCATTTCCTGTGCAATTTCATATTTCAGTTTCTGCTCTTCCGGAAGTACTCCCTTCAGATAAGCTTCCACTTCCTTTTCTTTGTTCATGTCCACAACTCCTTTTATACTGCTTCGCACTGATTCACAGCAGTCTGCCTTCCGGCATTCCTGTTCTTTCAGAGTATGGACATCTTTTTCAGAAATTATTCATTATTTTCCGGATGTTCTTCATATCGAACTATCAAATCTGCACCGGCTCATCCCTTCGGAATAATAATGGCAGCAATGATATATGCCCAGATTCCTGCACCGCCAAAGCAAGTCAGAATCACCCATGCAAGACGTACCAATGTTGGATCAATGTTGAAGTATTCTGCAATACCGCCGCATACACCACACAACATATAATTTACAGATGATTTGTAAAGCCTTTTGTTATCCATGATCATTTCCTTCTTTCTTAAACTGAAACATTTTACAGATACCTTATAAACCGGCCGATATTCTGAACAGCCGTTTATTTTTCAAAATCTACCTTTATATTTCCCACACCACAGTCCAGATTCATATCTCCTTTTGCATTTGGGTTCGTGATATTCTTATTATGTCCGACACCGCTGTAAGAGCTGTCGCCAATATCCACGTTCCCCGCTGAACAGGAAATCTGATAATTGTAGTCTGCTTCTTTTCCCAGAATGCCAAGGTCAACATTTCCAATACCACAGTCAACTTCCAGATTATTTATATCCAGATCTGACAGTTCTACATTTCCCGTGCCTACTGCAATCGTTGTATCGTTGGCTACACGGATCTTCCCTGTATTTGTAAACTCACCTGCCGCTACAGCCACATCCAGATCGTCCGTCCGGAATTCATCGCACATTGTAACCGTACCTGCCGCAACCTCTATAGCAGACTCCTTAAATCGTACATTCTTCGGATAACTCACTGTGATCTCACGGTCCCGGATCCTGCCGGTCGTCTCAAGGATCAGACTGTCATCCTCTGTACCGATCCTTACCTTATCTTGCTTCGAACCGGACACTTCTATGCGAAGCTTGTCTCCATCATAGGACCGGAACCTAAGTTCGTCTCCACTCAGTGAAAGTTTCAGATCAGAAATTGGTGCTGTTTCAAAAACTTCTTTGTCATTATCTGTTTCAACCGGTTCAAGCTGTGTGATCTCATCCCAGTCCTGTTCCCAGTCATCTTTATCATCAAGGCTGATATATTTCGCTGTCTGTTTAACAATACCATCAAATCCATACTTGGATAAGTTCAGTCCTGTGATCGTCGCCCCCATAGCGACTCCACCGATACTCATTCCCATTCCGACAACACCAACAACAGCCGCTGTAAGCAGCATTACTTTTGAAGATTTTTTCATGCCCGTTCACCTTCCTTTCTGCCTCTGTTCACGATACGGCAGCAAAAATCCGTAAACTTACGCAGAATTGCCGGAAGTGCACAGGTTGCTGCCCATTTCAGGAACACAAGGCCAACAACTGCCAATGCAAGCAGGAGCAGACCGATTCCAACGAGAAGAACCCCAAACGGCAATGCTGTAAAACAGGTCCCAATTCCGGCTCCGATCACTGCTACTGCAGCAACAAACAGGCCAACTACAGCCGCCCCGATTCCGAATACGACCAGGAACGGAAGCAATGCCAGTGCTACAATAAATCCAAGTACTCCTCCGACTGCTCCTTTGATCAGAGGTGAAATAAATACCAGAAGGATCAGCACCAGAATCACACTGGCCTTTCCGCCTTTGCGTTCAGCATGATAACCTCGGTCCGCACGGTTCTGCGGCATCTGACGTTCATTATCTATACGCTCATCCTGAAATCCATTTTCGGTAAATTCTCCGTAGTTCTGCGAGCTACCCTTTAAATCTTCTTTAATAATAGCAGCTACCTTTCCCGGGCTTCCAAGCTCCCGGATCACTTCTGCCTCCTGATCTTCTCCGGCATCATCAAAGTAACTCTCATAATACTCAAGAGCCTCCTGTCTTTCTTCCTCAGAGATATCAGAAAGCAGTTTCTTTAACTGTTCCATAAACTGCACTCTGTTCATAACTCTATGCCTCCCTCAAACAGCTTCGAAATCTTCGTTGAATAATTCTTCCATTCAACTCTGTACAGATTCAGCTGTGCCATGCCTTTTTCTGTGATCTTATAATATCTGCGGTTTCTGCCTGCAAAAGCCTGATCATATGTCTCCAGACATTCATCCTTCTGCAGTCTCCGCAGCACCGGATACAGCGTTGATTCGGATACATCCAGCACACTCCGTACATCCTGGGTGATCTTGTAGCCGTAGGTTCCATCTTTCTCATTCGATACTACAGCCAGAACGATCGCGTCCAGAAGTGCCGCACCTGTGTTAAATACCATGCTCTCACTTCCTTCATATTTTTTCTGCAATATTATCTAGTGATATAATATTATTTTGTTAGCAATACTATATGATATATAATATAGTTTTGTCAATAGTATTTTCTATTTTCTTTAACTAATTTATAATTTCATTGTTACATCTGCTATTTGCAGACTCTTCTACAATAATAACTTATTACAGATACTAAGGAGATTTTCATGTCTGAACATACAATTACCGAACTTCTCTCTCCTGCATTTCTGTCTCGCATGCAGAATATGCTGGGTGATGAATATGAAAACTTTTTAAAAAGTTATGAGGCACCGCGTACTTACGGGCTTCGTGTAAATACCGCAAAAATCAGCTGTGACGAATTCGAACGGATCGTCCCGTTCCCGGTCACTCCGATTCCGTGGATCTCCAATGGATATTTTTATCCGGAAGATGTCCGCCCATCTTTCTGTCCACTCTACCAGGCCGGACTTTTCTATCTGCAGGAACCAAGCGCCATGACACCGGCATCCCTTCTTCCAGTCACTCCAGGGGAAAACGTTCTGGACCTTTGTGCTGCACCAGGCGGCAAAGCTACTGCCCTTGGTGCAATGCTGAATGGAAGCGGACTCCTGGTTGCCAACGACATCAGTGCTTCCAGAGCCAGGGCACTCCTTCGAAACATTGAATTATTCGGTATCACCAATGCATTTGTTACAAATGAAACTCCGGCACATCTCGGCAAACGTTTTCCTGAATTTTTCCATAAGATTCTGCTTGATGCACCTTGCTCCGGAGAAGGCATGTTTCGCAAAGAAGAAGCTCTTGCGCGTGACTGGACTCCTGAAAAGTCTCACGAACTTTCCAGTCTGCAAAAAGAATTGATCCTGCAGGCAGCTGATATGCTTCGTCCAGGCGGATTGCTTCTGTACTCCACATGTACCTTTGCGCCGGAAGAAGACGAAGAAGTTGTTTCCCATCTTCTTGAAAACCGACCGGATATGGAACTCCTTGAGCTTCCGGATTATGAAGGTTTCACCTCAGGTGTCCCGGAATGGGGAAACGGAGATCCATCCCTTACACGCACCGTGCATCTCTTTCCTCATAAGATGCAGGGAGAAGGACACTTTCTTGCACTGTTTCGTAAAGAGGGCAGAACTGATCTGATCGGTACAATGTCTTCTGCAAAGCCAAATGCCGAAACCCGCAGATGGCTGGAACTTTTCCTGAATGAGATCGGGCTGAAAACACTTGGCGGACAGCCCTTTGACTGGAATCGCGTTGAAACACGAAAAGACAAAGTCTACTATCTGCCACCGGTAAGCGGTGATTTCCGTGGACTTACATTTCTTCGAAATGGTCTGTATCTCGGAGACCTTAAGAAAAACCGTTTCGAACCTTCCCAGCCATTTGCACTTTCCCTTCGAAAAGGCGATGCAGAAGCCGTAATCTCACTTCCGGTCTCCGATCAGCGTCTGACACGCTATCTCAAAGGTGAAACCCTCAATATCGAACCGGAAGAAGCGGCTCACGCAAAAGGATGGCACCTGCTCTGCGTTGAAGGTTATCCAATCGGATTCGGTAAACTCGTCGGCCAGACCCTCAAAAACAAATATCCCGCAGGATGGAGAGTGTAACCTCTCTGTCCCGCGGGATATTTTCATGATAACGGTATCATCTTTCTCAGTGTAAATGAATAAATAAATGTTTCCTTTACTTTCTTCTGCAGCATCCGTTCCAATGCCGCTGCGTAGTCCTCCAGCTGTATATGATACAGATCGATCAGATGCTGTTCTCCCCCTGGCGATACCTTATCCGTCTTATAATCCACCAGTACGATCTCATCGTCCTCAATAAAATAGGCATCTATGATTCCCTGCACCAGTACTGTCTCTTCACCATTCCATGCTGTCTCGATCTGATTCATCTTCTGTGCAATGACAAATGGCTGTTCACGATAAAGTGCGTTTTGTTCTGCCGCTGTTTTCATACGCTGTCCAAGTTTTGAATCCACAAACGCAAGAATATCTGCAATTCGGATACATTGTGCTTCCTCCGGTGACATTTTCCTGCTGTCTGTGAGCATCCGAATCTGTTTCTGGATCTGATGTACATCTTCTGCATGTGTATAATCCAGGCATTCCATCAGACGGTGATAGGCCGTTCCTCTTGCAGCTCCACGATATTCTTCTTTTTCCCCTGAAACAAATGCCGGAATGATCTCCTGAATATCCGGTTCATAAAACAGGGATTCTTCTTTTTCTTCCTCCCCCCGCCAGCTGCGTTTCTTAAGTTCCGATACACTGACTTTCACCGGCAGATCTTTAAGATATTCAAATGGATAGCGAAAAGCAAATCTTTCTGTCAGGATCTCATGGATCTCCTCATCATAAATTTTCCTGCTGTCCCATTCTTTGAGAAGTTTTTCCTGCATCTGGCTGTCCGTCTGTCCAAGAATCTCACCCTGTACCAGCTCCGCTGCCGTAATTTTCTGCACTTTGAATTCCGCATGTTCCATCTCACAGACCGGGATCTGCCGGTCTGCAATCCCATATTCCCTGAAAAGTGGCAGCATAGCTTCATGGCGAGCCAGAGCCGGAAGAATAAATGACCAGTAGTTTCTTGCTTCTCCCCTTGTTCCAATTGGAAGCAGTGTCTCTCTGCGTCCCATCTGCCATGAAACTGCCTGCAGCACATCCGCAAGCTTTGCAATTGTCCCTGTAATGATCAGTTTTTCCTTTGCCCTGGTCAGAGCCACATAAAGAACTCTCAATTCTTCCCCAAGGCTTTCCCTTTTGAGCTGTCTCCGTATGATCTGTTTGTGTACTGTTGACAGAATCAGACGCTTTTCCGGAAGGATGACATCCACTCCGAAGCCCATATCAGGATGAATCAGAAAACGACTGTTGATATCCTGAAAATTGAACTGTTTTCCCATTCCTGCTGCAAACACGATTGGAAATTCCAGTCCTTTACTTTTGTGTATTGTCATGATCTGCACTGCACCGTTTCCGGCATCAGCCAGATTTACTTCTCCAAAATCCACTTCATATTTCTGCAGTTTTTCTATATAACGAACGAAGTTAAACAGTCCACGATAGCTTGTTTTTTCGTATTCCATTGCTTTTTCCACAAGCATATGAAGGTTTGCACCTCTCTGTGCACCACCCGGAATTGCTCTTATATAATCCCCATATCCTGTTTTTCTGAGAATATACTGGATCAACTCATGAACCGGTGTGTACACCGCAAGGTCACGCATTTCTTCCAGCAGCTCTATAAAATGACTGATCTTCTCTCTTAATTCAGTTTCTTCTTCATCCCTGTCATCTGTCTTTCTGTCTCTGAATGCAAGCAGACTTTCATATAACATACCCTCCGGACATTTGCTTCGGATTATCGCAAGTTCCTGTGTATTGCATCCTCCGATTGCAGAATACAGTACACCTGTCAGCGGAATATCCTGCATCGGATTATCGCATATGCGAAGATAATTCAGAAGCGTCACCACTTCCTGCGCTGCAAAATATCCTGTTCTGGATGCTGTATAGACCGGGATTCCCTTTGATGCAAGTACCTGGCTGAATGGCTCCGCCCATCCCGCAGAAGTTCGCAGAAGGATGACAATATCACCATATCCTGCCTTACGATAAGTTCCGGTATCCTTATCCAGCACCTCTTCGATACCGACAATCTTCTGAATCCGCTGTGCGATCGCAAGTGCCTCCAGTTCCTGTACTGTCTGATTTCCCTGCTCTTCCAGCTCCTCACCGTCCTTTTCGATCAGAAGTACTTCTGTCTCAGGCTCTTTACCATCTGCTCTCTCTGGAAATGACGCACCTGTATAAAGTGCATTTTCATCATCATACATAATCCCACCAAGGTCCTCACCCATGATCTGGCGAAACAGATAATTGACAGATGATAATACCGTTCCACGGCTTCGGAAGTTTTTGTGCAGATCGATTCTCTGCTCCTGGCTGTCTTCCAGTGAGTACCTGTGGTATTTTTCCATAAAAAGTTCCGGTCGTGCCAGACGGAAACGATAGATACTCTGCTTAACATCTCCAACCATAAAAATATTTTTTCGTTTGTCAGACCATCCGGCTACCAGATTCGTGATCATCTCCTGTACCAGATTACTGTCCTGATACTCATCTACCATTACTTCATCATAACGGGCAGATAATTCCCATGCAGCTGCACTCGGTGTGATCGTATCGCCTTCTTTGTGCATCAGTATATCCAATGCAAAATGTTCCATATCCGTAAAATCCAGAATATTCTGTTCTCTTTTTCGGCCGGCAAAAGCATCCTTATACTGCAGTGTGACTTCTGCCAGTCCTTCCATTGGTCTGCGGCAATACTGCAGATACTCAAGAATCTGTTCTTCTGTCTGGTTAAAATATTTTTCTGTCAGTTCATTCCAGAGTCCCTTGGCACTGTCACGGAGATCTTTTACCTGTATTTTCTTTTCCTCATCTACCGACAGATCTTTTTTCGTTGAAAGCCTGGCATATTTGTGATTTTTAAGAAGTTCCGAAAGTCCATTGTAATCACGCTCCCTGGCCGCAGCCTCCACTGCTCTGAGTAACAGAATATCATCGTCCAGCGCAGCCTCATAAAAATAAGGTCCTGACTCTTCCTGACAGATCGCAGTTGCCCTGGAAAGGAACTCTCTTACCTGTGCGATGCTCTCATCTGCAGCATTCCAGATCAGCTTCATCCATGGTGTATCGTGGAGAGCTTCCAGCGAATCCACCTGATACACCTCAAGACACTCCCCGATCCATTCTTCCGGAAACGGATGACTCATAGACGCATCGTACAGTTTATAGATCATATCGCGTATCTCATCATCTGTCTTTCCCGTCGCATAACACTCCACAAGGCTTAAAAACTTCTCATCTTTCCTTGCATAGGCAGCTTCCAGAACCTCTTTCATGACATCTTCCCTGAGAAGTTTCAGTTCTCCTTCCTCTGCCGTCCGATAGCCTGGATCCAGATCGATCATATGAAAATAATTTCGAATGATATAAGCACAGAATCCATCAATTGTTGTAATCTGTGCATTGTGAATCAACGATGCCTGTCTTTGCAGGTGTTCATTATCCGGATTATTGTACAATGTCTGATCGATTGCAGCTGAAATTCTCTCTTTCATCTCCCCCGCTGCAGCACGTGTAAATGTCATGATCAACAACCGGTCAATGTCCACTGGTCTTTCTGTATCCATGATCTTGCTTAAGATTCTCTGTACAAGCACAGCCGTTTTTCCGGAGCCGGCTGCAGCACTAACCAGAATATTCCGATCCCGAAGTGAAATGACTTTCTGCTGTTCTTCTGTCCATGTCACTCCCATCAGTCTTCCACCTCCTTTGCAAATGCTTTCCAGATTTCCTCATCTGCAAACTGTTTCAGTCTGCGGAATTCATAACCCGGGATCTTCCGGTCAAAACCGCATGTTCCCTGATACGGACAGTATGTGCATGCATTACGGTTTCCCATCTCATATGGAGCAGCTTCCGTATTGCCGTCCAGTATCGATTCCCGGATATCAGTGATTTTTTTCTTTACATAAGCATCCAGGAGTTCAAATTCTGTCTCACTTGCCACGGAAGAGCCTTTTCGAAGTGCTCCCTTTGTCGTATAAGACAATGGCAATGAAATTGTAGTCCTGTCCAGCTTCTCGATCACATCCCTGTCGTCCATGACAAGGCCATTCATTTTCAGTTTTTTGAAAATCTCCGGATCCAGTTCATCCAGATCTTCTTCCATTTCTTTCTGAAGCATCGGATCTTTGACATTGTAATAAAAGATTCCTGCCGGTCTTACCTGACAGTCTGGATGTTTTCTCTGTTCTGCCTGCATGGCGGCATCCATATACACGACCAGCTGCATCTGAAGTCCATAATAAATACTTACCAGATCAAATGAGGTATTTCCGGTCTTGTAATCTATGATCTTTACATAAACCTTGTCTTCTTCCTGCATCACATCCAGCCGGTCAATACGACCTCCGCCAATAGCCACCTCGAAACCTTCCGGCTCAAATCTGCCGTTTTTTAACTGTTCCTGTAAAACCCATACGGTTCTTCGGAGAATTCGTCGCGTCCGTTCTATCATGTAGTGATTTCTTGCACTGCTCTGCAGAATCGTATTTCCATAATCAGCAGCAATTTTATCCAGACAGTTATCTGCGATCGTATCTCGTTCTTCATCAGAGAGTTCTCTCCAGTTCAGCTGTTTTTGCCGCAGCTCCACTGCAAAATCCTCCAGGGCCTGATGAATAATGTTCCCCATATCCATTGCCCGAAATTCATATTCTGCCCGTTCCGTAAGTTCAAGCCCATATTTCAGAAAATGTGCAAATGCACATGCAGAAAAACGCTCCAGTCTCGTTGCACCATTTGGTGAGATTTCCCCATACAACGCTTTTGCGACACTTTTGCTGATCTGATCCACCGGTTTTCTGAGGAAAGCTGCCTCGGTCAGTTTTTTCGTCATTGTACCATAATCAGGACTATTCAGATACCAGCTGTAGAGTTCTGCAAACAGCTGATTTCCTTTTCGTCTCTCTTCATCTGTCAGATTTTCCAGAAGATATCCTACTGATGTATCTGGTGTTTCCAACAGATCCAGTTCCTTTTCCGGTTTCTCTGCACACTCTGTATGAATTTCAGGAAAAAGCGTCTGAATTGTGCGAATCAGAAATGCCGGTCCTACTGCTTCTCCTTTTCCATTGGATCTGCTGTAAGAAAGGCATAGACTTTCACTCGGTTTGGTAAGATTCAGATACAGATAAAAACGCTGCATGTTCATCAGTTCTTTTGGTCCCGGTGCCAGCTCAATCCCCTGATTTCCCAGGAAGTCTCTGTCCATCTCTGTCAGTATTCCACCGGACTCCGTATTTTTGGGAATACATCCTTCATTGACCCCGACAAAAAACAGTGCCCGAATATCTTTCAGTCGTGTTCTCTCCATATCTCCGATCAGAACCTGATCGATTCCCGGAGGAATCAACGCAACTTTCGCCTGCGTCATACCAGTCTCCAGAAGCTGTCGGAACTCTTCAGGAGAAACTACTTCTTCACCAAGAATACTCACCATCTTATCCAGAAGATCCATGATAATCCCGTAGATCTGTGCATATTCTTTCTCCATAGCACGATCTCCCTGCTGTTTAAAATGCAGTTCCTGCACTTTCAGTTTTTCCTGAATCTGTCTCTTCACAATAAAATCATACAGATATCTGCTGTATTCTCCGACCGTTTTCTTTTTTCCGGAAAATCCTTCTGCCAGTTCACGTACTTCCTCTGTAAAATGTTCTCGAATTTCATTCAAATCCATGATGACCGCCGGATCCATGCCTCGGTAGATTCTTACCCATGTCTCATTCCATTTGCGAAATCCACGGATTCCAAGTGCGATCACATAATTTTCCAGGATATCCACTTCTCTTCTTGAAAGATCCGACATTCCACATCGCAGATAACGAAAAACACTTTCATAACTGAATCCCTGTACTGTCATTTCCAGGGCTGCACGCAGATACTCCACAAATGGATTCATCAATACCGAATGTTTTTCATCCACAAAAAAAGGAATTTCCGCTGCATCAAACACATGTCTGGCAATGCTTCCATATTCCTCCAGATTTCCTGTGATCACAGCGATCTGACCGTATCTGTATCCGTGCTCACGCACCAGACGGCTGATTCGCCTTGCCGTTTCTTCCATTTCCCGTTCCGGATTTCCTGCCTGAAAAATCTGCACCTCATTCTGTTCTTCGTTATAGGATCCTCTGTGATAACGAAACAGATTCTGTTCCAGAAAATTCAATGCAGGTGCTTTTGCAAATCTGGATTCAGATCCGGCCTTTACCCAGATTGGTTCTTCCATATCCCTGGTAAATTCCGAAAGGGATCGAATCATTTTATGACTCATATAAAACAGCTCATGTGGTTTTCCTTTCGCAAGCAACTGTTCTCTGACATCCATCGTTACCGTCACCGATACGTGTTCACAGACCTGAAGGAGTTCCCGGATAACTGTATGCTGCACTGGTGTGAAACCGGTATATCCATCCAGCACAACTGTACTCCCTTTCAATTTTTCTGAAAAAGGAATTTCTTTTGCCAGCACTTCCAGTACCTCTTCTGCCGTCATAAAATGATCGGACAGGTATTCCCGAAAAGACTCATACAAAACTGCCACATCTTTCAGTTTCATCTGAAGAAGTGGTTTGTCTGACGCATCCTGGATCATCTTATCAAGTTCTTCTTTGCGAACCTCATACTGCATAAATTCAGAAATCAGTGATTTTACTTCATCCAGATATCCTGGTTTCTTCATCTGATTTTTCAGATAGACCAGTTTCTTCTGGCTGACCTGCACCAGTTTCTGAAGAATCATATTTTTGCCGGTTTCCTCCAATACTTTACGGGTATCTCCGCCTACTTCTTCAAAAATGCGATAGGCCAGTCGTTCAAAACTCAGCACATCAATATTCAGGATTCCTTTCTGCGGGTGCATCTCTACAAGTGTTTTCTGTGTCTGCATCGTGAACTGCTCCGGAACGATCACATAATACATTTTTTCCGGATGAGCAGTGGCTTCACGAATCACCTTCTGGTAAGCCATGAAGGATTTTCCTGCACCTGAATTTCCTATAATAAACTGAAGTGACATAAAAGTCCTCCTCACAATAATTCTTTCTATTAATTTAACATAAATCCACTCAAATTGTAATAAGATATACAGAATCAGAGTTAGACCAGATCTGCATCTGTTACAAACCATATTCCAAAAATCAGGAGGCCTTATCCATGAGTTCCAAGACCAAAATTGTAGTTCTACATATGAAAGAAGTGATCTATACAGGAATCTTTCTGCTACTCCTCATGATTTTAGGTGTGGTGATGTTCCTTATGTTTGGTTCCGGCAAATCAAAAACGGCATCTTCCGATGCCGTTTCAAAATATACGCCTGGAATCTACCGCACTTCTATTCGATTGAACGATAACACATTCGATGTAGAAGTAACTGTAGACCAGGATCAGATAAAATCCATTCATCTTGCCAACTTAAGCGAAAGCACTTCTGCTATGTTTCCACTGGTTGAACCTGTACTGGACTCTCTGTCCAGCCAGATCTACTCCGGCCAGTCCCTGGATGACCTGGAATACTCCAGTGATCAGAAATACACTGCTCTGATGCTGATTCATGCGATCGATGAAGCAGTCACCAAAGCCGAAGCAGATTGATGTCTTTCCGTGACCACACTGACACTTGCGTCTGTCAGATACGAATCTGTTCCAGTTCTTTCATCCACAATGCAGCACTCGCATCACTTGGCATGCGAAGGTCTCCTCGCGGTGACACTGCAACACTTCCGACTTTCGGACCATCCGGCAGACAGGAGCGCTTAAACTGCTGCATGAAGAATCTTCGATAAAATGTTTTAAGCCATTTCAGGATCGTTTCATTATCATACTCTCCTGCAAATGCATTCTGAGCCAGGCGGAAGATCTTTTTCGGTGGAAATGTCCAGCGAAGCATATAATACAGGAAGAAATCATGCAGTTCATATGGGCCGACCAGATCTTCTGTTTTCTGAGAGATCACACCATCTTTTGGCGGCAGAAGTTCCGGGCTGACCGGCGTATCCAGAATGTCCAGCAGAATCTCTGCAAGCTTCTGATCCTCACAGGTATCTGCATAATATCTTACCAGATGGCGGACAAGCGTCTTTGGTACGGATGCATTGACCGCATACATGGACATGTGATCTCCATTGTAAGTTGCCCATCCCAGTGCAAGTTCTGAAAGATCTCCGGTTCCGATCACAATACCACCGGACTGATTTGCAATATCCATCAAAATCTGCGTACGTTCGCGTGCCTGTCCATTCTCATAGGTTACATCATGCACTTCCGGATCATGTCCGATATCACGGAAATGCAGATTAACAGCCTCACGGATATTTACTTCTTTAAGTGTTGCCCCAAGGCATTCACTTAAACTGCATGCATTATTATAAGTTCTGTCAGTTGTTCCAAAACATGGCATCGTCACTGCCGTAATCTTGCTTCGGTCCATGCCAAGCATGTCAAATGCCCGCACGGTCACAAGAAGTGCCAGTGTAGAATCCAGTCCACCAGAAAGACCGATCACCGCGTTCTGACAGTGGATATGTGCCAGACGTTTTTTTAGTCCCATTGCCTGAATATTCAGGATCTCATCACAACGGCGTTCTCTTTCTTCTTTTATGCCCGGTACAAATGGTCTGGAATCAAATTTGCGGGTAAGTTTTGTTTCTTCTCTTTCAAGAGTAAACACCTCTTCATTATAACTGATATCCTGTCCTTCTGGAACAAGATCCGGTGCAAACTGACAGGTTGTCATTCTCCTTCTTTCATTATCCAGACGATGAATATCAAGATCTGCATAGATGATGCCATTCACAAACCTTCTGCTCTCAGCAAGAATCGTCCCATTCTCGGCAATCAGATTCTGTCCACCGTAAACCACATCCTGTGTGGACTCGCCCTCCCCTGCCGTCGCATAAATATATCCACAGAGAAGTCTCGCAGACTGAGCACTCACAAGACTCCTTCGGTAAGAATCTTTGCCAACAACTTCATCGCTTGCAGACAGATTAACGATCAGATTCGCACCATGATATGCATGTGCAACACTCGGTGGATTCGGTACCCAGAGATCCTCACAGATTTCGGCTGCAATCTGAAGCTTCGGCATCTCCTCACAGGTAAAGATCATATTCGGAGAAATCCAGATATCTTCCTCATACAGTTCTTCATCCTCTTCCTCATCATTTTCGTCTATATAATCCGGCTCTTCATCCTCTTCAATTTCTTCAAGTTCTTCAAAGCCATCAAATTCAGCCGTCTCAATCTCAAATTCAACATCATCGGATTCTGTATCTGATTCATAACGGGCTCTGTACACATCCCGCTCGATATGCACGGTTCCGTCAAGGTTTTCTCCTGAAGTAAAATATCTTGCTTCATAAAACTCATTGTAATTAGGAAGATTGATCTTCGGCACAAATCCAAGAATTTCACCATGATTCAGTCCTGCAGCAACATTATAGAGTTTTCCTTTATATTCCAGTGGCAGCCCTACAAAGATTAGTGCGTCCACATCAGCAGTTTCTTCTGCAATACGTACCAGCTGCACTTTTGCCTCTTCCAGAAGATTCTCCTGCCAGAACAGATCTCCACAGGTATAAGCAGTAATACAGAGTTCCGGAAAAACCATGACCTTGGCTCTCTGCTCTTCCATTTCATGTACCATGCGAATGATCTCTGTTGCATTAAATTCACAGTCTGCTACACGAACATCCGGTGTTCCGGCAGCAACCTTGATAAAACCGTCCTTCACAGCTTCTTCCTCCTATTTACACTTTCTGAGAATTTCTTTTAATTCTTCTACGCTGAACACATAATTCTGATTGCAGAAATGACAGTTCAGTTCTACATCTTTTCCCTCCTGAATCAGTTCATTCAGTTCTTTACGTCCGATACTGATCAACGCTCTTTCAACACGGCTCTTGCTGCAGTTACAGTAAAACTCCGTAGGAATTGTATCATTGATCTCAATATCAAATCCGTCAAGCACCTGCTCAAGAAGACTCTCCGGTGTATGTCCCTGCTCAAGAAGCGTTGTAACAGACTGGATCTTCTGTACATTCTCTTCTAATTTTGCAATTGTAGCTTCTTCTGCAAACGGCATGACCTGCACAATAAATCCGCCAGCCTGGCGTACAGTATTATCCTTATTCATCAGGACCCCAAGACCAACTGCAGATGGAACCTGTTCACTTGCCGCGAAATAATAGGTCAGATCCTCTGCGATCTCACCAGTCTGCAGTGCGACCTGTCCGACATATGGTTCTTTCAGTCCCATATCTTTGATCACCTGGAGAAATCCATTACCGACAGCTCCGGATACATCCAGTTTTCCCTTTGCATTTGCCGGGATAATAACTTCCGGATTGCCGACATATCCCTTTACGCGACCTTTGGAATCTGCAGTAACTGTAATTCCCTGAATCGGTCCGTCACCCTTTACCTGAAGGGTCAGGATATCTTTATCTCCCTTCATCATTACACCCATCATGGTCCCTGCCGTGAGCAGACGGCCAAGCGCCGCTGTAGCAACCGGACTGGTATTATGATCCTGTCTTGCTGTTTCTACCGTCTCTGTTGTAACTGCTGCAAACGCACGAATCTGGCTGTCTGCCGCAATTGCTCTTACAATATAGTCTTTCATAAAATACTAACCTCTCTTTAGTGCTTATTGTTTTTTCTTGCCTTTCTCCCGTGCCACAAAAAAGAGTCTTTCACTGTCCTCTGTAGCCGGATTTAATGTATATGCGTCATACACCGCAAGAAGTTCCATGCCTGCTTCTCTGAGCAAAGTTTCAATTTCTTCCTGCGGATATGCCTTCTGGCAATGGACTTCTTCAGACTTCTCATACAGTCCGTCTTCTCTTGGAAGAAATACAGCCAGTTCATAATAGTTGAGCCCTTCTTCCTCATCATAACTGTTATCCCAGATGAAGCTTCCCTCATCACGGTTCTCTGCGATCGTGGTATCTCCCAGCAGATCCCGGTACTTATGTACGGTATTCATGTCAAACAGAAAAATGCCTTCCGGATCCAGATAATTATTTACCAGTTCAAACACATGACGCAGTTCATCTCTGTCCGTAATATAGTTCAGACTGTCACAGACACTTACTACAGCCCGCACCGTACCATACAGTTCAAATTCCTGCATATCCTGCAGAAGATACAGAATATCCTGTCCGGATTCTACTCTTTTTTCCATTGCTTCTGCAAGCATTTCCTCAGAATTATCCACACCAATCATATCATAACCCTTGCCCGCAAGCAATCCTGTCATTGTCCCTGTTCCACATCCAAGTTCCAGAACCAGACCATCTGTAATCTCATATTCTCTGAGACGGTCTGTAACATACTCCGCCCAGCCTTCATAATCAATGTTATCCATGAACAGGTCATAGACCTGTGCAAACTTTTCATATGCACTCATAGCTTTTCTCCTTTATCCGTAATTTTGTACCTGTTTCTTCAAAACTCCTGTAGTGACCAAAAAGGCAGATGATCTCTCACCTGCCTTTTTTATACGTATTTCTGCAAGCAGCCCGTTTATGCTTCCCGCTTACTGTACAGGCATATAATATACGTCTGCTGCTTCTCCGTGCCAGTAATAGCTGTTTCCTTCTGCATCGTATGCATCCTGTTCATCGATGAAGTTATAAACTTTTCCATCAGAGTCAACCCAGTTTCCATTTCCATCCGGTGTGATCACAAACGGATGTCCGTCAGAGTTACGATACAGGGTTCTTGTCTCATCTGTATTAGTCAGCTGTTCCTCTGTAAATCCACCGGAATTTGTTGCTGTTCCGGAATTATCACTGTTGTCTGTTGCAGCTGCATTTGCATCTGCCGTTCCATCTGCTGCTGCATCTGCAGAACCATTTGCTGCTGCATCACCTGTATTTGCATCTGCTGCCGGCTGAGCTGCTGCATCGTCGGTATTTGCATCTGTCTGTGCTGTATTCTCTATCGGAGCCTGCTGTGGAGCTGCTTCCTTCAGTGTGGAATCCCCAAGGATCTGGAAAGATTCTACTGCTGCTTTAACAGAAGCAAGTGCATCCTCTGTTTTTACTCCGGCATCGATCGTATAGTACTCTGTATCATTTGCGAATACTTTATGAACAACATAAAGATTTCCGTTGCTCTTGTCAGTATTCAGCATTTTTGTCGTATAGCTGTATACACCGATTCCATTGACATCGTTGGCACTGTATTCCTGAATCTCAAAATCCGTTCCGTTGACTTTGTCTCCATCTGCCTGTTCCAGAGATACTGCCATATCCTGTGTACTTGGGACAACCGTTGCTGCCATCGTATCCTCGCCCTGTCCATGCAGAATCAGGATGTTTCCCTGCTCTGGTGATTCAAAGCTGAGCATATCTGTTTCGTCTGTCTTATTTGCCCATGTAGCATCCGGCAGATTGATCGCAATGCTCTTATCTGCTGATGTATAAGTTGTACTCTGTACATTTGGTGCGATCGTCGGTACCGGTGTCTCTGTCGGTGCTTCCGTCACCTCCGGTGTCGGTGTATCAGTAACCTCCACAGTTTCTGTTTTATCTGTTTTGCCGTCTCCACCAAAGCTGCATGCTGTCATAAAAACAGATGCAGATATCGCTATTGCCGAAATTGCAAGTAATCTTTTATTTCTCATAATATCCTCCTTAATATGGTTATCTCTGTAACCACACATCTGTGCATATCTGTATTCCTGTGTACTTCATTCACAGCAGTCTATATTTTACATTTTTATTACAAAATTGTCAACAAAATTCAAATTTGGTCTTCCACATCATACATATGCAGTTCATGCAATGCTCTTGTCGCTGTGATGTATCTGGCCTGTGCCGCAAGACCGCTGTTATCCTCTGCATGAAACACCCCAAAAACCTGGTCAAACTCAAGTCCCTTGGCAAGATAAAAGGTCGTTACTGTCAGTCCTTTTTTGAAATTCTGGCTGTCACGGTTCATATAAGTGAGCTGGTATTCACCCTCCGGATCACGTGTTTTGAGTTTTTCTTCCAGATAAAGAAACGCATGCTCTGCTTCTCTTTCTGTAAAAAGAACCAGCACTTCTGTTTCATAATCTTCTCGTTTCTGTTCCCATTTCTCAAGAACCATGTCCAACGCTGTATGCAGACGTTTGAACTGCATCTCTTCCACTGCATCACCATGTCGGTCAAACAGCTCTATATCCGAGACACCGATAAGACGATTTGCATATTGTGCAATCTCCATCGTATTACGGTAACTGCGGTTCATCACGATCTTACGGATATCTCTTCCGAAAATTTTCGGCAGAAACTTAAGCACATCCTGCTGCTGTTCTTCCATGGTCTGTGCCTTGTCACCCAGAATCGTCATCTTACATGGAAACAATTTCTTCAGAAGTACAAACTGAATCCAGGAATAATCCTGCATTTCATCCACTACCACATGCTTGATTCCATGATGTCCCTTGCATCTGAACAGAGAATATTTCAGATATAGTATCGAATATACATCTTCATATCGAAGTTTTCTTTTTTCAATCGGAAGCCGTGGAAGCGCTTTATAACCTTCCTGTTCCAGAAAACGGCTGTACAGTATATAGCAGTCTCTTGTCTCATACATCCGCTGGAAACGCTCGGTCAGCTCTTCCTTTTCTTCATCTGCAAGATCTCTGTCCCTCAGTGTTTCCACCTGGTCAATGAAATATTCTGCTACTGCTTCCATTCTGGAAAGAAGCGGGATATCCAGGAATTTGAAATAAAAAAGATCTATAATTTCTTTTTCTTTCAGAATGCAGCCTTTGTACTCTACATCCTTGAAATCCATCAGATCATCTTCCATGCCAAGCATAAAAGCATCCAGCTTGCCGGCAAATTCTGCTGACTGTTTTTTCCTGCACAGTTCCTGCGATTCCGGACAGATGATCGCCCGTTCAATCTGATCATAGCGCTCTTCACAGTCTGCAGCAATTCCCTTCAGTTCTCTATATGCAAACAGGTCAAAACTCATCTCACGAATGTTTTCTTCGCCAAGTTCCGGCAGAATGTGTGAAATATAATCCGCAAATACCCCGTTTGGTGAAAGTACCAGTATATTGGAAGATTTCAGATTTTCTCTGTCATGATAGAGAAGATATGCAATTCTGTGAAGTGCTACGGAAGTCTTACCACTTCCGGCAGCTCCCTGGATCACCATGATCCGGTCTTTGGTATTACGGATGATCGCATTCTGCTCCTTCTGAATCGTGCGTACAATATTTTTCAGCTGGACTTCTCCCTTACTTCCAAGCTCCGCGCCAAGGATCTCATCATCAATCTTTACATCACTCTCGAACTCGTAGATCATCTTACCGCGTCGGATCTTGTATTGCCACTTGGAGACCACTTCCCCGGAAAAGGTTCCGGAAGGTGCCTCATAAGCCGCCGGTCCTTTATCATAATCATAAAACAGACCGCTGACCGGAGCTCTCCAGTCATATACCAACGGACGATGTCCGGCTGTCTCGGACAGGTTTCCAATTCCTATATAAAAGATTTCCGGCTCATCATCTCCATCATACACAAAATCTACCCGCCCAAAGAACGGTGAATCCAGCATTTTCTTAAAACGTTTTCTTAGAAGGAACTGTTCTTCATTCGCATGCATCTGGTGAAACAGTGCCTGCTGGTTATCATAGTTTTCATAACCATACTCGTCCATCTCTGTATAGTTTTCCCAGTAATATTCATGCATATCCTCGACTTCTTTTTCACCTTCGAGAATTGCCTGATCGATCTGTGCAAGCCTTGTACAGAGACAGTTCAGCACATGCTGCAGATAATCTCTGCCATTTTCCATATTTGTCATAACTCATCAACCAATCATCATTTATTTTGCTGTGATTCTGCTTATCTTATCACATACACTACAGTCATCTGTAACCTGTTTGTTTCCAGGTTATTTTACCAACTGTAAAGATTTATTATACCGAAAAAGGCGGCCGCTGACAAGAGGTCTCCTGTCAGGCAGCCGCCCTGTGTTCTATTTATTATTTGTCAAACTGGCTGTTGTAAAGATCTGCATAGAATCCATTTGCTGCCAGCAGTTCTTTGTGGTTGCCCTGCTCAATGATATCCCCATCTTTCATAACAAGGATCAGATCTGCATCTTTGATCGTAGAAAGTCTGTGTGCAATGACAAAGCTTGTTCTGCCCTTCATCAGGTTGTCCATTGCTTTCTGGATCTGCATTTCTGTTCGAGTATCGACAGAAGAGGTTGCCTCATCAAGGATCAGAATCTTGTTGTCTGCAAGAATTGCTCTTGCAATGGTAAGAAGCTGTTTCTGTCCCTGAGAGATATTACTTGTCTCTTCATCAAGCACCATCTGGTATCCGCCAGGCTGCTGCATGATAAAGTTATGGATATGAGCAGCTTTTGCTGCTGCAATAACCTCTTCATCGGTTGCATCCAGACGTCCGTAACGGATGTTTTCCATGATCGTTCCTGAGAAAAGCCAGGTGTCCTGAAGAACCATTCCGAACATTTCATGGAGTTCACTTCTGTTGAAGTTTCTGACATCATGTCCATCAACCTTGATTGCGCCTTTGTTTACATCATAGAAACGCATCAGAAGTTTTACCATGGTCGTTTTTCCCGCTCCGGTCGGACCTACGATAGCTACCTTCTGTCCATCATGCACATCTGCTGAAAAATCATGCACGATGATCTTATCCGGATTATAGCCAAACTCTACATGCTCAAACTGTACATTTCCGTTGAGTCCTTCGATAGAATCCGGATTTTCCGGCTGCTGTACCTCTTCCTCTTCATCCAGGAATTCAAATACACGCTCGGATGCTGCAGCTGAAGACTGCAGAAGGTTGGTAACCTGTGCGATCTGCTGGATCGGCTGTGTAAAGTTACGGATATACTGGAAGAAGGACTGGATATCACCAACTTCGATGGAGCCTTTGATAACAAAAACGCCACCAAGAAGTGCAACCATCACATATCCGAGGTTTCCTACAAACTGCATGATCGGCATCATCATTCCTGAGAAGAACTGAGATTTCCATGCTGATTCGTAGAGCTTTTTGTTGTCCTTTTCAAATTCCTCCAGAACATCATTTTCTTTGTTGAATACTCTTACCACATCATGACCGCCAAAGTTTTCTTCGATCTGGCCATTGACTGCACCAAGGTAATTCTGCTGTGCCTGGAAATATTTCTGTGAGTGCTTCATCACTGCCTGAATGATAAACATAGATACCGGCAGGATCAGAAGAGCTGCCAGAGTCATCCACACATTGATGGACAGCATCATGATAAATACACCGATCAATGTTGTTACGGATGTGATCAGCTGCGTCAGACTCTGGTTCAGACTCATCTGCAGAGTATCAACATCGTTTGTTACTCTTGAGAGGATCTCACCGTTTGTTCTGCTCTCAAAATAATTGAGCGGCAGTTTATTGATTTTCTTTGAAATATCTTTTCTTAAATTATAGGTTACATCATTGGAGATTCCTGTCATGATCCATCCCTGGATAAAGGAGAAACATGCACTTGCCAGATATAATCCCAATGTCCACAACAGGATCATTCCGATCTTGCTGAAGTTAATGCTTCCTGTTCCGTTTACCTTGGCAACCAGGCCGTTAAAAAGTTCTGTTGTTGCTTTACCAAGGATCTTTGGGCCTGCAATATTAAAAACGGTTCCTGCAACTGCAAAGATGAATACCATTACAAAACGTAATTTATAACGGCTCATATAACGGAACAGTTTTCCCATTGAACCTTTAAAATCTTTTGCTTTTTCTGTCGGGCGCATTCCAGGTCCATGACCGCCCATCGGTCCGCGTCGTCTCTGTCCACTCATGCCAATTCCTCCTCTGACAGCTGACTCATTGCGATCTGACGATAAACTTCACAGTTTTTCATCAGTTCTCCATGAGTACCGATTCCTGCCATATGTCCGTCATCCAGTACAATGATCTTATCTGCATTCAGGATCGTGCTGATTCGCTGTGCAACTATGATCGTTGTAGCATCTTTGGTATGTTCTTTCAGAGCCTTACGCAGAGTACTGTCTGTCTTGAAATCCAGAGCAGAAAAGCTGTCATCAAATATGAATATCTCTGGTTTCTTAGCGATTGCTCTTGCAATTGAAAGTCGCTGTTTCTGTCCACCGGATACGTTTGTTCCGCCCTGAGCGATCGGAGAAGCATATTGCTCTGGTTTCGCATCAATAAATTCTGTTGCCTGAGCAACCTCTGCGGCTTCTTTAACTTCTGTTTCTGAAATATCAGTCTTGCCGTAACGAATGTTGGAATCGATCGTACCTGAGAAAAGCACACCTTTCTGCGGTACATAACCAAGTCTGGACCGTACTTCTTTCTGGGTCATTTCACGAACATCCACTCCGTCTACAAGAACACGGCCTTCAGTCACATCATAGAAACGAGGGATCAGATTGATCAGTGTACTCTTGCCGCTTCCGGTACTTCCGATCACGGCAACTGTTTCGCCCTTTTCTGCCTTAAAGGAGATGTCGCTGATGACGTTTTCGCCTGCTTCCGGATATGCAAAACTTACATGGTCAAATTCAACCGTACCCTTGACATTTGCATCTGGAAGAACCGGATTTTCCGGATCAGTTACACTGACTTTTGTCTTAAGAACATCGTTGATACGAAGTGCTGCAACATTTGCTCTTGGGAGCATAATGGACATTGCAGTGATCATCAGGAAGGACATGATGATCTGCATTGCATACTGAATAAACGCCATAACATTACCAACCTGCATGGTTCCGTTGTCTACTGCGTAAGATCCGCTGTAGATGATCAGTACTGAAACACCATTCATAATAAGCATCATCGTCGGCATCATGAAAGTCATACATCTGTTGACAAACAGGTTTGTCTTTGTAAGTCTCTGGTTTGCCTCTTCAAAACGTTCTTCTTCATGTTTTTCACGGCTGAACGCACGGATAACCGGGATACCTGTCAGGATCTCACGTGTTACCAAGTTCAGCTTATCAACCAGAGTCTGCAGTATTGTAAACTTAGGCATTGCCACCTGGAACAGCACAACGATCACAACAAGGATCAGGCCTACTGCAAGACCAAGGATCCATGTCATAGAGGAATCCGTTTTCAATACACGGATCACGCCTCCGATACCAAGGATTGGTGCATACAGAACGATTCGGAATAACATTGCCATTACCTGCTGCACCTGCTGGATATCGTTTGTACATCGGGTGATCAGAGATGCTGTTGAGAATTTATGATACTCACGGCTTGAGAATGAAATAACTTTATTGTACACTGCATTTCTCAGGTCATGACCAAGTGCTGCTGCCACTCTGGATGAAAGAAATACCACGCAGATTGCACAGAGCATGGTGATAAGTGCCATTCCCAGCATCTTAATGCCTGAGACCTTGATGTAATGCATCTGGATCGCATCGACATCCTCTCCCATTGCCTCGTATTCACTCTTTACATAGGCTACGCCAGCCTGTGTAAGGATGGATGGCTGCATCTTGTCGATCTTCTCGCTGATCTTCTCGATCATTGAGGT
The DNA here is from genome assembly GCF_934424005.1 of uncultured Blautia sp. Taxonomy (GTDB): domain Bacteria; phylum Bacillota; class Clostridia; order Lachnospirales; family Lachnospiraceae; genus Blautia_A. The sequence goes on from NZ_CAKRXI010000036.1 coordinate 27,552, forward strand.
CAGAGCTTCCTCTGGCAGCTGAGCGATCGCCTGCATCGGATCCGTTCCTTCCGGAACTCCCATCTTTGCGAGCATCTCGTTTACTTCGTCGCTGCCGGATGAAAAGCTTGCTGCTATCATCATTGGTTTTGCTAAAATATCATTGAGTTCCTCTCGTTCTTCAGATTTAATACCATCTTTGAGTACGAGGTTGTCCCCATCTTCTTCATAAAATGAATCTACAGTTTTTTTGTCTTCTTCATCCATAAACAACTTCAGATTATCCATGGATGTTTTTCTGATCTTTTCAGGTACACTGTCTTCGATACCGCTTTGCTGGATTCCCACATTGACGATCTTGGATGTGTAATCCGGCAGTGACAGATCGCAGTAAGCCTGAAGAAACAGAAGTGCTATGATCAGTACTACATAGCCAGCTGATTTTTTCAGAAATTTCATCAGTTTGATCACTTTTGCTGCCTCTCTTTCCTGGTGTTGTTCTTACCGGATGCAACCGGTATTTTTTCAATATTCTCTGTGATCTGATCCAGAAATCTTCGCAGAAGGCAAAGTTCTTCTTCGCTGAAGCCATTGAGTAGTATTTTCTCGTTATCCTGCACCTTCTTCATGCCACTTTCTTTGGTCTGCTTGCCTTTTTCTGTCAGATAGATCCTTGAGATACGCTGATCTTTTTCATCGGCTTCTCTGTAAAGGAATCCTGCTTTTTCCAGTCGCTGGACAGTCACGTTGACCGTCGGTGGTTTGATATGCAGTCTTTCTGCGATCTCGCGCTGGCTCAGTCCGTCCTGGTATGACAGGAGTCCGAGCACCGGTATCTGCCCCGGGTAGATTCCCAGTTCCTGCATCTGTCCAAAGCATTTGGCCATAAAACGCCGGTCGATCCGCATAAACATTGTGAGAATACTGGATTTATACTCCGGCGGGCAAAAGTCTGGTCCTTCTTCTGTAAACAAGTCTTCACCTCCGTTAGATGTCTGTTGTTTTGGTTAGTCGGCTATTGATTAGTCGGCTAATTGTTTATTATATGCATTTGTGGGGAAAATGCAACTGTTTTTGTAGATTTCACAAAAAAATCAGATTTGACGCTGATATATTACGCACTCACGCTGAGTATCAAAGACTCCTGGCGTGGAAACAGAATTCAAGGCTGATATCTATATCTCACGCCGGGTATCAAAGATTCCTGGCGTGGAAACGGCTTCAGAGTTCAGAAATACTAGGAATATACTCTGTCTGCTAAATGCATGGATAAAAAGTGCATAACTCGCTAACGCTCAGACAATGCACTTTTTATCCATAACGCAGCCAGTGGATATTCAAGTATTTCTATGAACTCTTGCAGATGTTTCCCGCTCAGGAGTCTTTGATACTCGGCTGTGAGTTGTAGTTATCTGTGTGTGGAGTAACCATTCAGGAGGCTTGATACTCGGCTGTGAGTTGTAGTTATCTGCGTGTAGGTTAACCTTTCAGGAGTCTTGATACTCGGCTGTTGAGTTGTATTATCTGCGTGTGGAGTAACGGCTTTATGTTCGGCTGTTAATCTGAGTTTTTTTGTTCACGGTGGATGCCACACCCCGGGACGCGCTGATGCGCTGAGAATATGATAGAAGTCCAAAATATTGATTGTTATCGTTGGGGAGAAAATTCCTCCCCCATTGTCACACTACCAGATATAAAGTACGGTGCTGGGAAATAAAAAAAGACTTCTGTCAGGGACGAACGTAATTATCCTCTGTGTTTGTTTCGCCTGAAGAACTTCGTTTAGATGCCGGACTATACAGGTTTTTGCGTTGATGCAGAAAATACTGCTGTTTGAGCATCTTCAGATGCGAGTTCAGCATTTTCTAAATTGTTTTTAGCAAAGTTCTGTATATCCTGGTATCTCAGAAGTTCTGAATTGAAACACACACAGAGATAATTCACGTGTTGTCCGCTAAACAGAGTCTTCTTTCAATTACCCATCACCGGGAATTCTTTATACAAACTGATTGAGGTCTGCATCGTACTGGTAATCAATCGACGCAAGCTTCTTTATCAGCCCCTCCCCGGACAACTCCTTATCTTTAAGAAAATCGTCCAGGGAATCATAATAATCTCTAAGCTGTGTATTGACATAGCTCAACAGCATCACTGGATCCTTTGGTATCATAGGTACCTCCTGTTACTTCGTGTTGATCACAAACTCTCCGTCTTTGACATCCAGTACCAGTGTATCACCTGCATGAACATCCCCGGAAAGGATTTTCTTGGCTGCAAGTGTTTCCACATAGTTCTGCAGATAACGTTTCAGTGGACGAGCTCCGTAAACCGGATCATATCCATTTTCGATTACCTGTGTTCTGGCTGCATCTGTCAGTTCAAGAGAAAGCTCCTGGTCTGCCAGACGATCGCTGAGTTCTTTGACCATAAGGTCGACTATGCCACCAATATTGTCTTTTGTCAATGGTTTGAAGAGAATAATCTCATCCAGACGGTTCAGGAATTCCGGACGGAAGTGTCCACGCAGGTCGTTCATAACCTGTTCCTGAGCTTCTGGTTTAATCTCGCCGTTTTCATCAATTCCCTCAAGAAGATATGGAGAACCAATGTTGGAGGTCATGATCAGAATGGTATTCTTAAAGTCTACCGTTCTGCCCTGAGAATCTGTAATTCGTCCATCGTCCAGTACCTGAAGAAGTACATTGAATACATCCGGATGTGCTTTTTCGATCTCATCAAACAGTACTACACTGTATGGTTTACGGCGAACAGCTTCTGTCAGCTGGCCGCCTTCTTCGTATCCAACATATCCCGGAGGCGCTCCGATCAGACGAGATACAGAATATTTCTCCATGTACTCACTCATATCGATTCGTACCATATTCTGTTCATCATCAAACAGAGTCGCTGCCAGAGTTTTTGCAAGTTCTGTTTTACCAACACCTGTAGGTCCAAGGAATAAGAAGGAACCAATCGGTTTGGTCGGGTCTTTGATACCTGCTTTGGAACGAAGGATTGCATCTGTCACAAGACGTACACCTTCATCCTGTCCGATCACACGTTTATGCAGTTCATCTTCCAGGCCGAGGAGTTTTGTTCTCTCTCCCTCGGTAAGTTTGGTCACCGGGATGCCTGTCCAACGAGAAATGATTCTTGCAATCTCGTCGTCTGTAACTGCCTCATGTACCAGGCTGCGGTCACTTTCTTTGACCTGTTTTTCCTCAATCTCCAGCTGCTGCTGAAGTTTTGGAAGTTCTCCATACTGCAGTTCGGCAGCTTTTTCCAGATCATAGTTCTGTTTTGCTTTCTGAATCTGTTTATTGATATCCTCGATCTGCTCACGTAATTTCTGGAGTTTCTCTACGGAATGTTTCTCATTATCCCACTGTGCTTTCTGAGTATTGAAGGTATCTCTCATTTCTGCAAGTTCTTTCTGCAGATCTGCCAGACGTTCTTTACTCAGATTATCTGTTTCTTTCTTAAGCGCAGACTCCTCAATCTCTAACTGCATGATCTTACGTCTCTGTTCATCCAGTTCTGTCGGCATAGAATCCAGTTCTGTCTTGATCAATGCACATGCTTCGTCGACAAGGTCAATTGCTTTGTCAGGAAGAAATCTGTCTGTAATGTATCTGTGAGAAAGAGTCGCTGCTGCAACAAGGGCACTGTCTGTGATCTTAACACCATGGAATACTTCGTATCTTTCTTTCAGGCCACGAAGAATGGAAATGGTATCTTCTACTGTCGGCTCATCAACCATGACTGGCTGGAAACGACGTGCAAGAGCAGCGTCTTTTTCAATGTACTGACGATACTCATCCAGTGTGGTTGCACCAATACAGTGCAGCTCACCTCTGGCAAGCATAGGTTTCAGCATGTTGCCTGCGTCCATCGCACCGTCTGTTTTGCCGGCGCCGACGATCAGATGAAGTTCATCGATGAAGAGGATGATCTCACCCTCGCTCTTTTTGACTTCTTCAAGAACTGCTTTCAGACGTTCCTCAAATTCGCCACGATATTTTGCACCTGCAACAAGTGCGCCCATATCCAGTGCGAAGATTTTCTTTTCTTTAAGACCTTCCGGCACATCACCTGCAACGATTCGCTGTGCAAGACCTTCGATAGCTGCTGTTTTGCCAACACCAGGTTCACCGATCAGGACCGGGTTGTTCTTGGTCTTACGGGAAAGGATTCGGATGATGTTACGGATTTCTGCATCACGGCCAATGACTGGATCCAGTTTCTGGTTTCTTGCTTTTTCGACAAGATCCTCACCATATTTATTTAAGGTGTCATAGGTTGCTTCAGGATTGTCGCTGACAACTCTCTGGTTGCCTCTTACAGTTGAAAGTGCCTGGAGAAATCTTTCTCTGGTGATTCCAAACTCGTTGAAGATTTTCTTCATGCTTGGGCTTGGCTGTGTCAGCAGGGACAGGAACAGATGCTCAACAGAAACGTATTCGTCTCCCATTGCTTTTGCTTCGTTCTCTGCGTTTACCAGAGATTTGTTCAGATACTGGCCAAATCTCAGATCACCACCGGATACTTTTACTTTTGCATCCAGTGCTTTTTTCACTGTATTGATAAAATAATCCTTATTGATCTCCATCTTTTCGATCAATTTGAGGATCAGGCTGTCTTCCTGCGTTAACAGGGCATACAGAAGATGCTCCTGCTCTACTTCCTGGTTGCCGTATTCGTAAGCAACCTTTTCAAGATCCTGAACAGCCTGTACTGATTTTTGAGTAAATTTACTGATGTTCATAGGCTCTCCTCCTTGTATATCGTAGGAAAAGGATACTGAAATTTCTTTCCGTACCCTTTGGGTTATCTTTGTTATATTCGTACTATAACGCCGGTTGTTAGCACTGTCAAGAGATGAGTGCTAATTATTTTGTGAAGAATTTGTGAAGCCTTGATTTTACGGGCTTCACAGGGATTTTTCACTTACTTTCA
>NZ_CAKRXI010000037.1 GCF_934424005.1 uncultured Blautia sp.
GCATACCGGATAACCGAGAAGCAGAAAGCCGGAAAAGCCCGGAATATCAAGGAAAAACAGCTCAAAAACTCGCGCAATACGGTCTCAAAGCAGCTCGTCGCGCTCCGCAGTTCTCAAAACGATAATTTGGAGCGAAACGAGAGAAAGCAAATCTTTTTCGAATCGATTTTCGACACAGACATATATCAAACCCCGGAATCTTTGGTTCCGGGGTTTTTCTAAAACACATCAATTATTTCTGATATTTCTATTTCAAAAGAATCTTGCAAATCAATAAGTTATAACTGATCTGGATAAGAGTAAGTATGAATTAGACCAACGGAAATTTGGTTGGAAATACCCCATAGATTAGTAAGTTCACTGAAGGTACATGAATCAATATAACGGTAATATCCTGGATAAGATTAAATACAGGGCAGACCAACAGAAATTTGATTGGAAAATGACTCGCAGATTAATAAGTTCAGTAAAAGTCTACGAAAAATGTGGCTGAGAATGACTATTGCGAGGAAAAGTCTGTATAAAGTCCACCTAATCTTCGTAAGTTGGATGGTCTGTAGATAAGTAAGTGCTAAACAGGTTAAAAAATGTCTGTAAATCAGATGGTCCAGAGAAGAGTAAGTGCTGTGCAGATCAAAAAGTGTCATGAAAATAGATGACCTGAGGATAAACAAGTATTACGCAAGTCATAAAGAGAGCATCGAAATCAAGGATAACGATAAATATTATTAAATTAATAAAACTCTAATAAAATCAAAAATTATATCAGATGTGAGATGACGCCCACCTTTGTAGGTGACGAGCAACAAATCAGTATCAGTGGTGGGAGTCAATCCCCCATCTGATATAGCCTCCGGCAGGATTGCAGAGATGCGCAGAAGAAGTATGTCATGCATTGCATGACGCGCATCTCGCAGCAAGAATGCCGAGGCATTCTTGAATATGAAAAAATCATGAATTATAAAATACACAATTCTCTAATTTCCCAAAATCAAAAAAGCAAAGGAGATGTAATGTATGTATGGATTAAGACAGAAATTATTAGAGGAAGAAAAATATTTGAAAGACATTCTGAGCAGAATCGATAACTCTAAGTCAGATGAGCTGGAAGGTACTTTGCGAATATCAATGGATAAGAATAAAGTGCGCTATTTTCATCATTTTTCAAATGGAAATGATAAGAAACATGATATCTATATTCCAAAGACCAACAAAGAACTTCCGACTCGGCTGGCGCAAAATACATATAACAATAAATTATACAATCTGGTCAGGAAACGCCTGGAGCAGCTTAGAAGGATTTTGAAAGACTATGATGATAATGAGATTGAGCAGTTATACACGAAAGAACATCCTGAGAGACAGAAACTGATTCAACCAATCCAGCCAACATGGGAACAACGTTTAAATGAATGGAAAAAGGAAGAATATAAAGGTAAGGCATTTTCCGAAAATCTGCCGGTTATAATGACGGAAAACGGGGAACGTGTGCGATCAAAATCAGAAAAGATTCTGGCGGATTATTTTTATCATGCAGGAATTTCTTATAAATATGAGCATCCACTTTTTCTGAGAAAATTTGGAATCATTTATCCGGATTTTACGTTTTTATCGCCTAAGACAGGAGAAGAAATTTACTGGGAGCATGACGGACGAATGGATGATCTGGAATATGCAAGAAAAGCGATTAAGAAGATTGAAACTTACGAAAAAAATGGAATATTTCCAGGACAAAATTTGATACTTACATTTGAGACTTTGCAGGATGGATTGGATATGAAGGTTGTAGAGAAACTTGTAAAAGCATATTTGATATAGTGTCAGAGTTGTTATGACAAATACTTTTTCAGTAGTCTGTGCGAAGTACTGGGAAAAAAGTGAAAATAAGAGAATATATGGTTGTAGCTTTTAATTGTATATGTGATAATAGGACTATCAAGAATATCTCTGTTAGGAAAATTTTTGCTTCTACAAATAATGGTACCAGATACTATAATTTATCAGCAAAAAGCTAGAATGCAATTGCACAGAAAAGTTAAAATTTCAAGTATGAAAGTACCATAAAGGAGAGAATATGAGAAAAGAAGCTACGCTTGAGCAGTGGAAAGAATTGTATGAGGTTGCAACCAGAATAAAAGAAATGAAGCCATGGGAGAAATTCTGGGATTTGGATCTTATCGGAATTTGTGAAGGTGATGAAGAAGACATGGCATTTTATAGCATACTGGGACATGGCGGAGGCTGTTATGGGATTGTTGTATATGAAGGGTATGATGGATTAAATGATTTTATGATGCTTACGATGCAGGAACAGTTAAATCTGTCGACAGAGTATGTTATGTTTTCTCAAAAGAATTTGACATGTTATTGGGGGAACAGAGAAGAATTGACGGATAAACAAAGAAAAAATATCAAAGAAATGGGATATAAATACAGAGGGAAGAACCAATGGCTGTATTTCCTTTCTTTTGAACCGGGATATTATCCGTATAATCTGGATCAGGATGAAGTTGTTCGAATGACTAATTATTTTCTGAATCTGGAAGTGGCATTGCAACAATATGAAAGTGCACAGGTTGATGTGGACTTTGAAAATGGAGAAATGTATTATTTGGAATTCAATGAGGATAAAAAAGTATGGAATTCAGGGGCTAAACCATTACCATTTTCATCATTTCAATTCGGAAATTTGCTGATTACAGACGAAGAGCTGCTGTCAGATTTAAAAAAGGTATCCAAATGTAATGCTGTTTTAGAAGCAGACATATCCATTCTGGGAGTCTCAGTGAATGATAAAAAATATAAGCGACCTGCTAATCCGGCAACTTGCATGATTGCAGATGCAAGATCTGGGATGATGTTGAACTGTGAACTGCAGCAGCCGGAGGAGAATGCGATTGTTTCTCTGGCAGAGGCATTAGTAGGGTTTATTCTTCAGCATGGGGCACCAAAAGAAGTGAGAGTGTCGAATATCTTAGTGGAAGCTGGATTGGAGCAGATTTGTCAGACATGTGGGATTAAACTAAGGCGGGTAAGAACTTTGGCGGCAATAAATGAGTTTCGTGAAGGAATGAGGCGGTTCATGTAAACGGGTATGGTCAATTATACGAGGCATTCTTGAATAATGTAGAGGTGTCCAGTAGAAAGTAAATGCTATTCGAGTCTATAAGTTTAAAAGGCGGAAATGACCTGAATGATGGTGATTGGGGATTAGACCAACGTAAATTCAGTTGTGAAATGACCAGCAGATAAGCAAGTTGAGTGAAAGTCCACAAAAATCGAGGCATTAGATGACTGGACGAAAAGTAAGTTCATATAAAGTCATCAAAATTCCTGTAAGCTGGATGGTCTAATGAAAAGTAAGTGCTAAGTAAGTCTAAATTTGCTTTGAAACGGGATGGTCCGTTGGTGGGTAAGTGACAGGCAGGTACAAGGTAAGCCCCAAATGTCCATAGATTAGATGCTCTAAAGACAAGTAAGCTTCAGTATAAGTCAGCAGGTTACGAAATGTGCTATAGGATAACATATAATTTGGAAAATAACGCTTGACCTCCTGTCAGATTTGCGGTATAGTTCTCTACACTTTGTTAAAAATAATTTGAAAGCTAGTGTACGAGAGGAGCGAGTTTTATGACTTTTTATCAGGAACTTCAGTTGAGCTCGACGGGTTCGAAGCAGCTGATCAAAAATACCACAGACCCGAAAGAGAAACGCAGACATATTCTGATCTATAACTTCAAAGTATATCTTGTGATGGCGTTTTGCGTTGCAGTTGTTTCTTTATATAGTAAACTTACTGGAAGCAATAATAGCGTCGTAGGTGTTACTGTCCTTTTGGCAGTACTTGTTCTTCGCCAGGCAGACTTTGGAATTAAAACAACACATGGTCTGCTTTCTATAGCTGGAATTTTTGGAATTCTGATGACGGCACCGAGAATTGCTAATATGATGTCTCCATTTCCTGCGTTTATTGTAAACGTAGCTGTAATCCTTCTTTTGATGATTTTAGGCTGCCACAATGTTATCATGTACAATCATTCCACATTTGTTCTTGGTTATCTTCTTTTGTTGGGATACGATGTGACCGGAGCAGAATACATAAAGAGGATTGAAGGGCTTGCGGTTGGAATGGTACTCTGTATGGTTATCTTTTATAAAAACCAGAAGAATCGTCCATACAGAAGAACATTCCTTGACCTGTTTCGGGAATTTGACCTGCAGTCCGCACGTGGCAGATGGTATCTGAAACTGACGCTGATTGTTTCCAGTGCGATGCTTTTTATGAATCTTCTTGGGTTGCCAAGAGCAATGTGGGCAGGAATTGCCTGTATGTCTGTGTGCCTTCCATTTACGGAAGACTGTATTTCCAGATCAGGAAAGAGATGGAAGTTTAATATTGTTGGATGCGCGATCTTTATTGTTTTATATCTGATCCTGCCGGAATCCATGTATCCGTATATTGGTATGATTGGTGGAATTGGGGTCGGCTATTCTGCAGGATATGCATGGCAGACTGTATTCAATACCTTTGGAGCATTGTCTATCGCAGCAGGTCTGTTTGGCATGCCAGTAGCAGTGATACTTCGTATCGGAGCAAATTTGTTTGGTTCCATCTATACGGTAATCTGTAATAAAATTATTGACAGAGCAGCGACATATTTCGCTGTAAGAAAAAGTGCGGAAGCATAAAAACAGGTTTAAAATAACACATACGAATCACAGAATCCGGGAGCATGGCCAAAAGACTTTGCTTTCGGATTTTCTATGTTATAGCATACTACTCCGTAATGTTTGCATAAATAAAAAATATTCTACTGGGATTCGGTCAGATGCATTTGGAATATGTCTGCTAAAGCAGACTGCATATAGCACGCAATGTGTAGTAAGTCCCTCAAGGATTGAGGAATTCAGGGAGTTTGAAGCGGACTTGTCCGTGTGGTTCGCTGTATAGAAAAACAAGCGGAAAATGACCTATGGAGGAGAAAGCTCAATGGAAGCCCACGAAAATGGTGGCGGAAAATGACTACATGAAGAGTAAGCTCATACAAAGTCAACCAAATTTCAGCCAGTCAGATGATCTGGGGACAAGTAAGTACCCAGCGAGTCAAAAAATGTCCGTAAATTAGATGGCCTGGGGACAAGTAAGTACTCAGCGAGTCAAAAAAGTACCAGTTGATGAAGAAGAAAGGAACTCTTGATGAACATATCAGGAGTACCGAATAGAAAATAATAATCAGGCAGGTAAGAAAAACCAGAATCTTCAGAAATAGGGGTTCTGGTTTTTTGCTGTATAGAAAATAGAATTGACAGAAAAGATAGAAATTAAAAGTTATAAATGAAAATTAAAAGAAAAATAATAAAAAAATATATTGAATAAAAAACAATGATAAAATTCGTGAAAATAAACAAAAATTTATATATGTGAATTTTAAAAAGAAAAACTTTTGTGCATTATGCGTAAAAAAAAAAAAAAACTTTGTATATTTCGGCAATTTTACCAAAAACTAATTGACAAGATTAGTACAATGCGATATAAAAAATATATCACAACAACAGAGAATTAAATTCATATATGTGAATTAATGAGGAAACGATTAAAAAGAACGGGAGGGGCGAACATATGAGCGAAAGGCAAACACCATTGCTAAAAGTATATGGCATCACAAAAACATTTGGTTCGGTAAAAGCACTGGACAATGTTGGTTTTACATTAGAAGCTGGTGAAGTTCATTGCCTTATGGGTGAAAATGGAGCGGGAAAATCGACATTAGCTAAAATCGTAGCTGGTGTCTATTCTCTTGAGGAAGGACAGATTGAATTTGAAGGAAAAAAGGTAGAAATATATACTCCTGCAGATGCGATCAGACTTGGTATTGGAATTGTTATGCAGGAATTCTATTCAATGCCTCACCTTCCTGTTTATGAAAATGTTTTTCTGGGACATCAGGAAGTATTTAAAAAAGGAATCGTACTCGACAAACATACCTGTATAAAGAAGACCAGAGAACTGCTTGAAATGTTTGGAATGGAGAAGCAGATCAGTCCGTTAAGTCGATTGAGTACATTATCTGTTGCAGAACAGCAGATTGTTGAAATTATAAAGGCAGTTTCTTATGATTCCAAAATTATCATTCTGGATGAACCAACAGCATCACTGACGAGCAAAGAAACAGAAAGACTTTTTAAAGTTGTACGTAAATTAAAAGAAAAAGGAATTGGATTTGTCATTGTATCCCACAGATTCAATGAAATTTTTGATATTTCAGATAAAATTACGGTTCTAAGAGATGGATGTGAAGTTCTTAGAGATTTCCCGATGAAAGAAATGACAGAAGAAAAGCTCATTCAGGCGATGGTCGGACGTGAAATCAAAGATCTCTACGGAACCAGGGTAGAACGAAAAGGTGAATGCAGACCGATGCTTCAGGTAAGAAATTTATCTGATTCATGGGATTTTATAAAAGATTTATCTTTTACTGCATACAGTGGGCAGATTCTAGGAATCGCAGGACTGGTAGGAGCCGGACGTACAACATTAGTAAGATGTATATTCGGAGCAGAAGATCGTAAAAGTGGAGAGGTCCTTGTAGATAGCGAGAACATTAAAGCAAATTCACCGGGAGATGCAATTAAAAAAGGTCTTGCGTTGGTGACAGAGAACAGAAAAGAAGAAGGATTACTGCTGGATACCCCTATTTTTATTAACATGGGATTTGCCAAGACAGCGAATGGCAAAAATACAGTTCTTAATTTTGCAAATGAATTTAAAGATGGCAAGAAAATGCTGGAACAGCTGCATGTGAAAGCCGGCAGTCTCAGAGATCCGGCAAGAAGCCTCTCGGGAGGAAATCAGCAGAAAGTAGTTCTTGCAAAATGGCTGCTTACCAATCCTAAAGTGCTGATTCTGGATGAACCGACCAGAGGAATTGATATTTCTGCAAAATCAGAAATATATACAATTCTTAGGAAACTGGCAGCAGATGGTGTGTGTGTGATTGTTGTTTCTTCTGAATTGCCAGAGGTTCTTGGAATTTGTGACAGAGTACTTGTTATGAAGGATGGTTATTTTACACATGAATTTACTGACATCGCAAATCTTACAGAAGAAGACATCATGAAAGAAGCATCTTTTGGAAACAGAGTAGATGTTACAAGCGGGAAAGGAGCAGAATAATGGGAAATGCAAAGGAACAATCAAAGATAAAAGTAATTTTGGAAAATTATAAATCAGAGGTGACAATGGGTGGTGTCCTGATAATTATGTACATCTTCCTCTGTTTTATGTCGCCGGTATTTTTTACAGTGAGAAATATGACAAATATTTTATCATCTGTAGGTTTTACAGCAATTCTTGCACTTGGTCAGACTTTTGTAATGCTGACAGGTGGTATTGACCTTTCGGTAGGAAGCGTCTTAGGTATCAGTTCCATGCTTGGTGCAATGACACTGGTAAGAACCAACAGCATTATCGCAGCAATCTTGGTAGCACTTCTTGTTGGTGGTTTGGTTGGTCTTTTTAATGGTGTGATGGTATCTTATTTTAAACTTCCGGCGTTCGTAGTTACACTTGGTACTATGAAAATTTGCCGTAGTGCAGATTATCTAATCAGTGATGGACATTCCGTAAATAAACTTGGAGATACATTTAAGAGTATTGCAGGTGCAGAAATTTTCAAAGGTTTCAGGGTTTATTATGTAGGAATCATTATTCTCTTTATTGTGATCGGATGGGTACTGGCAAACACAAAGCTCGGAAGATATACATATTCAATCGGAAGTAATGATACAGCAACAAGACTGGCTGGTGTAAATACAAAGAAATTCAGATTATATCCATATATTATTTCAGGTGTGCTTGCCGGTCTAGGAGGAATTCTGATGGCTTCCAGATTTGGTGCAGTCGATCCGAACTATGGAACAGATTATGAAATGAATACGCTGGCAGCAGTTGTAGTCGGTGGATGTGCAATGACAGGTGGTAAAGGAACCATTATAGGTACAGCAGTTGGTGTTATCCTTATGGGTGTCTTAAATAACGGACTTGATATCAGTGGTATTTCACCCTACTGGCAGGGCGTTGCAGTCGGAATAGTACTAATCGTTGCATTGTTATTTGATTTCTTTACTGATAAGAAAAAAGATTAAACAGTTAAGATGTAAATGAATAATTAAAATTTTTATAAAACAAGGAGGATTTTGTAAATGAAAAAAAGAGTTGTGAGCGTATTAATGACAACATTGCTGGCATGCGGTATGTGGACAGGGACTGTTTATGCAGCTGATGCAGCAGAAGAAAATGCAGATGCAGCGAAAGAACTGACCCCATCCGATGATGCGATTTCCGCAGCAAAAGGAAAAACATTTGCATATGTTACACCTTCAACAACAACTCCATATTGGAACTGGGTAGAAGATGGTGTACAGGCACAGTGTGACGAATATGGAATTGAACTGATTGTTTATGATTCAAAAGATGATTCCGCAACACAGCTGTCCAACGTTCAGAATGCAATTACAAGAGGCGTAGATGGTATCATCATTTCCCCGACAGACAGTGCTTCCTGCCCGGCAGTCCAGGATGAGGCAGAATCCGCAGATGTTCCGCTGGTTGTATGTGATGTAGGAAGTGACGAAGACAACTATCTTACATATGTTTCCACAGATAACTATGGCGGTGCAAAAGCAGTCGGCGAATATCTTGGTGAATATCTGAAAGATAAAGGACTTGAAGGAAGTATCGGTGAGATTACAATCCCTCTGTCACGAATCAACGGACAGAAACGTTCAAGCGGTTTTGCAGATGGTCTTGCTGAATCAGGATACGAAGTATCAACTGTTCTTGAGAGTAGCGACTATACAATGGATGAGGCTGACGGACAGGCAAGAAATATCGCAACAGCAAATCCGGATCTGATAGCAATCTTTGCAAACCATGACGCAGCAACAAACGGAACTATGGCAGCTCTTGATGACCTTGGACTTGGCGCAGATGCCGGTGATGATCAGGTTTTCGTAGCTTCTTTTGACGGAAGTACAGAGTGCGTAGAAGCTCTTAAAAACGGTGAATGTCTTGTATGTGGCGCACAGCAGGCGAAGAACCTTGGGAAACAGTCTGTAAAAGCTATCGCAATGGATCTCAATGATGAAGAAGTTGCAAAACAGGTTCTTTTGGATGTAGTACTTCTTACCGCTGATAATGTAAATGATTACACAGACTTTATCGAAGAAAACGTCTGCACAGTAGAATAAAAAAATGAGGGCAGGCAGATGCGGGTATGTAGCTGTCTGCCCGGAAAGAAGAGGTGTACAAATATGATTCCAAAGGTAGAGAAAATTTTAGATTTGTCACAGGAAATCTATCATGCATGCCCGGCATGGCCTACATATGATTGTGTGATTGTAGATTATGAAGCCAGACATGTGACACATGATTTTGTAGCAGAAAAGATAACGATGGATGCCCATACGGCTACACATATTGATGCACCATATCATTTTCGCGAAGATGGTCTGAGAATAGACGAACTTGATCCGATGTTATTCCAGGGACGTGGAGTGGCATTTGATCTTACCAAAGTAAAAGATTATAGTAAATATGAAGATATACGTGACAGAGGTATTACAGTAGAAGATCTAAAAACATGCAATGTGGAACTTAAAAAAGATGACATTGCACTGATTTATACAGGATGGGCGCAGAAAAGAGCTGAGACAAAAGAATATATGTATGGATGGCCATATCTTACCAGAGAAGCCTCACAGTGGCTTGTGGACAGTGGTGTCAAAGCTGTTGGAGTAGATGGACTCAGTGTAGGCGGCTGGGGAGAAGGATGTGGTGTTCCGGCACATGAAGTACTTCTTAATAATAATATCCTTGTTATAGAAGAACTTTATATGGATCAGGAGCTTTTTGAAGAACCAGAATGGTATGTGGTGGCTCTTCCGATCAAACTGAAAGGATTTGGCGGTGCACCTACAAGAGTTGTGGCAATAAAATTTGCTGAGGAATAATTATGAATAGGAAAATTTGCTGCCCGGATTTTGCATTTCCTTTAATGGAGCATGACAAAGTACTCAAATTGATTGCTTTGCTGGGAATGAAGGGCATTGATATAGGCTTATTTGAAAATCGTTCTCATATACAACCATCGGATCAGTACAGAAATCTGAAATATCATGCATCTGAGCTAAGAAAGAAGACGAAAGATAATGGACTGTCCATCAGTGACGTCTTTGTACAGGGAGATAAAGATTTTCATAGATTTGCGGCGAATCACTATGATGATAAAGAACGGGAACAAAGTAGAGAACTTTTTCTAAGAACACTGGAATATGCAGGAGAGTGTGGTGCGCAGCATGTTACTGCACTTCCTGGAGTTCATTTCGCACAAGAATCATTTGCACAATCATATGATCGTTGCGTGGAAGAACAGAAGTGGAGAGTTGAAAAAGCAGCTGAATATAACATCTTGTATGGGTGCGAGGCTCATATAGGTTCGATCTGTGCAGATATAAAGATAGCGAAACAGTTGTGTGAAGATTCTGGAATGAGATTGACGCTTGATTATTCACATTTTGTAAGGGAGCATCTTGCGGATGAATTCGCTGATTGTTTGATACCATATGCGACGCATTTTCATATACGGGGAGCGAGTGATGGAGTACTACAGGCAGCAATGAAAGATAATCAGATTGATTTTAAACGAATTCTTTCAAAGCTGGATGATGCTAATTATACTGGATGGTTCTGCGCAGAATACTGTTGGACACCTGAATGGGAAGACTGTTATAAGAATGATAATATTTCAGATATAATTCTTGTGAGAAATTTTCTGATGCAAAATTAATAAAAGTGTGGTAAGGAGGGGATGGATTGGCAGTAAAATCGGCAGAACGAGTATTAAGGATATTCGATCTCCTCACGGATTACCCGGATGGCCTTAGTAATAAAGAAATTAGTGAAAAACTGGGTTATGCACCCAGCAGTACAATTGGACTTGTAAAAACTCTGAAAATGGAAGGATATCTGGAAACAGGTATTCACAAAACATATCGGCTTGGGGGAAAGCTTGTACATCTGGGAAATATAGCAGCTTCTTATATGGATATAAATGAACTCTCAGCACCAGTTCTCAAAGAGTTGATGATGAGTCTTGGTGAAACCTGCTTTGTAGGTGTTTTATCAAAGGATGAGGTGGTTTATATAGCAAAAGCCAGAAGTAATTATACAATTAATACGAATGCAGATATCGGTTCTAGGAAACCAATTTACTGCACTGGATTAGGAAAAGCTTTTCTTTCGTTTGTAGATGCAAAAGAGTCTGAAAAATTAATGGAAGGAATAGAATTCCGACAGTATACAGATAAAACAGTAAAAAATTCGTCTGAACTGAAAAAGCAGATAAGCTATTTTAAAAAACGGGGATATGCCGTGGATGATGAGGAAATAGAAGCTGGATTATGGTGTCTTGCTGTTCCTGTATATAATGGAAACGGGCGCATGATTGCAGCAATCAGTACATCGGGACCAAGAACTAGAATGTTGGAGAAGGTTGAACTGATTAAAAAAGAAATGTTGACAGCTTCGGATGTTTTGTCAAAGAAAATGGGATATTTCAGAAGAAATAATTAAATAGTGTGCTGACATAATTTTTATAATGCACGGGTTTGCTTCGGCACCCGTGCATTCCCTATGTATGTGAAAATAATAAGATGCTGACTTGAAAATTTAGCGAGTAAGGCGAGTGAGCAGAAATAGATTTACAATTTCTGGTCAGTATGAGAAAATTAGATATATGACAGGAGGAAAGAAGGATGAAAAAAACAAAACGTTTTGTCTGTATTCTGCTTAGTTTGCTGATAGTGATGGGAATGGCAGGCGAAGTCGGGAATGACGAAAAGATCAGCAAATGTTTCGTGCAGTCAGTACAGGCCGCTCCAACTACAACAAGTAAATACAACGGCTGGAAAACGGTGAAAGGAAAACGAAGCTATTATCAGAACGGAGTTGCGAAAAAAGGATTTACGAAAATTGGAAATGACTATTATTGTTTTGATAAAAAGGGAATCCTTCACACTGGCTGGCAGTACACAGGAAAACATTACCGCTACTTTGATAAAAAGAGTGGCAAAATGAAAACGAACACGACCATTCAGGGAAGAAAGATCAACAGTAATGGTATCTGGACTCCGGTCATTGTTTTGGATCCGGGGCATTCCGGAAGAGTCGCCAGAGGAACGGAAACGATAGGGCCGGGATCTGGAGAATGCAAAGCAAAAGATGTTTCCGGAGCACAGGGCTGCATTACAAAAGTAAATGAATATCAGCTTACACTTAATGTGGCCAAAAAGCTACAAAAAGAATTAAAAAAGCAGGGATGCAAAGTCATTCTGACACGTAAGGACAACAAAACAGCGATCAGCTGCATACAGCGTACAAAGATTGCGAATAAAGCCAGGGCAGATGTATATCTCAGAATCCATGCAAATGATGTGGATTTTTCCAGTGCAAATGGCGCACTGACGATCAGCGTCAGCAGTAGAAATCGTTTTGTTTCCAGAAAAATGGCAAAGAAATGTTATACACTTTCTAAAACAGTGCTGGATTCCTATGTACGCGCAACTGGATGCCGGAAAGAATATGTCTGGGAAAATGACTCCATGAGTGGAAATAACTGGAGCAAAGTGCCGACAACACTGATTGAATTAGGGTATATGTCGAATCCTTCTGAAGATCGGAAGATGCAGACTGTCTCGTATCAGAAAAAGATGGTAAAGGGACTTGCGGATGGAATACGAAAATATCTGATAACTGGCTGATGGATGAATGAAGATTTACCATATCAGAAAACTATGTTAGATTACGTGGCAGTAGATACCAGCAGTCACGAAATATACATAATAAGGAGAATATCTATGGCTTATTTAGGAGAAGAAATCAAGAAACTGGGATTTGGACTGATGCGTCTGCCAAAGATTGATGACGACAATATCGATATCGAGCAAACCAGGAAGATGGTAGACCTTTTTATGGATGCCGGATTTACTTATTTTGATACTGCATGGGCGTATGCGGGAAGTGAAGATGCAATCCGCCAGGCACTGGTAGAGCGTTACCCGAGAGAAAGCTTCAAACTTGCGACCAAGAATGCAGCATGGATCAACTGTAAGACAAAGGAAGATGCGACAGCACAGTTTGAAACATCCCTGAAACAGACAGGAGCCGGATATTTTGACTTCTATCTGCTCCACAATCTCGGTGAGATGAGAACACAGTATTTTGATAACTTTGATCTCTGGAACTGGGTACAGGAAAAGAAGGCAGAAGGACTGATCAAACACGTGGGCTTTTCTTTCCACTCCACACCGGAAGAACTGGAAGCAATCCTGACTGCACATCCGGAGATGGAATTTGTACAGCTTCAGATCAACTATGCAGACTGGGAGAATCCGGCAGTTCAGTCAAGAGCATGTTATGAAGTTGCACGTAAGCACGGCAAACCGGTCATTATCATGGAACCAGTCAAGGGTGGCATGCTTGCAACTCCACCGGAAAGTGTAGAAAAAATCCTCAAAGATGTAGAACCGGATGCATCTGCAGCGTCCTGGGCAGTTCGTTTTGCAGCAAATCTCGAAGGTGTGATCACAGTACTTTCCGGAATGAGCAACATCGAACAGATGCAGGATAACCTTTCTTATATGAAAGATTTCAACGGACTTTCTGATAAAGAGAAAGAAACCCTAGACAAAGCACAGGAAGAATTAAAGAAAATTCCGCTGATCCCATGTACGACCTGTAACTACTGTGCAAAAGTCTGTCCAAAGGAAATTGGCATCTCCGGTTCCTTTACCGCAATGAATTATCTGACTTTGTACGGAAGCAAAGCACAGGCACTTCATCAGGAAAACTGGCTCGTCGGTGGTCATGGCAGAAAATCTGCAACCGAGTGTGTGAAATGCGGCAAATGCGAAGAAGTCTGTCCGCAGCATATCAAGATTCGTGACGAACTTGAGAAAGTTGCTGAAAATCTCTTAAAGTAATCTCATACGAAAATGCATGACATATTGGAAATACCTTCATGTAATGCGCTTTTCCTTGACACGATTACTTTGGGTTGGTAAAATATTAATAGATATAAAGATTGAAGCGGCGTTGATTTTTATTCTGAATCAACGCTCTTCTTATGTTGAGGAGGTAAAAGAGATGTTAAAAGTATGGATTGCAGGTGCCGGCGGACAGATTGGACGCGCCCTGAATGATGTGCTTGATCCAATGCAAATTGAAGCACTGAACACAGATCTTGATGAACTGGACATTACAGATACTGATGAAGTCATCAATTTCGGTACAGTCAACCGCCCGGATGTCATCATCAACTGTACTGGTATCACAGACACCGATGAGTGTGAAGCGAACCCGGAACATGCGTACCGTGTCAATGCCCTCGGTGCAAGAAACTTAAGTATCGTTGCTCGTAAATGTGGATCTAAGATCGTGCAGCTTTCTACAGATGATGTTTTTGACGGACAGAGCAAGAAACCGTATACAGAGTTTGATGATACCAATCCGCTGACAGTATATGGCAGATCCAAAAGAGCCGGAGAAAACTATGTCAAAGAATTTACGCACAAGCATTTTGTTATCCGAAGTAACTGGGTGTACGGACATGGTGGACACAACTTTGTAAACCGCGTGCTGGCAGCGGCAGAAGCAGGAAACGGACTTTCTGTTGCATCCGATCAGTTTGGTTCTCCGACCAGTGCAAAAGACCTGGCAAAGATGATCATGTATCTGATCAGCACCAACGAATATGGAACCTACCATGTAACATGCAGAGGCGTATGCAGCCGCTACGAATTTGCACAGGAAATCTTAAAACTTGCAGGTAAGGATATAGAGCTGAGAGCTGTTCCGACAGAGCAGTCAGACCTTTCCGCAGTCAGACCACCGTACGCGGTTCTGGATAATTTTATCCTTCGTATCATTGAAGTGTATGATATGCCGGACTGGAAAGAATCACTGAAAGAGTACATGGATGAAAGAACGGAGGATTGATATGAAAGAAAAAAACGTAAAAGCAAAAGCTCCGAATAAAAAAGTTCTCGGACTGACTACAAAGATTTTTATTGCACTGCTCGCTGGTGCAATTCTGGGTATTGTACTTTGTTATCTGGTTCCGGACAGCAGCTTTAAGAAAGATGTCATTGTTGAGGGCATTCTGTATGTCATCGGACAGGGATTTATCCGTCTGATGAAGATGCTGGTCGTACCATTGGTATTCTGCTCTTTGGTCTGCGGAAGTATGGCGATCGGAGATACCAAGAAGCTCGGAACCGTAGGTGTGAGAACTCTGGCATTTTACCTTGCAACAACTGCACTGGCAGTTTGCGTTGCACTTGGTGTCGGAAATCTGATCAATCCTGGTGTCGGACTTGACATGAGCGCAATCCAGAGTTCCGCGGCATCCGTGGAAACCATGGAAGCAACGTCACTCACTGACACGATCCTCAATATCATTCCGGACAACCCGATCAATTCTCTGGCGAGTGGAAGTATGCTTCAGGTTATCGTATTCGCCCTGATCGTAGGTGTGATCCTTGCGAAGATGGGAGAGCGTGCAGAGACCGTAGCAAACTTCTTCAGCCAGTTTAATGACATTATGATGGAAATGACTATGATGATCATGAGCCTTGCCCCGATCGGCGTTTTCTGTCTGATCAGCCGTACCTTTGCAAATATCGGTTTCAGTGCATTTATTCCGCTGGCGAAGTATATGATCGGTGTACTGCTTGCCCTGGCAATCCAGTGTTTCGGTGTATACCAGATCCTGCTCAAGATCTTTACCGGTTTGAATCCGATTCGTTTTATCAAGAAATTTTTCCCGGTTATGGCATTCGCATTCTCAACTGCTACATCCAATGCGACCATTCCGATGTCTATTGATACCCTTTCCAAGAAGGTTGGTGTATCCAAGAAGATTTCTTCCTTCACGATTCCGCTTGGTGCGACCATCAACATGGATGGTACTTCCATCATGCAGGGCGTGGCTGTTGTTTTTGCGGCGCAGGCATTTGGTATCCACTTAACCCCGATGGATTATGTAACGGTTATCGGAACAGCAACACTTGCTTCCGTAGGTACTGCCGGTGTACCGAGTGTTGGTCTTGTAACCCTGACGATGGTATTCAACTCTGTAGGACTTCCGGTTGAGGCAATTGGTCTTATCATGGGTATCGACCGTATCCTGGATATGACAAGAACAGCAGTCAACATCACCGGTGACGCTGTCTGCACAACGATCGTTGCACATCAGAACGGCGCTCTGGATAAGAAGGTCTTTAACGAAACAGAATAAAAGCAGAGTGATCTGTAAAAAACGACTGTACATGATGTATGGTCGTTTTTTTATGTAATAGGAAATTACTCCGTAATGTTCCTATTACATAAAAACGCTCCGCGAGGATGCGACCAGATGCCTGAGGAATATGTCTGCTGAAGCAGACTGCATCTGGCGCGCAAAGCGTAACAAGTCCCTCAAGCTTGAGGGATTCAGGGAGTTTGAAGAGGACTTGTCCGCTTTGTTCTGTAATACATAAAACCGGTTGCATTCGCCATATGGCTTCGGCTATAATACGAGATATCAGGATTGCAGAAGTGCAAATACGCACAGCAGTCCGTATAGATCAGTTAAATGAAAGAGAGAATACTATATGAGTATATTAAATGTAGAACATCTGACCCATGGCTTTGGTGACAGAGCAATCTTCTCAGATGTTTCTTTTCGCCTTCTTAAGGGAGAACATATCGGACTTGTTGGCGCAAATGGTGAAGGTAAGTCCACGTTTATGAGTATCGTGACAGGAAAACTGATGCCGGACGAAGGTAAAGTAGAGTGGGCAAAAAATGTTCACGCAGGATACCTTGACCAGCATGCAGTCCTGGAGAAAGGAATGACGATCCAGGAAGTCCTGAAATCTGCATTTGATCCGCTGCTTCAGAAAGAACAGCGCATGAATGAAATCTGTGATCTTCTCGGAAGCGCAGATGAGGAAGAAATGAACGTGCTGATGGAAGAACTCGGCACAATTCAGGATGAACTTACCCTGCATGATTTTTATGTTATTGATTCCAAGGTTGAAGAGGTTGCAAGAGCACTCGGACTTCTGGATCTGGGGCTTGACCGAGATGTTACAGACTTAAGCGGTGGTCAGAGAACAAAAGTCCTTCTTGGCAAGCTGCTTCTGGAGAAACCGGACATTCTTCTGCTGGACGAGCCGACCAACTATCTTGATGAAGAACATATCGCATGGCTGAAGCGATATCTTCTGGATTATGAAAATGCATTTATCCTGATTTCTCATGATATTCCGTTCCTTAACGAAGTGGTAAACATCATTTATCATATGGAAAATCAGGAACTGAACCGTTACGTAGGTGACTATGATCATTTCCAGGAAGTTTATGCAGTCAGGAAAGCACAGCTCGAGGCAGCTTACCGCCGTCAGCAGCAGGAAATCAGTGAACTGAAAGATTTCGTTGCAAGAAATAAAGCCCGCGTTTCTACAAGAAACATGGCAATGTCCAGACAGAAGAAACTGGATAAGATGGATGTGATCGAGCTGGCAGCGGAAAAACCGAAGCCGGAATTCCATTTCCGTTATGGCAGAACACCGGGCAAGATGCTTTTTGAGACTCATGACCTGGTGATCGGCTACGATGAGCCGCTTTCCAAACCACTGAACTTTACAATGGAACGTGGACAGAAGATTGCTCTTGTCGGAATAAATGGTATCGGAAAGACAACACTTCTGAAAAGTATCCTCGGCCTGATTCCTTCACTTAAAGGTAACTGTGAACGTGGAGAAAATCTGCAGCTGGGATATTTTGAGCAGGAAGTAAAAGGGGATAACAAAACAACCTGTATTGAAGAACTGTGGCAGGAATTTCCTTCCTATACACAGTATGAGGTGCGTTCTGCACTGGCAAAATGCGGTCTGACCACAAAACACATTGAGAGTCAGGTCCGCGTCCTGAGCGGTGGGGAGCAGGCGAAGGTACGTCTGTGCAAACTGGTCAACAGAGACACAAACGTACTGCTTCTGGATGAGCCGACCAATCATCTGGATGTCGATGCCAAGGAAGCCTTAAAGTGTGCACTCAAAGAATACAGAGGCAGTATCCTTTTGATCTGTCATGAGCCGGAATTCTACCAGGATGTAGTAAATGAAGTCTGGGATATGAGTAAATGGACTACGAAGGTATTCTAAATAACAGGAGGATTTATGCAGAAAGAGTTAAACCACAAGGTTCGTAAATGTTTCAACGAGGGGATATACAATGTTGCGCGCTATACAGAAATCGTACTTTCAATCATTATTTTGATTGTGATCGCGCTGGCTGGGATCCGCCTGATTTTTACGATCACAGAAATATCGATCATGGACATGGACATAGATTTCTTTACAACATTTCTTGCAAATGGTTTATCTTTGGTAGTCGGAGTTGAGTTTGTAAAGATGCTCTGCAGACATTCAGCACAGACAGTTGTTGAAGTATTGATGTTTGCAACAGCCCGACAGATGGTAGTGGAACATATGAAACCATCACAGACACTGATCGGTGTGATCGCGATCGCAATCCTGTTTGCCATCAGAAAGTTTCTGATGACAGAGGATGACGATATGGCGCATGCTCCGGTCAAAAAGCATGCAGATATGAATAAAGATGAGAATGTAGATGAGAAAGAATAAATTATCTCCTGCCCTTACTTAATGTACTGTTGTGATAATCAGAGGAGAAGGTCACATCACGGCCGAACCATGCCGGAGCGGTGTAAGCGTTGGCTGCATCCTCGGATGGGAATTCCACCTCTGCGAGCAGCAGTCCCTCGTAATCATTATGAAAAACATCCAGCTCGATCGTAAGCCCGTCTTTTTCAGGAATCAGATAACGAGTTTTGGAGATAACAAGCCCATCTGCTTTGGGCTTAAGATGTTCATAGGCCTCCTGCGTCAGTGGAAGATTATATTCTTCTCTGGCCATGAGGCCTTTTGATTTGTATGTGAGAAAATATTCATCATCCTGTCTGCGGATACGTACGACCGGGGAAGTACAGAGATATCCCTGCTCGATTCTGTGAAACGGATAATCAGAGAGATTTTTTGGAAGCTGTTCTTTTTCTATAAGATATTTTCTTTCGATTTCCATCTTGGGGACTCCTTTTTTGAGAAAAATGATTTATTATTTTGTGGATTAGTATATCTCTTTTGGGACGGAAATGCTATACTGAATGACAGAAGGATGGCTCAAAAATGTTATTTATAAGGAGGTTTTTATGAATAAAAAAGTATATATTTTTCTGGCAGATGGATTTGAAGATATTGAAGGTCTGACCGTGGTGGATCTGATGCGACGTGCAGACATTGATATAAAAACAGTTTCGATCAAGAAATTAAAAGAGATCACAACCTCACATGGAATCACCATGCTGACGGACCTTACATTTGCAGAAACAGATTTCACGGATGCGGATATGCTGGTACTTCCGGGAGGAATGCCGGGAACAAAATATCTGAATGAATATCAGCCGCTTCGTGACCTGCTCGCAGACTTTTACAAAAAGGGCGGTAAAGTAGCTGCTATCTGTGCTGCACCGACCGTGCTGGCATCTCTTGGTTTTCTTGAAAAACGTAAAGCAACTGCATATCCATCCTGCATGGAGGGCCTTGCAGGTGCAGAGCGTTCACTGGAGAGCGTTGTTGTAGATGGTAATGTGACAACCAGCAGAGGACTTGGAACGGCAGTAGATTTCGCACTTAGCCTGATCGGACAGCTTCTGGGAGAAAAAAAGGCAGATGAAATTGCCGAATCTGTGGTTTATAGCCGAAAATAAAGGAAAAACAGGGCTTTTTCATAAAAAATACTGGTGTTTTTAAAAACGTTGTGCTATACTACGATAATGACTGTAATTGTATCTCTTAATAAGAAGATACAGGGCCTGGACTATAGGAAACAGGCGCAGGGATAAAGATTATAGGTAGAATATAAGTAACTGGATCAGTTACGATTATAGGAAGTCTAACCTGAAAATTAAGGAGGAACAGGAAACATGAGTTTACAGGTGGAAAAACTGGAAAAAAACATGGCGAAACTGACAATCGAGGTTTCTGCTGAAGATTTAGAGAAAGCTATGCAGGCTGCATATCAGAAAGCAAAAGGAAGAATCACTCTTCCTGGATTCCGTAAAGGCAAAGCTCCAAGAAAAATGATCGAGCAGATGTACGGCAAGGGAATCTTCCTTGAAGACGCTGCAAACGCTTTGATTCCGGAACATTACAGCAAAGCACTGGAAGAATGCGACCTTGAGATCGTATCCCAGCCGGAGATCGATGTAACACAGGCTGAGCCAGGAAAAGCTTTCATCTTCACAGCAGAAGTTGCTGTTAAACCGGAAGTTACTCTTGGTGAGTACAAAGGTGTAGAAGTTCCGAAGTCTGAAACAGAAGTAACAGACGAAGACGTTGAAGCTGAACTGAAGAAAGAACAGGAGAAAAACTCCAGAACAGTTACAGTAGAAGACCGTGGAGCAGAAAACGGTGATATCACAACAATCGATTTCGAAGGATTTGTTGATGGTGAAGCTTTTGAAGGCGGAAAAGGAACAGACTACCCGCTGACACTTGGTTCCGGATCTTTCATTCCAGGATTCGAAGATCAGCTGGTTGGTGCTAAAGCCGGAGATCACGTAGAAGTAAAAGTTACATTCCCGGAAGAATACCAGGCAAAAGAGCTGGCTGGCAAAGAAGCTGTATTCCAGTGTGACGTTAAGAAAGTAGAAGCAAAAGAACTTCCAGAACTGGATGACGATTTTGCACAGGATGCTTCTGAGTTTGATACTCTTGCAGAGTACAAAGAAGACATCAAGAAGAACCTGACAGAAAAGAAAGAAAAAGAAGCACGTGCTGCAAAAGAAAATGCAGCTGTAGATAAAGCAATCGAAAACGCTCAGATGGAAATCCCGGATGCTATGCTGAATACACAGGTTCGTCAGATGCTGGATGATTTCTCCAGAAGAATGCAGTCCCAGGGACTTACTATGGAACAGTACTTCCAGTTCACAGGAATGACTCTTGAGAAAATGCAGGAAGAAATGAAACCGCAGGCTCTGAAGAGAATCCAGACAAGACTTGTTCTTGAAAAGATTGCAGAAGTTGAAAACATTCAGCCAACAGATGAAGAAGTTGAAGAAGAATTCAAGAAAATGGCTGATGCATACAAGATGGAAGTGGAGAAGATCAAAGAACTGCTTGGTGACCGCGAGTTAGAGCAGATGAAGAAAGATATGGCTGTACAGAAAGCCGTAACTCTCGTTGCTGACGAAGCAAAGGAAGCCTAAGTAAGCGTTCGTTCTGAATTACCACTGGAATCGACGAATGGAGGCATTTATATATGAGTTTAGTACCATATGTCATTGAACAGACAAGCAGAGGAGAAAGAAGCTATGACATTTACTCCCGCCTTCTGAAAGACCGTATTATCTTTCTTGGAGAAGAGGTAAATGATGTAAGCGCCAGCGTTATCGTGGCACAGCTTCTGTTCCTGGAAGCAGAGGATCCGAGCAAGGATATCCAGCTGTATATCAACAGCCCGGGAGGATCTGTAACTGCTGGTATGGCTATTTACGATACCATGAAATATATCAAGTGTGACGTTTCCACAATCTGTCTCGGAATGGCAGCCAGCATGGGTGCTTTTCTTCTGGCAGGCGGAACCAAGGGAAAGAGATTTGCCCTGCCGCACTCTACCATCATGATTCATCAGCCGTCAGGCGGTGCCCAGGGTCAGGCAACTGAGATCCAGATCGTAGCAGATCACATTGCCCAGACCAAACGGACATTGAATGAAATTCTGGCAGAGAACACTGGCCAGCCTTATGAAGTAGTGGAAAAAGACACAGACCGCGATAATTATATGACTGCTGAAGAAGCAAAGGCATACGGACTGATCGATGGTGTTGTCGAGCATAAATAAAGCAGACAGAAGGAACCTCTTTTCAGGGGGTTCCTTTTGTGCCATATCAAACTGAAAGGAAACGAGAACTATTTATGGCAGAAAAAATGAGAGATGGAAAAGTCAGATGCTCTTTTTGTCACAAGTCAGAAGACCAGGTCCGCAAGCTGATTGCCGGACCGGAAGGTGTTTTTATCTGTGATGAATGTATTGGTATCTGCTCAGAGATTATGGAGGAGGAACTGGCTCAGTATGATACAGAAGATGTTTATGATTCAGACATCAATCTGCTGAAACCGGAAGAAATCCATAAGATTCTGGATGACTATGTCATTGGACAGGATGAAGCCAAAAAGGCTCTGTCTGTGGCTGTCTATAACCATTACAAAAGAATTACCGCATCTAAGAATCTTGATGTGGAACTGCAGAAAAGTAATATTCTGATGCTGGGACCTACCGGTTCCGGTAAGACACTTCTGGCACAGACACTTGCCCGTCTTCTGAATGTACCGTTTGCGATCGCAGATGCTACGACACTTACAGAAGCCGGTTATGTCGGTGAGGATGTAGAGAATATTCTGTTAAAGATCATTCAGGCTGCGGATTATGATATTGAACGTGCGCAGTATGGAATTATCTATATTGATGAGATCGACAAGATCACAAGAAAATCTGAAAATGCATCAATCACCCGTGATGTATCCGGTGAAGGTGTGCAGCAGGCTCTTCTGAAGATCCTGGAGGGTACGGTAGCCAGTGTACCGCCACAGGGTGGACGTAAGCATCCGCACCAGGAATTTATTCAGATTGATACAACAAACATTCTGTTTATCTGCGGTGGAGCATTTGATGGTATTGAAAAGACGATCGAAGCCCGTCAGGATACCAAATCCATTGGATTTGGAGCAGATGTTTCTGTGCAGGAAGAAAGAAATATCGGAGAAATTCTGAAGGATGTTATGCCGGAAGACTTTATCAAATATGGTCTGATTCCGGAGTTTATCGGACGAGTTCCAATCGTAGTAACATTAGACGGGCTGGATGAGGAGGCACTGATCCGTATTCTTAAAGAGCCTAAGAATTCTCTGACCAAACAGTATCATAAATTATTTGAACTGGATGGAGTAGAGCTGGAATTCCAGGAAGAAGCACTGAAAGAAGTAGCCAGAAAATCCCTGGAACGTAAGACCGGCGCCAGAGGACTTCGTTCCATCATGGAAAAATCCCTGATGGATCTGATGTACCGTACGCCTTCTGATAATACGATATGCAAATGCATCATCACAAAAGATGCAGTAGACGGAACCGGAGAACCGGAAGTGGTTCATGGTGAACAGCCTGCTGTACAGCAGAATACCACAAGAAGAAATTCCCGTTCCAGAAAGACAGGAAAGCCGGAGACGGCTTAAAGAAGGGATTGAAGATACATGAAACAGCCAATTAGCATTCTTCCGGCAATTGCGCTCCGTGGGACAACGATTCTTCCGGATATGATCGTGCACTTTGATGTGAGCCGGGAACGTTCGATCAAGGCTATTGAGGCAGCAATGCTTCATGATCAGAAAATCTTTCTCGTTACACAGAAAGATCCGGAAGTAGAAAAACCAGAGTTGTCTGAGCTGTATCAGGTGGGAACGGTTGCTTATATCAAGCAGGTTGTGAAACTTCCACATGATCTGCTCAGAGTGCTGGTAGAAGGAATTGAACGAGCAGAACTTCTCGGTCTGGAACAGGAAGAGCCGTTTCTCAAAGCAGAGACGGCACTTTTTGAGCCGGATGGAGCGCAGTATACAAAGTCTCTGAAAGAAGCGATGTTCAGAAGCATGCAGGAACTTTTTCAGAGATATTGCATGGAAAGTGGAAAGATCAGCAAAGATCTGGCTGCACAGATCATGAATATTACAGAACTGGAAGAGTTGATTTCCCAGATTGCCGTGAATGTACCACTGACTTATCAGAATAAGCAGAAAATTCTGGAAGCAGTCAGTCTGGAAAATCAGTACGAAGTTCTTGCCGCGATTCTGAATAATGAAATTGAAGTCCTGCAGATCGGGCATGACCTGCAGCGTAAATTAAAGGCACGTGTAGACAAAAATCAACGTGATTACATTCTCAGAGAACAGCTGAAGCTGATCCGGGAAGAACTCGGTGAGGAGAATACTGCGGATACGGCGGAAGAATACCGACAGAAAGCGGAAGCACTGGATGCACCGCAGGAAGTAAAAGACAAGCTGAATAAAGAAATCGACCGATTTAAGAGTATGAATAATGCTGCGGCAGAAAGCAGTGTTCTGAGTACTTATATCGAGACACTTCTGGGACTTCCGTGGAATAAGAAATCGGAAGATTCCACTGATCTTAAAGAGGCGTGGAAGATCCTGGAAGAAGGTCACTACGGTCTGAAAGATGTGAAGGAACGTATTATGGAATTCCTTGCAGTACGTAAACTGACATCTGGCGGTAAGAGTCCGATCCTGTGTCTGGTAGGACCTCCTGGAACCGGTAAGACTTCCATTGCGAAATCTGTAGCAGAAGCACTTCATAAGAAATATGTACGTATCTGTCTGGGCGGAGTCCGCGACGAAGCTGAGATCAGAGGTCATCGTAAGACTTATGTGGGCGCTATGCCCGGACGTATCACAGCAGCTCTTTCGCAGGCTGGTGTCAACAATCCGCTGATGCTGCTTGATGAGATCGACAAGACAAGCAGTGATTATAAGGGTGATACTTCAGCGGCACTTCTTGAAGTACTGGATCCGGAACAGAACAATCATTTCAATGATCATTATGTAGAAGTTCCACAGGATCTCTCTGAGGTACTTTTTATTGCAACAGCCAATGACATGGACGGTATTCCGCGTCCACTCCTTGACCGTATGGAAGTGATTGAAATTTCCGGTTATACTGAGAATGAGAAGGAACACATTGCAAAAGATCACCTGATTCCAAAACAGCTGGAAGTAAATGGAATTCCAGAGGGCAAACTCAAGATTCAGACTCCGGCACTTCGGAAGATCATTACACTCTATACAAGAGAAGCCGGTGTGCGTGGACTCGAACGTAAGATTGGACAGATCTGTCGTAAGGCAGCACGTGAGATCATGGAAAATGATCAGAAAAAGGTGACTGTCAACAGTAAGAATCTGGAGAATTACCTTGGAAAAGCCAGATACAGTTATCTGATGGCAAACAAAAAGGATGAGGTTGGTATCGCAAGAGGTCTTGCATGGACGCAGGTCGGCGGTGATACGCTGCAGATTGAAGTTAATGTAATGCCTGGTAAGGGAGAACTTGTTCTCACAGGACAGCTTGGAGATGTTATGAAAGAATCCGCGCAGGCGGGTATTTCTTATATTCGTTCAGTGGCAGATAAATATGGAATCGCACCGGAGTTTTTCCAGGAAAATGATATCCATGTACATATTCCGGAGGGAGCAGTTCCAAAAGATGGTCCTTCTGCGGGTATTACCATGGCAACTGCAATGCTTTCTGCAATTATCGGCAGAGAGGTGCGTGCAGATGTGGCTATGACCGGTGAGATCACACTTCGTGGTCATGTGCTTCCGATCGGTGGTCTGAAAGAAAAGCTTCTTGCGGCCAAATATGCCAAGATCAAGCAGGTTCTGGTACCGAAGGATAACAAACCGGATATTCAGGAGATGGATGCCGAGATTCTTGATGGACTGAAAATCTCCTTTGTAGATAATATGAATGAAGTGCTGCATGAAGCACTTGCCTGATAATCGAAAGAGGATTTTATGATCATAAAAAGTGCAGTTTTAGATATCGTATGCGGTATTACCAGTAAGATTCCGGATACCGGTCTGCCGGAGGTTGCATTTGCAGGTAAATCAAATGTTGGCAAATCGTCTCTGATCAATGGACTGATGAACAGGAAAGCACTGGCACGTACCAGCGCACAGCCTGGCAAAACGCAGACGATCAATTTTTATAAGATCAATGATGAACTTGATCTGGTGGATCTTCCAGGTTATGGATATGCGCGGGTTACACCGGCCGAGAAAGAAAAATGGGGAAAGATGATTGAAAATTATCTTCATACTTCACATAATCTGAAAGCCGTTTTTCTCCTGATCGATATCCGTCATGATCCTTCTGCAAATGACAGACAGATGTATGAGTGGATCCTTCATAACGGATATGAGCCGATCATCATTGCAACGAAACTGGATAAACTGAAACGTAGTCAGGTTCAGAAGAATCTGAAAGCGATAAGAGAAGGCCTTCAGCTGAAAAAAGGAACTACAGTTATCCCTTATTCAGCAGAGACAAAGCAGGGCAGAGATGAGATCTGGGAACTGATCGAATCTCTGACCGGTGGAGAGCCTTCCGAAGAAGCCTGAAAGGACTAGAAAGATGGGAATCATCAAAGCGGCAAAACTTGCATTTGACTATTTAAGATATGACGAGGACGGAAATGTAGAAGCTACGCAGAGAGCAGTTGATGGTGTGGATTTGGACATTCAGGCAGGTGAATTTGTAGCAGTACTGGGTCATAATGGTTCTGGTAAATCTACTTTTGCAAAGCATATCAATGCACTGCTGCTTCCGACAGAAGGTACGATCTGGATTGATGGAATCGATACATCGAAAGAACCGGAACTCTGGAAAGTACGCCAGAAAGCCGGAATGGTATTTCAGAATCCGGATAACCAGATCATCGGAACTGTAGTGGAGGAAGATGTGGGATTCGGACCGGAAAATATGGGGATATCTACCGGTGATATCTGGAAACGCGTGGATGAGAGTCTTGCAAAAACAGGAATGACGGCCTATCGTCATCATTCACCGAACAAACTGTCCGGAGGTCAGAAGCAGCGGGTTGCGATCGCCGGAGTAATGGCGATGCGCCCACAGTGTATCGTTCTGGATGAGCCGACTGCCATGTTGGATCCGAATGGACGAAAAGAAGTTCTGGAGGCAGTTCATCAGCTGAACCGGCAGGAAAATGTTACGGTCGTTCTGATCACACATTACATGGAGGAAGTCATTGATGCAGACCGGGTTGTGGTTATGGATGACGGTCATGTAGTGATGGAAGGAACACCGAAAGAAATTTTTTCTCAGGTAGAGACCTTGAAAAAATATCGTCTGGATGTGCCACAGGTAACTTTGCTGGCACATGAACTGAAACAGTCCGGAGTGGATATTCCGGATGGAATTCTTACTACGGAAGAGTTGGTAAATGCCTTATGTCAATAGAATTAAAAAATGTAACATACACATACAGTCCTGGAACTTCCTATGAGATTCATGCATTAAAGGATATCAATCTGAATATTCCGGATGGGCAGTTTATTGGTGTGATCGGACATACAGGCAGTGGAAAGTCCACACTGATCCAGCATCTGAATGCACTGATCCAGCCGACTTCAGGAACAGTATCCTACAATGGTGAAGATGTATGGGCAGAGAACTATAATCGACGCGCACTTCGAAGTGAAGTCGGTCTGGTGTTTCAGTATCCGGAGCATCAGCTTTTTGAAAGTGACGTGCTTTCGGATGTCTGCTTTGGACCGATGAATCAGGGAAAGAGCAGAGAAGAAGCGGAAGAAGAGGCGAAGAAAGCACTTCTTCAGGTTGGGTTCAAAGAAAAAAATTTCAAAAAATCTCCATTTGATCTGTCCGGAGGACAGAAAAAGCGTGTTGCGATTGCCGGAGTTCTGGCAATGAATCCGAAGATCCTGATTCTGGATGAGCCGACAGCTGGTCTGGATCCAAAGGGAAGAGATGAGATCCTGGATCAGATTGCAGAACTTCACAAAGTCCGCGGCATTACGATCATTCTGGTATCACACAGCATGGAAGATGTAGCCAAATATGTGGAACGCCTGATCGTAGTCAATCACGGAAAGATTGCTTTTGACGATATACCGAAAAAGGTATTCGCACATTATAAAGAACTTGAAGAGATGGGGCTGGCAGCTCCTCAGATTACCTATATTATGCATGCCCTGAAAGAAAAAGGACTTCCTGTAGATCCAGCAGATACAACGGTGGAAGAAGCGAAGCAGGATATTTTGCATGCACTTCGGGAAATGAACTCATCCTTGCTGAAAGGAGGAGTCCAGAATGCTTAGAGATATTACGATTGGACAGTACTATCCTGCGAAGTCTGTGATCCACAAATTGGATCCTAGAACAAAACTTTTTGGGACACTGGTTTTTATCATTTCTGTATTTTTGTTTCACTCAATTGCCGGTTATGCGGTAGCGACGGTGTTCCTTGCAGGAATGATCCTGATTTCCACGGTTCCGGTGAAGTTTATCTTTAAGGGACTGAAAGCCATCTTTATGATCCTGCTGATCACGATGGTGTTTAATATATTCCTGACACCAGGGGAAGCACTTGTGAGTTTTGGAATCTTTAAGATTACAAAGGAAGGACTTTCCATGGCAGTCCGTATGGCAATCCGACTGGTTTATCTGGTAATTGGTTCTTCGCTGATGACATTGACAACGACACCAAACCAGCTGACCGATGGTCTGGAAAAAAGTCTCCGTCCATTAAACAAGATTCATGTTCCGGTACATGAGATTGCGATGATGATGTCAATTGCGCTTCGCTTTATACCGATTCTTCTCGAAGAGACGGATAAGATCATGAAAGCACAGATTGCCCGTGGTGCGGATTTCGAAAATGGAAATCTGATCCAGAAAGTCAAAAACATGGTTCCATTGCTGGTGCCACTGTTTATTTCAGCCTTCCGTCGTGCCAATGACCTGGCGATGGCGATGGAAGCCCGCTGTTATCATGGTGGAGATAATCGTACGCAGATGAAACCGTTGAAATACAAAAAGAGAGATCACATTGCATACCTGATTCTGTTTGCATATCTTGCGGTAGCAATTGGATTTCGTGTAGCCGGGTTATAAGAAGAATAGATGGTTCTTGCTGTAAGGGCGAGAACCATTTTTACCATAAATGGAGGAAAACATGAAAAGAGTTGGACTTGTAGTCGCCTATGATGGAACGAATTACAGTGGCTGGCAGATTCAGCCGAATGGAATTACCATTCAGGGTGTACTCAATGATGCATTGACAGATCTTTTGGGGGAAAAGATTGAGATCATGGGTGCAAGCCGTACAGATGCAGGAGTACACGCACTTGGAAATGTAGCAGTGTTTGATACGAATACACGCATTCCGGGCGAAAAGATTTCCTATGCACTGAACCAGAGACTGCCGGAGGATATCCGGATCCAGTTGTCAGAAGAAGTGGAGCCGGATTTTCATCCAAGATACTGTGACAGCGAGAAAACATATGAATATCGCATTCTGAACCGTAAATTTCCAGTTCCGACGGAACGTCTGTATTCCTATTTCTATCATTATAAGCTGGATGTGGACAAGATGCGGGAGGCGACCTCCTATCTGATCGGACGTCATGATTTTGCGAGCTTCTGTGGAACAGGAGCACAGGTGAAATCTACGGTCCGTACATTGACGGGAATCGATATCTGGCGCGATGGTGATATCGTAACGATCCGTGTCAAAGGTGAGGGATTCCTTTATAACATGGTGCGCATCATTGCTGGAACACTGATTCAGGTTGGAAACGGCCAGTATCCGCCGGAACGTGTAAAGAAGATCCTGGATGCCTGTGATCGTTCGGTTTCCGGACCGACTGCACCCGCACATGGACTGACACTGATGGGAATTGAGTTTTTTGATTAAAAATTTGAATGAATGCATATAAACAAGGCAGGGCTTAAGGTTCTGTCTTTTTTTATGGAAAATTTTTTTATTTCATTTTGTAGAATCATATCAATCCGTGGTTATAACCACATCTTTATGGTGGAATGTATATTATATTAGATTTGTAAAGAAAATAGAATATACGTTAACGCAATAAGGAGGTTTAACCATGGAAAATAAAGAAAATAAAATGTTTTGTTTTCAATGTCAGGAAACAGCAGGATGCAGTGGATGTACAGTATCAGGGGTATGTGGCAAGAAGCCGGATGTAGCAGCAATGCAGGATCTTCTTGTTTATGTGACAAAAGGATTAAGCGCAGTGACTACGGAGCTTCGTTTCGATGGAAAAGAGATTGAGGCCTATGTAAATGAGATGATCATAGTGAATCTGTTTACGACGATCACCAATGCGAATTTTGATAAAGATTCTATCATTGAACGAATTAAAAATACATTGGCGACAAAAGAAGAATTGATCCGGAAAGTGGAAAATCGAGAAGTACTTCCGGAAGCAGCACTCTGGAAAGGAACGGAAGCGGATTTTGAAGCAAAAGCTTCTCGCGTGGGAATTCTTTCTACAGAGAATGAAGATATCCGCAGCCTTCGTGAATTGATCACTTACGGGCTGAAAGGACTGGCTGCTTATGCAAAACATGCAGCGGCACTTGCACATACAGATGTGGAGATTGACGCATTTCTGCAGAGGGCACTTGCAGCGACTCTGGATGATTCCCTGAGTGCAGATCAACTGACTGCACTGACACTGGAGACCGGAAGTTACGGTGTGAAGGTGATGGAACTTCTGGACAAAGCCAATACAGAGACTTATGGAAATCCGGAGATCACAAAAGTCAACATTGGGGTTGGCAAAAATCCAGGAATCCTTGTTTCCGGGCATGATCTTCGTGATCTGGAGATGCTTCTGGAACAGACACAGGGGACAGGTGTGGATGTTTACACACATTCTGAGATGCTTCCGGCACATTACTATCCGGCCTTCAAGAAATATTCGAACTTTATCGGAAACTATGGAAATGCATGGTGGAAACAGAAAGAAGAATTTGAGCGTTTCCACGGTCCGATTCTGATGACGACAAACTGTATCGTGCCGCCAAAGGACAGCTACAAGGACCGTATGTACACGACAGGAGCAGCTTCCTATCCGGGATGCACCCATATTCCAGGTGCTATCGGAGAAGAAAAAGATTTTTCTGCGATTATCGAACAGGCAAAGAAATGTCCGGCGCCGGAAGAAATCGAGCATGGTGAGATTGTGGGAGGATTTGCACATGCACAGGTACTTGCCCTTGCAGATAAGATTGTGGGAGCAGTCAAATCCGGAGCAATTCGTAAGTTTGTTGTTATGGCAGGATGTGATGGACGTGCAAAATCCCGAAACTATTACACGGATTTTGCCAAAGGATTGCCAAAAGATACCGTGATCCTGACTGCCGGCTGTGCAAAATATAAATATAATAAGCTGGATCTGGGGGATATCGGTGGAATTCCGAGAGTCCTTGATGCTGGACAGTGCAACGATTCCTATTCTCTGGCAGTGATCGCACTGAAATTAAAAGAAGTTTTTGAGCTGAATGATATCAATGAACTTCCAATCGTGTATAACATTGCGTGGTATGAACAGAAAGCCGTGATCGTGCTTCTGGCGCTGCTTTCCCTTGGTGTGAAAAATATTCATCTGGGACCGACATTGCCGGCATTCCTCTCCCCGAATGTTGCCAAGATTCTAGTGGATAACTTTGGAATCAGCGGAATTGGAACCGTGGAAGAGGATTTAAAAAATCTGATCGGATAAGAAATTTTGAATCAGATGATGTTTCCCTTGACTAACCGCACCTGTATATGATTAAATCAACAGGAATCAATCATATATATCTATATGAGGGAGTAGTGGCGCACAGCGTGGCAAGTCAACATCCTGACCGCTGGTCTGGCTTGTCTTAAATAACGAGACTCATGTATGGCAAAGTTACTGT
>NZ_CAKRXI010000038.1 GCF_934424005.1 uncultured Blautia sp.
CGCCGTATACGGAACCGTACGTACGGTGGTGTGAGAGGTCGGGAAAACTTATTTAATTTTCCCTCCTACTCGATTGTCTGAGAGCTGATAATTTTTAAGGTTTGCTTAAAGTTAATTCACATGATCTCCTTTTTTCTGTCACAAAGGAAACACAGCTTTTCTTTATAGTATCACTTGTAAACAACAAATACAGATATAAAACTGATATGAAGAAAGGATAGGATTTATTATGAAACGTAAATATGCAGCAATGATTCTGGGACTGACAATGGCACTTACATCTGTAAATATGGCGTATGCGGCAACTGATACAACGACAGAGGCAGCAACTGATGAGACCGCTGATTCCGAGGATGCTTCTGCAACGACCGATAATTCTGTGGAAAGCACAGAAGTTTATGGTGAAGTTACAGCAGTTGGAGAAGACAGCATTACAATCAATGTGGGAACTCTGAAAGAAGGCCAGCAGCCGGGTGATGGAGAGGCACCGAAGGATGGTGAGAAACCGGAAGATGCAAAGGATGCGAAAGATGACTCGACAGATAATGCGGAAGATTCTAAGGAGGACACGGACAGCACAGATGAATTCGAGGATGCGGCAGCAGAGGATACAGCAGATGCTTCTGATGCAGACAATAAAGATGCGCAGCCGGATGATTCCATGGATGCTCCGGATGGAGAAGCTCCATCTATGCTGGATTTGACAGGTGCTTCTCAGGAAATCAAAGTAACGGATACTACAACTTACGAGAAACAGGCAGCTCCGGAGAAACCGGAAGATGGCCAGGTACCGCAGGATGGCGAGAAACCAGAGGACACAGATGCATCGGACAGTTCTGATACAGACAGCAAGGATGAGAAGGCAGATGATACGACAGATGCAGAAAATACTGATGAGACAGAAACTGATAGTGCTGATGCGAAAGCAGATGACACTAAGGCAGCTGATAAGTCTGATGATCAGAAACCAGAGGATGGTCAGGCTCCTGAGATGAAGACCGAGGCAATTGCACTGACAGATATTCAGGTTGGTGACACGATTAAAGTTACTCTGGATGCAGATGGAAATGCAACAGCTGTTGTCGTGATGAATGCAGGGGTACCGGAAGCAAAAGATGGTGATGCAAAGGGTAGTGATAAGAAAACAGCAGATTCCAAGTCAGATGCTTCTGAGACAGGCAGCTCCGATAGCACTGACAGTACCACAGATACCAAGTAAATAAAATATGTAAAAGAATGAAATATAATAACAGATCTGGCTTCGGAAGCCTTGTCAGGTCTCGGAAGCCAGATCTGTTATTTATTTTCACATTTTTTATATGGGCAAGAAACAAGACCAGAGAAAGTTTATCAAGCTGGAAAAATGATAGTATTTTTGGTAGGGTACTAGCTGCACATATGACAGGATTCGCAGGCGGACGGTGCAGTTGCACAGCCGCCGAGAGCGGTTTCGCGTAATTCGGCAGGTAGTTTTTTGCCTACAGTGTACATGATCGTGATCATCTCATCAAGGGGAATGAGCTGCGTGATTCCGGCAAGTGCCATTTCGGCAGCAACGAGAGCATTGGCAACTCCGGCAGCGTTTCGGTTCTGGCATGGATACTCGACAAGGCCGCCGACCGGGTCACAAACGAGTCCAAGCATATTCATCAGTACGGTAGATGCTGCGTGGGTACATTGCAGGGGTGTTCCGCCAAGTAATTCAGTAGCTGCAGAAGCTGCCATGGCAGCAGCAACACCTGTCTCTGCCTGACAGCCACCGACTGCACCGGCAACGGTTGCATTTCGCATGGCAAGATAACCAATGGCACCAGCATTAAAAAGTGCTTTTTGTATTTGAGCATCAGAAAAGTTATAAACTTTTTGGAGAGCGAGCAGAAGTCCTGGTACAATCCCGGCGGAGCCAGCAGTTGGTGAAGCAACGATCAGTCCCATGGATGCATTT
The DNA here is from genome assembly GCF_934424005.1 of uncultured Blautia sp. GTDB lineage: Bacteria > Bacillota > Clostridia > Lachnospirales > Lachnospiraceae > Blautia_A. Next base: position 1,946 of record NZ_CAKRXI010000038.1, read on the forward strand.
GTTTCCAGAGTAGCCATGGCATAGGTGATCGCTTTTTCAAGCAGTTCCCCGCAGATTCCTTTCCCAGAGGTCTGATGCTGAAAAATTTTTTTGGATTCACCGCCGATCAAACCACCCATGGATTTCACAGGGTGTTTGATTGGTGAAAAAGCAGCTTCTTTCATAATCTCAAGAACGTGTGTCATGCGAGCGGTTACTTCCTGTTCTTGCATTTCACCAATTATAATTTCTCTCTGGCGCATAATTTCAGAGATTGGAAGATCTTTTTCTGAACATAAAGCCAGAAGTTCTTTGGCATTTTTAAATTCTCTCATCATATTCCTCCTACATCTGTACGATCATCACTTCGTGGATATGCTGATTCTTGCGAATCGTATTTCCAATATCTTCTGGAAGACGTCCATCGGATTCGACGATCGTGTAGGCAATCTCGCCTTTGGACTCTCTGAAAAGGCGCATAAAGGCAATATTTACATTTCGATCGCTGAGACATTTGGTGATATAGGCAGCTACACCCGGTTTATCCTGATGGATGACGATAATAGCGCTGTATTCGCCGGAGAAATCGACCTGTACAGAGTTGATCTTTACGATGCGGACTTTACCGCCGCCAAGGGATTCGCCGCGGACAGTCATTTCCTGACCGTTGTTATTGACCATATGAATGTCAACAGTATTAGGATGAATGTCAGTTTCTAATTCATTAGGAGTAAATGAGAAGGTAAGGCCTTTTTCTTTTGCAATTTCAAAAGAGTTACGGATGCGCATATCATCGGTGGAAAATCCCATGATACCTCCCAGCAGAGCCCGGTCAGTACCGTGTCCTTTAAAAGTCCTTGCAAAAGAGCCATAAAGAGTAAAGTTTACTTCTTTCAGTGGACCATTGATCATTTTCTGGGCTAAAAAACCGATGCGGGCAGCTCCGGCAGTATGGGAGCTGGAAGGTCCGATCATGTTTGGACCCATTACATCAAATATGCTGATAAAAGACATGTTTTTTCTCCTGATTGTACTTTATTTTTATAGTATCTGTATTTATGAAAAAAATACAGCGAATGTCCTTATAGATATATTGTACCATCCTCATCAAAATGAAGCAATTTAATCAGGTAAAATGGATATTGATGAATAAAAAGAAAAAATTAAAAAAATTTAAAAAAGGTGTTGACAATTTGCTCGCTTTGCAGTAGAATACATTTTGTTGTGAGCGACAAGTACTCACAAATACAAAATGTGCGTTTAGCTCAGCTGGATAGAGCGTTTGGCTACGGACCAAAAGGTCGGGGGTTCGAATCCTCTAACGCACGTAAAACCCTCTGGAAATCAAGTTTCCAGAGGGTTTCTTTTTGTCTTGACAAAGATGCCCGACACCTTAGATTCATTATGTAAACCGTGAATAATAGGATCTAAAAAAGATACCATCCAGCTTGTAGATATCTGATCCCATTCGGGAATACAGGTTAGCAAGATGCAGATATTGTTGTGTTGTTTCAATGCTGACATGTCCAAGATACAGCCGCAGGGATTCAAGATCTCCACCGCCCAGGATAAACGAAGTTGCAAAGGTATGCCGGAGCAGGTGCGGTTTTAGTCTTTTCAGATCTGTTTCCCTTTTGATCCGGGCAAAGAGTGATTTCATTGCATCCAGTGAAAAAGGTTCTTCCGGATTATTGAGAGAACAGAAGAGAAAGTCATGTTCTGATGTATACGGCCTGTGAAATGTCAGGTATTTATATAATGGCTGCCGAAGTCTCTTTGCCAGAGGAACGATCCTGTCTTTATCTCCCTTGCCATCCAGAACAATGACATAGTTCTCATCAAAGTTCACAGATCTGGTCGTCAGATTTACAATATCCCCGGAACGAAGCCCCTCATCAATCATCAGATGGACAATGCAATAATTGCGAAGTCCCCGGTAAGTCTTCTGGTTAAATAAATGGTCGATCATATCAACTTCACCCTGAAACAATGGAAGAACAAGTTTCTTTTCAGGTTTGATGATCTTAAAGCCTTTCATGATGTCTTTTTCTATGTATTCGTTGTCATAAAGAAAATGAAAGAATGTCCGGACATCAACGGAGTAAGTTTTGATAGATCTTTTGGTTATTGGATGATCTACAGTCGGTTTAAATGGATGATCTTCCAGCTTATTTTTTGACCGTAAAGATACGACATATTTTTTAACATCCATTGTTGAAACGGAATCCAGGGGGATCTCTGAAATAGAACAGCCCCGATCCTGTTCCATGAATTTGAAAAAGTAAGATAATGTATTTTTATAATTCTGGATCGTTTTCTCTTTGCAGTATGTCTCACGGTCAAAGATAAACATATCATAACCCTGTTTTAGGGATATGTTCATAAGTATGCCCCCTTTTGTATCTCATTTTTTTCTGCAGTTCCTTCTGATCAGAATGCTGCAGCATGACATTTGAGATACATTTTTATTATTGTAATCACAGGATCCTTATGGTATTATGTCAGTAAGTAATTCACCAGTATTGATGTTTACAACCTGATACTCATGGGTATCGCTACTAACATAAGTTTCCGCCAGTTCACTCGCATTGAATTGGCGGGCTTTTTTCTTTTTGTAGCGAAAAGCATCATGGATGTCATTATCATTTAACTGGCAAAGTGCTTCTACACAATCCTGTACTACGGTATCCTGGTTAATTCCCCTTGTATAAATTCCAAGAGTTATAGCTGCATTTATCACTCGTTTCTTCATGATCTCACTGTTGAGCTTGCGGCAGTACTGGCGGATCAGCTTCACGTCTTTTGTCCTCACGTTTACGTCTACCATCCTGCAGCTACGAAGTGCTGACCAGAACGCACACAGTTCACGTCTTGACTTATTCACGTCTCCGTCCGGTTTTACCATCCTGAATACGTATTGCGTAAGATAATCTGCTATGATCTTCCGGTTATCCAGATAATCATAAATTCTCTGAGCAGTCAGTTTTGAACTGTTATCCCGGAACGGTACCAGCTGGTAAGTCTTGGAATGTTTCCTCATAGTCTGATATTCCACGTTCATGATCAGGTTGATCTTTGGAGTAAGTGCATCCGCAAGTTTATGCAGCATATCCGGTGACATGGTCACTTGACCCTCAACCACTGCCCGGCACTGCTTCTGGAGCTTCTGATCAGTTCCGTATTCTGAATAGTATTTCAATCGTGCCGTGTCGAGATGCTCCCAGGAATGTTTCTTGTAACATTCTTCATAGCAATACAGATCGTATCGGTTGATCAGTCCATTGAACAGCCATACCTTGAAGAACCAAGGTTTATAGTTCTTTTCGATAACTTCCTTGCTTTTCAGATAGATTCTGATAAATACTTTGTCTGATCGTTTTCCCATCGACACATAATCAATCTCATAGCCTTCTGACCCGACTTTTGCAGTATGCATCAGTGCATCCTTGAACCGGTCGACACGCATCTTGTAGAAGTTCTCCGGAGAAAAGAACTTTTCCGGATTGCTCAGATAATTGCTATGCCAGCAATAGTCAATCCTGTTTTCCTGACAGTATGCAACATGCAGACCGAAGAAGTCACAGATCTGCTCTACAAAATGATAGGAGCGTTCAAAACTCTCATGAACTCCGTACATCCATAGCATGTAAGAACGGATCTGAACCACAATCTCACAAGTAACTGATAGACCACCATCAGAACCATGAGGAACGACAGGAGCAATAAATATATCGAACCATTCCGGATTTTCCAGACATATATTGAAAAAGCCAGCAAAAGTCCCAGAACGCAGGTTGAGAAAACGATCGCAGCCGGAAAAATAAACCGGTACTGATTCTCCATGCCGGGAAGCAAGTAAAGATTTCTTTTTATCAAAGAATTGCCGAAGTTTAAGAACAGAATCATCTTTTGAGTCATCGGTGAAATCCTCCAGGAGTTTTACACTGTAATAAAATGTATCAATGTTATGCAGGAACTTGTTTTTCTTGAAATCAAACCAGTATTCCCGGTCTGTATCAGACAGATCCTGGTATATTTTTGTGTGTTGTATTTCCCTTTTTGCTATCAAATTTACACCTCACTTTAATATGCTAAAGTTTTTGGGGAAAAGCCGATTTCCCCAAATTTAAAAATTGCCATTTTTTCCAGTATTTACAATACTTTCAACCACTTTTGTGTTGTATTTTCAGACCACGTATTACAGGCACGTGGCAGGGGCGGGGGATGGCTCAGGCAGTCCCCTGCCGCGCGGTCAGCCGGGTCCCCCTATCCCCCGGCTTCCCACACAGCAGGAGAGCAGGCAGAGACATTCCCGGCACAGCCATGCGTCTGATATGCGTGCTTGAAAATGTATCTCAAAAGTATCTGCAGATCCGGAAAGCCAGGATAAAAAATGAGATACATTACTCCGGTGCATCCAGCATCATGTACGTATCATACAAAGAGTAGTACTTGCGTTTACACTTGAAAAATTCCGATCCGACTTTCTCTTTCATCGGATACCAGACCTTTACACTGATGAACAGCTTCGGGGAAAGCATGACTGCACAGAGGAACTTTCCACGAAGACCAAAATTGCTCACTTTCCGGTGTATGTACTCATACTCGATCAGGCTTCTGATCTGGCGGTCGATCATGCGGTCAAACTGTGCGATCAGGATGATGTCATAGCCGTAATGTCGATGCAAAGTGAAGAAAGACAACCATTTGTCACGTCCGACCTTGCTCCACTCACGGGCGTTGAACATGAGCTGACACTCATCCACGACCAAGAGAAGGGAGCTTTCTTTTACTCGTTTCCCTTTAAAATGTTCCTGGGAGAACTGGATCAGGTACTCCGGTGTTATCTCGAGGTTACTTTTATAGTGAAACAGATCTCTTCTTTTCGGCGGGATCCGGTTTAGGTTGATATTGAAGTTGCAGACAACTGGACGACCAGCTCGGAGAAGATGGTACAATCGTTCAGCTACATGCAAGCTTTTTCCAGATCCGGGGGTACCGCTATATAAGAAAATCATGTCGTGCTCCTTTCTGATCCAGGACGATGCTCACACCTGCCATCAAAATAACAGTCTTCACAGCCCAAATAATAAGGGCATTCATCACAGGAACAATGTCTGTATCCGAATTCAGGATATTCGTCAGCAAGTATATTTGGACAATGATCATTCACACATGTAATTCCACAATAATCAGGACATCTCTTTTCAGCCATACAGTCACCTCATTCTATCAATTTGATCCAGCGTGCAACTACTGACCAGAGATAAAAAATGACAATAGCAGCAAGCCAGGCTTCGCCGATCTTGATGCAGGTGCCAACCGGAACAAAGTAATTGATATATCCGAGGTATGGCATCTTTTCAAGACTGTCAATCATTGGAGCAAATGGCGAAGTCGGCAGGATTGATAACAGGAAAGAGAGGAACTTGTCCAGTATTTCTTTCATGAAAGTAAACATAAACTCACCCTTTAATCATCTGCTGTCTGGTAATCAGCATCAGTGCAATAATAAAGAAAACAACCTGGAAGATACGCAGGATCTTGACGACTGGTTCATAATCTGACATATCCAGCTTAAAGGTATGATGATAGTCAACTACCTTTTCACCAGTCCAGGGATTGTCCAATTCTATGTCCAGAGGAAACTCAAACACCGGAGCTTCTGCATCTGCTTCGAAGACCTTTAGCAGATGGATCAGGTCAAACGGGATACAGAAAGGGAAGACTTCCCGGAGATCTGCCTTGTAGGGAGATGCTTCCTGTTCCGGAGTTGGATCTTCTGGTGTTCCTGTTGGGTTAGGTTTTAACGTTGGCTGCGGATTAGTACCAGGATCAGGGTTAGGGTTCGGGTTAGGATTCGGATTCGGGTTAGGGTCGGGATTCACAGAAGGATCCTGTTGCAATTTCTGAATCAGTTCTTGAACATAATTCGGGGCTATTTCCGGAGAATAATCTGGATTGATTTCCGGATTCAGTTTCTTGGCAAGATCAGCAAGGTTTTCAGCAGATGGATATTGTAAAGGCTGCGGAGCTTCCTGAGGGTATTCCAGTTTACCGTTGTTTTGATAGGTTTCTTGTAAGTCGGGATGAACCCAGATGTTTTCTTTAGTATATTTGTCCGCATTAGCAAGTTGTTGATCTCTCCATTGATCAACTTCAGCAGAAGACGAAAACAAAGGCATATTAGTAAAAAAATTCCTCTGATTGTATCCATACTTACCACCAAAAAGACCACCAGTATTACCTTCTTGCGTATGACTCGGATAGATAAGTTTATAAGGTGATCTAACACCGCAAGAAGCAGAAGATATTGTTGAGCCTTGGAGATAAGACCCAATTCCACCCAAATGATAAACACGTTTATAGTCCGAACCATAATATGAAGAAGTTGCTTCATAAGTATAATAATAACAACAACCACTATTAACTATTACATTAACTTCATCCTCTGATAAACCTTCAGGAGCATTTGATACAGTTCCAAAAATTTTATCCCACAAATTCCCCACAGCCTTCGCCATTGTATCCCATGCACCACTCGCCCATGAGATTGCACCGCCAGCAAGTGCAGGAGCTACCAATTCATCAAACGTTGGTATTTCACCCGGTTTTACTTGCGGAATTGGTGTCGGCTGTATTTCTGGTTTTTGTTCCGGTACAGGTGTAGGAGAGGGCTGAGGATCACCGCCACCACCATTAATAACTTTAAATCGTTCTTTTTCATATTCTGATGCAAGATCATCATAATATGGTTTTAACGCTGCATTTCCATCTTCTGAATACCACCAGTCTGAATTCTGAGCACTATTTGCCATAGATGACGGTAACAGAAAGATACCAAAAGACAACAGGATTTCCTCCAATGTTCCAACAATCGCGCCACCAGCTACAATCCCAGACGCCTGAGCTTCCTGATAACTTCCCATCAAGATTCCACACATCACTGCCACCGCCAGCATGACAGCCGTCATTCTTTTTATCACTCTTTTCAATTTTCCCCCTTTCCTGTATCTCATTCTTTCCTGGCTGCAACTCTGATCACAAACCTGCAGCCTGATTTTTGAGATACAAAAAGGGAGAGGAAAGTTTCCTTCCCTCCCCCGAAATCTTATTACATGTTTAAGCCCCTGACAGGATCAGGCTTTATTTGCAACTTTCTTGAATGCTTTGATACCAAAGCCAACGAGCAGAAGTGCACCCATTACAGGAAGTGCGATCGGCAGAATCTTAGCAACCATACCAGTCATGGAACTTCCAACGGAAGTAAAAGATGTTGTCATGGCAGATTCAACACTAGATAATGCTGAACTGGTATCAGCACCTTCTGCAAATACAGGAACACAGGAAGCAAGCGCAGCACCTGCACCAACTACAGCCGGAACTAATTTTTTCTTAAGATTTGTCATAATAAGAAATCTCCTTTCACTCACTATACTTTTTTAAATATCTTCACTATCCCGTTTAAAGAAAATCCTATAATCATGAAAATGGCGCCGCATAGGAATCCTATTGGGATAGAGGATATTGCTAAATGGTTGTAATCCTGAATAGTCAAAGCTTCATATCCAGGACTTGCGGAAACTTCCGGTCCTGCAGCTGTTTCACTGTCTGTTCCGGTTGTTTCCAGAGTTTCAGTATCTGTCAATTCGAGATCTGTTTCATTCATATTGACCACCTACACACGAAGATAAGAACTAAAGATCTGCACGAGCAGGACACCAGCCACAAAACCAAGCATACAGGCCATGATCGGCATTGCATGGCTCAGATCATCCAGCTTATAATTCATCTCTCTTGTCTCCATCACCAAAGACTCAAGATATTCATTCTGCTGTTGTAACAATTCCGTATAATCAATCTGTCCTACTGTATCAGAAGCCGGTACCGTCTCCACTCCTTCATCAGTTTCTTCATTTGAAGTAGCAGGGAGGTCGCCAGAATCACCAGCTTCATGATCCACAGCATTTTGCTCAGACTGTATTGGAACTTCTGACTGATCACGTATTTCAGGAACTGTGTCAGATGTCTCTGCAGGTTCCTGATCAGCATCTGAAAACAATGCATCTTCCGTAATGTCTTCTGCTTCATCTGTGAAAATGTCCGCCATGTCATTTCCTCACCTTCTTATTTTCCTGCTTCCATGCGGATCGATGCTTTACCAACAAATGCCAGATCTTCCACAGTCAGGACTGGTTTGCCATCACTGCCAATCTTGTAAGACATCGTTGCATCATAGACTCCTGGAACCCAGGTGACTTTGTCACGCATGCTTGGATCAAGGGAGCATTTTGCACGCTGCTGTCCAACAGCTCCGCCGGAAAGATTCTGCTCTGAGTTCATCAGTTCGCCATTCTCTCCAAACATGAAATAATTCAGAGTCATTCCGGAATTTCCGGTGTCCATCTTCCAAACGTTAGCAAATGTTACAAGAATCTTCATTTTGTTCATAATACTGAACCTCCTTTGAATTTGTCTGTCTGACCTGTATAAGAGCAGGAAAGACAAAATGTATTGTGTAAGCCTCTTTCAAGGTTATTACCGTCCCCGGATGACTGAAAACCGGGGAAAATAAAAAGATTGAAGTATGTTTAACTCTCCATTGGGGGCGGAGAGTAAGAAGCAGGAAGGGATTGAACCTTCATCCGCATGTTTCTCGGGTAACATGCGTGTATTGCCAATTATACGACTGCTCCGGGTTGACGCTGGCAGGACGGCCCGTAAAACCCCATGGGTTCCCGCCGCTCCTGCCGGACGCTGCCTAAGGGATGCGCTTCGCGCGGTAATCAGGAAAAGGCATATCATCTTTCGATTTTCTCAAATCTCGGGACTTCAAATAATTGCTCATAAGAAGGGAAATATGGGGATTAACTAAAAGACGAAACCAATCAAATCGATAACGTCTTGAATATTCACATAGTAAATAAAAAGAAAAAATATTATATTTCTCACAAAAAAGCGCCATTTCTAATATAGGATTTGCATCTAATGAATCAACAGCAAATTTTAAATTTGGTTTTTTTCTCATAATCTCGCCCACTATCTAACAAATTTAATTAAGAAGCACAAACGTCAGATATATACTGCTGTAATTTTTCCAGATCATGCTGCACACTCAGAAGTTGTCTGATCATAAGACGTGCATCACGTTGTAAATCGTTCAAAGCATTGAGCTTCTTACATTTCAACTGGATCATATAATCATAATCTTCGATCGTCCTGCGTTTCTGCTTTTCTTCCTTCATACAGAAAAGCACCAAGTTCTCAAATTTCTGGTTGAAGCCGTTACCTTCAAAATTTTCGACATATTCCAGAACTTCATCAGAGAGCCGGACAGATTTCATGTTAGTTTTCTTCGCCATCTTCTATTCCTCCCGAGTTAGAACAGTATGCACAAATTTCATTGTAAAAATGGCATACAAATGATAAAATTGAATATTAACAATATAACAAAGGTGTCATGTTTTACATGATTCATTATATCACACTATAGTGAGAAGTCAATAATAAAATCTCACAGAAAGGAGAAAAATGTCCGTAGGTAGTAGACTCAAAGAATGGAGAAATGAAAATCATTTAAAAACTACAGAAATTAAGGAAAAAACAGGATTATCTACAGGAGGATTTTCTGATTACGAAAATGATAAAAAGTTAATTGGTAGTAAAACATTAATCACATTAGCAGAATTTTATGATATTGATATAGATTATATTCTCACAGGAGTGAGAAAAGAGATAGATTTAAGTTTAAATGAAAAAGAATTACTAGAATATTTCAAATTACTTCCAGATAGAGAACAAATAAAATTTATTGGAAAAATTGAAGAAGCTGCAATAAAATATAAAGAGAATAACCCAAAATCATCAGATTCAAAGATTGGATAAATAAACATGAAAGATAAAAACCAGAAACACTTTTTAGATGATACTATAAAACGTGCCAAGATAGAAAATGCACATAGAGAAGCGGAAAATATTTATAATTACAATAAATGGAAAGATAACCATGAAAAGATGGTTGATCATGAATTAAAAAAGATGCAGCAAAAAGATCATAAAGTCATCAAAGCCGTTTTAATTGGAATATTGCTTGCGCTTATCATTGAAATTGTTTATGTGTTAATTATTAATGATCCACAAACTTTAAGTACTGCTTTCCAAGAAATCAAACAACATTTGAATGAAATTTGGATTATTATAGTAAATTTGACTATAGCTAAATAAAATGTATCTCATGTTTCCCTGGCTGCGGCTTAGATCAGAAAGCTGCAGCATGATTTTTGAGATACAAAGATTGACATAAACCTTGAATTGTTATATTATAATAGTAACCAAGAAAGAGATAATTCCAAGCTAACGCAATGAAACCCCATGGAGCGCCATTCCATGGGGTTTCGTTTTGGGCTTAGCTGTCTTTACGGTTCCGATCTAACCACTTGCATATGTAGTAACCAGCTACACTTGCCATAACCGAAACTAAAAAAGAGATAATTATATCCAAATTAACGCACCTCCTTCCTGCTGGAAAGAGTCGACAGCAAATTCATTATACTAAATAAAGTGTTGAAAATAAAGCGGAATATGATAGAATAACCAAAACGAGTTGACTGTCTGGACTTTTTATAGGTATGCGTAACGTAAAAACAAATGTATCAAAGAATGTAAAAGGTATCAGATTACTGATACTTGCTGATGCGTGACTACGGACCAAAAGGTCGGGGGTTCGAATCCTCTAACGCACGTCATATAAAAAATGGGACAGGACATAAAGTCTTGTCCCATTTTTTATTCGAGTCCAGGTCGGACTCGAACGGGTTCGATCTACATTTCATTTCGGTCGTTGCTAAACGCGTGCCACCGGCACGCAGCAACCTCTAACGCACGCTACAGTGAAAGGCTGGAAACCTTGAAAAATCAATGGTTTCCGGCTTTTTTTTCGTTTTCAGGTTTGTGTAAAAACCTGTGACTTATCTATTTCGGGGATGTTTAATCATCAAATGCTTTTTCCATAAGCTTCAGGCTTTCTTCTGGTGTAAGTGGATTATATATGTATCCCAGCGTGGTCGTAAGGCTTGTCCTTCTCACATAGTCAGGGAGCAGTTAGCAAAAGTGACACGTGACCATGTTGAGTATGTGTTGGAAAACCTCCGCAAAAGTGCGCCGAAAATTACCAACATAAGAAATTATCTGCTTTGCAGTTTGTTTAATGCGGTTGATATGATGGACAGCCACTACAGTTTACAGGTGCGGCATGAGATGACCACAGGTGATATGTTTGCAAAGTTAGAAGTTGTGTCACCTGATTGCTCAACTACAGCTGAGGAATTACAGTAGTTTAGGGGCTGTTTCGATGCTTCGACAGGGTATCCTTTGGGGAAAACTGTTCCTACATATACTAGAGGCAACGCTTAATGACTTATCCAGAATAGCCAGGGAGAGTATAAGCCGCTTGCAAAGGTAGAAGAGTTGGAAGAAGCCAATTATAACATGCTTGATAATGTACTCAATAATATGACGCCTGAGAAAGAGAAACTGGCTAAGGCTCTTGAGCCGATGATGGCTTAAGGAACAGAGCTGTTATCTGGATCGTGTTTATATTGTAAATATTCAGGCCCCGTGAGGAAAGAAATGAACTTTCCTTACGGGGCTTTTATGTAACAAAAATCTGACGAAATGTTAATGGAAAATATACGTAAAATCATTTGAAAATTTTACTAAAATATTGTAAAATAGAAATAAAAAATGAAGTGGGGAATGGGTATGGCTGGGATTAAAGATATTGCAGAAGCTGCAGGCGTTTCGCTGTCTACCGTGTCAAATGTGATCAATGGAAAGCGAAATGTGGGGAAAAAAACAAGGGAAAAGGTTCTTCAGCTTATCGAGGAAATGGATTACGTGCCGAATGAGGCAGGGAAGCTTTTGAAGACGAAAGAGAACCATACAATTCTTTTTGTTTTCAGCGATTTTGACCGAAGCTTTTATCTGGAAGTACTTAAGGGCGTAAACGATTATTTGAAAAATAAAGATTATGATCTTCTTATTTGTACGCAGCGTTCATGCGAAAAATATATGCGGAACAATATGAGCAGTGGCTGTATTGTTCTGGATGCGGCACTGCGCGACAATACAATTCTCCGGTGCGCCAATGAAAATTATCCCATTGTTGCACTTGACAGAACATGCGCATCACCCTATGTAAGAAGCGTAATTGTAGATAATTATCCGGCTATGTGTGAGATGATGCAGGATATTATTGACCGTGGATACCGGCGCTTTGCATTTTTGAGCGGCGTGGAGACCAGTCTGGATAATATGGAGCGCTATCGTGGATTTAGCGATACTATAGAGAAAAACGGACTTCATTTTCATCAGAAAAACTATTTTGTAGGTGATTACCGGGAGGAAAGTGGATATACAGTTGGGAAAATCCTTTCTCTGGCAGAAAACCTTCCGGATGCGTTGATCTGCGCAAATGACAATATGGCCATTGGGGCAATCAAGGCCTTCCGGGAAAATAATATCCGTGTGCCGGAGGATATTGCAGTAACCGGGTTTGACGATATAGAGCGGGCGCAGGAAATTGGTCTTACTACGATTACTGTGCCAGATTACGAAAGAGGCTATCTGGCAGCCTTATATCTGATGGAGGCGCTGAATGGAAAAGATGTTGCCAAAACATTCCAGATTTCCCCAAAAGTGAAGATGCGAAAGACTGTTTTAGTAAAAAAACAAAAATAGGAAGTAAAATAGTAAAATGAAAAATAAAATCCTGTGTTAAAAATGCCTAATAAAGGCGTCAAACACAGGATTTTTTATACTATTTTACGGTGAAAATTACTGAAAATGAGCAAAATGACGGAAAAACGCCAAAACTCAATTGATAAATTAGCACTTTGTGCTATTATCTTAGTATAACGATTTACAAAACAAGCACGGTAAATCAATTAAAGGAGGAAAGAAGAATGAAAGCTAAAAAAGTGATGAGCCTGGCACTGGCTGCAGCAATGATCGCAGGAATGACTGCATCCACAACTGTTAATTGTTACGCAGAGGACGAGAGCGTAGACAAGATTATTATTTTCCAGTCTAAAGTAGAGATCATCGACCAGCTGGAAGAGCTGGCTGAGACATACGAAGATGAGACTGGCGTAGAGGTTGAGGTTTGGGGAACCACAGGTGATGATTACCCTCAGCAGTTAAAGACCAAACTGGCTAACGGACAGGGACCGACCGTGTATTCACTGCTTCCTGGCGCTGAGTCAGAGACCATGAAGAACTATGAAGCAGATCTTAGCGACTTAAGCTTCGTTGACAAGATTGTAGATGGCATGGCAGATGTTATTGATGACAAGACTGTTGGTATCCCATACACAATGGAAGGTTTTGGAATGGTTTACAACAAAGACCTCATCAATGCAGACGAAGTAACAGATTATGATTCCTTCGTAAAAATGCTGGAAGACCAGAAAGCAAACGGAATCAACGGATTTGGCCTTTCCCAGGAGAGCTACTTCCTGATCGGACATATCTTAAATACACCATTTGCTCTTCAGGAGAACCCAACTGAGTTCATCGAGAAATTAAATGCCGGCGAAGTTAAGATGGCAGATACACCAGAGTTCCAGGAATTTGCAAAATTCTATGCAGCAATCCGTGATAACTCTTACAACCCACTTGAAACAAACTATGATAAAGAGTGTGGTGATTTTGCAACAGGTAAAACAGCAGCAATCCATCAGGGTAACTGGTGCTACAGCATGTTCGCTGATTATGATGTAGATTTCGATATGGGACTTGCTCCACTTCCGATCTGCGGAAATGATAAGGTTGCTGTAAGTGTTCCGGCTGCATGGTATGTAAACTCTCAGGCATCTGAGGCTGAGCAGAAAGCTGGTAAAGATTTCATCGAGTGGCTGTACACATCTGAGAGCGGACAGGATTACCTGATGAACGAGTTCGGATTCCTTCCGGTTGTTGATGGTATGGAGAATGAAAGCCTTGACCCGATTTCCCAGCAGGTTGCTGATTATGCAGCTGAAGGAAAGACAATCTCCTGGCCGATGAATGACTGGCCGACTGGTATCGTAGATGTATATCTTGTACCGGTTGCACAGGAGTTCTTTACTTCTGACATGTCCTGCGAAGATTTCCTTGCAGCACTTGATGATGCATGGGCACAGGCAAACGAGGCAAAATAAATCCAGTCAGTAATGAAAACAGAATCAGTCTGAATTTCCATGACTGAAATGAAATAGGAATCGCCCGGCAATGGGAGGCTGATGAAAACGCAATCTCTTTCATGGCCGGGCGTTTATTCTGTAAATGGACATCTGGTTAAAAGCCTTTTTCAAACATGCTCTGGCAATGGCTTCATACTTTAGAAAGGAAGAAATAAAAATGAAGAAAAAGAAAAGAAAAGATGCAGGCTGGTACGCCCTGTTTACAGTGCCGCTGTTATTCATATTTGCAACAATCGTATTGATCCCATTCTTTATCGGCGTGGGTTACTCTTTCTTCTCCTGGGATGGACTTCCACTGAACCCAAAAGTTTTCGTAGGATTCAAGAATTATGTACGTCTGTTTTCTGACAGCCGTTTCATGACCTCCGCAGGACATACCGTAATCTTTACCGTATTTTCTGTGCTTCTGATCAATGTGATCGGTCTTGCATTTGCCCTGATTGTAACTACGAAGCTGAAAGTAAGAAACGCAGCAAGAGCAATGCTCTTCATGCCATATCTGATCGGTGGTCTGATCCTTGGATATATCTGGAAATTCATTCTTGGTGATGGACTTTCCTATGTGGCAGAGGCTCTTGGAAGCAGCAGCAAGCTTCTTTCCAACTGGCTGCTGGATCCCACTATGTCAAGGGTTGCGCTGATCATTGTAAGTACCTGGCAGATGGCTGGCTACATTATGATCATTTATATTACCGGTATTATGGCGATTCCGGACGATGTTCTGGAAGCCGCTTCTGTAGATGGTGCAGGCTTCTGGCAGACTTTGTTAAAGATCAAATTCCCGCTTTTAATGCCATCCTTTACAATCTGTCTGTTTATGACACTTTCCAACTGTTTCAAAATCTTCGATGTAAACCTGTCCCTGACCGGCGGTGGTCCTAACAATGCTACGGAGATGTTCGCAATGAACATTTACAATGAGATCTTCTCCCAGAGCAATTATGGATATGGACAGGCAAAAGCAATCGTGTTCCTGCTTGTAATTGCTGCGATTACCCTTGTACAGGTTTCTGTGACTAAGAAAAGGGAGGTTGAAATGTAATGAAAAAAGGAAAATCTATTGTTGCAAATGTACTTGTGATCCTTTTGTCGATTTTATGGCTTTTCCCGGTATATATTGTATTCGTAAACTCATTTAAAAACAGGGCAGAGCTGTATAAGAACATGCTGGCATGGCCAAAGAGCTTCGGCTTTGAATACTATGAAAAAGCAATGAAGAAGATGAAATTCTTCCACGCTTTAGGAAACTCCCTTTTTGTAACGATCATTTCTATTGTGATCATTGTGGTTCTGGCTTCTATGACGGCATGGATGCTGGTTCGTGCAAATAACTTACTGAGCAAGATCATTTTCAGCACCTTTGTTGCTACCATGCTGATTCCGTTCCAGACCCTTATGATGCCTCTGATGCAGGAGATGGGCTGGATCCGTGATACGTTACATATCCAGATGCTGGATAATAAACTTGGACTTGTATATATGTATATCGGTTTTGGTGCAAGTATGGCTGTATTCCTGTATCACGGCTTTGTGAAATCCATTCCGGTATCTCTGGAAGAGGCTGCTACCATCGATGGCTGCACCAAGTTCGGAGTATTCTGGAAGATCGTTTTCCCAATGCTGAAACCAACCACTATGACGGTTATCATCCTGGACGTAATCTGGATCTGGAATGACTATCTTCTTCCTTCCCTGGTACTTTCCAGCAAGGCAAACAGAACCATTCCGCTGTCTACTTTCTCTTTCTTCGGACAGTTCACCATTCAGTGGAACATGGCGATGGCAGCTCTGACACTGACCATTATCCCGGTAGTTATCTTCTACCTGTGTGCACAGAAATATATCATCAAAGGTGTTGCTGCTGGTGCGGTTAAATAATGTCAACGAAAAATAACAACTTCGGAGGGAAGGCGTGAACGAGAAATGGATTTACAAAATTGATGACCTTAAGCTGGATAATGAAGCCCTCTTGGTAAACGAGACAATTTTCCATAATGCAAATGGATATATTGGGATACGTTCCAATTTTGAGGAAGGTTATCCGGAAGGATATGATACGATTCGCGGTTCTTATATTAATGGCTTTTATGATATTGCGGAAATGAAGCAGGCAGAGAAGCTTTACGGCATGGCAGAGGAAAAAGAAACCATGCTGAATGTGGCAGACGGCCAGACAATCCGGGTTTATCTGGATGGAGAGAAATTTTCCATGTTTGATGGAGAGGTTCTTTCTGGCAGCCGCTGGCTGGATATGCAGAACGGCTATACAGTGCGTAAAGTTTTGTGGAAAGCGCCTAATGGGAAAGAAGCGGAGATTGAAATCCGCAGAATGACTTCTTTCTCCCATCTGCAGCTGTTTGTGATCGATTATCAGGTAACACCGGTGAACTTTTCCGGTGAGGTCAGAATCGAATCAGAGCATCAGGGAAATGTGAGAAACTACTGCAATCCTAACGACCCGCGAGTTGCAGGGGAGAGCTTCCAGCATCTGATCCCGGATCATGGGACCGTGGTAAATGGAGCGTCTTATCTTGTAACAAATACAGCTACTTCCGGACTTCAGGTATGTACAGGTGTGAAAAATACCATTTCTGCGGATGAAGTACAGAACGGTGAAATCGTTCTGGAAGGACATCATGCAGTTCAGAAATTTACGGTTTCCGCAAAACAGGGTGAAGCCATCCGCTTTGTGAAATATATGGTTTTTGCAGACAGCATCCGTTATGAGGATGTTCAGGAAGCTGCACAGGATGAGATGGAAGCAGTAACTGCTGTTTCCCTGGATGTGCTTTACAAAGAGCAGAGAGAATACCTGGACAAATTCTGGGAGAGCTCTGCGCTGGAAATTGATGGTGATGACGCCCTTTGTGCAGCGGTTCGCTATAATGCTTACCAGCTGATCCAGTCTGTTGGAAAAGATCCATATTGTGACATTGCAGCCAAAGGCTTAAGCGGTGAAGGTTATGAAGGACACTATTTCTGGGATACAGAAATGTATATGCAGCCGTTCTTTACCCTGACCAATCCGGAGGTTTCCAAAAACCTTGTAGAGTACCGTTATTCCACACTGGATGAGGCAAGAAAAAATGCAAGGATTCTGGGACATAAGAAGGGTGCGGCTTATCCGTGGCGTACCATCAGGGGAAGAGAATGCTCCGGTTATTTCCCGTCTGGTTCTGCGCAGTATCATATCAGTGGTGATATTGCATATTCAACAGTTGCTTACTATCTGGCAACCGGAGATCTGGATTTTATGGCAGAAAAAGGTGCGGAGATTATTTTTGAAACTGCACGTATGTGGCTGGATCTGGGCTGCTGGTATAAAGGAACCTTCCAGCTTCATGAAGTGACAGGACCAGATGAATACACCTGTCTGGTAAGCAACAACTATTATACCAACCTGAATGCCCAGTATAACCTGCATTGGGCGGTAAGACTTTATAATCTGCTTAAAGAAGCTGGAAAGCTTGAGCCGGTTGCGAAGAAGATCGGATTGGAAGAGACTGAGATCGCAGAGTTTGAAAAAGCAGAAAAAGCGATGTATCTTCCATATGATGAGGAACTGGGAATCAATCCACAGGACGATTCTTTCCTGCACAAAGCAGTATGGGATTTCGAGCATACACCGAAGGATCATTATCCGTTACTTCTGCATTACCATCCGATGTATATTTACAGATATCAGGTATGTAAGCAGGCGGATACCGTTCTGGCACACTTTATTTTCGAGGATGCCCAGGATATTGAGACTATCCGTAAGTCCTTTGCATATTATGAGAAGGTTACCACTCACGATTCCTCACTTTCTACCTGTATCTACAGTATTGTGGCTTCCAAACTGGGACTGGCTGATAAGGCATATGAGTATTTCGGGGATTCCGCGAAGCTGGATCTTTTCAATACCCATCAGAATACAAAGGATGGAATCCATACTGCAAACATGGGTGGAAACTACATGGCAATCGTCTACGGCTTCGGCGGCTTCCGCCTGAAAGAAAGCGGAGCCTGGTTTGCACCTGCACTTCCCAAGCAGTGGGATGCATACCGCTTTAAACTGATCTACCTGGGAAGACACATTCAGGTAGAAGTAAATAAAGACGGCACTACTTTCACATTAGAGAGTGGAGAGCCGGTAGAGTTACATGTATATGGTGAAAAATGTGTACTGGAAAACAGTCTGCATTTTGCATTGAAATAATGAATGGGGCAGCCCGGCGGGTGTCTGTTGGTTTTGGGCAGGGAAGCTTGCCTGTATGCACAGACCCTGGCCGGGCTTTTTGCATGAATCCGTTGTTTCTCGTATGTTGTGCATTTCAAAATGCTTCGCATTTCGTTGGTATGGCATATGAAATAAGGAGACTGTATTAGGAGATTACATATATGAAATTCAAATCAGATTTTTTGTGGGGAGCAGCCACTGCGGCCTATCAGGTAGAAGGCGCTGCCCATGCAGATGGACGCGGGGATTCCGTGTGGGATGTTTTCTGTGGAAAAAAGGAGCGGTTCTGGATGGAAGCTCTGGGGAAAATGCCTGCATGCAGTATGAGCATGTAGAAGAAGATGTTGCGTTAATGGCACAGATGGGACTGAAAGCCTATCGTTTTTCTTTAAGCTGGTCAAGAATCCTGCCAGAGGGTACCGGAGAAGTGAATCAGAAAGGAATTGATTACTATAATCATCTGATCGATTGCCTGAAGGCCCATAATATTGAGCCGTTTGTAACCTTATACCACTGGGATCTGCCCCAGGCATTGCAGGAAAAAGGAGGATGGCTGAATCCGGATTCTGTATAGTGGTTTGGCGATTATACGAAAATTGTGGCAGAAGCTTTTTCTGACCGTGTGAAATATTTTATCACATTTAATGAACCACAGTGCTTTATTGGACTTGGATATTACGGAACAGTCCATGCACCGGGACTGAACTGCTCTCCACGGGAAGCTTTTGATCGGATACGCACCTACAGGAAGGTTTACTTATCCAAAAACCAACAGCAAAGAGGATATTCAGGCTGCCAAGGATCTGATGTTCCATGAAATCGCAGTAACAGAATGGGAATGGAGTATGACCTGGTGGAGTGATCCGGTATTTTTTGGAAAATATCCAGAGGATGCGTTGGAGCAATATAAGGGTATTGTTCCAGATTTCCCTGAAGAGGATATGAAGCTGATCTGCCAGCCGTTAGATTTTGTTGGCCAGAATATTTATGATGGCAGAATGGTAGAAATGGGAAAAGATGGGAAGCCGGTATTTTCCCCGGAACCTATTGGATTTGCCCGTACCCATATGAAGAGCCCGGTTACACCGGAGATCTTGTACTGGATGCCGCAGTTTCTCTATGAAAGGTACGGCAAACCAGTGGTAGTGACAGAGAACGGTATTTCCAATGGGGATCTGGTATCCCTGGATGGAAAAGTACACGACGGATGCCGAATTGCATATCTGGAACGCTATCTCCAGAAGCTGGGAGAGGCAGCAGAGCTTGTGCCGGTTATGGGATATTTCCACTGGTCCTTTATGGATAACTTTGAGTGGGCATGTGGATATCAGGAGCGTTTCGGACTGGTTTATGTGGATTATCCTACCCAGAAGCGTATTATGAAAGATTCCGGATACTGGTATGCGGATGTGATCCGGACAAATGGGGAATGTATTGGAAAATAGTGATGAATACAGTGATAGATGCATAATTATATGTCAGGTTTTGTGAATATTGTTATAAATATTGCGAGCTTTGTATTTGCACTTTAAATAAAAAGAAAGGATGGATATCACAATGAAATACGAAGGAATTATTTTTGACCTTGATGGCGTAATCTGCCATACAGATGAATATCATTATCAGGCATGGAAAACACTGGCGGACAAGCTGGGAATTTATTTTGACCGTGAGATCAACAACCGTCTCAGAGGCGTAAGCCGTATGGCGAGTCTGGAGATTATTATGGAGCGTTACGAAGGGGAGCCGCTTACAGAGGAGCAAAAAGAACAGTATGCTACAGAGAAAAATGAGGTGTACAAAAAGCTTCTTGGCAATATGAGCGAAAAAGACCTTTCCAAAGAGGTGGCAGATACATTGCATGCACTTCGTGCAAAGGGATTAAAGCTTGCAATCGGTTCTTCCAGTAAGAACACTCCATACATTCTGGAAAGAATCGGACTGGGCGATTTCTTTGATGCAGTTTCTGATGGAAATAATATCACCCATTCCAAACCAGACCCGGAGGTATTTGTGAAAGCAGCGGAATTCCTTGGCTTACCGGCAGAGAAATGCATGGTAGTAGAGGACGCAGAGGCTGGAATTGACGCTGCCATTGCGGGACATATGGACAGTGCTGCAATTGGCGATGCAGTTGGATGTGGAAAAGCAACCTACAAGCTGACCACATTTGCTGATCTTTTGAAAGCAGTAGAAGAATAGAACCGTGCTCCCGCTCACTGTCAATGTGGAAGGTAACGTTGTATGAGGCAAAGAATGGAGACGGAATTTTATAGATGGGAACACAGAAAATGAAAGATTATTATAAAGTAACCACATTTCCCAAATGCAGGGAAGCCAGTGTGGTAAAAGGAGACAAGTATAGAATTACTGTTTTGACGGAAGGACTTCTCCGTCTGGAATACAGTGAAAGCGGAAATTTCGTGGATGAAGCAACCCAGACTGTATGGAACCGTGATTTTGAGACCCCGGAATATCTGGTAAAAGAGGAAGAGGATCAGCTGGAGATTATCACAAGCCGTCTTCATCTGATCTACAATAAGAAAAAATTTTCCTCTCACGGGCTTAGTATTAAAGGGCAGACCCGCCTTGCATGGCATTATGGGGAGAAAAAAGACAATCTTGGAGGAACCGTAAGAACACTGGATGAAGTGGACGGTGCCTGCCCTCTGGAAGATGGAATCATGTCAAAAAGCGGCTATGCCCTTCTGGATGACAGCAAATCCCTTCTGATCGGGGAGGATTCCTGGATAAAGGTGAGAGAAGAGGCAGAGGAAGATCTGTACTTTTTCTGCTATGGAAGAGATTACAAGGAAGCGCTGAAGGCTTATTATTATCTTTGCGGAAGGACACCTATGATTCCAAGATATGCGCTTGGAAACTGGTGGAGCCGTTATTATCCATATTCAGAAAAATCTTATTTGGAATTGATGGATCATTTCAAAGAAGAACAGATTCCATTTACTGTGGGTGTTATTGATATGGACTGGCATGTGACAGATGTGGATCCGAAATATGGGGAGGGCTGGACCGGATATACCTGGAACCGGGATCTTTTCCCGGATCCACAGCGCTTCCTGCAGGAACTGCATAAGAGAGGAATGCGCGTGACCTTAAATGTGCATCCGGCAGATGGTGTTCAGGCCTATGAGGATATGTATGAGGAAATGGCAGATGCCATGGGTGTTGACAAATCCAAAGAGCTTCCTGTGAACTTTGATATTTCCGATCAGAAATTTTTGGAAAAATATTTTGAGATCCTGCATCATCCTTATGAAAAAATGGGAGTGGATTTCTGGTGGATCGACTGGCAGCAGGGCGGCAACACGAAAGTGGAAGGCCTTGATCCATTGTGGATGCTGAATCATTTCCATTATCAGGACAGCGGCAGGGAAGGAAAACGACCGATCGTATTTTCCAGATATGCAGGTCCGGGAAGCCACAGATATCCAATTGGCTTCTCAGGAGATACCATTGTAACTTGGGAATCCCTGCAGTTCCAGCCGTATTTCACTGCGACCGCATCTAATATCGGTTATGGATGGTGGAGCCATGATATTGGTGGTCATATGTTTGGCTATCGTGATGATGAGATGGAAGCTCGTTGGTATCAGCTGGGTGTATTTTCACCGATCATGAGATTGCACAGCACCCAGAATGAATTCCTGGGAAAAGAGCCGTGGAGATTCCCACTGGAGATTCATCAGGTGATGAACGATTTCCTTCGTCTGCGTCACAAGCTGATTCCATATTTATATACAATGAATTACAGAAGCTATGCAGATAGCGAACCTCTTGTAGAGCCGCTGTATTATCAGTACCCGGATGCAGAAGAGGCTTATAATGTGAAAAACAGCTTCTTCTTTGGCACAGAGCTGCTGGCTTTTCCGGTGACTACACCGAGGATTCCGAAGCTTCATGTGGCGAAGACAAAGGGCTGGCTGCCGGCGGGAACTTTTATTGATATTTTCAACGGAATGATTTATCAGTCAGACAAAGAGCGGAAAGTGAATTTTTACCGTGATATTGCATCTCTTCCGGTGCTGGCAAAGGCTGGCGGTATTGTGCCAATGACAGATGAAATTTATGGAGAAGCAGCTTCCAGGAATCCAGAGTCCCTGAGAATCCGCGTATATGCAGGGGCGGATGGAGACTTCCGGCTTTATGAGGATGACAATGAAACTTGTGGATATGAAGAGGGACGCTGGGCTGTTACACCGATGAAGCTTACCTGGGGTGAAAGGCCAGTATTTGAAGTCGGAGCGGTGGCAGGTGAAAGTGACCTGATTCCGGAGAAGAGAAACCTGACACTGGAATTCTGGGGAGTTACCGAGAGCCAGGTGAAAGTACTGGATGGTGGAAGAGAAGTGGAATGTGAGATTTTCTATGACACAGGGAAAAACGTATTTACTGTCCGAATTAATGGACATAAAAGCTCTGACGCACTTCTGGTACAGTTTACAGAAAAAACAGAGCTTGGAAGCAATCATGTAGAGCAGCGCATTCTGGATTTCCTGCAGCAGGCAGAGATTTCTTTCACATTAAAAGAGAAGATCATTGCATCTGTACGCAGACAGCCAGATCCGGTTCTTCTGGCTGGAGATCTCTATTCAGGTGACCTTGATCCGGAGCTGGCAGGAGTTCTTATGGAAATTCTTACTGCGAAGAGAGATTAAACAGGCTCCAGAGCCTGTTCAGGTGGTGGACTTTTTCTGATTTTAAAAGAAATTTGAATTTTTTTGTTACCATCCAGGCTTTTTTATGATATATCAGACTGATAATGCTTTTTAGCAGCATCAAGGCGTTCTTCTTCCGTACGTTCATAGGTTGCTAAAAGAAGTCGCATTACAGCATAAATTTCTGGACTGAATACTATTTCCATAACATACATAATCCATTTATGGCAGTGACCGTAAGATATCCATACATATAGACGTGAGATATAAAAAAAGCTATACTGGAGAAAAAGTACCAGAGGTGGTAGCAGGAATGAAGAATAAAATTTTGGTAATTGAG
Source organism: uncultured Blautia sp. (assembly GCF_934424005.1). GTDB lineage: Bacteria > Bacillota > Clostridia > Lachnospirales > Lachnospiraceae > Blautia_A. Next base: position 25,400 of record NZ_CAKRXI010000038.1, read on the forward strand.
GATGACCGCGCAATTTCAGAATTGTTGTGCATGAACCTGGAAGCGTCAGGATATGAGACTGTGGCGGCTTATGATGGGGAAGAAGCCCAGCGGCTGCTCTTATGGCATGAGGATGCAGATATGGCAGTGGTGGATATCATGCTGCCGGGAAAAGACGGGTTTGCACTGATGGAAGATTTTAAAAAGAAAGATATTCCAGTAATTTACCTGACTGCAAAGGATGATGTCACTTCCAAGGTAAAAGGACTAAAACTGGGTGCGGAAGATTATATGGTAAAGCCCTTTGAGATGCTGGAACTTCTGGTACGTATTGAGAAGGTGCTGGAGAGGACCGGACGGGCCAGGAAAGTTCTGACGATCCGAAATATTATGGTGGATGTGCAAAGCCATCAGGTTTTAAAAGATGGAATCCCGGTTAATCTGAAGCCAATGGAATATGATCTTTTTGTGCTGCTCCTCCAAAATAAAAACATTGCCCTTGGAAGGGAAGAACTGTTGAAACGGGTCTGGGGAGAAGATTATCTGGGTGAAAGCAGGACGGTAGATGTTCATATCGGACAGCTCAGAAAAAAACTGGAACTTTATGACGAGATCAAGACGATCCCGAAGCTTGGATACCGTCTGGAGGAATAGGTATGAAGCTGTGGAAACGGACAGTATTTCTTATGCTGGTAACTTTATTGTGTGCTTTGATCCCGGTGGGTGCATTAAGCATTTATGTAACAGGAAAACGAAGCCTGAATAACGCTGCTGAGACCTACGGAAGACAATTGGAAAACGGAAAGGCACTTCTGGAACAATTTTGGGATAACAGCAAATATGAACAGATGTCAGAGACCGGAAAGAAAGCCTATATGGGATTTCAATTCCAACGATGCTGTGGGGCGGGCATGGCGTTGATCGATAAGAAAAGTAATGCGGCCATTGAAAACCTGACAGATTATGAAGTTGTAGGAATTGAAAATCTGAGCCTGAAGAATGAAAATGATCCATATGCCTACAAGATACAGAAACTGGGGAAGAAATATCTTCTTCTTCAAAAAGTAGTTTTATCTAAACCAGAAGGATATGACGTCCTCTCTGTTCGGGAAGTCACAGGACTTTTTACAGAGCTGAGACAGACAGCTGTCTGGTTTGCGGGAATCTATCTGGCGGTATTTCTGATCGCGGGACTTTTTATTTATATGATGATGAAGAGAACTGTGGAACGGATGGAAAAACTGCAGGAAGTGGCGGAGAAACAGGAGCTGCTCATGGGGGCACTTTCCCATGAAATGCGTACCCCGTTAACGTCCATTATCGGGTATTCAGATACCCTGCGCCATGTAAAGCTAAAGGACGAACAGAAGGACCGGGCACTGGAACACATCAACAGGGAGGGAAAACGTCTGGAAGCCCTTTCGGGGAAAATGCTGCAGCTGTTGGGACTTTATCAGAACCACGCCATACAGATGGAAATGACTCCAGCAGGTGACCTTTTAAAACAAGTCATTGATATGGAAAAGGAACAGGCCGAGAAGAAAAAGGTGCAGCTAAAAATGGAATACGAGACATTTTCCATGAAGATGGATCCGGCCTTGATGGAAAGTCTTCTGGTAAACCTGATCGACAATGCCCTAAAGGCCACGGAAGCCGGCGGAAGTATTCTGGTAAAGGCATATGAAACATCCGGAAAAAAGATTTTTGAGGTATCTGATAGCGGAATGGGAATTCCAGAGGAAGAGCTGGGAAAGATCACGGATGCGTTCTATATGGTGGATAAGTCACGAAGCCGTAAAGAAGGCGGATCCGGACTTGGACTGGCACTTTGTGTGAAGGTGGCAGAAATCCATGGCGGATTCCTGAAAATCGAAAGTCAGCCAGGAGAGGGGACAACGGTAAGGGCTGTCTTCTGATTTACAAGTTGTTTACATTTTGATGAATACATTGGAAAGGCAATATGGTACTCTTTTCTTATAAGAAGAGGGTACCTTTTTTAATATGGATAAGAAAGGATGGGAAAGTGATGAAAAAGATAAAAATGTTGATGGGAGCCTTTCTGTGCATGAATCTTTTGGCGTTATCAGGATGTGACAGCGTTGTACAGTCTGCTGTTGTAGAAGAAAAGGATTCAACAGGCCAGAAAAAAGAGGAAAACAAGAAAACAGTTCAGAAAACAGTTGCAGAACAGGTAGAGGCACCGGAAACTTACCAGACAACGATTCAGGCAGATTTAAGATCAGCGGACCGGGAGGATAAGGAAAATCCGATGAAGTTCACCCTGACAGCGGATGCACCGGTAAAAGTTCCGGATGTTGATGCAATCTGTTTAAAAAAAGTAAAGAGAGTGGCGATTTCTGAAGAAGAACAGAACAAGATAAAAGAAACCTTCGGCAAAGGGCAGCCCATGCAGGAAGAGAACGATGAGAATGAGCAGGCGGGGACGTATACAGTAGATGGGCTGACCTATCGGTACTCCTATGTGCAGAGTGAACAGGAATCTGATGTGGAGGAACTCGAATTTCGGATAGCGAAGTTTATCTTTGATGATTGTGGTGATATGACCCTGGCGACGAGTGAGAAAAAAGAAAGGGGAGAACGTTTTCAAAATTATATAAAAGCAGGAAGCGGAAAAGTGTCTGAAAAAGAAGCAAAGGACAAGGTTTCAAGCCTTGTTTCCGGGGACTGGGAGATATTTGAAAGTTCCTCAAAAGAACTTACCGAAGGAAAAACTACTCTGGAAAAAGATGATTTTATTTTTGAACGGATGATAGATGGAATCCCGGTTAATTATGTGAGAGACACATCGTTACCTGTTAATGAGCTGGCCCTTGAATGGGAAAACGAAGATGGAACACTTCATGAAGGACAGGCCGAAGGCTGGGAGAGTGAAGTATTGACGATGGATTTTTGCAGTGGGACACTACAGAGCTTTTTACACAGAAATCCCATTGAAGCATCGAATGTTTCAGATGAAGGACCGTTTTTACTTCCCTTTGATGAGATCAAAGATATTTTTGAAAAAACGATCACTTTGCAGGTCATGACAGAAGACAAGAATCAGATGATCGCTGTCGATGGAGGAAGCAACTACCGTTATCCGTCCATTGATGCACAGAGCGCGGAGATAACCATAACAAAGGTACAGCTGGGTTATATGCGCATGCCAGACAGTGAAGGCAGCGATACCGAAGCAGTCCTGATCCCAGTGTGGGATTTTTATGGAACATGGACATCCGAAGAACCAGAGTATGAGTACGGAAATGGGGAGGATGGACTGGTCATGGGAGACGTGACGATGGATGATGCAGGTGTTTCACTTCTTACGATCGATGCACGCGATGGCAGCGTGATACAAAGAGTACAGGCGGGGTGGGCAGTTTCTACAGGAGACAACTAAATATTTATAAACATGTATTGGAAAATGGTTTCATTACAACAGCTACAGTAATAGATTTTTTACAGGTGAAACAACGTAGAGCAAGAGCGATAATGGATGATGAATTTGAGATGAAAATCTTGAATAACTGGAGAGGTAGTTCATAACATGTTGGTATGTGTGATGCGTCAGAGAAACTTATTCAGGAAGAAAATGCAGGTGCTCTTTCCATAATTCTTTAAAGAGTGCTTCTACGGTCCAG
>NZ_CAKRXI010000039.1 GCF_934424005.1 uncultured Blautia sp.
CCAGGCAAGAAAGGTGCAAAAGCCCTTGCTATGGAAAACATGGAAGCAAACGCAGGACTTCAGAAATTCTTCGATTATGGAAGAGAACTTCCGGTCAAAGAAGACGTTATTGCTAAATTCAAAGAAACAACTGTTAAGGGAAGCCAGTTTAAACAGCCTCTGCTTGAGTTCTCCGGAGCATGTGCAGGTTGTGGTGAAACACCTTATGCTAAACTGATCACACAGCTGTTCGGTGACAGAATGTACATTGCAAATGCTACAGGATGCTCCTCTATCTGGGGTAACTCTTCACCGTCTACACCATATACAACCAACGCTAAAGGACAGGGTCCTGCATGGGCTAACTCCCTGTTCGAAGATAACGCTGAGTTTGGTTATGGTATGCTTCTTGCACAGAGAGCTATCCGTGATGGCCTCAAAACAAAAGTTGAAGCTGTTGTAGCAGATGGTAAAGATGAAGCAGTTAAAGAAGCTGGTCAGGAATGGCTGGATACATTCTCTGTTGGAGCAACCAACGGTGCAGCAACAGACAAACTGATTGCAGCTCTGGAAGCATGCGGATGTGACGCAGCTAAAGAAATCCTTGCTCAGAAAGATTATCTGTCCAAGAAATCCCAGTGGATCTTCGGTGGTGACGGATGGGCTTATGATATCGGATTTGGTGGTGTTGACCATGTTCTTGCAAGTGGACGTGACATCAACGTAATGGTATTCGATACAGAAGTTTACTCCAACACAGGCGGACAGTCTTCTAAATCTACACCAACAGGTGCTATCGCACAGTTCGCAGCTGGTGGTAAAGAGACTAAGAAGAAAGATATGGCTTCCATCGCAATGAGCTATGGATATGTATACGTAGCACAGATTTCTATGGGTGCTGACTTCAACCAGACTGTTAAAGCAATTGCTGAAGCAGAAGCTTATCCGGGACCATCCCTGATCATTGCTTATGCTCCATGTATCAACCATGGTATCAAGAAAGGTATGGCAAAAGCTCAGACAGAAGAAGAACTGGCAGTTAAATGTGGATACTGGCATAACTTCCGCTTCAACCCGGCAGCAGACAAGAAGTTTGCTCTGGATTCCAAGACACCGGATATGGAAAACTATATGGACTTCCTGAATGGCGAGGTTCGTTACAACTCCTTACAGCGTCAGAATCCTGAAAAAGCAGCTAGACTGTTTGCTAAGAATGAATCTGAAGCAAAAGCTAGATATGCATATCTGAATAAACTTGTAGCTATGTACGGCGAAGAAGAATAATTCAGAGTCAAAGCCGCGGTACTTTATGTACCGCGGTTTTTTTCTTTAGAAAAAAAGGACAGGTACAGCATGAGTAAAATAAAACATAAAGAAACACGCATCAAATGGAAAAATGCAGATTTTTATTTCCTTTATACACTTGCTTTTGCAGGAATAGCCCTTTTTCTGTATATGCGATTCTACCTGAATGGGAAATCTCTGATATGGAGTCATGACGGTGTTCCTCAGCATCTGAATTCGCTGGCATATTATGGAAGATATCTCAGAAAAATTCTGTATACATTGTTTGTAGAACATAAACTTTCGATTCCAATGTGGGATCTGAATATCGGATATGGATCTGATATTTTGACAACATTACATTATTACGTGATTGGTGACCCGCTGACATTGCTGTCGGTATTTTTTAAATCATCGCAGACAGAATTTTTGTATGAATTTTTGATTTTTTTGAGAATCTATCTGGCGGGAATTGCATTCAGCAGATATGCTTTTTATCACAAGAATTCAAAACAGGCAGTATTCATGGGTTCTATGATCTATATTTTTGCGGGATGGACAATTTATGCGGCGATGAAACATCCGTATTTTTCGAATCCGATGATCTATCTGCCGTTTATTCTCATGGGAATCGATAAAATATATAAAAAAGAAAAGCCGTATATTTTTATCTGGTCGGTTGCAGTGGCCGGTTTGTCGAATTTCTATTTCTTTTATATGCTCGGAATTTTTATGGTGATCTATGCGATGGTTCGATATTTTGAACAGTTTAAAGAACGTTCTTTAAAAAATATCGGGAAATGGCTGGGGATTTTTTGCGTGTATTCGGTAATCGCAGTCCTGATCGCAGCGGTGATCCTTCTTCCGGTGATCCTTCCGGTTCTTGGAACAGACCGATTTAAAGCGCAAAACTATGTTCCTTTATTATATGATAAAGTTTACTACGAAAAATATCTTGGATGTCTGATCGGAGAAAACATGATCCAGTGGGGAGTTGCAGGGTTTACTGCAGTTTCCATGACAGGAGTCTTTGTGTTGTTTTCAAAACGGAAAAAGTACATAGCATTGAAAGTTGGATTTGCATTGCTGAATATTTTTCTGCTTCTGCCTTATGCAGGACATGTGTTGAATGGATTTTCCTATGTCTCAAATCGTTGGATCTGGGCCTATGGAATGCTGATCGCGTACATCTTTGTAAAAATATATCCAGAATTATTTACACTGACCCTGAAAGAAAAAAGAAAGATATTTATTATGCTTCTCCTATACTGTGGAATTGCATTGCTGCCGGATGCAGCGCGTACACAGCGAAACATGATGGCGATCATCTTTCTGGTGGCAGCAACATTTACAGTATTATCATTTGGTTCATTTTTTGTGAATAAGAAGAATCTGACGATCATGGTATCTGGTTTTCTGATAGCTGGAATTCTGTTTAATATTTATTATCAGTATTCTTATGAGAAGGATTATCTGTCGGAATTCACTGAACAGGGAGAGGCACTGGACAAACTGGAAACAGGAACAGATCTGGCAGTGCTGGATACAGAAGATTCTTCTTTGTATCGTTATGATCAGATGGGAACACATACTTATGAAAATTCATCCATGCAGATGGGGACCAACAGTGCATCATATTATTTCAGTGTTGCAATCGGAAATATCAGTAACTTTTTTGATGAGATGTATCTGAATACGCCGAGAGAAGATCAGTACGATAATCTGGACAGCAGAACGATCCTGGATCGTCTGGCTGCCGTAAAATATTTTGTTGTCCGTGCGGGAGAAGAAGAATATCTGCCTTACGGATATAATAAAATGGCTGGCGAAGCAGAGAAAAATGGAAAAACATACCGGGCATACGCATGCGATAATACACTTCCGTTTGGTTATACCTATGATTCTTATATTCCGAGAGAAGAATATGAGAAAATGTCTGTGACAGAGAAACAGCAGGCACTGCTGCAGGGTGTTGTATTGGACGAAAGCTCGCTTTCGGAGACGGAGCTGACTTTTAATGACCAGGAAGTTCCGTTTAAGATCATTGCCGGAAAAGGCTGCAGGGAAAAAGACGGAAAACTGATCGTCACAAAAGAAAATGCGCAGGCAAGACTGGTATTTGATGGACTGGATGAAAGTGAAACATACCTGATCACAGAGGGAGTGAATTATGAAGCTCTTTCTCCGAGAGAGATGATCAGTGATAAAAAATGGAAGAGTATGTCGTTATACGAACAGAATCAGGTTTGGCATGAAAACAGCAGCTGGCGATACTGGAAGGAAAGTCAGAAAGCTTATATTGATGTGACCGGAAAATTTTTAAATAAAACGATCAGTATTTATACCGATAAATATAATGCATACAGCGGAAAACATAATTTCCTCTGCAATGCCGGATACAGCCGGATGGGAAAAAATTCACTTACACTGACGTTTCAGAATACAGGGGTATATTCTTATGAGGATCTGAAAGTAGTGTGCCAGCCTGTCACGAAAGTAGATGAGCAGGTGCAGAAATTAGGAGAGGAATCCATTCAGGATGTAAAAGTTGAGAATCATGAACTGACCGGAAAAATCTCTGTATCAAAAGAGAAAGTGCTTGTAATTGCGCTTCCATACAGTACTGGCTTTACTGCTTATGTAGATGGAAAAGAAACAGAACTCAAACAGGCAAATACCATGTATATGGCATTGAATCTCAAAAAGGGAGAGCATGAGATCAAAATCACCTATCATACACCGTACCTGTATATGGGGCTTGGCTTGACTTGTACGGGACTGTTGTGCTACATTGGTGTGGTGTTGATTTACAAAAAGAAAAGAGGAAACAAAAAAGGATGAGTATATTATCAGTCGTACTTCCGGCTTATAATGAAGAACTGATGGTTGGTAAGACCTGCCGGGTGCTTCATGAAGTCCTGTCAGGCGCCGGAATTTCTTATGAACTGGTTCTTGTCAATGATGGATCAAAAGATAACACGTGGAATGAAATATTAAAAGCCGGGGAAAAAAATCCCAACATCCTTGGAGTACATTTTTCACGTAATTTTGGTAAAGAGGCAGCTGTTTTTGCAGGACTAGCGCAGGCATCCGGCGATGTGGTGGCAGTTATGGACTGTGACCTCCAGCATCCGGCAGAAACACTGATTGAAATGTACCAGAAATGGGAAGAAGGGTACGAGGTTATTGAAGGTGTAAAAAAAAGCCGGGGAGAAGAGAGCTTTCTTCATAAAGAAAGTGCCGGCTTCTTCTATGGAATCATGTCAAAAGCAACAAAAGTGGATATGCAGAATGCTTCTGATTTCAAGATGATGGACAGAAAAGTAGTGAACAGCATTCTGTCACTTCCGGAGAGGAATATGTTTTTCAGAGCAACATCTTCATGGGTGGGATATAAGACGACCTATGTGGAATTTGAAGTGCATGAACGTGAAGCGGGAGAGTCCAAGTGGTCTACATGGTCTCTGATCAAATATGCTTTTACAAATATTGTTGCATTTACGACGGCTCCGCTTCAGTTTGTTACGGTTGGTGGAGGAATCTGCTTCGGGTGTTCTCTGATCATGATCATTTATTCGCTGATTCAATATTTCAGAGGGCAGGCGATAGAAGGTTATACAACAACGATCTTGCTGCTGCTTCTGATCGGAAGCGCGATTATGCTGAGTCTTGGTGTGATTGGTTATTACCTTGCAAAGATCTATGAAGAAGTGAAACGCCGTCCGCGCTACATTGTGTCACAGATCGTGCGTGGAAACAAAGATGTAACGGGCAGTGTCAGACATGATGTGTAATATACAGGAGAAATAAAATGAAAAAGATCAAAGAACTGGTTTCATTCTGCTACGGGAATGATGTGGTCAGATATGTGTTTTTTGGTGGATGTACCACATTGGTGAATCTGGTATGTTTTTATATATTGTGGAATCTCTGCCACTTAAATCTGAATATCGCAAATGTAATTTCAATTATTGTGGCAATCATCTTTGCATACATAGTTAACTCAAAATATGTATTTCAGGATAAATGTGAGACATTGCGTGATCATATCCGGCCATTCTGCAAATTTATCAGTGCACGTATTCTGACAATGGTAATTGAGGTTGGAGGCGTATGGCTTCTTTGCGAAAAAATGGGAATGAATGGAATGGTTGGCAAATTCTGTACCCAGTTTATTGTACTTGCACTGAATTATGTATTCAGCAAATTTTTTGTATTTACTACAGGAAAAAAATAAAACACAGATAAGATCTGGAGGAAATAAAAATGACACTGGAAGAAACACTGGCTCAGATAAAGCCTTTGGACAAAAATGCAATGGATGTTGCCGCAAAACGCTGGGACAGTATTGCGAAACCCCTGCATTCTCTTGGAAAAATGGAGAAACTGGTGATTCAGATTGCAGGAATCACCGGCAATCCGGATATGAAACTTCAAAAACGTGCCCTGGTGCCAATGTGCGCTGATAATGGGGTGGTGGAAGAAGGTGTGACCCAGACCGGTCAGGAAGTGACTGCGATCGTTGCTGAAAATTTTCTTTCCGGAGCTACGTCGGCATGTGTTATGAGCCGCCAGTGTGGAACGAAGGTTATTCCGGTGGATATCGGAATGGCTGTTGATACAAAAGTTTCAAAAGAGCTGAAAGTTGCTTATGGAACAGCCAACATGACAAAGGGACCTGCGATGACGAGAGCACAGGCAGTGCAGGCACTGGAAGCAGGTATTGAGATGGTTCGCAGACTGAAAGAAGAAGGATACGGGCTTCTGGCAACCGGAGAAATGGGAATCGGAAATACAACTACAAGCAGTGCAGTAGCATCCGTGCTTCTGGACCGTCCTGTGGAAGAAATGACGGGGAGAGGAGCCGGTCTTTCCGGAGATGGGCTGAATCGAAAAATTAATGCAATCAGAAAAGCGATCGAAGTGAATCAGCCTGATTCGAAAGACGCGATCGATGTCCTTGCAAAAGTTGGTGGTTTTGATATTGCAGGTATGGCGGGGATGTTCCTTGGTGGAGCGGCACTTGGAGTGCCGGTGGTGATCGATGGGTTTATTTCCTGTGTTGCAGCATTGATCGCACAGCGTATCTGCCCGCTGGCGGGTGAATATATGATCGCATCTCATGTTTCAAAGGAGCCGGCTGCGCATCTGATTTTGGAAGCTCTCGGAAAAGAAGCTGTTATTCATGGGGAAATGTGCCTCGGTGAAGGCAGCGGAGCGGTTGCGCTTTTTCCGTTCTTGGATATGGGAATTGCTGTGTATGATTCCATGAGCACATTTGAAGATATTCATGTGGAACAGTATGAGGAGCTTGTGTAAAGATGATGATACTTGTTACAGGAGGAAGCGGAAGCGGAAAGTCAGCTTTTGCAGAAGACTGTGTAGTTTCTTGTGGAGAGACGGAGAGAATTTATATTGCGACGATGTATCCGTTTGATGAAGAGAGCAGAAGACGTGTGCAGCGGCATCAGAAAATGCGACAGGGAAAGGGATTTGAAACGATAGAATGTTATACCGGCCTTCACAAAGTACAAGTGCCGGAGAACAGTACGGTCCTTCTGGAATGTATGTCCAATCTTGTTGCGAATGAAATGTTTCAGGAGGACGGAGCTCATGAGAATACAGTTGAAGTTGTGATGGAGGGAGTTCATCGTCTGAGGGAACAGGCTGGGAATCTTGTGATTGTGACAAATGAGATCTTTTCGGAAGCAGCATCTTATCAGGGAGAAACGGAACTTTATCAGGAATATCTGGGAAAGATCAATCAGTTTCTGGGAACTTTGGCAGATCAGGTAGTGGAAGTTGTTTATGGGATTCCGGTATATCATAAAAAGTGTGCTTCAGAGAAAGTGGGAAGGATGTGTGTGGTTTGAAAAATCTGTGGAACAGCTTTAAGATTGCCTTTGCCATGTTTTCCAAGATTCCGATGCCACAGGCGGACTGGTCGGAAGAAAATATGAGATATATGCTCTGTTTTTTTCCGTTTGTCGGGGCCGCAGTCGGAGCAATAACACTGATGGCAGAATGGATCTGCCGGTATATTGGAATAAGTAATGGATTCACTGCAGCAGTACTGGTACTTGTACCAGTAATCGTGACGGGAGGAATCCATGTGGACGGCCTTCTGGATACATCGGATGCATTAAGCTCCTGGAGAGAAAGAGAAAAACGTCTGGAGATCCTCAAAGATTCACATGCCGGAGCGTTTGCTGTGATCACTGCGTGTGTATATTTTATGGCAATGTATGGTGGAATGAATCAGATTACAGAGATGGAAGATCGGAAGATATTATATATTCTGGCTGTGGGATATGTGGTTTCCAGATGCTTTTCGGGAATCGGTGTGATTACACTTCCGAAAGCAAATGCCAGTGGTACGGTGGCAGAATTTTCGCGTAAAGCCCGGGATAAAAGAGTACGTAATATATTGGCGCTTTATCTTATTATGCTGGCAGGCCTGCTCTTATGGATTCAGCCGGTATGGGGTGCAGCTGTATTTATAACGGCACTTCTGGTGTTCTGTTTTTATAAATGTAAGGCCATGAAATATTTTGGAGGAACGACAGGTGATCTTTCAGGATATTTTCTGTGTTTATGTGAAGTATGGATCGTGCTGGTACTTGCGGTAGTTACGGCAATCTACAAAGTGTGAGGAAAAAGAGATGAAAATGATCATAGGCGGAGCTTTTCAGGGAAAGACAGCATTGGCCATGGAAAAATATCCAGATATCGTATGGGTCGATGGTGCAGATGCGGACTGGAATTCAATAGGAACAGCAAAGGGTATTTTGAATTTTCATGAATTTATCCGAAACGAAATGCAGAAGAAAAAAGATGTCAGTGGACTGGCTGAGCAATTGATCAGCTGCAATCCAGATGTAGTTCTTGTGTCAGATGAAGTGGGATACGGAGTTGTGCCGATTGATGCGTTTGACCGGGCTTACAGGGAAGCGGTGGGAAGAATCTGTACAAAACTTGCGGCATACAGCAGTGAAGTGACAAGAGTAGTCTGTGGAATTGGGACGGTGATCAAACATGATTAAATTATGGTTGATTCGTCATGGAATGACGGAGGGAAACCGACATCAGCGATATATTGGAGTGACAGATGAACCGTTGTGCCCGGAAGGAATGGAATTGTTAAAAACCTTTACATATCCAAAGCCACAGACGATTTTTGTCAGTCCGATGCGGCGCTGTCAGGAAACAGCAGAAATTCTTTTTCCGGGCCAGAAAGTACGAATCATAGATCAGCTTGCAGAATGTAATTTTGGCGAATTTGAAAATAAAAATTATAAAGAGCTTTCCGATGATCCGAGGTATCAGGAATGGATTGACAGTAATGGAATTATGGCATTTCCGGGAGGAGAAAGCAAAGAAGAATGTGCAGTTCGCAATCTTGAAGGCTTTCAGAGAGTAGTGACAGCCTGTATTCGGGAACAGATTTCAGAAGCTGTACTTGTCGTTCATGGTGGTACGATCATGAATATCATGGAAAACTATGCACTGCCGAAAAGGGAATTCTATGAATGGCACGTAGGAAATGGATGTGGCTATCTGGTTGAACTGGATCCATTTCTTTGGAGAAAAGACAGGAGAATTCTTCAGGTGATTGAAAAAATGAATGGAGAAGAAATTCATTGATCGAAGATACTTTTCGTACAGAATAATATATGTTATAATAAGAATGCGACGGAGCAGATTATCTGCTTCGTTTTTTTTGTTTTAATATACAAAAATTTTTAGAATGCAAAAAAGAATTTTTGCATAGTGGTTGAAATGAAGAAGAAAGTATGATACATTATATAGTACAAAACACCGAAAACTTATGAAAAAAATTACCAGGTATTGGAAAAATTTCACAAGATGAGGAGGAGCGATATGTTAGTTATTGGAAACGGAAGAATGATCACACGGGACGCATCCAGTGCTTTTTTTGAAAACGGAGCAGTAGCAATGGATGGTAACACCATAAAAATGGTGGGGGTAACTGATGAAGTAAAGAAGGCTTATCCTGACGCTGAATTTGTGGATGCGCATGGCGGAATCATTATGCCCGCTTTTATTAACGCACATGAACATATTTACAGCGCATTTGCAAGGGGATTAAGTGTCAGAGGATACGATCCGAAAGGATTCCTGGATATTTTGGATGGGATGTGGTGGAATATTGACCGACATTTGACTCTGGAGCAGACAAAGCTTTCTGCATATGCAACATACATTGATTCGATCAAGAACGGTGTGACAACGGTATTCGATCATCATGCCAGTTTTGGCCATATTACAGGATCTCTGAGTGCGATCGAAGAAGCGGCAAAAGACCTTGGAGTACGTACCTGCCTCTGTTATGAAATATCAGACAGAGATGGAATGGAAAAATCACGTGAGTCAGTTATGGAGAACGTTAATTTTATCAGACATGTACAGAAAGAGGACAGTGATATGCTGGCAGCGATGATGGGAATGCATGCTTCTTTTACAATTTCTGACGAGACAATGGAGCTGTGCAATGAGCTGAAACCGGAAGGTGTAGGATATCATATCCATGTGGCTGAGGGGATTTACGATCTGCATCAGTGTCTGAAAGAACACGGCAAAAGAATTGTGGACCGTCTGTATGACTGGAATATCCTGGGACCAAAGACACTGCTCGGGCACTGTATCTATATCAATGAACATGAAATGGAACTGATCAGAGAGACAGATACCATGGTCGTACACAATCCGGAATCGAATATGGGAAATGCCTGCGGATGTCCACCAACGATGGAACTGGTACATAAAGGAATCCTGACAGGACTTGGAACAGATGGGTATACACATGATATGATGGAATCCTGGAAAGTTGCAAACATTCTGCATAAGCATCATCTGTGTGATCCGACTGCAGCATGGAGTGAAGTGCCACAGATGCTGTTTGAGGGAAATGCGAAGATTGCAAACCGTTATTTCAAAAAAACTCTGGGTATTTTAAAAGAAGGAGCTGCAGCAGATGTAATCGTAGTAGATTATGATCCGCTGACACCGATGGATGCTTCGAATTGTAACGGACATCTTCTGTTTGGGGTGAACGGAAGTATGGTGCAGACAACGGTATGTAATGGTAAGGTACTTATGAAAGATCGAGAAGTACTTGTATGTGATGAAAAGAAGGTCATGGCAGATTGTCGTCAGGCGGCAAAAGAACTTGCAGATGCCATCAATGGCTGATTTACTGTTGAAAAACTTACAGGGAGGAAATGAAATATGAGTGATATAATGAAAAGTATTCCGTTTGGTCAGCTGATGGAGTGGATACTGGAAGAACATAAAAAAACAGGACAGATATTTGGTATCCAGAAGGCATATGTTGCCGATCCGGCAAAAACAATTGAAATATTTGGCAGAAAATTAGAGAATCCGGCAGGTCCGGCGGCAGGACCGCACACGCAGCTGGCACAGAATCTTGTGGCAGGTTATTATGCAGGGGCGAGATTTTTTGAATTAAAAACAGTACAGAAAATGGATGGAGCTGAACTTTCTGCATGTGTACCAAAACCATGTATTGTGGCAGAAGATGAAGCATATAACTGTGAATGGTCCACAGAGCTTTATGTTCCACAGGCGATGGAAGAGTATATAAAAGGCTGGATGATCCTGCATGTGATCGCAAAGGAATTTGGCCTTGGAAGTCCGGATGGATTCCAGTTTAATATGTCGTGCGGCTATAATCTGGAAGGAATTCAGGACAAAAAAATCGATGATTTTATCGAGGGAATGAAAGATGCCGGTGATACGGCGATATTTAAAGAATGCAGGGAATGGCTTCTGAAACATGTGGACCTTTTTGAACATGTGACCAGAGAAGACATTGAGGCAATTCCGTCAGAAATCTGTAATTCTATTACGCTTTCCACCATGCATGGATGTCCTCCGCAGGAAATCGAAAACATTGTTATGTATCTTCTGAAAGAGAAACACATTCATACCTATGTAAAATGTAATCCGACACTTCTTGGATATGAATTTGTACGCAAAGCAATGGATGATCTGGGATATGACTATATGGCATTCACAGATTTCCATTTCAAAGATGACCTTCAGTATGAAGATGCAGTGCCAATGCTGAAACGTCTTATGGATGTAGCTGCGCAGGAAGGTCTTTCTTTTGGTGTGAAGCTGACGAATACCTTTCCGGTAGATATCAAGAGACAGGAACTTCCGGGAGAGGAAATGTACATGTCTGGTAAGGCTCTGTTTCCACTTTCTATTTCTGTAGCTGCGCGTCTGGCAGAATCTTTTGATGGAAAGCTTCCGATGTCTTTCTCAGGAGGTGCTGATCAGAAAAATATTGATCAGATCGTAGATTGTGGAATCTGGCCGGTCACAGTTGCAACGGTCCTTCTCAAACCAGGCGGATATAAATGGATGACACGCATTGCAGAAAAAACAGCTGCCTGTCAGATCGGTAAGAGCGGAGAGGTTCATGTAGAGCGAGTAACGAAACTGGCGGCAGATGCACTTGAAAATGTAAATTATCAGAAAAACAGTACGAAAGCAGGAAAGAGAAAGGAAGAAAAATCCCCGCTTCTGGACTGTCTGAGAAAAGAAGCTGTTTCAGAGAAGAAAGAGTTTACAGTACACAAACGTATCTGTGGAAATTGTGCAGATGTATGTCCAAACCGTGCAAATGTACTGATCGAAGTACCGGAGATGGAATTACTGCAGATCATTCATGTGGATTATATGTGCAATGAATGCGGCAACTGTCGTTCGTTCTGTCAGTATGCAGGAGCTCCATATAAAGATAAGTTTACATTGTTTGCAAATGAAGAAGATATGAAAGACAGTACAAATAATGGATTTACAGTACTGGATGCAAAAAATAAAGAAATAAAAATACGCATTGGGGAAAAAGAAGAAGTTGTAAGAGCAGATCAGCCGTCAGGTATTCTGAATAAAGGCCTTTCACAGCTTATCTGCACAGTAATCGATAAATATGCTTATTTGCTGATGTAAATGCAATCTATGGCAGAACAGGAAAAGGAGTAGTCCACTATGGCAGCATTTAAAGTAAATGGAAAAAACGTTCATTCGGAGAAAAATCAGAAACTTTTAAGATTTCTCCGAGATGAACTCCGGCTGACATCTGTAAAAGACGGGTGCAGTGAGGGCGCATGTGGAGCCTGTACAGTGATCATTGATGGAAAGACATGCAAAGCATGTGTACCGGATACGGATTCTCTGAGCGGAAGAGAGATTATAACCGTAGAGGGTCTGACAGAATGGGAACGTCAGGTATATACTTATGCATATGGAAAGGCCGGAGCAGTACAGTGTGGATTCTGCATTCCTGGAATGGTAATGTGTACGAAAGCACTTCTTGATGAAAATATGGAACCTACGGATGATGAGATCCGTTATGCGCTGCGTAATAATTATTGTCGCTGCACAGGATATGTGAAGATCATGGATGCAGTCCGTCTTGCAGCAAAGATCTTAAAAAAGGGTGAGATACCGGATGACGGAGATCCAAACTGGACGATTGGTAATTGCGTAGCAAGAATTGATGTTGCAGAAAAAGTACTTGGAACGGGAAAATATCCGGATGATTTTTATCTCGATGGAATGCTTTACGGCTCTGCTCTTCGAAGCAGATATGCCCGTGCAAGAGTACTTTCTATTGATACATCCAAAGCAAAAGAACTTCCGGGAGTGGAAGCAGTCGTGACGGCTGCTGATATTCCTGGTGAAAATAAAATCGGACATTTAAAACATGATCAGTATACGCTGATACCGGTTGGTGGTCTGGTACATTATCTGGGAGATGCAGTTGCCCTGGTAGCGGCAAAGGACAGGGAAACAGTAGAAAAAGCAAAAAAACTGATCAAAGTAGACTATGAAGTACTGCCGCATGTGCATACTATAGAAGAAGCTGCGGCACCGGATGCACCGAAGGTGTTTGATGAAGAAGACAGTAATGTCTGTGCACATAAGCACATCAGCAGAGGTAATGCAGAAGAAGCAATTCGAAATTCAAAATATGTGATCTCACATCATTTTGAAACACCGTGGACAGAGCATGCGTTTCTTGAACCGGAATGTGCGGTTGCTTTTTATGATGACGATGGAGATGTTTTTATTTATTCTACAGACCAGTCAGCGCATCAGACCCTGCACGAATGCTCACTTCTTCTGGGAACAGATAAAGTGAAAGTGCAGAATGCATTGGTTGGCGGTGGATTCGGTGGAAAAGAAGATATGACGGTACAGCATCTGGCTGCATTACTGACCTATGTGACAAAGAAGCCGGTTAAAGTCAAACTTACCAGAGCAGAATCCCTTCTGGTACATCCGAAACGACATCCGTTCTATATGGATATGACGATGGGCTGCGATGAAGAAGGAAATATTATGGGAGTAAAAGCGGTTGTGTCTTCGGATACGGGGGCTTTTGCATCACTTGGTGGTCCGGTACTGGAACGTGCCTGTACGCATGCGGCAGGACCATATCATTATGAGAATTTTGATATTGAAGGGACTGCGTATTATACCAATAATCCACCGGCTGGAGCGTTCCGGGGATTTGGGGTTACACAGACCTGTTTTGCAACAGAGACGCTGCTGAATATGATGGCTGACAAGGTTGGAATCACACCGTGGGAGATCCGTTACCGTAATGCGATCCGTCCGGGAGAAGTCCTTCCGAACGGTCAGATCGTAGATGCATCGACCGGACTGGTAGAAACCCTGGAAGCAGTAAAAGAAGATTATGATGCAGCAATGACAGCGGGAAAACCAGTTGGAATCGGATGTGCGATGAAAAATGCCGGTGTAGGAGTTGGAATTCCGGATACCGGACGCGTTAAACTGATCGTAGAGGATGATGAAAAACTGCATATTTATTCAGGAGCATCGTGTATTGGACAGGGGCTTGGAACAGTTCTGGTGCAGATGATCGTTACAAATACAGATCTGAAACATGAGGATATTGTGTATGAAAGAAGTAATACATGGATTTCTCCTGATTCAGGAACAACATCGGGGTCCAGGCAGACACTGGTCACCGGAGAAGCATGCCGCAGAGCATGCGAAAAACTGATGGAAGACCGCACTGCCGGAAAACAGCTGAAAGATATGAAGGGCAAGGTGTATTATGGAGAATACCTCGCAAAAACAGATCCGCTTGGCGCCAATGTACCCAATCCGGTATCACATGTGGCCTATGGATATGCAACGCAGATGTGCGTTCTGGATAAGAAGAGTGGGAAGCTGGAAAGCATAGTTGCCGCTCACGATGTAGGAAAGGCAGTGAATCCGCTGTCCTGCGAGGGTCAGATTGAGGGTGGTGTGGTAATGTCCATGGGATTTGCACTCAGAGAACATTATCCGATTGATGAAAACTGCAGACCAATTCAGAAGTATGGTTCACTCGGTTTGTTCCGTGCACATGAAGTTCCAAAGATCAAAGCAATTGTTGTGGACAAGCCAGGGCTGAATGTTGCCTGTGGCGCAATAGGCATAGGTGAGATCACATCAATTCCTACAGCACCGGCAATTGCAGATGCATATTTCCGTTATGATGGAAAGCGCAGATACAATCTGCCACTTACAGATACACCATATGAAAGGAAGGGTTGATGGATATGGCAGTTAAGAAAAAGTTTCCTTACAAAGCAGCCCTTGTGGCATGTAATGGTGGATGTAGAGCTGCAAAGGGCGAAGCCGGCTGTGCCGATGGATGCATAGGCTGTGGTGAGTGCATCAGTGCATGTAAATTTGATGCCATCTCATTAAATGAATATGGGGTTGCAGAAGTGAATGAGGATAAATGTATTGCCTGTGGAAAATGTATGAAAGTCTGTCCGCAGGAAATTATCCATATTCATGAATGTGCCAATTATATTGTAGTCAAATGTTCTAATAAAAGTAAAGGAGTTGAGGCTAAAAAACAGTGTGAAGTAAGCTGTATAGGCTGCGGAATCTGTGAGAAGACGTGTACCGCAGGTGCTGTCTGCGTCATTGATAATCATGCGGTGATCAACGAGGAGCTGTGCCTGAGCTGTGGAATGTGTGCAGTAAAATGCCCACGCCATGCGATTTATGATCTTCGTGGAGTATTTACAGTGATAAGATGACAGAATTGTCAAAAAATTGAATGTAAAATTATACTTACCATCCATAAAATATATAAAAATAAAATCAAAAAAGCAATTAAAGATTGCAAATATGTGACGAAATATGTTAAACTACAGGTAATTAAAACAACAGCATACCTGTAGGGGAAAGTAGCATGGTTCGGAGCCGGACGTCAGTTCAGAGGGGAACATTAAAGTTTCTTAGAACACGTCCGGTTTTTTTATTCAATCATTAATCATTATTATATATCATAAAGAAGGTGAGATCATGATAGGAAAAAGCGTTCCGCGAGTTGATGCTTATGAAAAAGTGACCGGAAGAGCCAAATTCACAGATGATCTGGTACCGCCCAGATGTCTGGTGGCAAAAGTTCTTCATGCAACAATTGGAAATGGAATTGTAAAATCTATCGATATAAGTGATGCGGAGGCATTGGAAGGGGTTGTGAAAGTAGTGACTTTTTATGATGTGCCGGATCACTGTTATCCGACTCCGGGCCATCCGTGGTCTGTGGAACTGGCACATCAGGATGTGGCGGACCGAAACCTTCTGACCGGACGTGTGCGATATTATGGCGATGATATTGCAGCTGTTGTTGCAGAAGATGAGATTATTGCGTCCAGGGCACTGAAACTGATCAAAGTGGAATATGAGGAATATCCGGTGGAAATTCATCCGCGTAAATCCATGTATGGAAGCAAGCCGCCGATTCATTTTGACAAAAAAGATAACGTCCTTGCACGCTCCAATTATTTTATCGGAGATGTGGATAAAGGAATGGAGCAATCTGAAACAGTTGTAAAGGGTACGTACAAAACTCCGATCGTACAGCATTGTCATATTGAAAATCCGATTTCATATGCCTATATGGAAAAAGGCAGAATCGTAGTAGTGACATCGACACAGATTCCACATATTGTCCGCCGTGTCATTGGTCAGGCACTTGGAATTCCGTGGGGCAATGTACGGGTTATTAAACCATATATCGGAGGGGGATTCGGCAATAAACAGGATGTGCTTTATGAGCCATTGAATGCTTTTTTGACAACGCAGGTCGGAGGCAGACCGGTCAAACTGGATATCAGCAGGGAAGAGACATTCTGTAATACAAGAACCCGCCATTCTATTGAATTTGATCTGGCAGCCGGCGTAGACAAAGAGGGCAAACTTCTGGCAAAGGATATGCACTCTTATTCGAACCAGGGTGCCTATGCCTCTCATGGTCATGCAATCGCAGCAAATGGACTGACTTCCTGGCGTTTGCAGTATGCCTGTCCGAATATCAGGGGAGAAGCTTATACGATCTATACCAATACGCCGGTTGGCGGAGCCATGCGGGGATATGGAATCCCACAGGTATGTTTCGCTATTGAAAGCTTTATGGATGATGTGGCAAATGAGATTCATATGGATCCGTTGGAATTTCGGCGCAAAAACCTGATTCGGGGATATTATGAAGATGCTTATCTGAAACCTATCGCAGCTAATACAAACGGAATTTTTGAATGTCTGGAGAAGGGTGCAGAATATATTCACTGGGATGAAAAGCGAAAAGCATATGCAGAACAGACCGGAGATGTACGGAAAGGTGTTGGCATGGCGCTGTTTTCTTACAAGACAGGTGTATGGCCGATTTCTCTGGAGATTGCAGGAGCCAGACTTTCTCTGAACCAGGATGGAAGCGTTCAGCTTATGCTTGGAGCAACAGAGATCGGACAGGGCGCAGATACTGTATTCTCGCAGATGGTCGCAGAGGTGCTCCACACGGATATGGCACATGTACATATAAAGACAGTGCAGGATACAGATGTTTCGCCGTTTGATACAGGAGCTTATGCATCCAGACAGTCATTTGTAACTGGTACAGCGGTTCGTCACTGTGCTGAGCTTCTCAGGGATAAAATACTTGCTTATGCTGCAACACTTCTTCCGGAGGTCGATGCAAAAGAACTTCGGCTTGAGGATAACTGGATCTGGGCAGGTGATGAGCAGGCAATGTCTGTTGCTGCACTGGCAGAAGAAAGCTATTACAGTCTGACAAACTCATCTGTGCTTACTGCTGAAGTATCTGAGCAGGTGAAGAAAAATACGATTGCAACCGGCTGCTGTTTTGCCGAAGTAGAGGTAGATATCAAACTTGGCAAGATCAGGATATTAAATATCATCAATGTACATGACAGCGGAAAACTGCTCAATCCACAGCTGGCAGAAATGCAGGTTCATGGCGGAATGTCGATGGGCATGGGCTATGGCGTCAGCGAACAGCTGATCCTTGATGAAAAGACTGGTCGTCCGCTTAATGGAAATCTTCTTGACTATAAACTGATGACGATGCTGGATACACCGGATATAAAAGCAGATTTTGTGGAAATGGATGATCCGATGGGACCATTTGGAAATAAAGCACTTGGAGAGCCACCGGCAATCCCTGGCGCGCCGGCAATCCGTAATGCTGTGCTTCATGCAACGGGAGTAGCATTTAACGAAATACCATTGACTCCGCAGAGACTGATCGACGGATTCAAAAAAGCAGGATTGATCTGAGAGGGGGCGCAGAGAATGTATGATATAGAGAAATACTATAATGCAGGAACCGTTTCAGAGGCAGTGACACTTCTGAATGAACATCCGGATGCCAGGATCATATCAGGAGGAAGTGATGTTCTGATCAAGATCCGTGAAGGCAGGATGGCAGGAACCTCACTGGTATCCATTCGGGATATTGAAGAATTGAAAGGAATTGAGCGAAAAGAAAACGGAGATATTTATATCGGTGCAGGAACGGTATTTTCACATATTACAGCAGCTCCGATCATTCAGAAATATATTCCGGTTCTGGGAGAAGCTGTTGACCAGGTCGGCGGTCCACAGATCCGTAATATCGGAACGATCGGAGGAAATATCTGTAATGGTGCAGTCAGTGCTGACAGTGTTCCGACAGTCTTTTCCTATAATGCGCTGCTGCATATTGCAAATGCAGAAGGCGGAAGAAGTGTCCCTGTCAGAGAATTTTATCTTGGTCCTGGACGTGTGGCTCTCAAACAGGGAGAAGTACTTACACATGTGATCATTCCTAAGAATGAATATGAAGGATATCATGGACACTATATCAAATATTCCATGCGAAATGCCATGGATATTGCGACGCTGAGCTGCAGCGTGGTAAGTAAAGTTGATACTGCAGAAAATATTCTGGAGGATGTTCGTATTACATTTGGCGTAGCAGCACCGGTGCCGTATCGCTGTACAGAGACAGAAGCTTTATTGAAAGGCAGAAAACTGGATGCGTCTCTTTATCAGAAACTTGAGGAGAGTGTCAGAAGCGAGATACATCCGAGAGATTCATGGAGAGCTTCCAGAGATTTTCGTCTGCAGATTGGTGGAGAAATTGCACGGAGAGCACTGATACGTACTGTGGAACTTGCAGAAAATGCAAAGCAGCAGGGAGGTGAAAACGCATGAAAAAAGAAAAAGTACTTGTTCAATGCGTGGTAAACGGAGAAGAGATTGCAGAGTATGTGGATCCGAGAGAATCACTGCTGGATATGCTCCGTAATCATCTCGGCCTTACTTCTGTAAAAAAGGGCTGTGAAGTAGGGGAATGTGGAGCCTGTACCGTGATCATTGACGGCGAAACGATTGATTCCTGTATTTATCTGGCTGTCTGGGCAGAAGGAAAAAATATCCGTACACTGGAAGGTCTTGAAAAAAACGGAGAACTGACAAGAATTCAGGAAGCCTTTATTGAAGAGGGTGCAATTCAGTGTGGATTCTGTACACCGGGTTTTGTTATGTCTGCGACAGTCCTTCTGGAACAGGGAAAAGAACTGACCAGAGAGGAAATTAAGAAAAAAATGTCCGGAAATCTCTGCCGTTGTACCGGATATCAGAATATTGTCAATGCAGTGGAAAAAGTTATGCATGAAAATGCAGAAAAGGATGGAATAGAATAAATGGAACATAAAACAATACTGATCGTTCGCGGGGGCGGTGATCTTGCCAGTGGAGTGATACACAGACTTTATCGTTGTGGATATCGGGTACTGGTGCTGGAATGTCACAAACCAAGCGCAATCCGCAGAAAGGTTTCCTTTGGAGAGGCTGTATTTGATGGTGCATCAGCGGTAGAGGGAGTTACGGGACGTCTGATCAGTGATATCAGTGAAGCAGAAAAAATCTGGGAAGCGAAAGAAATTCCGATTTTGGTGGATGAAACAGGAGAAACCGCAAAGAAATTGAAACCAGCTGCACTGATTGATGCAATTCTGGCAAAAAAGAATCTTGGAACGAACAGGGATATGGCATCGCTTACTGTTGCACTGGGACCGGGATTTGAAGCTGGAAAAGATGTTGATTTTGTGATAGAGACTCAGAGAGGCCATAATCTTGGACGTGTGATCCAGAAAGGAAGTGCAGCACCAAACACGGGAATTCCAGGGATGATCGCAGGATATGGCAAAGAGCGTGTGATTCATTCGCCGGCAGCAGGAATCATGCACAATCTTTCGCAGATTGGAGATATCGTGGAGAAGGACCAGATTCTGGCGAGGGTGGATGATGCGCCGGTCTATGCGTCTCTGACCGGTGTACTGAGAGGGATTATCCGCGATGGGTATGAAGTCCCAAAAGGAATGAAAATAGCAGATATTGATCCACGTAAGGGACAGAAAAAGAACTGTGATACGATTTCAGATAAAGCACGCTGTATTGCGGGAAGTGTTGTGGAAATTCTTCTTTCGGAAGGTGTACTGCCGTGATGCAGACAGCTTTTTTGTGGAACGCACTTACGATTGCGCCGGCTAGAAAGCAGTTGATTGCCGTGGTTGGCGGTGGCGGCAAAACAAGTCTGATTTTTCGCTTATGTGAAGAAATGGTTTCTGCAGGAAAAAAAGTGATTGTCACGACAACGACACATATGGCTTATGAGCCTGAACGGCCATTTGCGGAAGAGGGAAATGCACAGCAGATCCAACAGAATATAGAAGAGTATGGATATACGGTTGCTGCCAGCCTGGATCAGAATAAAAGTAAGATCGGAAGTCTGACAGAAGAAGCACTTGTGCGGCTGAAAGGGCAGGCAGACTGTATATTGATCGAAGCAGATGGGGCTAAAAGGTTGCCACTGAAAGTGCCAGGTGAATGGGAGCCTGTTATTCCGGATTTTACAGATCTGGTAATTGGAGTGATCGGAATGGATGCAGTAGGACAGACGATCAGCGAAAGCTGTCACAGACCGGAGCGGGTAGCTGCTTTTCTGAATAAGGAGCAAACGGATCCGGTTACAGAAGCGGATGTCATACGTATTGCGATGTCGGACAAGGCTTTAAAAAAAGCAGTCGGACAGCGTCCATATAAAATATTCCTGAATAAGACAGACCTCAAGGGAAAGTATGAATCAGCGGAAAGAATTGGAAAAGAACTGCAGGAGCAGGGAGTCCATGCTGCCTGGGGAAGCCTTCAAGGGAGAGAATATTACAGATGAAAATTGCACTTGTTATGCTGGCGGCTGGAAACAGCCGCCGTTTTGGGAGCAACAAATTATTATATGAAATTGATGGAAAACCTATGTATCTGCTAACGCTGGAAAAACTGAAGAAAGCATCAGAAAAAATTCCGGAAAGTGAGATCATTGTTGTTACCCAGTATGAAGAAATCGTAAAAAAGGCAGTAGAAATGAAAATCCCTGTTTTTATAAATCCAAGACCGGAAGATGGAATTTCACTTTCCATGCAGATTGGACTGATGAGTGTAAGAGATACGGATGCATGCCTATTTACAGTGGCGGATCAACCGTGGCTAGAAGCAGATACAGTTGTTGCACTCGCGGAACTGTTTGAAAATGAAAAAAAGGGGATGGCCTGCACCATATGGAGCGAAAAGACCGGAAATCCCTGCATTTTTGGGCAGAAATATTACAAAGAACTAATGAAGATATCGGGAGATAAAGGCGGTAAAAAAATTATAAAAAAACATCCTGAAGATGTGGCATATCTTCGGATCAGAAATGCCAGGGAAATTCAGGATGTAGATGAACCGGATGCTTTTACAGCAGGAAACCTGCGATAAAAATGATCAGCGGAATCGTGATAATAGACAGAACCGTTGTGAATGAAAATATCTCGGAGGCATAGGCTGCATTTTTATCAAACCGGATAGACATCATCGTGATCGTGGTTCCTGTCGGACAGGCAGATGCGATCAGCGTCGGATATGCGATGCCGGCATCAAATGGTGCAATCCACAGAAAGAGAAGAACCACAAGAGGAACAATTATGAGTTTTGTAAGAGCAATACGATAGATCTGTACATTTGTGCAGATCTTTTTTATGTCCGAATTTGCAACAGAAAAACCGGCAACCATCATGGCGAGAGGCGTATTCATATCGGCAATGTACTGCATGGATGCTGCAATCGTGTCTGGAATATGTATCTGTGTAAAGAATAAGATCATAGCAATAAAAGTGCCTATGACCATTGGAGCAGTCAGCCCCTCTTTGAGCAGCTTTGGATCAAAGTGACCTTTCATAAGAGAAAGTCCATGCGTCCATGTAAGAATGTTAAATACAGTCATGTATGCGGTTAGATAGAAAACACCCTCACTTCCGAGAACACTGTTGATCAGAGGAATACCAATAAAGCCACAGTTGGAATA
Source organism: uncultured Blautia sp. (assembly GCF_934424005.1). Taxonomy (GTDB): domain Bacteria; phylum Bacillota; class Clostridia; order Lachnospirales; family Lachnospiraceae; genus Blautia_A. The sequence continues at coordinate 22,037 of NZ_CAKRXI010000039.1, forward strand.
TACAGCGGCAAACTGATTGATCATGTTATTGGAATCCTCTTTATCACGAAACAGGAGTTTGGATACGAGGATTGCAAGGATGTGAGAGATAAATGCGGCGACAAAAGAAAACAGAAGTCCCTTTACGAGAATGGGATCATAGTCGGTCTGATAGACCATAATGATCAGAATCGGGTTAACAAGCATCAGCAGAAGATTGGAAATGGTTTTGCTTCCTTCTTTGGAAACAAGCCCGATTCTTACGCAGACGATGCCAACGATAAGGATAATCAGCATTTTTACCAGCTGATTAAAAATTAAGATAAACATGAAAATACCCCTTCCTAATACAAATCTTTCTCTAGAATACCTGATGCAAATGCAAAAATCAATAGACAGGTACTGTTTATTTTGTACAAAAAAAGAAAATCATTTTTGAATAAAATATAGAAAATAATAAAGGATATTGACGATAACTGGAAAAGAGTGTATGATGAATTCATAAAACAAGAATCCGATTCACATACATGAATTGAAATATGGACCGGATAAAACTAATAATCAATAAAAAGCAAATATATATGAAAGGCAGGTATTTTTCAATGGCATTAATGGGCAGAAAAATTGCAGCGATCAGAGCGTATGTAGTTGAAGGCGGTGGGGCTGACTACCATGACCAGTCCGCAGAGCACTGGATCGTAAAACAGATCGCAACTCCGATGAGTATCTATCCGGAGTACAAAGCTACAAGAACAAGCTTTGGTATCAACGCATTAAAGACTCTGGTTGTCGAAGTAGAAGCAGACAACGGAGTAACAGGATTTGGTATCACAACAGGTGGATATCCGGCAGCATGGCTGGTTATGAATCATCTGGACCGTTTCGTAGTTGGTAAAGATGCAAATGAAATTGAAAAGATTTGGGATCAGATGTATCGTGCATCTCTCTACTATGGAAGAAAAGGTGTTGTAATGAACGCCATTTCCGCAATCGACCTTGCACTTTGGGATCTTCTTGGTAAACTTCGTGAAGAGCCTGTATATGCAATGCTTGGCGGAAAAGTTCGTGAAGAACTTACATTCTATGCAACTGGCCCGAGACCGGATCTTGCAAAGAAAATGGGATTTGTAGGTGGAAAGATTCCGCTTGTATATGGCCCGGCTGATGGAATGGAAGGACTTAAGAAGAGCATCGAGCTTGCAGCAGATATGAGAGAAAAATGTGGCGATGAATTCCTTCTGATGTGGGATTGCTGGATGGCACTGGATCTGCAGTATGCAAAACGTCTCATGCAGGCATCTGCTGATCTGAAATTCAACTGGATCGAAGAGTGCTTCAACCCGGATGATTACTGGTCATACAGAGATCTTAAGAAAGCAGCAGGAAACCAGATCATGGTAACTGGTGGTGAGCATGAAGCAAGTAAGTTTGGCTTCCGTATGCTGATCGAAGACTGTGACCTTGATGTTATTCAGCCAGATGTTGGCTGGTGCGGTGGTATGACCGAACTTATCAAGATCGGTAATATGGCTGAAGCTCATGGAAAATATGTCATTCCTCATGGAAGCGGTACATACAGCTATCATTACGTTACAACCAAGACAAACTCACCGATCACAGAGTGCCTGATGATGGCTCCTGAAGCTGATAAGGTTGTTCCGCAGTATTATCCACTGCTGAAAGACGAGCCAATGCCAGTCAACGGTAAACTGAAAGTCAGCGACAAACCTGGATTTGGTGTTGAACTGAATAAAGATAAGACACTTGTTGAGGTTAAAAAAGGTACAAGATTATAATTTAAGATTGTAATAAAAAACTTAGAGAAGTTAGCATGAAGCTAATGCAGGGGGAAAATTATGTCAGCAACATATTTAATCATCTGCCTGATCATTTCTATCGCTCTTGTAGTTCTTTTCTGTACAAAAGTGAAAATGAATCCGGCAATCGCACTTATTCTTGGTTCTCTGCTTCTCGGAGTACTGACCAAGGTGCCGCTCAATGATATTACAGCAGCGGACGGAACAGTAACAAATGGTCTGATCACAGTTATCAACAATGGTTTTGGAAACATGATGGGAAGCATTGGTTTCCCGATCGGTCTTGGTATCATCCTTGGACAGTTTGTCAGTGATACCGGCGGAGCTACTGTTATTGCAGATAAGCTTGTTTCCCTGTTCCCTGAAAAATATGCTATGTATGCTGTAGGATTTGCTGGATTTATCCTGTCAATCCCGGTATTTTTCGATGTTACATTCGTTATCCTTATTCCGATTGGTGTAGCTCTTATGAAAAAGCTCAACAAAGGAATTGGATACATTGTCGGAGCAATTTCTATTGGTGCTGGTATTGCACATACTCTGGTGCCGCCTACTCCCAACCCTCTGGTTGCACCGGAGTACTTCGGCTTCGACCTTGGTGTCATGATCGCAGCAGGACTTCTTTTCGGTATCCCGATGATGATCATTTCTGTTACTATTCATGGCATGCTTATGAAAAAAGGCCTCTGGAATGCAGAAACAGATGAAAATGGCAACGGACTGAATGTAGATGAACTTGAATTACCGGAAAAACTTCCAAGCTTTGGAGTATCTTTACTTCCGATCATCATTCCGATCGTCCTGATCCTTCTGAATACCATCGTTGGAGCAACTGGAAGCACTCCGGCATGGCTTACATTCCTTGGTCAGAAGACAACATCCATGCTCTGTGGTACACTTGTAGCAATGATCATTGCAATGAAGACAATGGGCCTCAAGAAAGCAGAAGCATCAGCTGCCAATTCTCTGCACTCAGCAGGTATGGTATTCCTGATCACTGGTGCCGGCGGATCCTTCTCAGCTGTTATTACAGCAGCAGGTGTAAGTGATGCAATCAAAAATCTTGTTTCTGGTATTTCAGGAAACACAGCACTGATTCTGTTTATTGCATGGTTCCTTGGTATGGCTTTCCGCCAGATCACCGGATCCGGTACAGTAGCATCTCTGACAACATTTGCAATCATGCAGAGCGTTACTGCAGCAATTGCATGTCACCCGGTATTCCTGGCTCTTGCCTGCCTTGACGGTGCACTGTTCGGTGCAACTGTAAACGACTCTGGTTTCTGGATCGTTTCCAATATGGCCGGCCTGAACTTATCAGGTGGTGTTAAGACTTATACATTAGGACAGGCCATTGCGTCTGTAACAGGTATCATTCTGATTATCATAGTGGGATGTATTTCCTGCCTGTTCTAATAAACAGATGTAATTCAAGCAGGAGTCCTCAGACATACGTCGTGGACTCCTGTTTTATAAAAGAAACTGCTGTGAAACAGATTAATCAGCAAATAGCCTGTGTAAATAGTTTACAGTATGATTTTCTTTGTAGTATAATAAACAGTAGGAGTAACTATTCAGAGCGGAAGAAATAGTTACGTATGAAAGAAGAAAAGCAGGTAGATCTATGGCAGTTAAATCAGCGGAAAGAGTTTTTAGGATTTTTGAATTATTGGAACAAAGCCCGGAGGGCCTGACGAATAAAGAAGTAAGCAGCCTTCTGGGGTTTGCTCCAAGCAGTACGCTTGCACTTTTGCAGACGATGGAAGAGAATGGTTATCTGTCAGCAGATGAACAGAAAAGATATTATCTTGGAGGCAGACTGATGAGCCTTGGTGCAGTTGCCGCATCCAGAATCGATCTGAACAAGATCGGTACGCCATATCTCAAGAAACTTATGCAGACAGTGGAAGAAACCTGTTTCCTTGGAGTTCTTTCCGGCGATGAGATTGTTTATATTGCGAAAGAAAACTGTGAACGTACCATTACCACAAACGCGAGTATTGGCTCCAGAAAACCTGTATACTGTACAGGACTTGGAAAAGCATTTCTTGCGTTTCTTCCGGAAAAGGAAAGCTCTCAGATTATTGACCGCATTGAACTGAAAGCATTTACAGAGCATACGGTTACAGACAAACTGGAGCTCAAGGAGGAGATCGCGCAGTTCCGAAATCAGGGATATGCAGTAGATAACCAGGAGATTGAGCAGGGACTGTGGTGTATGGCTGTGCCAATCTATGACAATACCGGCCATATGAAAGCTGCGATCAGTGTATCTGGTCTGAAACAGCGAATGGTAGAAAAAAAAGAACTTTTGAAAACTGAAATGTTAAAAACAGCCCGTGATCTGTCAAGAGATCTGGGATATTATAAGGAGGAATTGAAATGAAAAGATTGTGCGGAGTGAATCCACCAGTGATCACTATTTTTGACGAACATCACAAGGTTGATATTGAAGCCAGCAAACGCCAGGCAGATTTTCTGATCTCAAAAGGTGTTGATGGTCTTGCTTATCTGGGAACATCCGGTGAGTTCAGTATCATGACCGTTGAAGAAAAGAAAAACTTCATCAATGAGATGATCAAATATGTCAATGGACGTGTAAATGTAATCGTTGGTGTCGGAGATACCTGTCTGGAAAACACGATGGATCTGCTGAAATTTGTTGAGCAGGCCGGAGCAGACGGAGTACTTCTGATCAACCCTTATTTCAGTGTATACAGTACAGACATGGTTGAAGCCTACTTTGGATATGTTGCTTCACATACTTCACTTCCGATCATTATCTACAATTTCCCGGATCTTACCGGATACTGCTTCAATGCAGATGTTGTGGCAAGAATCGTAAAAGCAAACCCGAATGTAGTTGGAATCAAAGACACGATTGCAGATTTCAATCATGTACTTAGCATGCAGAAAGTAAAAGAAATCAATCCGGACTTTTCTGTATTTTCGGCATATGAAAACCAGGCAATGGGTCTCCTTGTATGTGGTGTGGACGGATTCATCAATGCAACTGCAAACTTTGCTCCGGAATATACGGTTAATACGTATCAGAGTGCAAAACGCGGCGACTTTAATGAAGCTGCAAAATGGTTCAACAAAATGGTTGAGGCAATGGATATCTATGCATATAGCACACCTTTGTTCCTGGCTTGCAAGCAGGCTATGTACTACAGAGTGCTGCATCACGATGGTCAGGAAAGACTTCCTGCACTTTCACTTGATGCAACAGCGAAGGCAAATGTTTACAATAAGATGAGAGATCTGGAACTTTTATAAAGAGACAGGAGCTGGCGATAATGATAATGGATCGATTGGAACG
>NZ_CAKRXI010000040.1 GCF_934424005.1 uncultured Blautia sp.
GTAAAATATGAAAAAAAAGGTTGCCCTTCATAACCTGGGCTGTAAAGTAAATGCGTACGAAGTAGAAGCAATGCAGCAGCTTCTGGAAAATGCAGGATATGAAACTGTTCCTTTTGAAGAAGGCGCAGATGTTTATGTGATCAATACCTGTACGGTCACCAACATTGCAGACCGTAAATCCAGACAGATGCTTCATAAAGCAAAAAAAATGAATCCGGATGCGATCGTGGTGGCTACCGGATGTTATGCACAGGCTGACACAGAGAAACTGAAAGAAGATATTGCTGTGGATCTGATCCTTGGAAACAATCAGAAAACACAGATTGTGGAAGCTTTGGAAGAATATGAAAAAGAGCATGCAAAACAGGTACAGGTGATTGAAATTAACCATACAAAAGAGTATGAAGAACTTTCCATAGCATCCACCGCAGAACATGTCCGCGCATACATTAAAGTACAGGATGGCTGTAATCAGTTCTGTACTTACTGTATCATTCCGTTTGCGAGAGGACGTGTCCGCAGCAGAAAAATCGAAGAAGTGCTGAGAGAGGTGGAAACACTTGCTGCAAAAGGCTACAAGGAAGTTGTACTTACCGGAATCCATTTAAGTTCCTATGGAGTGGATTTCCCGAAAGAAGAAAGAGAAAGCCTTCTTTCACTGATCCAGGCAGTAAGCAGAGTGGAAGGAATCAGCCGGATTCGTCTTGGCTCATTGGAACCAAGAATTATCACAGAGGAATTTCTGGAAGGTATTGTGAAAACAGGAAAAGTGTGTCCGCATTTTCATTTATCCTTACAGAGTGGATGCAATAAAACTTTGAAAAATATGAATCGGCGTTACAGTGCACAGGAGTATGCGGAAAAATGTGAACTGATCCGCAGGTTTTATCCGGCACCTGCACTTACAACAGATGTGATTGTGGGATTTCCACAGGAAACAGACGAGGATTTTGAAGAATCTTATGAATTCGTAAAGAATATTCATTTTTATGAGACTCATATTTTTAAATATTCCAGAAGACATGGAACAAAAGCGGCATCCATGGATGGTCAGCTGACTGAAGCGGTAAAGGCACAGCGCAGTGACCGGATGCTCGAACTGCATGAGATTCGCGCCAGAGAATATGAAGAGGCGATGATCGGAAAAGAAATGGAACTTCTCCTTGAGGAAGAGATTGAGATTGATGGCAGACCATGGTATGTAGGCCACAGCAGAGAATATGTACGTGCAGTCATCAGCAAAACAGATGCACATAAGGTAAATGACCTTGTTACGGTAAAAGCAGTCGGTTTTGTCAGAGATCACATTTTGGAAACAAAAGAAGTGTAAGATTATATATGAGAAAAAAAGCTCTGAAAATGTGTTCTTGTATTTTATATGGAATTATATTAAAATAAAAGGGAAATCTTATTAAGGACGTGAGAAAAATGGCAGAAAACAATTTAGGAAATACACAGTATTTCAGAACAAAACCGGATGCAGATCTTGAAGTAAAAGAGGTTCTGGACCTGGTCTACAATGCAATGGATGAAAAAGGATATAACCCGGTGAACCAGATCGTCGGCTATATTATGTCCGGAGATCCTACCTATATTACCAGCCATAAGGGTGCGAGAAGCATGATCATGAAAGTTGAGAGAGATGAGCTGGTAGAAGAACTTCTTAATGAATACATTAAGAATAAATCCTGGGAACGATAAGTGATGCGGATCCTGGGATTAGATTATGGTTCAAAGACCGTAGGTGTGGCAGTCAGTGACCCGTTGGGACTGACTGCCCAGAGATTAGAGACAATCTGGCGAAAACAGGAAAATAAACTTCGCCGGACGCTTGCCCAAGTAGAAGAACTCGTGAAAGAGTATGAAATAGAGAAAATCGTTCTTGGATATCCTAAGAATATGAACAATACTGTCGGTGAGCGTGCAGAGAAAGCTCTGGAATTCGGGGAGATGCTTAAGAAGCGTACAGGCCTTGAAGTGATCATGTGGGACGAACGACTGACAACAGTTTCGGCGGATCGGGCCCTGATGGAGGCTGGTGTGCGCAGAGAGAATCGTAAAGAGTATCTCGACGGAATTGCAGCAGTATTTATTTTACAGGGATATCTGGATTCCCTTAAAAGGTGATAGTATGGAAAAAATCAGATTTCAGCTGGCCGATGGGACAGCAGAAGAGTTTTTTATTGAGGAACAGACAAGAATCGGAGGAGTATCGTATCTTCTTGTATCGGATTCTATGGAAGATGAAGCGTCTGCCTATATTTTGAAGGATGTATCGAAGGATACAGATCCGGAGGCCTGCTATGAAATGGTCGAAGATGAGGACGAACTGCAGGCTGTTTATAAAGTTTTTGAACAAATGCTTGAAGACGTGGATTTTGAAATGTAAGAAACATACTATAAGAAACAGGTGTCACTGGGAACGTAAGAATCAGTGACAGGCAGACTAGGAAGGAATGTGGGCGCATTCCTGCATTAGTGTGCGAAAATATTTGATTCCAGAAAACACATGACAGGTGTTTTCTGCATTGCACAGAATATGGAGGTGCTTGATTGAGCGAAAATATAAATGAAAATGTGAGCGTAAATAAAGGAAGAGAAAATCACAGAGAATATAATAAAACCAGAAAATATAACAGCCGAAATCGTAAACCAGGTGATAATAATACAAAGAAACCGATGGGAAAACAGAAAAATTTCCGTTATAAACAGCAGAAAACAAATGGCAGACATTATGAGAAACATTCTGACAGACAGGAAATAGCTGCTGCAGGAGAATTAGCAGCAGTACAGCAGCCAAAGACAGCAACGAGGCCGACTTCCAGAAACAATAAAACACAACAGCCAAGAGGGAATGCGCGTCGTGGTCGTAAGGGTACTTCTAAACTGAAGATCATTCCGTTAGGCGGACTGGAACAGATTGGAATGAACATTACTGCTTTTGAGTATGAAGACAGTATTGTAGTTGTTGACTGTGGTCTTGCTTTCCCGGAAGATGATATGCTTGGTATCGATCTGGTCATCCCGGATGTTACTTATCTGAAAGAAAATATTTCCAAAGTAAAAGGTTTTGTGATCACACATGGACATGAGGATCATATCGGTGCGCTTCCTTATATCCTGAAAGAAGTTAATGCTCCGGTCTATTCGACAAAACTTACACTTGGATTGATCACAAATAAACTGAAGGAACACAACCTTGTGCGTTCCACAAAACTAAAAGAAGTAAAACATGGACAGGTTATCAACCTTGGTGATTTTTCCATTGAATTTATCAAAACAAACCATAGTATCCAGGATGCTTCTGCACTCGCAATTTATTCACCTGCAGGAATTGTTGTCCATACAGGTGACTTTAAGGTGGATTATACACCGGTATTTGGTGATGCGATCGATCTGCAGCGTTTTGCCGAGATCGGTAAGAAAGGCGTACTTGCACTGATGTGTGACAGTACGAATGCAGAACGTCCGGGATTTACCATGTCAGAGCGTACGGTAGGACATGTATTCGATAATCTTTTTAATGAACACAAGAATGCACGAATCATCATTGCGACATTTGCGTCTAATGTTGACCGTGTACAGCAGATTATTAATACCGCATATAAATTTGGACGTAAAGTAGCCGTAGAAGGACGAAGCATGGTCAATATCATTTCCGTTGCTTCTGAACTCGGATATCTTCGGATTCCGGAAAATACTCTGATCGAAATTGACCAGGTAAAAAATTATCCGGATGAAAAAGTTGTTCTTATCACAACAGGAAGCCAGGGTGAATCCATGGCGGCTCTTTCCAGAATGGCTGCGAATATTCACAAGAAGATTACAATTAAACCGAATGATACCATTATTTTCAGTTCAAACCCGATTCCTGGAAATGAAAAAGCTGTTTCCAAGGTTATCAATGAGCTGTCCATGAAGGGCGCAAAGGTTATTTTCCAGGATGTTCACGTATCCGGACATGCCTGCCAGGAAGAAATCAAACTGATCTATTCTCTGGTAAGACCCAAATATGCGATTCCGGTTCATGGTGAATACAGACATCTGACTGCACAGAAACATGTTGTAGAAGATCTTGGTATTCCGAAAGAGAATATCTTTATCCTTGCTTCCGGCAATGTTCTGGAGCTGGATGCAAACAGTGCAGCAGTTACCGGTTCTGTTCATACAGGTGCGATCTTTGTAGATGGTCTGGGAGTTGGTGATGTCGGTAATATCGTACTTCGTGACCGTCAGCATCTGTCAGAGGATGGTATCATGATCGTTGTTATGACACTTGAACGCCACAGCAATGTGGTTCTTGCCGGACCGGATATTGTATCCAGAGGATTTGTCTATGTAAGAGAGTCCGAGGATCTGATGGAAGATGCAAAAGAAGTCGTAGAAAATGCGTTAGATTCCTGTCTGGAACGTAACATTACAGATTGGGGCAAGATCAAGAATACAGTAAAAGATGCACTCAGTGATTTCCTGTGGAAGAGAACAAAGAGGAGTCCGATGATCCTGCCGATCATTATGGAGGCATAAATAACATGGACGCTGTAAACAGAAACATTCATCTTCTTCTGAATTCTATCCAGAAGAGCGATGTGTACAGAACTTACAAGAAACAGGAGGCAATTCTGGAAAAAGATCCGGAGCTGGCCTCGAGAGTGCAGCATTTCCGGGCAGATAACTTCCGGCTTCAGAATGAAGAAAGAGGAAATTTGCTTCAGGATGCGGAACAGCTGGCAAGAGAATCGGCAGAACTTCGAAGAAATCCGGAGGTAAATGCTTATCTTGATGCGGAACTGGCACTTTGCAGGATGATGCAGCAGATTTGTAAGACATTGACAGACGGAATTGAGATTAAGGTGCCGGAAATCTGAGCATTGCAGTTTGATGAAATCTGATCAGTACACAGAAAGGAGCAGATATGGGAGACACCAAGGACCGGGTAGGCGCGGCTGGAGTGATCGTTGCAGGAGGATTTTTTAAAATAGCTTTGTATGTTTGTGTGGCTGTCCTCGTGATCTGGATCGGTAAGGTTACCTACCAGTTTGGGTATAACGTTTTTAACCAGCAGGCGATGAACCCGGGAGAAGGACAGGAAGTAACCGTTGTGATCAAAGAAGATGCAACGAGTTATGATATCGCAAAGACATTAAAGAGTAAAGGACTGATCGAGGATACGCTGGTGTTCTGGGTACAGGAAAAACTTTCGAATTACAGTGGGAAAATGAAACCAGGCACATATCTACTCAGTACTGCCTATACACCAAACAGGATCATGGGAATTCTTGCAGGTGATGCAGAGCAGGAAGGAGTAACTTCGTGATCATAGAAGAGAGAATGCGTACGTTTATTAATTCCCTTGATGCAGGGAACACTCCATTTCTTGATGAACTGGAGTGTTCTGCATTGTCTGAGGGAGTTCCGATCATTCGTAAGGAGATGCAGAGCTTTATAAAGACACTGTTGGCACTTAAGAAGCCGCAGCGTATTCTGGAAGTGGGGACAGCCGTTGGCTTCTCCACACTTCTTATGTGTGAGTACAGTCAGCCTGAAATGCATATTACAACGATTGAAAATTATGAAAAGAGAATTCCGAAGGCAAGGGAGAATTTCCGAAGAGCCGGACGTGAGTCACAGATTACCTTTTTGGAAGGAGACGCAGGGCAAATTCTGAAAGAACTTTCGGGATCATATGATCTGATTTTTATGGATGCGGCCAAGGGACAATATATTCACTGGTTGCCGGATGTGGTGCGGTTGCTTGCCCCGGGCGGAGTCCTGATGTCAGATAATGTACTTCAGGAGGGCGAGCTGATTGAATCCCATTATCTTGTGGAACGAAGAAACCGTACGATCTACAAGCGTATGAGAGAATATTTGTATGAACTGAAACATCATCCACAGCTTATGACAAGTATTATTCCGCTGGGAGACGGAGTGTCTTTGAGCGTTAAGGAGGAAGCATGAGAAATATAGAGTTACTGGTACCTGCAAGCAGTCTTGAAGTACTGAAAATAGCCGTTATATTTGGAGCAGATGCGGTATATATAGGTGGAGAAGCATTTGGCCTCCGCGCAAAAGCCAAGAATTTTTCACATGAAGATATGGCAGAGGGAATTGCGTTTGCACATGAACATGGAGTAAAAGTTTATGTGACAGTAAATATTCTGGCGCATAATGATGATCTTCCGGGAGTCAGAGAATATCTGCAGGAGCTGAAAGAACTGAAACCGGATGCGCTGATCATTGCAGACCCGGGAATTTTCACCTATGCCCGTGAAATTTGTCCGGAAATAGAATGCCACATCAGTACACAGGCAAACAATACAAACTATGAGACATACCGTTTCTGGCATAAGCTCGGCGCGAAACGTGTCGTAACGGCCAGGGAACTCTCTTTGAAAGAAATCCGTGAGATCCGTGAACATATTCCGGATGATATGGAAATCGAGACTTTTGTTCATGGAGCTATGTGTATTTCTTATTCCGGAAGATGCCTGCTCAGCAACTATCTGGTTGGAAGAGATGCGAATCAGGGGGCATGCACACATCCGTGTCGCTGGAAATATTCTATTGTGGAAGAAAAACGTCCTGGTGAATACATGCCGGTATTTGAGAATGAGAGAGGAACTTATATCTTCAACTCCAAGGATCTCTGCATGGTAGAGCATATGGATGACATCCTGAATAGTGGTATCGACAGCCTGAAGATTGAAGGACGCATGAAGACTGCTCTTTATGTGGCAACTGTTGCAAGAACTTATCGTAAGGCAATTGATGATTATATGGAGTCTCCGGAAAAATATAAGGCAAATATGTCCTGGTATCAGGAACAGATTTCCAATTGTACGTACCGTCAGTTTACGACAGGCTTCTTTTATGGAAAACCAGATGAACATACGCAGATTTATGACAATAATACGTATGTAAAAGAATATACTTATCTGGGATATGCAGAAGAAGTTGATGAGAATGGTTTTGCACACATTACGCAGAGAAATAAGTTTATCGTTGGTGAGATGATTGAGATCATGAAACCGGATGGCAGAAATATCACAGCAACTGTTCGTGCAATCTATGATGAAGATGGAAATTCTGTAGAAAGTGCACCGCATCCGCAGCAGAAACTTGCTGTAGACCTTGGAACAGAGATTGAAAAGTATGATCTCCTTCGAAGGGCCGAGGCATAAAATACAGACGAATCTGTAAAACAGAACTTAGAATAAAAAAAGAGCAGATATCCTCATGAGAAGTGATATCTGCTCTTTTTTTATTTGATGAAAAATTTAATGACTGCGCACAGGGGCATTCATAACAAGCTGAGCGTTGGCATTCCACTGACTGCCATTTACAGGGGCTGCCATAACCTGAATCTTAGTTACTTTACTGCGATATTTCCATTTCGCAAGAGATGTTTTTAAACGGACAGTTTGATCAGCAGGAACAACTCTGGCACATTCAAAGATATGTTTTCCACTGTAAAAACGCAATTTGATTTGTACATATCCATTCTGTGAACCACTTACGCGGAGCGTTGTGCAGAAATTTGGATAAGATTTAAAGGAAAGACTGCGTTTCATTTTTTGTGAGAATCCCCATAAACTGTTTTTGTTCCGGCGGATATCATGAATAGCAGTAAAGGTATTTCCTGTTTTGTGTGAAGTTGTAACAGCACCGTATGGAGACCAGCTCTGATATATGGAAGCACCGCGGCGATATGCATTTACCTGTTCAAGTGATCCGATGGTACAGTTTGATTTGTTATAGAGTTTGGAACTGTATGAAGGGATCAGCGATTTCCAGTTGCTGGCACCGATCGTGGATGGAATAAATGCGGTTTCGGAAGCAGAACGACTGCTGTCCATATATTTGAAGACACTCCAGGATCTTTTCTTTGTGTTGGCAGATTCAAAATCAGCAGATCTGGCATCGGTTGTCCATAATCCAAGATTCAGTCCCTGTTTGATCTCTTCTTTGTGGTCGATCTGACGATGAATGATCAGTGAGTCGATCATATTATCTGATTCGGCAAGAAGGTAACTGTAGGCAACCGCAGCTGCCTGCAGATTTTCAACATTGTGGTTCCTCTGAACAGAAGTATAACCGGTCTCGGACAGAATGATCCTTGTTTTTGAACCATATTTCTGACGTATATAGCTGGTCAGCAGGCGGATATTTCCCATATTGATCACAGGCGTTGTAAGTGATCTGGTGAGCTGCCCGTTTGTATTCGCCCAGAAACGAGGCTCTGTCAGTGGAGAACTGTATGGGTGATATGCAAGGTTCCATTGCAGATTTCCACCGGCCCGTATTTTTGAAGCAAAAGAATCCAGCATTCTTCGTGAAGCAAAGGTTCCATTCACATAATTTGTATTCCACAGATGATCAAGTGAAATATAAACTCTTGCATTAGAATAAACACTGACCAGTGTATTATAGGCAAGACGAAACTGATCTGCATAAATCTGAGAATACTGACTCAGCGTCTGGGAACCGGCGTAGTTATAAGTGTTGTAATTATTGACTTCATTTCCGATGATCCAGTTGGAAATCTGTCCGTATTTTTTTGTGGAAGTACTGTAACGTCTGGCCAGAAAATTCAGTGTTGCCTGGAGCTGCTTTCTTGCAGAACTGTCTTTGGTATTCCAGGCATAAAAAGCATGTCCCTGCTGGCGTCCCTGTGGATAGATCAGGCTGGTCAGGTCACTGCGCCAACTCAGAAGCAGAACAGCAGAATTTACAGATGAAGTGGAATTCAGTGCAAGTAGCTGTCTGTCGTAATAAGAGACAGAATCTTTTACAAACCAGTAGGTTTGTCCCTGATATTTCCAGGAGTAAGAGTACCTGGAATTTTGAAGTGCCGGCGGCGCGATCAGCTGACTGAAATCAATATTGATCACAGAATTTCGTACATTCAGTTCTTCCGCATCTTCCATCATGTCAGCATTGATCTGAAGTCCTTTTTTGGAGATGGACTTTGGAAAACGATATCGGTACTTGGCCAGTGCACCGGGGTTGGAAATAAATCTCCGTGTGCTGATATAGGTATATTTTCCACTGGAATTCCGAGAAGCGACAGCAAAACCGGAATTCAGAAGGTTGACACCACCGGAATTTAATTTACAGGTAAATGTCATTTTTTTTGATTTTTTACAGGATGCTACTGGTCTGGCCGACATGCCCGGAGTCAGTGCAAAAAGGTAACAGCGAGATCCGGATATCTTACGTGGATTTGCTGTGACAGCGGTTACGCGGACTTTGCTTTTTCCTGAAATCTTACAGCTGCTGATTGTTACAGGTCGTGAGGCTGCCGAGACCGAAGCGGGTGCAAAACATGTTCCGATCAGAACAGTACAGAGCAGAAGAACCAGCAGCTGTTTCAACAGTTTGTGCATATATGCAAAGCCTGATCGTTCAGTTGTATCTGTCATATGAAAAGAAACCTCCTTCCGACTGAATATATCTCAGTCCGTTTTTGATTTTAGAGTATTTCTGACAGAAAATCAACCGAAGAGAGTTCTTAATTTTTTTAATGCGTTTTTTTCGATTCTGGAGACATAGGAACGACTGATATGAAGCTGATCGGCGATTTCACGCTGGGTCATTTCATTGTTTTCAAACAGCCCATAACGACAGCAGATGACCTGGTATTCTTTGGGGGTCAGGATATCCTTCATAGAAGAAAAAAGAAAAAGGATATCCTGACGAGTAGAATATTTTTCTACGATATCCACCGGCGGACTTTCGATAATATCCAGCAGACTGATCTCATTTCCTTCTTTGTCTGTTCCGATCGGTTCATAAAGAGAAACTTCACGTGAACATTTCTTTCTTGCACGCAGCATCATAAGAAGTTCGTTATCAATACAGCGGGCGGCATAAGTGGACAGCCTGGCAGAACGTTCAGAATTGAAGGTGGAAATAGCCTTGATCAGTCCGATCGTACCGATAGAAATCAGATCCTCCAGTTCTTCTCCGTTTCCCTGATATTTTTTTGCAACATGGGCAACCAGACGAAGATTACGTTCGATCAGGATACGTTTTGCTTCCGGATCCCCTTCCTGGCAGCGTCTGAGGCAGAGTCTTTCCTCTGCTGCGGTCAAAGGTTTCTGAAAAGTTTTCAAATATCCACCTCAAAAGGGGCTTCTATATAGAATATGTCAGAGGCTGGAGCAACGTGCTTTTCCCATAAAATTATATGATTTGCGTATCCTCATGATGTAGTGTATAATAAATTTTATATGAGAAAAATACACTTTCAAGGATAATCAGGTGAACTATTTTGAAAAAAAAGATAGAACAGATACTCAATGGAAAATTCAAATATGATCAGCCGGAACTCCTTTTTTCAAAAGAAAAACTGGAGATAAAGATCAAAGCAGGAACGACTGCACAGGGTGAGCTGTATCTTGGAACGGAGAACAATGATAAGATACAGGGATATATTACTTCCTCAGATCGAAGATTTGTTCCGGGAAACAGTCGGTTTTCGGGGACAACCGTACGGCTGCCTTATGGAATTGACGCAGTGGGAATGCAGCCTGGTGATATATGCAGAGGCTGGCTCTGTGTGACTTCCAGCATAGGAGAGTACAAGCTTCCGTTTGCGATTGAGGCAATAAAAGAAGAAATCATAAGTTCTGTGGGAAAAGTTGATGATATGCAGACATTTTGCGAGATCGCCAGAAAAGATTTTCGAGAAGCTTATCATCTTTTTTCCGAAAAAGATTTTTGTATGATGCTCAGGAAAGCAGAAAAAAAGCAAAAAGCGTTGTATGCAGGACTGTCCAGACAGCCGGTAACTTATCAGCATCTGGAGGAATTCCTGATCAGTCTGAAGGAAAAAGATCCTGTTTCCGTATCCTTAAAAACTACAGCAGCAGAATTTTATAATGTAGAAGAAGATATGCAGGAATCTTTTGAGATACACAGAAGCGGATGGGGACATCTTCGCCTTGAAATCGAGTCAAAGGGGGAGTTCCTGGAGCCGGAGCGCCATGTGATAACGGATGAGGATTTTATTGGCAGCAGTGTTCAGATCAACTATCTTGTTCATGTAGATCAGTTAAAAAGAGAAAATCACATAGGCGAGATCATTGTAAGAAGTCCGTATCAGGAACTGACGTATCATGTCCTTGCATCCAGGGGAGCGCGCATTCATATTGATGTACACAGAGAAGAAAAAAGGCACAAGCTTGCACTTGTGAAGGATTATCTTGAATATCAGGAAAACAAGATCAATTTTCAGATATGGAAAGAAAATGCAGGGTTTGAATTAAATCAGCTGAGGGAAGCTGGCTGTGAATATACGGAGTACCAGTTTCTGGAGGCATATATGGCACATCTGGAAGGAAAAGATGATGTGGCAAAAAAAATCCTCAGGAATTTTCGTGGTAAAGAGTTCACAAGAGAAGAACTGGAAACAGCCGGAACTTATCTCTATCTCTGTACAGTGACCGGTTTGTATAAGGACCGGGGGCAGGCTGTATGGAAACTGCAGAACTTTTTCAGGCAGAAAGAGGACAGTTTCCAGCTGTTGTGGCTGCTGCTTCAACTTGACAGTACATATCGTACCACACCATCGAAAGTACTGTTCATGATGGAAGAACTATATGAAAAAGGCTGTACGAGTCCGCTTCTTTATATAGAAGCATGGAAGATGATCAGTGAGGATGTTTCTCTGCTTCATCGTCTTACCCCGTTCTGGATGCAGGTATTCTGCTATGCTGGTAAACATGATCTGCTTACCGAAGAACTTGTGATGCGTATGGCATATCTTTCCGGATATGAAAAAAGATTCTATGGAAGCCTGTATCAGGCACTTGCATCCGGATATGAGAAATTTTCATCAGATGATGTGTTGGAGGCTGTCTGCAAATATATCATGAAGGGGGAACCACGCAGACCGGTATATTTCAAATGGTTCTCGCTTGCAGTAAGCAGAGGATTACGTATCACCAGACTGTTTGAATATTATGTGGAAACCATGGATATTACATACAGAAGACAACTGCCAAAGCCGCTTCTGATGTATTTTGCGTACAATGACAATTCACTTGGTGATGCACGCAAGGCTTATGTATATGCAAGTGTGATCGCATTTAAAGAAAAAGACTCCAAAACATATGAAAATTATAAGGATAACATGGAACGGTTTGCCTATCGCAAACTAAGAGAAGGCCAGCTGGATGAAAATTATGCGATCCTGTATCAGGAATTCCTGTTTGATCCGGTAAGTGCCGAAGATGGAGAAGCAATCGCTCCGAAGATGTTTACCTATCGCCTGTACTGTGATGACAGCAAAGTCCGGCAGGTGATCGTGCGGCACAGTCAGTTTGCAGAGGAAGAAATCTACCCTTGCAATAAAGGAATTGCATATCCGAGAATCTATACAGATGATGCAGTGATCCTGTTCCAGGATGATAAACAGAGACGTTATGTTTCTACAATCCCATACAATCTTACAAAACTCACAGATGAAAGCAAGGCAGTACCGGAACTTCTGGAACTGGGAGTCAGAGAACGAGGACTTCTGCTGCATTACTGTGAATCGACAACGCTGAATGCGGATAATCTGGAGTATTTTCAGAGTCTGGCAGAACTTGAGGACTGTACAGAAGAGTATAGGAATTCTGTAAGAAAACAGATCCTGGATTATTATGCTGCGAATGTGCAGGACCAGAAGCTTGATAAATATCTTGAAAAAATGGATTTCCGTCAGTATGCACTGGTTGAACGTACGACACTGCTTGAAATATTGATTACCAGAAGGATGTTCCGGCAGGCAATGGTGATTGTGGAAGAATTTGGTTATGAAGGACTGGATCTGAGCTGCCTTCTCAAGATGACCAGCCGGATGATCCTGAAAAGTGACATGGCAGAAGATGACGAACTTCTGGCACTGGCATCCGAGGTTTACCGGAAGGGTAAATATGATGAAGTGATCCTGCATTATCTTATGCTGTATCGGTTTGGACCACTGGATGAACTTATTTCGATATGGAAGAGTGCCAGAGGTTTCGAAATGGATACCTATGATCTGGAAGAAAGAATCTTAAGTCTTCTGATCTTTACGGAAGATTACCGTAAAGAGGGGGAAGCTGTACTGGAATCTTATGTGAAACAGTCCGGAAAAGAACGAATCATAGGAGCATACCTTACACTGGTTTCTTATGGCATTTTTGTCAGAGAATATACAATGAGTACGTTCATCAGAAGCAGGCTGGAATATGCATTTACCAGTCAGTGGCCGGTTAATGTTATCTGCAGACTGGCGCTTCTGCAGGAAATTTCCAGAGAAAAAGATCCAAAACCGGAATATGTGGGAATAGCTCAGAGCATACTGGAAGAGTGTGCAAAAGAAAATCTGAAATTTGCGTTTTTCCGTAAACTCTCACCGGAACTTCTGAGTCCATATCAGTTGGATGACAAAACATTTGTGGAATGTCGTGCAGTACCTGGAGCAAAGGTTACATTGTTTTACAGGCTGGATACCGGACTTGGAACGGAGACAGCATATAAATGCGAACCTTTGAAAGAAATGTATCAGGGCATATTTGTAAGGACATTTACTCTGTTTTACGGGGAGACACTGCAGTATTATTTCCAGATCGATGAGGGAGATAAAGACAATACAAAGAAGACTCCGGAACGCAGCGTTTCAATGAAAAAAGTCGAGGGTGCCTCCGGAAGCAAGTATCAGATGCTGAATCAGATGTTGTCTGCAAGAAGACTGGACAAAACGCAGGAAGTGACAGACAGTCTGAAAGATTATCTCAGACAGGAACAGTATGTGAAAAACATGTTTAGCATAGAGAAGGAAAGCGGAAGATGAATGAAACAAGAGACTTGATAATAGGAATTGATTTTGGAAAAGAATATTCTCAGATCTGTTATTATGACCGCAAGGCAGAGGAACCGCGTTCACTTCCCGTAAAAGTGGGAAGCAGCCAGTTTGAAATGCCGACCTGTCTTTGTCTGCGTCCAGACCGCAAGACATATTGCGCGGGATTGGAAGCAGAATATTTTGCAAGAGAAAAAGGTGGATTTCTCGCTGGAAACCTTTATGAGATATCAGCACAGAACAGAACGGTAGCGGTTGGAGGTGAAAAAAAAGAAGCATGGGAGCTTCTGGCACATTATCTGCATGAGATGCTGAAACTTATAGGGATTGCGGAAGTAGAAAAAAACATCCGGAGTCTGTCGATTGCCATGGACAGTCTGAATGCTGTACAGGTAGAAAATCTTCAGCGGGCATGCAGAGAACTGGGAATCCCGGAAGAACGTACGATTCTTCTGGATTATGAAGAGAGTTTTTATTACTATGTCATGACACAGAAGATAGAAACCTGGAACAGAAGTGTAGCATGGTACAGCTTTGAACAGCAGAAGGTAAGTTTTCGCCGCATGTCCATGAATTCAGGAACACGACCGGTACTGGTACATCTGGAAGAACCTGTTACAATGACTCTGAGTGCGAATGTAGAGGAACGGGATGCAGAATTCTATACATTTATCAAGAACACACTTGGTAAAGAATTGTATTCCAGTATTCAGATCAATGGAGAGGGATTTGACCAGGAATGGGCACAGAAATCTGTGAAGCTGTTATGTTATCAGAGAAGAAAAGTTTTTTATGGAAATAACCTGTTTGCAAGAGGAGCCTGCAGCGCAGGGGCAGAACGGGTGATCAATCATGACCTGAAAGACTATCGTTATATGAGCAGTTCACTGGTACTTTCTGATGTTGGAATGGAGCTGCGTGTCATGGGAGCACCGACTTATTATCCGTTGATCGAATCAGGCAGAAACTGGTATGAAAGTAATGCATATGTCGAGCTGATCCTGGATGGGACGAAGGAACTTGTTTTTATCGTAGATACAATGGGCGAGGCAAAAAAGAAACGGATCGCAATGGCATTGCCGGGACTGTCGGAAAGACCGGAGCGGACAACGAGACTTGGTGTGAATCTGCAGTATATTTCACAGGCTGAATGCAGGGTCACAGTAAAAGATCTTGGATTTGGTGAGATGTTTCCATCAAGTGGCAAAGAGTGGACAGAAACGACCAGATGGCAGGAGGAGACAAAGTGAGTGGATATATACTGTGTCAGACAAAACGGGCAAAGCTGCCTTATTTCATAGAAAATATCAGTACCAATGTGTATTCTATTGAAGAACTCTGCTATTATCTGTATCATAATCTGTATCTGATCGACCAGACGATCATGAATGAAGGATTGTGCAGCTGGATACAGGAGGAACTGGAACTTCCGGCACTGGCAGCCAAACTTCGTTCCAAGATCGGCAAATTTGCAAGTGCGGAAGATATTGTTTATCCGGTATTTAAAGAAATCAATTATCTGACATATGAAGAACTGAAAGAACTGAATGTACGTCTGCAGAAGATGAATGAAGAAACTCCGGCAATGCGTGAGAAGCAGAAGGCAGATGCATTAATAGAGAATGAAATGTATGTACATGCGATACAGGTTTACCAGAATCTTCTGGAAAGGGAAGATCTTGAGGAAATCTGTGAGGGTATGACAGAAAAAGTGTACCACAATCTTGGCTGTGCTTATAGTTATCTGTTTCAGATGGAAAAAGCTACAGAGTGTTTTCGAAAAGCATATGAGGGGAGCAGGAGCCGGGAGGCGCTGGAATCGTATCTGATTGCTTTTGGAATGACAAGAACGCCTTCAGAATATGAAAAAATGGCAAAATCAATAGGGGCAGAGAAGGAAATCCTGCAGGATATCCGAGATAGACTTCAGGAGTTTTCCAAAACACCGGATCCGTTGGTGAATAAGACAAATATGGACGAAATACTCACCAGACTGACACGAGAATATCACAGAAGTACGGGTTCGTGAATATTATGACAATGTATACAGTTTTTTTGTACAAATATGCTAGACGAAACTGCTTTAATCTGTTAAACTAGATACATAATTTGGGTGTTATCGTTACGCTCAAAAAGATTAGGAGGAATTTATCATGTTAGTAAACGCTTCAGAAATGCTGAAAAAAGCAAAAGCTGGTCATTATGCAGTAGGTCAGTTCAACATTAACAACCTTGAGTGGACAAAAGCTATCCTGCTTACAGCACAGGAACTTAACTCTCCGGTTATCCTTGGTGTATCCGAAGGTGCAGGAAAATACATGACTGGTTACAAAACAGTTGTTGGTATGGTTAAAGGAATGATGGAAGAACTGAACATCACTGTTCCGGTTGCACTTCACCTGGATCACGGCAGCTATGAAGGATGCCTGAAATGCGTAGAAGCTGGATTCACATCTATCATGTTTGATGGTTCCCATTATCCGATCGAAGAGAACGTAGAAAAAACAAAAGAACTGGTTAAGATCGTTGCTGACCACGGAATGTCTCTGGAAGCAGAAGTTGGTTCCATCGGTGGTGAAGAAGATGGTGTAGTAGGTATGGGTGAATGTGCAGATCCTCAGGAATGCAAGATGGTTGCAGATCTTGGTATCGATTTCCTTGCAGCAGGTATCGGTAACATCCACGGTAAATACCCGGCTAACTGGAAAGGTCTGAGCTTTGAGACTCTGGATGCTATTCAGCAGCTGACAGGAGATATGCCACTTGTACTTCATGGTGGAACAGGTATCCCGGCAGACATGATCAAGAAAGCAATCGACCTTGGTGTATCCAAGATCAATGTTAACACAGAGTGCCAGCTTGCATTTGCAGCAGCTACACGTAAATATATCGAAGAAGGCAAGGACGAGCAGGGTAAAGGATTTGACCCACGTAAACTTCTTGCTCCAGGAACTGAAGCAATCAAAGCTACAGTTAAAGAAAAAATGGAACTTTTCGGATCTGTTAACAAAGCTTGAGAAGTACGTTTTATCTGAATTGAAATTGATCCGGGGGAATCGGTGTTTTCGGACACCGGTTCCTTTTTTTGTGTTTTCATGGTAAGATATCCCTATGACAGGAAATAAGATAATAAATAAAAAACAAAACAGAACAGAAACCAATGAAATTGTGATCTTGAATTTTTCAGGAATTTACAAAGAACAGCAGTTTTACCGGAATCGTGCAGAAATGCAGGAAGATATATCCTGGGTGGAGGTACAGGATCTGCCGGGAAGCAACTGCTACTGTGATGAGGAAGCGCAGAACAGGATATTGGATGAAATAAAGAAGTATGCAGGAAATGGCATACATTTCATTGATTCAGGAAATTATCATTATGTAAGCAGGCTGTGGATATCAAAGATGGAACTTCCATTCCGGCTGTTGGTATTTGATAATCATACGGATATGCAGCTGCCGGCTTTTGGAGGACTTTTATCCTGTGGTGGATGGATCGCGGCAGCTTTGGAAGAAGTACCGATGCTGCAAGAGGTAATTCTTGTTGGACCGGATGAAAAGGCTTATGCGCAGGTTGAGCCGGAATTTCAGCAGAAAGTACAGTTTTTGTCCAGAGAAAAGCTGCTGGCAATGACAGGTGAGGAAAAGAATGCGTTTTTCAGGGATCTGTGTGCAGATTTTCCACTGTATATTTCCGTGGATAAAGATGTGCTGTGTACAGCAGATGCGTCAACAACATGGAGTCAGGGTGATATGAGTCTTGAGGAACTTCAAAAGTTTCTGGAGATCGTACTGCAACAACAGCAGATTTTGGGAATGGATATCTGTGGGGAATGTGATCCTGATGCATGCGAGAAAAATTTATTGAATGACAGGGCGAATCAGGAAATTCTTGAATTGTGGAAAAAATACTTTCTGCAGATTCAGAAGAGGAGACAGGATATATGAGAAATGAACTGTTTACCATAGGACCGCTGACGGTATATGGATATGGCTTTATGATCGCACTGGGTGTGATCGCTGCCTGGATCGTTACAGATTACAGAGCAAAGAGACAGAGGCTGGACCGGGACCATGTTTTTTCATTAGTGATCTGGTGCCTGATGGGAGGACTGTTCTGTGCAAAAATTTTATTCTGGATCACGGAATGGAGAAGTATTGTGCAGGATCCACATTATATTCTGGATACAATTTCAGATGGATTTGTTGTGTATGGAGGTATTATCGGCGGGATTCTGGCGGGTTGTCTGTATTGCTATATCAAAAAAACAGATTTCTGGAAATACTTTGATCTGGTGATGCCATCTGTGGCACTTGCGCAGGGATTTGGAAGGATCGGATGCCTGTTGGCAGGCTGCTGCTATGGTCATGAGACAAATAGCATATTTTCTATTACATTTCAGAATTCGGATTTTGCACCGAATCATGTAGCATTGATTCCGACACAGATTTATTCCAGTATATTGGATTTTCTGCATTTTGGAATCCTTCTTTATATTGCGCAGCATAAAAAAAAGGATGGACAGGTGGCCGCCTGTTATCTGATCTTTTACAGTATCGGCAGGTTTGTCCTGGAATTTTTCCGGGGTGATCTGATTCGGGGAAGTGTGGGAATGCTTTCTACTTCGCAGTTTATCAGTTTGTTTATCCTGGTGGCAGGTATCGTGATACTGGCAGTCAGATCAAAGAAGGCAGATTAAATCAGAAATACGGATTTCTGAGTTTGATTTTATCAGTATAAAAAATAGTCTGCGGCCATAGGTTAGTAAGGAAGACCGAAATGACCGGAGCGTGAGTATAATGCCTGTACCGGCACAGAATCAACAGTATGAAAATTTTATTATCCGATATAAACAGAATACACAGGGTGGTTTTGATTACGAGTCTGATGAGACATTTCAGATCGTAAATGATCTGTTCGGGATTTTGTATGTACCGATGAAGGAAGTGCCGGAACTGGAACTGAGTAGTTATTCCTACTCATCCATACCACGGTGCTATACATATATGGACACAGGTGTACTGAGTGCATCTGGTGTGACAAGACTGCATAACCATCCATATCTCAAATTGCAGGGAAAGGGAACTTTGGTTGCGGTCATTGATTCCGGAATCGATTATCTTCATCCGGCATTTCATAATGGTGCGCAAAGTAAGATCTTAAGTATCTGGGATCAGACACTGGAAGGGGGAGCGGATGGCAGAATTCCGTTTGGCAGAGAGTTCAGCCGACAACAGATTGAACAGGCGCTTGCATCAGAAAATCCCTGGGAAATCGTGCCTTCCAGTGATACAAATGGACATGGGACGAGAAGTGCAGCAACGGCTGCCGGATATCGGATCGAAAAAGAAAATTTTTGCGGGGCAGCGCCAGAGGCAGAACTTGTAATTGTGAAGCTGAAGCAGGCAAAAAATTATCTTCGGGATTTTTATCTTTTACCGCGTGATACTGATATTTTTCAGGAAGATGATATTATGCTGGCAATTTCTTATGTGCTGCGCATTGCCCAGGAACAGCAGATGCCCCTTTCTATTTGTATAGGCCTTGGAACAAGTATGGGGGCACATCAGGGAGAGGGACCGTTGAATGAATATATAAACAGTATTGCAGCATTTACACAGAACGCAGTATCTGTTCCTGCCGGAAATGAAGGAACGGCCAGACACCATTATTTGAGAGAATTTGGACCGAATGATACAGAAGATACTGTAGAACTACGAGTTGGTGACCGGGAGAGTACCAGAGGATTTATGACAGAATTCTGGGGGGACTCTCCCGGTTCTTATTATATGACGATTCAGTCACCGACAGGGGAAAAACTGTCAGTCAGCACATCTTTAAAGAACAGAACGCAGGAACTGTCTTTTGTATTTGTAGAAACAAAAGTACTGGTGAATTATGTGCCAATTGAAAGAAGAACAGGAAACACGCTGATCTTTATTCGATTTCAGCATCCAGCATCGGGAATCTGGAAGTTTTTGGTGGAAGAGAAGATACCGGGAAAAAGCAGGTTTCATATATGGCTTCCGGTAAGAGGGATGATTTCTGATGAAACCTATTTTTTGCAGTCATCACCGGATTATACGGTCACTGCTCCTGGAGATGCTGAAGATGCGATGACCGTCACAGCATATCAGTATCGGGATAACAGCCTGTTCATTCAGGCAGGCCGTGGATACAATACAGAAAATATCGTAAAACCCGATTTTGCTGCTCCAGGGGTAGGAATTCTGACGGCTTCAATCGGTCCGGGAAAGGAGTTTGCGCCGGCTACCGGAACAAGTCTTGCAGCCGCACAGACGGCGGGGATCGCAGCACTCCTTTTTGAGTGGGCACTGGTCCGGGGAAATGAGCCATATTTTACCGGAAACAGTGTAAAACATTATCTGAGCAGAGGGGCTGAGCGAGAGGCTGGAGAGGCCTATCCAAACCCGGAGTGGGGATATGGCAGAGTAGACTTATATCATACGTTTGAGCTGCTGACGTGAGAAGATAAGATTGGCTAAATAATGGTTATCCAATTTAAGTATTGAGAAAAAGTATACAAAAAAAGACAGTAAACTTTAGTACCTATGACGGCAAAATATTTAAGGCTTACGAATTGTTTTTGAGCCTTAAATTTGTTATAATTACTAAAAAAATAAGACTGTTCGAGCAATTACAGTCAGAAAAAGGATTTTCAATACACAGATGAGAAAACAATATTGAAAACCGGGCAGGAGGAATCATGAAAAGAGGTAGTATTTTTGAACTGAATGGTATCCCGAAGTTTCAGGAAGCACTTCCGCTGGCACTGCAGCATGTCGTTGCCATGATCGTAGGATGTGTAACACCGGCAATCATTGTGGCAGGTGCTGTTGGCGGAAATAGCCTGAGTGCAAAAGACAGAGTCATCCTGATCCAGGCATCTCTGGTTGTATCCGCATTGTCAACCCTGATTCAGCTTTTTCCGATTGGAAAGAAGAATGGTTTTACTTTAGGTTCAGGACTGCCGATGATCATGGGGGTAAGTTTTGCTTATGTACCAAGTATGCAGGCAATTGCAGAAGGTTATGGAATCAGTTCGATTCTTGGTGCGCAGATCATAGGTGGCATTGTTGCTTTTGTTATGGGAATCCTGGTAAAAAAAATCCGGGTATTTTTTCCACCACTGATCACAGGAACAGTTGTCTTTACCATTGGACTTTCCCTGTATCCGACAGCAATTAACTATATGGCGGGCGGAACAAGTAACCCTGATTATGGTTCATGGCAGAACTGGGTGGTTGCTTTTCTGACTCTTGCCGTTGTTACTGCACTGAATCATTTTGGAAAGGGAATCCTGAAGCTTGCTTCGATACTGATCGGTATTCTCGTAGGATATGTGGTGTCGATTCCTTTTGGAATGGTAAATCTTTCAAGTGTCGGAGAAGCAAAAGTATTTCAGCTTCCACAGTTTATGCATTTTGGAATCCATTTTGAGATTTCTGCATGCGTTGCGATCGGGCTTCTGTTTGCCATTAATTCTGTACAGGCCATCGGAGATTACTCTGCGACAACGATTGGAGCAATGGACAGAGTTCCGGAGGACAGAGAACTGCAGAACGGCATCATGGCGTATGGTGTGACAAATATTCTGGGGGCATTGCTCGGAGGACTTCCGACAGCGACTTACAGTCAGAATGTTGGTATCGTAACAACGACTAAAGTTATCAATCGATGGGTACTTGGACTGGCTGCAGCAATTCTTGGAGTTGCCGGAATCGTACCGAAATTTTCGGCACTTCTTACCACTATTCCGCAATGTGTACTCGGAGGAGCAACTGTTTCTGTGTTTGCTTCGATAGCTATGACAGGAATGAAGCTGGTTGCATCAGCAGAAATGGATTACAGAAACTCTTCTATCGTCGGACTGGCAGCAGCAATCGGTGTTGGCGTATCGCAGGCATCTGCAGCACTTGCCAGCTTCCCGGACTGGGTAACGACCATCTTTGGTAAATCTCCAGTCGTTCTGGCAACGCTGATCGCTGTTGTTCTGAATATTATTCTTCCGAAGAGTCGCGATGAAAAGAAACATGAAAAAGAACTGAAAAAAGAAGTGAAAGAAAAGATCCAGCAGGATCATGAAGAATTTGACCAGGAGTAATTGAATAAAGGTTCAGGAAAAGAGAAATTGTGTCATGAAAAAGACAGAGATGGATATTCCACTTGGCGAAAGTGGAAATTCATTTCTGTCTTTTCTAGAATACACTATTTACGATATACAAAAGCCGGAAGTCCGTCCTCACCGAGTGGAACTTCAATATTTCCCTGAATGAGTGGACGGGCATAACGGATGAAATCTTCTGTGACATCATGTCCGTCAGAAGTGATCCATGTAAGCGGAACTGTTTTTTCTTCATTGCAGATTGCGTTGACATCTTTCAGACCGCATACCATCTTGTAATGGTCATCAACATCTGTATCACGGATAAAGGATACCATCTTTCCGGTCTCACCGTTTAATGCAGCCTGCACACCAAATCTTCCGGCAGAGATCGCTTCCTGCTGGTCTGTAGCGGAGATCAGTGTAGAAGAGCAGCGCTGACTGACATTCAGTTCAACGGAACGGGCTTTGACTCCGAGACGGCTGCGTACCAGATTTTCGAGATATTTGCCACATCCGGCAAGCATTTTGTGACCGAAAGTATCGGTTCCTACAGAACTGTCATATTCACAGATAAAAGTACCATCTGCGTCGTGGATTCCCTCGGAGACACATACGATCAGATTACAGTTCTTTTCGAATGCTTTCTCCAGATCCTTAAGGAAGACATCCTGATCAAAAGCAACTTCCGGAAGATAGATAAACAGCGGATTGTCTCCATCGTATTTGCGTGCGAGTGCACTTGCAGCAGTAAGCCATCCGGCATGGCGGCCCATGATCTCAATGATCGTTACGGATCTTTTTTCATAGACATTGGCATCGGTTGTAATCTCACGAACCGTGGATGCGACATATTTCGCGGCACTTCCAAATCCTGGTGTATGATCGGTGTGTACCAGATCATTGTCGATGGTCTTTGGTTCACCAATCACACGGATCGGACTTCCAATGGATGCGGCATAGCGGGAGAGCTTGCTGACGGTATCCATGGAATCATTGCCGCCAATATAGAAGAACCAGCCGATGTTTAATTCTTCAAATTTTTTAAAAAGAGCCGGGTAAACTGGATCTTCCAGAGATTCTGGAAGCTTATAACGGCAGGAGCCGAGGTAGGCACCAGGAGTATGAGTAAGCCCATTGAGTTTATCGCCCGGAAGAGCTTCTTCGAAATCAAGAATACGGTCATTTAAAAAACCTTCGATACCATTTACCATACCATATACATGTTCGATCGTGTCAGGATGGGTAAGACCTTCAGAAACGACACCATAGAGACTGCTGTTGAGGACGGCAGTCGGCCCACCGGACTGTCCGACGATAAGATTTTTTTTTGCCATTGATTATATACCTCCGATTGAACTGATAATGAACTCATTTTACCATATTTGCCTGAAATCTCATAGTCATTTTTTTGTTATAGGAAATTTTATGACAGGTATTCTAAATAATAAAGATTATTTTACGCAATCAGGTGACAAACTATAAACAGTCAAGAGAATTTTGAAATTTTTTTGAATTGTAAAAATGGGTAACTTTAATAAGCCAT
>NZ_CAKRXI010000041.1 GCF_934424005.1 uncultured Blautia sp.
AACAGCTTAAGCAACAAGATGGATAATTCCTTACTGGCTGTAAGGGATATTAACCATAAATATATTGTAGTAGAGAAGAAAATAAAAAGAGATAAGGGGAAAGTCAATGAGCAAAAAGTGTATAAAATGTGGGGAGATACTTCCGGATGACGCGTCGTTCTGCCCGCACTGTACAACAGTTCAGACAGAAAAGAAAGAGATAAAGACACCAAGAAAGTGGAGAAAGAAAGCAGTGATAGGAGTGGCAGTTCTGGCCGTAGCTGCGGTTATCGGAATAGCTTTTTCTATCTATCACAGACCAGAAACATATGAAGGCGGTGCACAGATCACTTATACGGATAAGGGAAAATCATACAAAGTCCTGCTGAGTTTTTCTGAGGAAGGCGGTATGACTGGACATGCCCAGGGTGAGCGCACAGATACGCTGTCGGAAGGCATGAACAGTGCACTTCCATGTCAGCTGTATGTATTAAACAAAGATACAGGAGAGCTGGCTGGAGAAGATTTTTCCAAAGAGGTAGAGTCCTGTAAAGTAGATACAAAGCCATCAGAGGGATCGCAGAAAATGGAATATGTAGAACCGGTGTACAATGAAAGCTTCCCAAATGCAGCGTATGTTTCTGATATCAATTATGTATCTGACAGTGGAACGAATGATATCCAGTGGACACTTACCATGAAGAATGGAGATACAATTTTTCTCAGTACGAGACTTACGATTGAAAAACAGCCGGCAGTCAGCTATTATGCGGAAGATACACCGATGGAGACTACCGAAGAGCTGAATGCCCTGCTTGCTTCCATTGAAGAAGAGGTGTCCTCAGATACACCGGTATATCTGCATCTTCCGGCAGTGACATATGACGGAGATATCACTTTTGGTGATCATGTCTGGGGTATTTCAGGAAGCAAAGACGGTGATGCGGTGACTACTTTTACCGGAACTGTCAGTATAAAGGGACATGATGGTAACTATACAGATCTGTCAGGGATTAATTTTGAAGGTAAGGGTGGAATCGGACTGGATGCGTATTGTCTGGTACTTCTTACCGATTGCAACTTCACGGGTTGGGATACGGCTGCTGTTGCGCAGAATGGTGCATGGGTTAATGCAATGGAATGTACGTTCGCGAATAATACGGTTGGTTTGAAATTTAATACCTCTATGGCTTACGGTACTGCGCCAAACTATGTGAATAATACATTTACGGATAATGGAACTGCTGTCTGCATTGACAGCCTGCCGGGAAATGAGGTTATTGATTTTGCCGGAAGCGTGTTCTCGGGAAATGATACGGATATCGACAATAAAGCAGAACATCCAATAGATACAGTAAAAGCGACATTTGAATAAAATAAATCAGTCCAAGGGCTCCTGCGATATTGAGTTGCAGGAGCTTTTTTCTTAATAAATAAAAAGTTCATACTATGCTGCCAGGTAATTGCTTTTATATCCTATTCCGGTCTATGATGATTTATCAGTCTGTTTGCAGACAATAAAAAAGAAGGGAATGGGGTTTATATGAAAAGAAACAAAATCGCAATGCTTCTGGCAATGGCACTTACTGTTACACAGAGTGTAGCCGTACCGGTAGCAGCAGAGGAACTGGCGGTAGAGACCGGTCAGGAAGTGCTTCAGGATGACAGTGATGCGGATGTAACAGTGGAGGCAGATGAATTTGCCTCAGAAGATGCAGAAGTAAATATTCAGGAGGATGAGTTTTCCGTAGGAGACGGTGAGGATGCAGAAATCCAGGAAGAAGCGGAAGAAACGCAGAATGTGGATTTTACAGCCGGAGATGAAAGCGCAGAGGCTGTAGGGGAAGAAGAATCCAAATATGGTCTGAATTATGATTTTATGGACGGGCATACAGGAAATGGTACTATGCTTCAAAACAGCCAGATGACGATTTCAACCAGCGTGTATCATTCTGATGAAGATGGCGATGAGACAATTTCAGAAGCATACAAATTAGAACTTAAACCAATGGAAGATGATTGGGACTATACCGGAAAGGTAGATGTCTCTGTAGATGATAATAATATTGTTATAAATTCTCATGGGGTAACAGGAGCTTTTGGTATTTATGTGACAGTCAGCTCAGATGCTTTTAAAACATTTACCAGTAAAGTTTATTTTGAAATCAGTGAATATGTGATCATGCCGGAAAATGCCACGGATGCAGATGGAAATGCACTTAATCCTAAGGTGGGAGAACAGATTGATATTGCCAAAGATATGCAACCACAGCTTTTCCGTTATGAAAAAGATACGAAGAAGCTTAGTCCGGTAACAGGAGATAATTATAAGATTATTATTTATAGAGGGACAGATGAGGAAACAGGTGAACCTGATAATGACTACGATACAGAAGGATGGAAATGGATTGAAGTTTCCGGGCAGGAACTTCCGATATTGGAGAGAATAACGGAAAACGGTACCAGCTTTGCTCTGACAGCTCTGGAGAAAGATGAAGACGGAAGATGGAATCATATCGCAAGACGTGATTATCAGGTAGATTCTTTACATGATGACGGAGATGACGGAGACAATACCCCAGGAACTGATTCACCTGTACTGAGACCGGACACTCTTACAGATGCAGCCGGAAATAACCTCAACCCGCAGGTTGGCGAAACAATTGATTATGCAAAGAAAGGCGTTGCACTGTATCGATATGAAGAAGGAGTCGGAGGCGAAGCCGGAAAATGGTATGGTGTTGGAGATCCGGAGACGTTGAAAATTAAGATGGAGTGTGAGCCGGATGACTGGAGCGTACAGTACACAGAAGGCTGGGATGTTCCGACCATGACCCGAAAGACAAAAAATGCTACATGGATTTTTTTTAAGGCATTTGAGAAAGACGTGGAGACAGGAAAATGGCATCAGATTGATTCAAAAAGATATGATTTTGATGCCACAGATAAAGTACATAGTCACAGCTGGGTTACCAAGAATGTTATAAAAGAAGCTACATGTACAGCAGCGGGAAGCAAAGTTGAGAATTGTGTTTCCTGTGATGCGACGAGAACTGTGCCGATCCCGGCAAAAGGCCATACTGTAGTGAAAGATGCAGCAGTAGCTCCAACCGTATTTGCAGACGGAAAGATAGAAGGAAGTCATTGTTCTGTATGTGGTACAGTAATTGAGAAACAGAATACGATAGCAAAAGTTCCAGCTACCATTTATCTGACAGCTTCTTCTCTGAAAATGAAAACAGGTCAGTCCACAACTGCATTCAAAGCAACAGGATTTTCAGAAGGAGATTATGTTACAGCGATTACTTCCAGTAAACCGGGAACTGTAAAAGTAACAAATGTAAACAAAAATGGAACATTCAAGCTGACTGCCGGCAAGAAGAAGGGAAGTGCTGTAGTCACTGTTACTCTTGCAAGCAAAAAGACAGCAAGTTTCAAGGTTACTGTTCAGAAGGCAGCGGTAAAAACTACAAAGATCACAACATCTACAAAATCACTGACACTTGCAAAAGGAGCTACTTACAAGAAACTGGCTTCTTCTATTACAGTTACTCCGGTAACAAGCAAAGAGAAAGTTACATATTCTTCTTCAAATAAGAAAGTAGCTACAGTCAGCTCCAAGGGTGTGATCAAAGCGAAAAAAGCCGGTACAGCAAAAATCACCATTAAATCTGGAAATAAGAAAACAGTTGTGACTGTAAAGGTCACTGGCGTAAAAACAACAAATCTTTCCGGTGTTCCGGCAGCAAAAAATGTTTCCAAGGGAAAATCTTTCAAGATTAAAGCCATAGCAACACCAAAGAACACAGATGAAAAAATTACTTTTAAATCATCTAACAAAAAAGTTGCAACTGTAACATCTAAGGGTGTAGTGAAAGGCCTGAAAAAGGGTACAGCAACAATCACAGTTCAGAGCGGTTCTAAGAAAATGACCTGTAAGGTGACTGTGAAATAATAAAATGAAGGTTACTGTTCGCAGCAACAAATAAAGTGTAAGAGGCGATCTCCGTGAGCAATTGCGGGGATCGTTTTTGTTTGAAATGTGAGATTTCTGCCAGGTACCAGAGGCTTTTGCCTGAGTATGAAAAAGATTATTTATAGACGATACTGCTTAAAAAGTGTTATAATAAAACAACTTAAAATACAAAAAGGGGACTGAGCAGATAGATGGAACCTGAGAAACTGATAGAAACATTAGCTGTGGCGGAGCGTCTGAAAGATGCCACCAGGCACTGTTATACATCCAGAGGCCGCAGGGAAAGTGTGGCGGAGCATTCCTGGAGAATTACGTTGATGGCATATCTTGTCAGTGATGAGTTTCCGGAAGCAGATCTGAAAAAATTAATGAAAATGTGTCTGATCCATGATCTTGGAGAGGCATTTACTGGGGACATACCAACCTTTGAAAAGTCAGAAAAAGATGAAGAAAAAGAAGCATCGCTTTTAAACGAATGGGTGATGCAGCTGCCGGAACCTTTTGTCAGTGAAATGCAGGCTCTTTACAGAGAAATGGAGGAGCGTCAGACGCTGGAGGCAAGGATCTATAAGGCATTGGATAATCTGGAGGCTTTGATCCAGCATAATGAGTCAGATATCAGTACATGGATTCCTCTGGAATATGATCTGCAGATGACCTATGGAAATGATAAAGTGCAGTTTTCGGAGTATCTGACACGTCTCCGTGATGAAGTGCGGAATGACAGTAAGAAAAAGATTGCGGAGAGTATAAAAAAATCTGATTAAAAAAGATCCCCGGGGCATATGCCCTGGGGATCAGCTGTTTCATATAAAATTTAAAATTTTATTCTCCGAAATATCTCTTAAGCAGACCAGCGAATGCTTTTCCGTGTCTGGCTTCATCCTTAGCCATTTCATGCACGGTGTCATGGATTGCGTCAAGATCAGCAGCTTTAGCACGTTTTGCCAGATCGAATTTACCAGCAGTAGCACCGTTCTCAGCTTCTACACGCATTTCAAGGTTTTTCTTTGTGCTGTCAGTAACAACTTCACCGAGAAGTTCAGCAAATTTAGCAGCATGTTCAGCTTCTTCGTAAGCAGCTTTTTCATAGTAAAGACCAACTTCCGGATAGCCTTCTCTGTGAGCAACTCTTGCCATAGCAAGATACATACCAACCTCAGAGCATTCACCCTGGAAGTTTGCTCTCAGGTCTGCAACGATGTCTTCACTGACACCCTGAGCAACGCCAACAACGTGTTCAGCAGCCCATGTCAGGTTGTCATCCTGTTTGGTGAATTTGGAAGCAGGAGCTTTACATACCGGACAGACTTCCGGAGCAGCGTCACCTTCGTAAACATAACCACATACATTACATACCCATTTAGCCATAATCTTGATCTCCTTTTCATATTTAAGTTAGTTTTGTGTAATAATAGTAATAATTCTCAATAACTGTAGTTTCAATCTATCATATAGAAACTACAAAGTCAAGCAAATATCTATAAAATACATCAATTGTTCATACATTTCGGACATATTCCGAAAAAGCGTATATCGCATTCTGTGATTTTACCTGAAAAGTTTTTGACCGCTTTTTCAGCAACTTCATTCAGATCTTCTGTTTCCAGGTCCAGAACCTCACCACATTTTTTACACATGAAGTGGCAGTGTGGAGTAACGCACCCGTCAAAATGATCTGCACCGCCAAAGTTGGATAGCTTCTGAATCTCGCCGAGTTCGGATAACAGAGAGAGGTTGCGATATACGGTTCCCAGACTGATGTTGGGATAAATCTTTCTTACATTTTCATAAACAACATCTGCGGTAGGGTGATCTTTACGTGTCATGAGAAATTCCTTGATCGATTCTCTCTGACGACTATATTTCAACGTGGCCATATATCGCGTTTCCTTTCTGTGGTTTAATATTTTACATAAGCCATGTACCATTCGGAATTCGCTACGCTACTTCCTCATGGACGGCTGGCGCCGTATAAAAATGTATCTGTAAAGACTCTTGCGAGTAAACTCACAGAGTCATACAGTTACATTTTTGCATGGCTTGTAGCTTAGCCAAAGTATCTCTTCAGTAATCCGGCAAATGCTTTTCCGTGTCTTGCTTCGTCTTTTGCCATTTCATGAACGGTGTCATGGATTGCGTCAAGGTCAGCAGCTTTTGCACGTTTTGCCAGATCGAATTTACCGGCAGTAGCACCGTTCTCAGCTTCTACACGCATTTCGAGGTTTTTCTTTGTGCTGTCAGTAACAACTTCACCAAGAAGTTCAGCGAATTTAGCAGCATGCTCAGCTTCTTCATAAGCAGCTTTTTCCCAGTAAAGACCGATTTCCGGATAACCTTCTCTGTGAGCAACTCTTGCCATAGCGAGATACATACCAACCTCAGAGCACTCACCCTGGAAGTTTGCTCTCAGATCTGCGAGGATGTCTTCGCTTACACCCTGAGCAACACCAACAACGTGTTCAGCAGCCCATGTCAGGTTGTCATCCTGTTTTGTGAATTTGGAAGCAGGAGCTTTACAAACCGGACAGACTTCCGGAGCAGCGTCACCTTCATAAACATAACCACATACATTACATACCCATTTAGCCATAATCTTAATCTCCTTTGCATAATTGAAATTTGTTTATTTGATAATAGTAATTGTTATTATTTCTTGCTGTGACTATACTGTACCATAATGGTTCACTTTTGTCAACAAAGAAATTGGATTTTTTTTATACGGATTTTCTGGTATGATAGAGAGAAATCCTAAGAAAGTCTTAATATTTTACCCCATAGATATTAATTCTTAACAGTTATAGTAAATTCATAAAACACAGGAGGCAGGGGAAAGAAAATGGCAGAGATACTGGTATGTGATGACGATAGGGATATCGTGGAGGCAATAGAAATCTATCTGGCACAGGAGGGGCATCACATTCTGAAAGCATATGATGGTGAACAGGCAATACAGGTATTGCAGAATAATAAGGTAGATCTTCTGATCATTGATGTGATGATGCCGAAACTGGACGGAATCCGGGCAACGTTAAAGATTCGTGAAAAAAATGTGCTTCCTATTATCATCTTATCTGCAAAGTCAGAGGATGCAGACAAGATCCTCGGACTGAATGTCGGAGCAGATGATTATGTGACGAAACCTTTTAATCCGCTTGAGCTGGTGGCGAGAGTTAAATCACAGCTCCGAAGATATACGCAGCTGGGTGCGATGGCAGAAAAAAAGGCAAATGTTTACAGGACCGGCGGGCTTGAGATTGATGATGACCGTAAAGAAGTTACGGTTGATGGCGATGTTGTCAAACTCACACCGATCGAATACAGGATTCTTCTTTTTCTGGTACAGAATCAGGGCAGAGTTTTTTCTATCAATCAGATTTATGAGAGTATCTGGGAAGAAGAAGCGATTGCTGCGGACAATACGGTTGCTGTCCATATCCGTCACATCAGGGAGAAGATAGAAATCAATCCGAAGGAACCACGCTATCTCAAAGTCGTGTGGGGACTTGGGTATAAAGTGGATAAAATTTAATCTTTTGCAGGAATCTGTAGAAAACTCCTGTGTTTGCAATCGGAGAAATCAGATGGATTCATCAGGGAAAGGAAAGGGGTATAAATGAAGACAAGGTGGTATAGAAAGAGTGGTATCAAAGGACTTCTGGTGCTGCTGACGGTATTTTTTATGGTAGCAGCCTGTGCGGGGGCCGGGGTATCCGTGATGATCATGAATACGGGTGTCCAGCCTTTGGACAGCAAGGATTATGTGGATTCCCAGAGCTTTACAGATAATGTGTATAATCTTTCTCATACGATCGTTAATGCGATTAATGAGCAGCATATTTTGGATCAGGCGGATGATGAGGAATTGATTGATCTTAAGGAGCTGGACCGGGGAGATACACTGACACACAAAAACACATCGGGACTTGCGTACAGGGCAGGTGACCTGTATGACTGGGCAAAAAGTTCATCCTGGGATTCAAGCACAAACGTTCTGATCTGCCGTCAGCCGGATGGCAGCGATTATTATATGTATTATAGAGATTTTGCAGATAAGATTGCTACCGGGGAACTGAAATTTGTCTTTGGCAGTGATGAAGATGAGGGGACAGAGAATACAAAGAATATACTTTCCATGCTCTCCGGTAGAGAGTATACATATTATGGTTATGAAAATGATAACATAGGAATTCGCAATGATGGTGTGGAGTACGTTACAGATGCGGATGGAAATGTTGTCTATACAGATGTGTACAATTATGAATCCAGTGGAAATAATGATGCACCTCTGAAAGAGGTATATAAGCCGGATGGAGCTGACAGCATCCTGGATGTTGTAAATAATAATAAAGAATGGAAAGGAAATCTCAGCAAGGCATATCAGTATTTGTATGAAGCACTGGTACAGTACAGTGATGCTTCCTATGGTGAAAAAATCCTGAAAACATATGCATCGGGAGCAACGAATGTCAACTATATGTACGCTGACACAAAGTCCGGTAAAGTATACACAAATATAAAAGATGTTACATCATCGAATTATCTGAAAACGCTGGATAAACTGACTTCCGGAGCCGGTCCGTTTATGCTGATCGCTCCTGATGCACAGGATTGTGTATTGGGTTTTTCCAATATTTCGGACTGGACAGTATCTTACTGGCAGAATATGATCGAAAATACAGGACTTGCCGGAGAAAATTATCTCTATTTTGTTTCTGTGGATAAAGATTTTTCTGTGTTAGACAGGATCAAGCAGGAAAAACTCGTCTATGATAAATTTGAGCCGTGGCTGGTGCCGGTTATGGCTGGTTCTGTGCTGGCATTGATTCTGGCACTTGCAGGAGTTGTGATCCTGACGATAGGAGCCGGATGGAATAACGAGGATAAAAAAGTACATCTGAACTTTTTTGACAGATGCTACACGGAAATCGTAGCAGTAGTGGTATTTATGATATGGCTGATGGGCACTTCTGTAATTGTTCAGGCAATGGATGACGAAGAAATGCGAATGGTCTGGAAGGCGATTGGATTTGGCGCTTTAGGACTCTGGTTTGGAATATGGTTCCTGACCGGATGGCTCAGTCTGGTACGAAGGATCAAGGCGAGATCGCTCTGGAGAGACAGCCTGTTGAGGCATATCCTGCTATTGGTAAGAAAATGCTTTTCGAAATGCAGTGATCTGCTTGTATTCCTTGGTGGCAATATGATCAGCAGAGTAAAAATAATTCTGTTATTTGGAATATTTGTATTTTTACAGTTTATGTTTACCGGAATGACAGTTGAGGGTGGTTCAGCGCTTTCGTTGCTTTTGATGATCGTAATGGACTGTGCAGTTCTTTATTATCTGATCAAAAAAGCCTGGGGAAGAGAGCAGATCATAGCTGGTCTGAAAAAAATCACGGATGGTGACCTTCAATACAAGATTCCAACAGAGAAGCTTTCTGGAGAACAGGAGATGGAAGCAGATTATATCAACCATATCGGTGAAGGCCTGGATGCAGCGGTAGAGAACAGCCTTAAAAATGAGCGCATGAAAACGGAACTGATTACCAATGTTTCTCATGATATTAAGACTCCGCTTACTTCAATCATCAATTATGTAGATCTTTTGAAGCGTGAAAATCCGGAAGATCCGAAGATCAGGGGATATCTGGAAGTGCTGGAAAACAAGGCGCAGAGACTTAAAGTATTGACCGAGGATGTTGTAGAAGCATCTAAAGCCAGTACCGGCAATATTGCACTGGAAATGACAGATCTGAATTTTATTGAACTGGTACATCAGGTAATCGGTGAATTCGAAGAGAAATTTGAAGAAAGAAATCTGACGATGGTGGTTCATTTCGATGAGGAAGAAGCAATCATCTGTGCCGATGGACGCAGACTATGGCGAGTACTTGAGAATGTTTTTGGAAATGTATCCAAATATGCGATGGAAAATACGAGAGTCTATGTAGACGTAAAAGTTGACCGACCGAATGTGCAGCTTTCTCTCAAAAATATCTCCGCACAGCCACTGAATATCTCGGCAGATGAACTGACGGAGCGGTTTATCCGGGGCGATGTTTCCCGAAACACCGAAGGCAGCGGCCTGGGCCTGTCAATCGCAAAAGATCTTGTACAGCTTCAGGGTGGAGAATTTAAACTGTATCTTGATGGAGATCTGTTTAAAGTGACGATTGAGTTTAAAATGAAATAATGACAAAAGACCTTGTCCTGAATGATGTCAGAATGAGGTCTTTTGTTGATTTTCAGATCAGCATATACTCCATACATGGACGGCTGCCGGAGATTGGACTCAGGGTGTTTATTTATTGTCTCCCAAAATTACAAATATTTCTACTCTTTATTACCCTGTTTTCTCATTATCCTATACCTGTATCCGGTCTGCTACTTCATTTCCAACCGCCAGCCGGCGGTTATTGCTTCCGATGATCAGCCAGTCGCGGCATTTCTGAATAACCTGGATGGTGCTGCCTTCTTTGATGTCCATATTTCTCATAGTTTCAAGGATTTCCGGAACACCAAACATCCATTTTATGGTGCAGGTATCACCTGTGTTTGTCTGTGATAAAGCTTGCATAAAAATCCCTCCTTTGGGGAAAAATAGAAATAGTTAGTGTCAGATAATTTAAGGGCTGTTTCTTAAATTTATAATACAACTCAGAATGTATGTTCGTCAATTGGAACATCAGGTAGTCAATTCTGATGTTGGATAGCATATACTGACGATAGATAGTGTGTACTAAATATGCAGAAGTATGCATATTTATTGCGATTATCCATAAAGAGTTTATTGTCCTGGAAAATTGGGGCGAGATTGTTTCGGAAAGAGGGGATTACGGGGATTTGCTGCCGAAATTCGCGGTTTACAAATATAGGCAAATATGCTACTATTTTTAAAGAAGCGGAAACATGAATTTCCGCAGAATATAAGAAAACTCAACGAACAAGAGAGTACATTTGCTGACCACATTACAGAGAATTCCCCGGAGGAAAAACTTCTATTCTATGAAAAAAAGAATGGGAAGAGCGAAAATGATCGTTCGAATCCTGTGGCTGAGAGGGAAGTGCAGGTGCAGATGGAAGATGGCTTGGGAGAGGTGCAGTCGAGATGAGTATCGATGTCAATGAAGCAATCATATGACATGTTGGAAGTGAGATTTCAGTTACTGTTCAGACTGCAACAGGACCGCCTGTTATAGCGGAAGGGTATCAGGAAAATGGCAGATTATCAGATCATTACAATAGTGGTCGGAGTATTCGTATGGAATCGTACCCGATAAGGTTTCTGACCGCGAGGCAGGAACGAACAGAAGTGGTAACACGGGCAGGACTCGTCTTCTCTATATAGAATAGAGAGGGCGTTTTTTTATACTCTGGGAGCGGCGTGCTGCGCGGCAATCCGTAGGGTATCACTATGAAATATATATTCAGGAGGAGATAAAATGGACAAGCAGAAGTATTATATTACAACCGCGATCGCTTATACATCCGGTAAACCGCATATCGGCAATACCTACGAGATCGTATTGGCAGATGCGATCGCACGCTACAAGAGACAGGAAGGATACGATGTATTTTTCCAGACAGGAACTGACGAGCATGGTCAGAAGATCGAGCTCAAAGCAGAAGAAGCAGGGATCACACCAAAGGAATTCGTAGATAACGTATCCGGCGAGATCAAGAGAATCTGGGATCTGATGAATACATCTTATGACAAATTCATCCGTACCACAGACGCTGACCACGAAAAACAGGTTCAGAAGATCTTTAAGAAAATGTACGCAAAAGGAGATATCTACAAGGGACATTACGAAGGAATGTATTGTACACCTTGTGAATCCTTCTTTACAGAATCACAGCTTGTAGACGGTAAATGTCCGGACTGCGGACGTCCATGTGTTCCGGCAAAAGAAGAAGCATACTTCTTCAAAATGAGCAAATATGCAAACCGTCTGATCGATTACATTAATACACATCCGGATTTCATTCAGCCGGAATCACGTAAAAACGAGATGATGAACAACTTCCTTCTTCCGGGACTTCAGGATCTCTGTGTATCCAGAACTTCCTTCAAATGGGGTATTCCGGTAGATTTCGATCCGAAACACGTTGTTTATGTATGGTTGGATGCTCTGACAAACTATATCACAGGAATCGGATATGACTGCGACGGCGAAAGTTCCGAACAGTTCAACAAACTGTGGCCGGCAGACCTTCATCTGATCGGTAAAGATATCATCCGTTTCCATACTATTTACTGGCCTATCTTCCTGATGTCACTTGACCTGCCGCTTCCGAAACAGGTATTTGGACATCCGTGGCTGCTCCAGGGTGATGGAAAGATGAGTAAATCCAAAGGAAACGTAATCTATGCGGATGAACTCGTAGATTTCTTTGGTGTAGATGCTGTCCGTTATTTCGTACTTCATGAAATGCCGTTCGAAAATGATGGTGTCATCACATGGGAACTGATGGTAGAGAGACTGAATTCCGAGCTTGCAAATACTCTCGGAAACCTTGTAAACCGTACCATTTCCATGTCCAACAAATACTTTGGAGGTCTTGTAGAAAACAAAGGTGTTGTTGAGCCGGTTGATGAGGATCTCAAAGCATTTGCACTGGCTGTTCCGGGCAAAGTTGCTGAGAAGATGGATAAACTGCGTGTTGCAGATGCAATGACAGAAGTCTTTACTCTGTTCAAACGTCTGAACAAATATATTGACGAAACTATGCCATGGGCTCTTGCAAAAGATGAAGCAAAGAAAGACCGTCTGGCAACAGTTCTCTACAATCTGGTCGAAGGAATCACAATGGGTGCAACTCTTCTGGAATCCTTCATGCCAGAAACAACAGAACGTATTCTTACACAGCTGAATGCAGAAAAACGTACT
Organism: uncultured Blautia sp.; assembly: GCF_934424005.1. GTDB lineage: Bacteria > Bacillota > Clostridia > Lachnospirales > Lachnospiraceae > Blautia_A. The sequence continues at coordinate 12,850 of NZ_CAKRXI010000041.1, forward strand.
CTGGAAGATCTCAAGACCTTCGGACTCTATCCGTCAGGAAACAAAGTAACAGAAAAACCGGAGATCCTGTTTGCACGTCTTGACCTCAAAGAAGTGCTTGCAAAAGTAGAAGAACTTCATCCAAAGAAAGAAGAACCGGTTGAAGAGAAAAAAGAAGAAAATGTGATTGATATTGAAGCAAAACCAGAGATCACATTTGACGACTTTGGAAAACTTCAGTTTCAGGTTGGGGAGATCATTGCCTGCGAAGAAGTGAAGAAATCCCGTAAACTTCTCTGCTCTCAGGTCAAGATCGGAAGTCAGGTACGTCAGATCGTATCCGGAATCAAATCCCATTACAGTGCAGAAGAGATGGTTGGAAAGAAAGTTATGGTCGTTACCAACCTGAAACCTGCTAAACTTGCAGGAATCCTCAGTGAAGGAATGATCCTCTGTGCAGAAGATGCAGACGGAAACCTGTCCCTGATGGTACCAGAGAAAGAAATGCCGGCAGGAGCAGAAATCTGCTGATAGCTGAATGATCGTATGATAAAGTTTTGCAGTGAATGTAAATAAAATTACAGTAACTGAACTTACAATCCCCTGTGTCTCGCGACAGCGAACATGGGGGATTTTTGCACAGTGTACGTTTGAGAAAAATACAAAGAAATTTAATTAGAACAAAAGATTTTGCATTGTACTTGCGAAGTAATATGTTTTACGGGTATACTGTAGACAATTGATATTGCAGATAACAGTCTGGCGTAAGAACAGGCATGCGGCAAAAATAATCTGCGTAAGATTTCAGGAGGATAGAGCCATGGAAAACGGTTTTACACATTTTGATCAGAATGGAAACGCTGTAATGGTTGATGTTTCCGGGAAACGGGTTACTTTCAGGACTGCTCTGGCGACAGGATATATTTCCGTAGGACCGGAGATCATGGAAGCGGTAACCACAGGAAATATCAAAAAAGGCGATGTCCTTGGCGTAGCGAGAGTGGCTGGAATCATGGGCGTGAAAAAAACATCGGAACTGATTCCTATGTGCCATCCGCTTCCGATTCAGAAATGTGCGATCGACTATGAACTGGATCAGGAAAAAAATCAGATTCATGTTTTCTGTACTGTTAAGATAGAGGGAAAGACAGGTGTGGAAATGGAGGCTCTGACGGGAGTTCAGGTTACACTTCTGACAATTTATGATATGTGCAAAGCCATTGATAAGCATATGATCATGTCAGAAATTCATCTGATAGAAAAAACGGGAGGAAAAAGCGGAGATTTTCGTTTTGAAGAAGAAAAATGATTGACCGTTGTGGTAGAAATATAGATTATCTTCGGATTTCCGTGACAGACCGCTGTAATCTTCGCTGTATCTATTGTATGCCGGAGGAGGGAATCCGGCTGACAGAGCGAGAAAAGATCTTACAGGAGCCGGAGATCATTCGCGTATGCAAAGTGATGGCAGAACTTGGAATCACAAAAATTAAGCTTACTGGTGGAGAACCACTGGTGCGTCCACGGATTCCGGGGCTGATTCGTCAGATAAAGGAAATCTCAGGGATTGAGAAGGTCACACTGACGACAAATGGAATCCTTCTGAAAGATCAGATGCAGGATCTGGCAGATGCCGGGCTGGACAGTCTGAATATCAGTCTGGATACACTGGATGAAGAATGCTTCTGTAAGATTACACGAAGAAATCTACTGGAAGAGACACTTGAAGGAATCCGGGAGGCAATGAAATATCCGGAAGTACAGTTAAAGATCAATTGTGTTCCACTGGGATTGGAAGAACAGGATCTTTGTGGGATAGCAGAGTTTGCACGTAAAAATCCGGTTCATGTACGTTTTATTGAGATGATGCCGATTGGATATGGAAGCTCCTTTACGGGGATGTCGCAGGAGAAAATTATGCTTCTGCTGGAGCAGAAATTTGGAAAAATGATTCCATATAATGGAAAACCGCTTGGAAATGGGCCATGTACGTATTATACTGTTGATGGATTTGAGGGAAAAATTGGGTTTATCAGCGCAATCAGCCATAAATTCTGCAGACAGTGCAATCGTATACGGCTTACGTCACAGGGATATCTGAAAACCTGTCTGCAGTATACGGCGGGCCGTGATCTGCGTGCCGTTCTCAGAAACGGAGGAACAGATGAGGAGCTGAAGGACAGGATCCGAGCCGCACTGGCAGAAAAACCGGATGGCCATCATTTCAGAGAAAAAGCAAAAGAAGACGATACAGAGAGCTTGTGCATGTCACAGATAGGAGGATAATATGAAACGCGCAGCAATTATAACAGCAAGTGATTCCGGATACAGGGGAGAACGGGAAGATTTAAGCGGGCCCGCGATCAAGGAGATTCTGGAAAGAGAAGGATATGAAGTGATTTCCATGGATATCCTTCCGGATGATCAGGTAATGCTTGCAGGTAAATTGCAGGAAATAGCAGATTCAGAAAAAGCAGAATTGATCTTGACGACAGGTGGAACTGGTTTTTCTGAGAGGGATGTAACACCGGAAGCAACAGAAGAAGTCATTGAACGTAAGGTTCCGGGAATTCCGGAAGCAATCCGTGCCTACAGCATGACGATCACAAAGCGTGCAATGCTGAGCCGTGCAACTGCAGGAATTCGAGGAAAGACACTGATCATCAATCTGCCGGGAAGTCCAAAGGCAGTGCGGGAAAGTCTGGAATACATCATTGGTGCGCTGGGACATGGAATAGAGATCCTTACGGGCGAAGCCAGTAATTGTGCACGAAAATAATAACATAGAAAAAATACAGATGACCAGTCCAGGACTGGTCAATTGTAATATAGGAGAATCTAATTATGGGTAAAGTGATCGCAGTCTGTATCAGTGAAAAAAAGGGTACGCAGAAACATCCGGTAGAGGAAGCAGAATTTGTAGAGGACTGGGGAATTAAAAATGATGCACATGCAGGCAAATGGCATCGCCAGGTCAGCCTTCTGTCTTATGACAAAATAGAAGCTTTCCGTGCGAAAGGCGCAGAAGTAGAGGATGGAGCGTTTGGTGAGAACCTGGTGGTACAGGGATTTGATTTTTCATCACTTCCGGTTGGAACCAGATTTCGTTGTGGAGAAGTCATTCTGGAAATGACGCAGATTGGTAAAGAATGCCATCATGGATGTGCAATCTTTCAGAAGATGGGGGATTGTATCATGCCGCGAGAGGGTGTTTTTACAAGGGTTCTGCATGGAGGAATCATCCGTGTGGGAATGGAGTTTGAACAGATTGACGGAATAAACAGAGATGAGAGTTTATGATTGAGGAGCGGAAAGACGGATGGAAACACATATGATTTTTGAGACACATGCACATTATGATGATGAGGCTTTTGATCAGGACAGAGAGGCATTATTGAATTCTATGGAAGCACATGGAATTGGACATATTGTAAATGCATGTGCATCGATCGAGAGTCTGAAAGCGACAGAAGAGCTGATGGAGAAATATCCCTTTGTCTATGGCGCCTTTGGAATTCACCCGGATGATGCAGAAAAGATGACAGAGGATACATTGAATGAGATCCGTCGTCTGTGCCATCTGTCAAAGGCAGTTGCGATCGGAGAGATCGGATTGGATTATTACTGGCATAAAGAAGAACGGGAACATGAGATTCAGAAGAAGATGTTTCGCGCACAGATGGAGATTGCCAGAGCGGAAAAAATGCCGTTTATGATCCACAGCAGAGATGCAGCCAGGGATACGCTGGATCTGGTGAAGGAATGTATGAAAGAGAGCATGTATGGAGGGATTATCCATTGTTTTTCTTATGGAAAGGAAATGGCAAGGGAATACCTGAATATGGGACTTTATCTTGGAATTGGCGGTGTTGTGACGTTTAAGAATGCGAAGAAGCTGAAGGAAGTGGTGGAGTATGCGCCGCTTGAGCAGCTTGTGCTGGAGACGGACAGTCCGTACTTAAGTCCGGAGCCGAATCGTGGTAAAAGAAACAGCTCTCTGAATCTTCCGTATGTGGCAGCGATGATCGCGGAGGTGAAGGGAATCAGCAGCGAAGAAGTGATCGCTGTGACAGAGGAGAATGCAAAGCGGCTTTTGTTACGAAAAATATAAAACTCCGTTTATGTATTCAACAACAGACAATTCGAAAATTCAGAAGTACTAGCAAGAAGAAAATAATATAAAAAACACCCCGGAAAAGAGATGAACTCGCTACGCTCAAACAGCATCATTTTCCGGGGTAAAATATTATTTTTTTCTTTAAGTACTTCTACAAATTTTCTCAGGCGTCTGTATGTCCGAATACATAAATGGAGTTTTATTCTACATTTTCGTAGTTGTTAGTATTCAGATTCATCGCTGTAGTCTGAGTCGTCAGAGTAATCGGACTCGTCGGAATAGTCAGAGTCATCAGAGTAATCAGAATCGTCGCTGTAATCAGATTCATCGGAATAGTCAGAGTTGTCGTCAGATCCATCTGAGGACTCATCAGAGCTGTCGGAGTTATCGGCAGCAGTACCACTCTGGGAAGAGGCTGCACTTACAGACCAGGTGTCGTCTACGTATTCTCCGTTAGAGTTTACCATATCGCCGTCGGAGTTGAAGGTAACATCAAGGAGATCGGTGTTGGTGGAAGGTTTTACGCTCAGGGACATGATTTCTTTAAAGCGGGCCTGGAGGTTGGCAAGTGTAAAGGAATCATCTCCAAGGACTGTTCGTACTTCATGCTGTGAAGCAAGTTCTTCGGTGTAATCGGACAGCATGTACGGACTGAATACACCGGCGTCTTTGTTGTAATGCATTACCATTGGCTTTACTTCAGGATCCAGGATTTCTACGGTTGTTTTTCCGTTCTGGACGGTTTTCTGGATGGTGAAGCAGCCCATTCCCTCGAGGAGTGCATCGAAGGACTCCTGGGTGGATACGAAGTTTCCGAGTGAATAGAAGATCAGCATACTGTGGCCTTCTTTATCAGACATAGTTCCATATGGCTGAAGGATATGCGGATGACCGCCGATCACAACGTCAACACCCTGCTGCATAAGGAATGTTGCCCATTCTTTTTCGTATTCGGTAGGCATTGGTTCCATTTCTTTGCCCCAGTGAGCGACAAAGATCAATACATCGCTGTTTTCTTTGGCTTTCTGGATCATGGAAGCTACTTTATCTTTTTCAAAGGTGTCGATCATGTATTCTTTGCCTTCGCCGGCACCGGAATTGTTGGTACCATATGTATAATCAAGGAAAGAAATCTTAATACCGTTTACCTCCAGCACTTTGACAGAATTTGCATCTTCTTCTGTTTCATGGATTCCGAGAACCGGTACATCCGGATGGCTGGTTTTCCAGTAATTCAGTGTCTGGGCCATATAGTCATAGCCGTAGTCATCGATATGATTGGTTGCAGACTCGATTACATCGAATCCTGCATTGATCAGTGCATCACCAACTTCTGTCGGAGTTGCAAAGGATGGATAACCACTGACAGCATCATGGTCTGTTGTAAAGACAGTTTCCTGGTCTACCATGGCAATATCGGCAGCCTGGATCTCATCTTTGACATTTTCGTAAATTTTGTCATAGTTCCATGTACCGGAGTCGGATTTGCCGGATTCAATCAGTGAATCATGAAAGAGATTGTCACCGACTGCGACAACAGTTGCAGTGGAAACTTCCGGAGCTTTGGCAGCTGCCTCGGCTTCTTCTTTTTGTCTGGCTGCTTCTTTTGCAGCCTGGTCGGCAGGTTTCTGGATCAGGTGATAATCAAGCTGGTGAAAAACAAGAACCAGAAGAACCATGACTACAATGGAACAGATCAGGCCAATGCGGGAATTGATCTGCTCTTTCAGGTTTAAGGGGATGTTTTTGTTTTTTTTCATAATAAATTCCTTTGTGTATTTTGTGAGACTTAAAAAAGTCTGTTTATGTTCAATTCACCATTATAGCAAATAGATTACTTTAAAGAAAGAATTAAGTTAAAAAAATAAGTGTAAAAATACTTTGTGCTTCAAATAAAGATACGCTATAATAAGAAATGACGAATACAGAGAGACTGCGCCCAGGGGTCAGGAAGCGGAGGAGAGACGCATGAATTCATATGAAACAGTGAATAATATTCTGGTGAGGTTGTTTAAGGATATTCTTGATATTGAAGAACGAGCACTGATCACATCAGAATATAAAGATATATCAGTAAATGACATGCATATTATGGAAGCAATCGGTATGCAGGAAGCCAAGAATATGTCTACGGTGGCAAAAACGATGTCTGTCACGGTAGGAACACTGACGATTGCAATCAACCATCTTGTGAAAAAAGGCTATGTAGAACGAACCAGAAGTGAAGAGGACAGAAGAGTTGTCCTTGTTTCTCTCTCAGAAAAAGGAGAAAAAGCTTATCTTCATCATAAGATCTTTCATGAGAAGATGGTCATGGCAGTGCTTGACGGACTGAATCCACAGGAAACCAGGGATTTAACGAAAGCATTGCTGAAACTGCAGAGATTTTTTGATGATTACGGAAAAAAGTAGGAGGTGCAAAAGCTGCACCTCCTTTTTGTAGCTGAATTTACAGCGGCAGAATGACCGTTTTCTTCGACGGTCAGTTTTTGGAGATGTTTTTGCATGTATTTTTGCAGTACTGGAAACTGGACAGGACCGATTTCAAGAAGATATTGGTGAAAAGCTTTCGAATTAAAGGCTTTGCCGAGTACAGTCTGCCATTCTGTTTTCAGATCAAGGAAACAGAGGTATCCCCAGCAGTATTTCAGATAATTGGCGGGCGTTTCCACGATATACTGGTAGATCTCAGATATAGCATTTGTATTTGTGATTCCAAAAAGTTTCAGCAATCTGGCGGCTTCGTCCTGGCTCCAGCCGTAATAATGGATACCGATGTCCAGAAGGGAATAGATGCACAGATTAATACTGCGGTTCAGCCAGGCAAGACAGACATAGTCAGAGGCATCATTATCATCCAGATAACTGGCAGCATACTGATACCCATAAGATTCTATATAAGTTGCCCAGCCTTCGATGTAGCCACTGGAGGTGACCAGATAGCGGATATCAGAAGGTCCTGTGTTTCCAAAAAAGATAGTCTGATACAGATGTCCCGGAAATCCCTCATGAGACAAAGTTGTAAAAAGTTCCAGGTTACTGCGCTGGTCTGAAGGATTAATATAGATGATATTGGGCGCTCGGGTGTCAAGCGGAGGGGTCAGATAGAAAGCCGGACTCAGGTATTCCTGCATGGATCTATGTACATAGCGTACGGTGTAGTCTGTCTCTGGCAGAGCTGGAAAATCTTTGCCAGTTTTTTGACAGAGAGCAGTGAGAATGTCCTGTGGTTCCATTTCGGGAAGGTCGAAATGGCTGTTCAATTTGCGAAGCAGAGAAGGATTTTGCTTCAGAATTTTCTGTGCATTGTTCATATCAGCCGCAATCTGCCCGGCAAGTCGTTTCTGCATTTCTCTGACTGGTGTATAGGAGCCGGTCTGACTCTGCAGCAGATATTCATAATATTTTTTTCCTCCATTTAAGTGTGCAAGTCCCTGACTTGGACGGCCGGTGCCGCGGAGAGACTGCAGACCAAGAATCAGTTTCTGATAGGCAGGAATTACCTTGTTCAGAAGAATCTGTTTATGTTTTCGGATGAGAATATCCTGTTCCTTTTGAGGAAGCTTATCGAAAGATTTCAATTTTTCGGCGAAAATATCCAGCATATAATTGGAATCGGGATCTTTGATAAAGCTGCGGCATTGGTCCAGAACACGGTCCAGTGTTGTATCGCTCATAAAATATCCCTGCTGTGATTTTTCCTGTTCAAAAGCAAGAATGCTTTCAAAATATGGTTCTACAGAGACAAGAAGGTTCAGATAGTCTGCGATATCCTGTTTCTGATAGAAGGTATATTCGGCGAGCAGGACAGGAAGTTGTGCCTGAATTCCAAGACTGGGACTTAAAGGTTCATAAAGGATGGCATAGTCCTGATAGTCAGCCTGTGTTTTGTAATACAGAAGAAGCATATCGAGTGTGAGCCGGTTGGATTCAGAAAGACCGGAGGCTTTGAAGGTCTGAAGCTTTTTGAGCGTTTGGGATGTAAAATCTTCTGCTTCAGAGGAGGCATTAGAAACGGAGGCAGAAGATGTGTCTGTTAATTGTGGAGAAGGCAGAGAAATTGTACCAAGTGTAGCTTTGGGGCGTTGTATCCCTTTCTTTTCCGGATAAGCCAGTGAATAATGGAGGTTCAGCATATTGCCGGAAACTTCTTTTTGAAAAAGTTCTTCTGTAAATTGCTCAAAACGACTGTCTGCGGAGAGCAGGTGTGTGTTTGCCCAGCCAAGGACAGTTCCAAGCAGAAAAACGAGACACAACGTGCCTGCAATCAGAATATGGGATGTTGGTCTGTGGAAAGATAACTTCATAAAGACCTCGAAGGAGTGCTTTTTACTATCTTATTGGAAAAAAAACGATTGTATGCTAAACTGATAGGCATCAGCTGTGAATGAACAGCAACGTAGAAAGTGAGGCTGAATCTGATGGAAAATAATATATATGATCTGGCAATTCTCGGTGCAGGACCGGCAGGAATCTGTGCTGCGATCTATGCCACAAGAGCAAAGTTAAATACGATCTGGCTGGACAGGAAATTTGTACAGGGCGGACAGATCGTGGACACATATGAAGTGGACAATTATCCGGGACTTCCTGGAATCACCGGACTGGATCTGGGCGAGGCGATGGCAGGACATGCAGAAAAACTTGGCCTGAAACCAAAGAGAGAGCTAGTTATTTCTGTTGCAGACGAGGGAGAGATCAAGGTGATCCGGACCAAAAAGAATGAATATCATGCAAGGGCGGTAATCATAGCCTGTGGAGCGACACACCGTCATCTTGGAATTCCCGGAGAGGAAGAACTGGGTGGTATGGGAGTTTCCTATTGTGCAACCTGTGATGCGGCCTTTTTCCAGGAAGGGACAGTTGCAGTAGTAGGAGGCGGAAATGTGGCTGTGGAAGATGCAATTCTTCTTTCCCGGACTTGCAAGAAAGTTTATCTGGTACACAGACGTGATGAACTTCGTGCGGAAAAAATTCTTCAAGACAGCTTATTTGCCTGCCATAATGTAGAACTGGTGTGGGACAGTGTACCGGTATCTGTGGAAGGTGAGGACAAAGTGACGGCACTGAAAGTACGAAATGTAAAAACAGATGAGGAAAAGGAAATTCCGGTGGATGGAGTGTTTATTGCAGTAGGAATCGTGCCTGGAAGCGGAAAGTTCAAAGATCTTGTGAAGATGGATGAAAGCGGCTATATCATTGCCGGAGAAGATGGCGTGACAAGTACACCGGGCATCTTTGCCGCCGGCGATATCCGAACCAAGAACCTGCGTCAGGTAGTAACTGCAGTGGCAGATGGGGCTAATGCGGTGGCATCTGTTCAGCGATATCTTATGGAATCTTAAATTTGACAAAACTATTACTTTTATGTTAAGATACGTAACTGTTGCGCGTAAATTACGTATTGAAACAAACGCAAAGGAGTAATAGATGAAGAAAAAAATAACAGCAATGTTATTGGCAATATGTTGTATCAGCAGTACATGGACCGTTTATGCAGATGATTTTTCCAGTGATTCATCGGAAGTTGAGATTGAGATCACAGAAGACGAAGATGAGGATGCGGACGATGTTGAGATCACAGATGACGCAGATGCAGATGATGAATTGTTTTCTGACGGGACAGAAAGCAGTACTTCCGGCGGGGATATCAGTGCAATGGCCAATCAGATTGTAGCGCGGGCAGAGATACAGGCACAGGAATATCAGCAGCTGAAAAAAGAAGCAAAGAAATATGCAGATGCACAGGAAGTGGCAAAACGTGCGCAGGAGATCAAAGAAGAAACTGCCCGTATTCGTAAGCAGGCATTAAAGGAGGCTGCACGAAGAAAAGAAGAAAAGCGTGTGGCGAAGCGTCAGGCGGTTGCGGATTTTGCAGTGCAGTTTGTCGGCAATCCATATGTATGGGGTGGAACAAGCCTCACGAACGGTGCAGACTGCTCCGGCTTCGTGATGTCTGTATTTGCAAACTTTGGCTATGAACTGCCGCGTGTGGCAGCAGCACAGTACAGTGCATCCCAGAAGAGAGATCTGAGCCAGCTTGAGGTTGGAGACCTTGTGTTCTATGGCGGTGGAATCTCTCATGTAGCTCTGTATATCGGAGATGGCAAAGTCGTACATGCACTGAACTCCAATAAAGGCATTGTAATCACAGATTATAATTACGATATACCGGTTGGTATCGGTACTTACATGGAATAAGATCAAAAAGAAGAGAAGAGTTATAGTTCTGAAATCAGAGAACTATAACTCTTTTTTGGTAAAGTGCGCCTAGCGGCGCACGTTTCTAACGGGTTAAAGTCCCGAATCCGCCCGGTAGTGGGAAGGATATAGCCGAAGGCAAGGGTGTCCATTGTGAGGTGGAATCTGAAGGAAGCTGGATGTGAGGAACATACTAACTCATGGGCAAATCTCTGGTCTGACGAACAGAA
>NZ_CAKRXI010000042.1 GCF_934424005.1 uncultured Blautia sp.
ATATGGTGCCATAGCCAAGTGGTAAGGCAAAGGTCTGCAACACCTCTATCCCCGGTTCAAATCCGGGTGGCACCTCTACTAAAATCCAGGAACTTATCCTGGATTTTTTATTTGTTCTTATAATCCTTATAAATCCTAAGTGATAACGTTTTCATAAAATAGACAAAAAATGCAGAAAAACTGTAAGATTTCGGTCAAAAGACCGCTGAATCCTGCAGCTTTTTTTATTTAAATGACATCGTTTTCAGAACTTAAGATTCCTTTCTTGTAACAAATATGGTTTTATAGTGTCACAGCAAAACACAAGAAATCTTCATAAAAGAAAGAGAGGAAAAATATTATGAAAAAAAGACTTTTAGCTATTGGAATCGCAGCAGTTCTCGGAGTAAATATCGCAGGTACATCTGCAGTATGGGCGGCAGATAAAGTGGAGATTACAAATGTCTCTTACGATCCGACCAGAGAATTGTATGAGCAATACAACGAAGTATTTGCAAAACATTGGAAAGAGAAAACCGGGCAGGATGTGGAAGTGACACAATCTCATGGTGGTTCTGGTAAACAGGCGTTGGAAGTAGCAAACGGACTGGAAGCAGATGTTGTAACACTGGCATTGGAATATGATGTAAATGCTGTTGAAAATGCTGGATTGATCGATGAGGGATGGATAGATGAATTCCCAAATGACAGCTCACCATATACATCAACAATTGTATTTCTAGTAAGAAAAGGTAATCCAAAAGGAATTAAAGATTGGGACGATCTGATCAAAGAAGACGTAGGTGTTATCACTCCAAATCCCAAGACATCCGGTGGAGCAAGATGGAATTATCTGGCTGCCTGGGCTTATGCAGATAAGAAATTTAATGGCGATGAGGATAAGATCAAAGACTTTATCAAAAAACTTTATGCAAATGTGCTGGTGCTTGATTCTGGAGCAAGAGGAGCAACAACATCATTTGTAGAAAATGGACAGGGAGATGTTCTGATCGCCTGGGAAAATGAAGCTTATCTTTCTGTAAAAGATTATCCGGATGATTATGAAATTGTTACACCTAGCATCAGTATTCTGGCTCAGCCGTCTGTAGCAGTTGTTGATCAGGTAGTTGATAAGAAGGGAACGAGAGATGTGGCAACAGAATATCTGAATTATCTGTATTCTGATGAGGCCCAGAGAATTGCAGGAGATAATTATTATCGTCCATCAAATAAAGATATTCTCAAAGAATATGCAGATGTTTTTGATTTGAATGTTAATCTTGTGACCATTGACGACTTTGGCGGATGGGACAAGGCACAGGAAACTCACTTTTCAGATGGGGGTGTATTCGATCAGATTTATGAAGAGTAAAGAAGAAATATAAAATACTCCCCTGACAGACAGCAGGACCGCTGCATCAGGGGAGCTTCATCTAAAATCAATAGATCAATTAATGTATTTGCAATGTGAAACAAATTTATCCTTCATATACAATTTTTCCATTGCAGATCGTATAATGGATTTTTCCATATAATTCATATCCTTTGAATGGGCTGTTGGAGGCTTTTGATGCAAAGTCTGTGACAGTCCATTTTTCATCAGGATCAAAGATTACAAAATCAGCTGGTGCATTGACCTGAATCACCCCACCTGGAAGCTTATAAAGAAAAGCTGGATTGCAGGTCATTTTCTCAAGAAGTTCCATCAGAGAGAGGTATCCCTCTTTTACAAGCGAAGTAATTCCAAGTCCGAGAGAAGTTTCCAGTCCGGTGATACCGCTTGGCGCTTCAGTCAGCGGTTTTGCCTTTTCTTCTTCACTGTGTGGAGCATGATCGGTGGCAATCAGATCGATCGTACCGTCTTTGAGTCCCTGTATGATTGCCTGACGATCTGCTTCGGTACGGAGCGGAGGATTCATCTTGGCAAGTGTACCATGTTTAAGAAGTGCCTTTTCCGTCAGAGTAAAGTGATGAGGGGTTGCTTCAGCGTGGATGTCAGCACCGAGTTTTTTTGCAGTACGGACAAGTTCAACGGAATTTCCGGAACTGATATGCTGGATCACAACAGCGGCTCCACTTCTGAGGGCGAGCATGCAGTCCCGTGCAACCATCACTTCTTCTGCAATGGCAGGTGAACCGATAACACCGAGTTGGGCAGAAGTTTCACCGGCATTAATACCGTTATTGGTAATAAATGCTTTATCTTCTTCATGAAGACTGATTGGCATGTGAAGCTCTGCAGCTTTTTGCATGGCTTCATAGCAGAAGGTGGCGTTAAGGAGCGGAATTCCATCATCGGTAAATCCACAGGCACCAGCATCTGCAAGAGCATCGAAATCCGTCATTTTTTCACCGTTCAGGCCATAGGAAACGGAAGCAGTCTGATAAATATGTATATTCTCCCCTTTGGCACGATTCAGGATATCTCTAAGGGTATCTACAGAGTCTACTGTTGGTTTTGTGTTTGCCATACATATGACGGAGGTAAATCCACCCTTTGCAGCGGCAAGAGAACCGGTATGAATATCTTCTTTATAAGTAAGTCCCGGATCCCGGAAATGAACATGAGTGTCGATGAGTCCCGGAGCAATTGTAAGGCCGGACAGATCAAGGATTTCTTCACCATTTTCAGATGTAAGATCTTTGGCAATTTTCGTGATGATTCCGTTTTCGATACGAATATCCATAAACTCGTTTGTCTTAGTTGTCGGATCAATAAGATGTCCGTTTTTTAAAAGCATAAGCTTAACCTCCTGACAGAAAAAATGAATGAAAGCAGAAAGTTACAATCTGTTTTCATATTGACTTAATACGAGTATAGAAGAAACCGGAGAGCTTTGTCAAGTCGGCAAAACCCTCCGGTTTGGGAACCTTGGTTATGAAATACTATTTATTGGAGATCCATTTAAAGGTCGATCATATCAAGATGCTGTTCTTTGATATTGTGTTTTTTGGCATAGCCAGTAAGAATCAGTGTCAGAGCACCATCACCTGTTACGTTGCAGGCTGTTCCGAAGCTGTCCTGAAGAGCGAAGATGGTAAGCATCAGTGCAGTTCCGGTTTCATTGAATCCAAGGACACCGGTGATGATACCAAGAGAGGCCATAACAGTACCACCGGGAACACCAGGAGCTCCCAAGGCAAAGATTCCGAGAAGCAGACAGAACAGAACCATAGTTCCCGGAGCTGGAATGAAGCCATACAACATTTTGGAGATTGTCATACAGAAGAATACTTCTGTCAGAACTGATCCGCAGAGGTGGATATTTGCAAAAAGAGGAATGCCAAACTGCACCATATCTTTACGAAGCGGTTTGGCTTTGTCGGCACACTGTAATGCAACTGCCAGAGTTGCGGCTGAGGACATGGTTCCAACAGCAGTCAGGTAAGCCGGACCATAGTTACGTACAACTTCCCATGGATTTTCATGAGAATAAACACCTGCAAGAACATACAGAAGTGTCATCCAGATAAAATGTCCGATCAGTACGATCACAATAACTTTGAGAAAAACAGGAAGCTGTTTGGTGATAGAACCTTCATAAGCCAGTCCACAGAAAGTCAGCCCGATAAAGAATGGAAGTATCGGAATGATGATCTTGGAAACAATAGAAAGAACAATCTTCTGGAATTCATCAAGAATTCCGGTAATAAGCTTTGCTTTGTTCCATGTTGCTGCAAGTCCGATCATGATAGCAAAAACAAGTGCACTCATAACAGACATGATCTGAGGGATTGAAAGCTCGAATACAACTTCCGGGAGTTCTTTCAATCCTTCTACGTCAGTAACGATAGAAAGATGAGGAATCAGAGTATATCCACCTGCAACGGAAAAAAGCGCAGCACCGATGGAAGAAGTATAGGCAATTACCAGAGCCACACCAAGCATACGGGAGGCACTGTTACCGAGTTTAGTGATGGAAGGTGCGATAAATCCAATGATGATCAGTGGTACACAGAAGTTGATCAGTTGACCAAGGATGTATTTCAGAGTTACAACAACATTCAGGATTCCCATAGTAATGGAATAGGAGTCGGTACTGTTTAAAATAAGACCTGCAATAATACCAACGACAACGCCTACCAGAAGTTTAAATGGAAGGCTCTTAAAAAAACTGTTTCTTTTCATTTTATATTTCCCCTGTAAAAGTTTATTAGTTACGGATTGTTTCATCACAGGAACGCTGGTATTTCAGCAATCCTGGTTAATGTCGACACGATCGATCATGACATTGAGGATTTCGGTATCCGTAGAACGCATACCGACACGTCCGATATAACCCATACTCTTGATTGTTTCTTCAATATCATCTTTGATGATACCCTCACCAGGAAGAAAGCTCTTGTTCTGTATACTGAGCTGAAAGGCCATCAGAGCGGCGTCAACAGAAGAAGCAATTTTGGCTGCGCAGGAGGGTTTTGCTCCATCGCAGACGATGCCACCTACATTTCCGAGTGTATTGATAATAGTCAGAGATACTTGCTGATAAGTACCCCCATACATGTATGTGATGCCGGCACCAGCACCACATGCAGCGCTGACTGCACCACAGTACGCAGAAAGACTTCCTATATAATATTTCTGATGAATGGCAATCAGGTTGCTGACGACGAGAGAACGACAGAGCTTTTCATGTGATACTTCCCATTCATCGGCAAATACGATGACCGGGAGAGAAACAGTCATTCCCTGGTTACCACTTCCAGAGTTGATAACAACTGGCATGGAGCAGCCTCCCATACGTGCATCACTCCCGGCTGCAGCCCGAGCACAAGCTCTTGTGGTGACACTTTTGCCCCATACATGCATTAGAGTTTTGCCAATCTGTGCACCATAGTTGTTATCCAGCCCTTCCTGAGCAATTGCTGAGTTCAGTTTAATTTGACGGTCAATGATCGGCTGTACGTCTTCTATCCTGACCTGATCAGCAAAATCAAGGATGTCCTTGACCGTAAGTTTAGATTTGTCTATGACAGTTTTGCCTTCTGCCTGATATGGATTATCCAGAATAACTTCACCGTCTTTTTCAATCCTGGTAATGTTGGTGTGCTGGTGCTCAATCGTAACAGAGGCGAAATGATCACCTTTGATTACTTTGGCTGTGATGTAGAGGTTGTCTACTCCTTCGACCAGAGAGCAGGAACAGACATGCTGTTTGACCAGTTCACGGGTTCTGGCAATGTCGTCTTCTGTGACTTCGCTTAAGACTTCAAGAGCCTTGTCGGCATTTCCGCCAACGATGCCGAGAATTGCCGCTACATCGATTCCTTTCAGACCACCGGAGTTTGGAACAGTGACACCTTTGACATTCTTAATGATGTTACCACTGAGACTCATATTTACAGAGTCAGGAAATTCTCCGAGGACCTGATGTGCTTTTGCTGCTGCGTATGCAATCGCAATCGGTTCTGTACATCCAAGAGCAGGGACAAGTTCCTGTTTTAGGATGTTCAGATAGTTTGCATATAATGCAGAGTCCATTTTTAATGTGCTCCTTTCCTGAGATAACGCAAATGCGTTTGTGCAATCAGTATATCCTGTTTTGGAAAAGAAAACAATAAATTATGCAAAATAACAAGAAATAAAACTGATTAAATAAGTATGTATTTTGAGGAAACATGATATTTATAAAAAAATATATAAAAAATAATTTATTCGACAAAAAAGTTCTTTACATTTAAAATTTTCTATGATAGAATAACCAACTGTGTGATATATTTTTCATATCCTTGCTCTCTGATATACAGGCAGAGGGCCATGAAGACCATAAGGAGGTAAGAAAGCATGAACAAGTACGAATTAGCATTGGTTGTGAGCGCAAAAGTTGAAGACGAAGTTCGTGATGCAGTAGTAGAGAAAGCTAAAAGCTACATCGCTCGTTACAACGGAAACGTCACAGAAGTAGAAGAATGGGGTAAGAAGAAATTAGCTTACGAAATTCAGAAAATGCATGAAGGCTTCTACTATTTCATTCAGTTTGAAGCAGACGCACAGTGTCCGGCAGAAGTAGAAAGACATGTACGTATCATGGACAACGTATTAAGATACTTAGTCGTTCGTAAAGACGCATAATCTTTTTACAGATGGATTTTAGAAAGCACCATTAAGAAACCCGTTCACTCACTATGAAGAAAGAGGTATTTTAATGAACAAAGTAATTTTAATGGGACGCTTAACAAGAGATCCTGAGGTGAGATATTCCGCAGGAGAAAATGCACTGGCAATTGCTAGATACACATTAGCGGTAGACAGAAGATTTCGTCGTGACGGAGAAGCAACTGCAGATTTTATCAGCTGTGTTGTATTCGGACGTGGCGCGGAATTTGCAGAGAAGTACTTCCATCAGGGAATCAGAATTGTAGTAAGTGGTCGTATTCAGACTGGAAGCTACACAAACAGAGATGGCCAGAAAGTATATACTACAGAAGTTGTAGTTGAGGAACAGGAATTTGCCGAGAGTAAAGCTTCCAGTGACAGCTATGCAGCATCACATCCTCAGCAGAATGCAGCACCGGCTTCGTCTATGCCGAGCCCGGGGGCAGCAAGTGCAGACGGCTTTATGAATATTCCGGATGGAATCGACGAAGAACTTCCATTTAACTAAACTGAAAGAAATAAGAACAGGAGGAAACCATCATGGCTTACAATAGAGGCGAAAGACCGGACTCTCCAATGAAGAGAAGAGGCGGACGCAGAAGAAAAAAAGTTTGTGTATTCTGCGGTAAAGAAAATAATGAAATCGATTACAAGGATGTAGCAAAACTCAGAAAATATGTTTCTGAAAGAGGTAAAATCCTTCCGAGAAGAATCACAGGAAACTGTGCAAAACATCAGAGAGCTCTGACTGTTGCTGTTAAGAGAGCACGTCATCTTTCCATGATGCCATACGTTCAGGACTAATCTGATCGATATAGCTTATTGAAGTTTGAGAGCTGTGTCCGGATTGCAGAATATGCTTTCCGGATGCAGCTCTTTTTTCAGTTTGTGGGAAATATCTAGCATAATTCATAGATATCTGGTATAATAAAAGGCAGCGTTTAAATAACTAAGAAAAAGAATGGTAAAGAGTGTTATGAGTGGAAAATTAAAATTAAAAGGCCATCTGAAGCATTTAGCCCGCTGGCCACTGTATTTGTCCGTTCTGCTGATTGCATTGAACATTCTGGTATATGTGATCAATATCAAAGCAGGTGCGGTTGTCACAATGGGAAATGTCCTTTATCTTGTGGCAGCAATTGCACTTCTGTTTTATCACAGACCATTGATGTTTAATGATCTGATTGCTTTTGCCAGCCAGTATGAGTTTCTGGAAAAGAGAGTACTCGAAGAACTGGCACTTCCATATGCAGTGATGGATATGCAGGGGAGAATGATCTGGTCAAACAGAATGTTTTCTCAGTTGACGGGAAAAGATCCGTTTTACAGAAAGAATGTCAGTACGATTTTTCCGGATATTACAGCGAACAAACTTCCGGGACATGATGGAAAAGATATCACAGAAGTCAGTACTCAGTTTGGGGACCGTATTTATCGTATCTCCATGCAGAAAGTTCGCCTGGGAGAATCTGTTGCACCATCCAAACTGCTGATGGACATTCCGGAAACAACGAGTCTCATTGCAATGTATCTGTACGATGAGACTGAATTAAAAGAATATATCCAGGCGAATGAAGACAATAAACTTGTTGTTGCTCTTGCATATCTGGATAATTATGAAGAAGCACTGGAAAGTGTGGAAGATGTCAGAAGATCGCTTCTGATTGCTTTGATCGACCGTAAGATCACGAAATATTTTTCCAATTATGATGGTCTGGTTCGTAAACTGGAGAAGGATAAATATTTTCTGATCATGAGACAGAGTTCACTGGAAACGTTGAAGGAGCAGAAATTCCATATCCTTGATGAAGTAAAAACTGTTAATATCGGTAATGAAATGACAGTGACTTTAAGTATTGGTATCGGTCTGAATGCTGCAACTTATCTTCAGAACTATGAGTATTCGCGTATTGCCATTGAAATGGCACTTGGACGTGGTGGAGATCAGGTTGTCATCAAAAACGGTGACAGCATTACTTATTATGGCGGCAAGGCCCAGCAGATGGAAAAGACTACCCGTGTCAAAGCCCGTGTCAAAGCACAGGCACTGAAAGAGTTCATGAGTACTAAAGAACGTGTTGTTGTTATGGGGCATAAGATCACAGATGTTGATGCACTGGGCGCAGCTATTGGTATTTATCGTGCGGGTAAGACACTTGGCAAACCGGTACACATTGTTGTAAATGATCCGTCCACATCCATACGTCCGCTTATGGCTGGATATATGAATAATCCGGATTATGAACCATCTATGTTCATTGATCGGAATCAGGCAATGGAACTGCTAGATGACAATACGGTAGTGGTTGTTGTTGATACAAATAAGCCAAGCTATACAGAGTGCGAAGAACTTTTGTACATGACAAAGACAATCGTGGTTCTCGACCATCACCGAAGAGGCAATGAAGTGATCCAGAACGCGGTATTGTCCTATGTAGAACCATATGCATCTTCAACATGTGAAATGGTAGCTGAGATCCTGCAGTATTTTTCGGATGATCTTAGACTTCGTAATATTGAGGCAGATTGCATTTATGCCGGTATTATGATAGATACAAACAACTTCATTACACGGGCCGGTGTGCGTACATTTGAGGCCGCTGCATTCCTGCGTCGTTCCGGGGCGGATATGACCAGAGTGCGTAAGATGCTTCGTGATAATATTGATTCTTATAAAGCAAGAGCGGAAGCTGTTCGAACGGCAGAAATCTACAGAGGATGCTTTGCTATTGCAAAATGTCCGAGTGAGGGACTGGAAAGTCCGACAGTTGTCGGCGCGCAGGCAGCAAATGAACTTTTGAATATTGCTGGTGTAAAAGCATCATTTGTACTGACCACATATAATAAAGAAGTTTATGTCAGTGCCCGTGCAATCGATGAAGTTAATGTACAGGTAATGATGGAAAAACTTGGCGGTGGCGGACATATTAATATTGCCGGCGCACAGGTAAAACGTCCGATTGACGAAGTACAGGATATGCTGAAAGAAATTATAGATGAGTTGTATCAGGAGGAAAAAGGCAAGAAATGAAAGTAATTTTATTAGAAGACGTAAAGGCACTTGGTAAAAAAGGCACCATTGTAAATGTAAGTGACGGATATGCAAGAAATATGATTCTTCCGAAGAAACTTGGAGTAGAAGCTACTCCGAAGAATCTGAATGATCTGAAACTTCAGAAAGCCAATGCAGAAAAAGTTGCACAGGAAAATCTTGAGTCTGCACAGGCATTTGCAAAAGATCTTGAAACAAAAGAAATCATTCTGACACTGAAAGTTGGAGAAGGCGGAAGAACTTTTGGATCTGTATCTTCCAAAGAGATTTCAGAAGCAGCCAAGGCTCAGCTTGGGCTGGATATTGACAAAAAGAAACTTCAACTGCCAAGTCCGATCAGAAATCTCGGTGTGACACAGGTTCCGGTGAAATTGCATCCTAAAGTAACCGGAAGTCTGAAAGTATGGATTAAAGAAGCATAAGTAAGGAGAACCTGCTATGGAAGAAGCGCTGATAAAAAGAATACCGCCTCACAGTATTGAGGCAGAACAGTCTGTCATCGGCGCGATGCTCCTTGACAGAGATGCGATTCTGGTTGCATCGGAAATTCTGACAAGTGATGACTTTTATCAGAATCAGTATGGCATTATTTTTGATGCAATGGTAGAGCTTTGTAATGAAGGGAAACCGGTTGATCTGATCACTCTGCAGAATCGACTGAAAGAAAAAGATCTCCCTCCGGATATCAGCAGTATGGAATATGTACGAGAGCTTATTGAGGCAGTTCCTACTTCTGCCAATGTGAAGTATTATGCCAACATTGTAAGTGAAAAAGCACTTTTGCGTCGCCTCATCAAAGCGACAGAAGATGTTGCAAATACCTGTTATCTGGAAAAAGAAAGTACAGAGATGATCCTTGAAGAGTCGGAAAAGAAACTGTTTAATATTCTGCAGAGAAGTATTGGTGGGGATTATGTACCGATTCAGCAGGTTGTGTTGAATGCAATCAACAACATTGAGAAGGCATCCAAACTGAAAGGCAGCGTAACCGGTATTCCGACAGGATTTATTGATCTGGATTACAAGACGTCAGGTATGCATCCGTCAGATCTGGTTTTGATCGCGGCACGTCCTTCTATGGGTAAAACTGCATTTGTTCTGAACATTGCACAGTATATGGCATTTCGTAAAGATGTTACGGTTGCGATATTCAGCCTGGAAATGTCAAAGGAACAGCTTGTAAACCGACTTCTGGCGATGGAGTCGCATGTCGATTCGCAGAATATGCGTACCGGTAATCTGAAAGATGAGGACTGGACAAAGCTGGTGGAAGGAGCAGACATCATCGGACGTTCCAACTTGATCATTGATGATACACCGGGAATCAGTATTGCGGAAATGCGATCCAAATGTCGAAAATATAAACTGGAACATAATCTTGGAATCATTATGATCGACTATCTTCAGTTGATGAGTGGCAGTGGCAAAAGTGATTCACGTCAGCAGGAAATTTCTGATATTTCTCGTTCGCTTAAGGCACTTGCCAGGGAACTGGGTGTACCGGTCATTGCACTGTCACAGCTCAGTCGTGCGGTTGAACAGAGACCGGATCACAGACCGATGCTTTCGGATCTTCGAGAGTCTGGAGCGATTGAGCAGGATGCCGATGTCGTTATGTTTTTGTATCGCGATGATTATTATCACAAAGATACAGAGAAGAAAGATATTGCAGAAGTAATCATTGCCAAACAAAGAAATGGTCCAATTGGAACGATTGAACTGGTATGGCTGCCAAGATATACACAGTTTGTAAACATGAAGAAATAATAAAAAAGCAGAAAGCAGGTATCTACCGAAGAATAAACATGGTTCTGAGGTGGATACCTGCTTTTTTGTCGAACGTTTTTGGTTGAATTCGTAAGGATTACTTTTTATAATAAAATGTAATGAAGTTCATAAGGAGGTGCGTGATGGAGACACGATATACAGTCAGACAGGCGGTGGAAATGACTGGAGTCAAGTCATATGTCCTGCGATACTGGGAAGAGGAACTGGAACTACAGATTCACAGAAATGAATTGGGACACCGTTATTACACCGGATATGATATTCAGCTTTTTCTGAATATTAGAGAACTGAAGAAAAGAGGATTACAGCTTCGGGCAATCAAGAACCTGATCCCTCAGATGACAGCATCTATGACCGGATTTGGAGAAAGTACAGCAACACTTCTGGAAGGAGAAGTCACAGATCATGCTGAAGTAAAAACAGACAGGGATTTAAAAGAAAAAATATCCGAAACAGACGAGGGAAGAAATGATAAGATTTTAGAATTTCAGGCAATTCTTGAAAGACTGATCACACAGGAACTGAAAGCACAGAATGAAGATGAAGAAAGATGCAGATCACTTGATTATGCGATACGCAGACAACAGCTTGCACGAAAAGAGGCAGCAGCTGCTGCTGAGAAAAAATCTGGACGAAGGCACAGGGATAAGTAAAGGAATATAAAAAAGCTGCAGCAGACGCTACAGCTTTTTTATTGATATGAATGAGATTATTCAGCTGGGTGAATAGCTTCTGTAGGACAGGCATCAGCGCATGTTCCACAGTCAAGGCAAGCATCAGCATCGATTTCGAAATGCTCTGCACCTTCAGAAATTGCTTCAGCTGGACATTCAGCTGCGCATGTTCCACAGCTTACACATTCGTCAGAAATTACATATGCCATTATAGTATCCTCCTTTATTCTCGTTAGTACCCTTACAGGTTCTATATCGTTATTCTAATATATATCTTTATGGATTACAAGTATAAAATTGTGAACAAGTTAAAAAAACGATATTTTTGGTTGACCGCTTCTAACTTTTATATTATAATAAATCATAGTCGGGAATTTTAGGAATTCCATATTAAAGGAGGAAATTTACAATGGCAAAAGTTACAAAAGATATGCTGATTGGCCAGTTAATTACTTTAGATCCTAATATTGCACCAATTCTTATGAGAGCTGGTATGCACTGCCTTGGATGCCCGTCTTCACAGATGGAATCTCTGGAAGAAGCAGCTATGGTTCATGGAATGGACGTAGACGTTCTGGTTCAGCAGATCAATGATTTCCTTGGTGAATAATCACGGATTTACTGCATAAAAAAGACTGGCTTTCGGGCCAGTCTTTTTTACGTTATAAGTCATGGTGTTTATCAAAGCTGTGTAAGTTGCTGAAGGGCACTGGAAGAAATCAGTTCTCCATGTTCCTTCAAATGAGCTTCACCGGCTGCGGAAAATGCTCTGCCAGATCCATATTCAGAAAGAATATTGCAAACTTTGTTGAATTCTTCTGGTGAGTATTCAGACTGATGAAGAACAAGCTGATAACGGCCGTCTGAAGAATCTTTATAAAGAGTATTTCTTCCAGTGAAAAATCCATTCAGTCCGTGAGAAGCAGCGATGACATCATCCAAATGATAGAAGCTGAACAACCGGATCAGATCAACTGTCGGTGTTTCAGAAGAGGTGGCAGATTTCTCAGAAGTTTCTTTCTGACTGGTCTGCTTACGGGTAGTACCTTTCATTTTTGCTTCACATATTTTCTGGAAAATATCAATAATGTTGTCTGCCCCGTCAAGTTGAAGCGGTTCTGCCTGAGCATTGTCCTTATATGGTGAGAATTTGGAAAAACGAGTATCCAGTTCTTCCGGATCTTCTACTTTAGTAACGATGAGGATGACACTATCCAGATTGACCGGAATTGCTTCAATCATGAGAGGAATATTATCAGCCTCAAAACCAAACTGTATCTGTGCCTGTTGCATCATATCGCGGAAAAGTTTTTTTGCCTTTTCGGAACCATAAGCCAGCTCTTTGAGATTGACCTGATGGCTCTCGAGATCTTCTCGGGTCAATGTACAGCGGATTTGATTTTCATTGATTTTTTCTATTTTCATTATGATCACATCCTATTCTTATGCACCTGTCTCTGCTATATTATATGAAAATATCAGAACGACAGGCTATATAGTCCATGACTTATTAATATGACATATTATATACCACAATCATAGAAAATGTAAAGAAATAGAACCTGTCTATTTATAAAATATTTAGAAATTAATTGGGAATTTTTAGATAAAGTGCTAAAAAGGCTTGCATAAACAAAGGAACTCTGTATAATGAGGAATAAGAAAAAATATTCGTCATATAGCTGAAGAACAGATTAGAAGCAAAACTTACACAATACATTTTCCTTCCATATCATTGCCGGTAATACAACATATCATACAGCGTTCTTGCTGGGGCAGTGTGGAAATCCCACCATAAGATTAAATTCAATTATACGGAGGATTATTTTTTCTTGAACCTATCAGGTGTTTTCTAAAATCAATTTCAGGAAAGGAGGGCCGAAAAAAATAAAATATGTCACACAGTAAAGGCAGTAAAAAGTCATTGAAACCTTTGAAGGATGAATTAAAAGATTATCAGAAACAAGGTGTCAGGCTTTTTCTGAATGGGAATCCCAGTACACCGAAATGTATTGCGAAAGCCTGTATGATTGCAGAAGACGGTGGTTACATGAGGGATTATACTGCAGATGAAGAAGGCAGGATTGTAAAAGTGAACTTTGAACATATCAGGGAACTTCCCCAAAACAGAAGATGATAAATACCTGCTTTTATATACAGAAGATAATTGCAGTGATTTTCCGGTACAAGTGCAGTTTCCCCTCTCGTACTTAACCAGACCGGAAAATCCTGCACAGAATTAAAAATCCTGAGGTAATGATTCTGTACAGGAAATATTTGAAAATTTATAATTAGTTAAGACATTATATAGTAAAGCATGTTATAATAAAAAAGTATATGTAATAATCAGGTTACTGAGAATAGCATAAAAAGTGTTACGATACGTAAGAAAAAGAGAAACATAACACAGAATGATTACAGATCTTATCTGAAATTAAAGGGAGAAACAGATGAAGCATCAGGCAAAAAAACAAACGAGAAATCAACACATGCCTGTCGTGATTGTCTGCATATTGATTTTAGTGCTGGCAGTTATGGGGCTGGGAATGCATTTTATTAAGAAATATATTCCTACAAAAGAAAGAATGAATCTCACAGAATATTATGGACAGCCCGGAGATGGGGAAATGACAGTTGTTCTGGGAACTGAGATCATGGAAGAACGCGCATTGATGTCTGGAGATCAGATATATCTTCCACTTGATATGGTAAATACATATCTGAATCAGAGATATTACTGGGACAGCGCTGATCAGCAGATACTTTATGCGACACCTTCCGAACTGCAGTATTATCCGGCAGCAGAGACCGGAGATGGTGATGTATGGCTGAAGGATGGAACAGTTTATCTGCGTCTTGGTTTTGTGCAGAAATTTACAGACCTGGATGTTTATGTATATGAAAATCCGAACAGAGTTGCAATTCAGTATAAATTTACCGGAGTGCAGACAACGACAGTTAAAAAAGATACAAGTATCCGTTATCAGGGTGGAATCAAGTCTCCGATCCTGACAGATGTGAAGACGGGAGATACATTGATTTTTCTGGAAGAACTGGAAGACTGGGTCCAGGTTGCTACAATGGATGGCTATATAGGATATGTTCAGAAGGATACGATAGCATCTGCTGAGACAAAAGATTTTGAGAGAGCATTTGAGAAAGAGGAATATACCTATCTTACTATGGATGGAAAAGTAAATATGAGCTGGCATCAGGTGACAAGTCAGGATGCAAATGCATATCTGGCGGACACGATCGCAAATGTCAGCGGTGTAAATGTAATTTCTCCGACATGGTATTATATTCAGGACACAGCAGGAAATATAGGAAATATTGCGTCGGCGGACTATGTGGCACTTGCACATGAACGCGGATTGAAGGTTTGGGGGCTGATCGATAATTTTACGGCAGAAGTGAGTACAACGGATACACTTTCACAGTTGGCATCCAGACAAAATATGATCCAGCAGCTGATCCAGTCAGCAACTTCCGTTGGTCTGGATGGCATTAATGTGGATTTCGAGACACTCAGTGAAGATGCAGGACCTCATTTCCTGGAATTTTTAAGAGAACTTTCTATTGAATGCCATAAGAATAATCTTGTTCTTTCAGTAGATAATCCGGTTCCGGAAGATTTTACCAGCCATTACGACCGCAGAGAACAAGGACTGGTAGTAGATTATATTGTTATTATGGGGTATGATGAACATTATGTAGGGTCAGATGCCGGATCCGTGGCCTCTCTTCCATGGGTGGAGAAGGGCGTGCAGGATACGATTGCAGAAGCACCGGCAGAAAGAACGGTTCTTGCAATTCCGTTTTATACAAGACTTTGGAAAACAACTGGTGGGGCTCTGACCAGTGAGGCGATTGGAATGGATGAAGCACAGAATGTCCTTACTGAAAATGGCGTTGAAGCTGTGTGGGACGGAAGTGTCAGTCAGAATTATGCAACATTTGAAAAAGATAATTCAACGTATCAGATCTGGCTGGAAGATGCACAGTCGCTCGCGGAGAAAGTGAAACTGATTCCGAAATATAATCTTGCAGGTGTTGCACAGTGGAAGCTGGGATTTGAAAACAGCAGTATCTGGCAGACGATCAGCGATAATTTACAGTAATAAAAAGCTCTGTTGTATCACAGTGATACGACAGAGCTTTTGACGTTGCGTAAATAAAAAAAGTTCCATAAATGGAAGGAGGCCGGTACTTTCGTACCGGCGCGTATGAAAAAGAAAAATATTTTATAGAAGACATACGTCTTCTATGCATATTAATATACCTAATAAATGTGAAAAAAATATGGTGTAAATTTGAAGAAATTGTGAATTAGAA
Source organism: uncultured Blautia sp. (assembly GCF_934424005.1). GTDB lineage: Bacteria > Bacillota > Clostridia > Lachnospirales > Lachnospiraceae > Blautia_A. The sequence goes on from NZ_CAKRXI010000042.1 coordinate 15,926, forward strand.
TTTTTTCCAGGTGCCTTTAAAGAAAAGAAGCATCAGAGGAAAAATTTCCAATCGACCTGCAAGCATGTCAAAAATTAACACACATTTGGAAAGATAGGAAAAGGAGCTGAAGTTTCCCATCGGGCCTACAATTTCCAGACCAGGACCGATATTATTCAATGTTGCGGTGACTGCTGTAAAGTTTGTAACAAGATCAAAATTATCCAGAGAGATAATAAGGACAGAAGCTGCAAAGATCAGGAGATATACACTCAGATAAATGTTTGTAGATCTGATGATATCATGTCCAATCGTTTTTTCATCCATTTTGATTTTTTTGACTGCATTCGGATGCAGGTATAGCTGGAATTCTTTTTTTGCTGCTTTACATAGAATCAAAATTCGGGAAACTTTGATTCCACCACCGGTACTTCCGGCGCATGCACCGACAAACATCAGAAGTACGAGAATCGTTTTGGACAAAGCGGGCCACTGGTTGAAATCTGTGCTGGAAAAACCGGTTGTTGTAATGATAGAACCAACCTGAAAGGCTGCCTGTTGAAATGCTTCGCCCAGATTACGGAACAGATGAGCTGTATTTAATCCGATCACAAGGATTGCAGCGAGAATGATTCCAAAATAATAACGTACTTCTTCAAATTTAACTGCCTGCACAAACTTTTTCGTAAGAAGAAGATAATATGCAGAAAAGTTGACTCCAAAAAGAATCATAAAGATTGTTGTGACAACCTGACAGTAGGTGCTGTAGCTTCCCATACTGTCATTGACGATACCAAATCCACCAGTACCGGCAGTACCAAAGGAAATACACAGGGTATCAAACAGAGGAATTCTGCCGATCAGAAGAAGAATAATCTGGATCAGTGTCATTCCAATATAAATCGTGTAAAGAATTTTGGCGGTCTGCTGAACTTTTGGAACCAGTTTGCTGACGGAAGGACCAGGGCTTTCGGCTTTCATCAGATTCATATGATACCCGCCGGCAAGTGGAAGCAGTGAGAGCAAGAATACAAGAACACCCATGCCACCGATCCAGTGAGTGAAACTTCTCCATATCAGAATACAATGAGGAAGAACTTCCACATCTGTCAGGATACTGGATCCGGTTGTTGTGAACCCGGATACCGTCTCAAAAAGAGCATCGATTGGATGTGGGATAGCACCGCTGAGGACAAAAGGCACTGCACCGGAAATACAAAGTGCAAACCAGCTCAAAGCTACTGCAACACATCCGTCTTTGGTATAAAAAACCTTGTTCTTAGGTTTTCGGATAGTCAGTGGAAGACCTACGATCAGGCAGACAATCATGGAAATCAGAAAAGAGAAAAATTCATGTTCCTGATAAACGAGAGCCGTGATACATGGTAGAACCATGAATATTGCCTGAAAATTACACACCCATCCAACGATATAAGCAATAATTCGAAAATTCATCTGTATACATCCCTTCTTATGCCAGAATATCGCGGATATCGCGAAGTCCCTTATGGGTTGTGACAATTATCACGTTGTCGCCAATCTGAATGGAATCCTGTCCTCTTGGAATTCTGACAGTCCCCCCACGTGTAAGGCAGCAGACAAGAAGATTTTTTTTCAGATTCAGTTTGGAAAGTGGAATTCCCACAACAGGAGAATTATCACGAATGATAAATTCAAGCGCTTCCGCCTGATTATCAAGCACATGATAAAGGGTTTCTACGTTACTTCCGATAGTATTCTGCATGGCACGTACATACCGGAGAATAGAATCAGAGGTAATATATTTCGGGTAGATCACACTTCCAATATCCAAATCATCGATAACGTCTTTGTAAGGAAGACGATTTACCTTGGCGATCAGTTTGGCATGTGTCATGTTTTTTGCAGACAGTGACAGGAAAATGTTTTCTTCGTCCATGTTTGTGAGTGTGACAAAGGATTCTACTGTGGAAAGACCCTCTTCCATGAGAAGTGCACGGTCTGTACCATCACCGCAGATAATTGTGGCATTTGGAAGCATTTCACTGAGTTCTTCACAACGCTCTTTGTTTTTGTCAATGATCTTAACACTGATCTTCAGATCAGAAAGGGCTTTGGCAAGATAATAGGAAATTGTGCCGCCGCCAATGATCAGAGTATTTTTGACTTGATGTGTCTTCAGCCCAATCTTTTTAAAGAAAAGAGCTGTATTTTTGGGTGTTGCGATAATAGAGATAAAATCGCCATTGTGAACCAGATGATCACCGCCCGGGATGCTTAAGGTCGTTTTACTTTCAATGGCACAAAACAGAACATCACAGCGATATTTGTCTGTGATCTGGGAAACTGACATTCCATCCAGTTCAAATTCCGGGAGAACTTTAAACTTGAGAAGTTCTACACGTCCTTTTGAAAATGGATCGATTTTGATGGCTGCCGGAAAACGCAGAAGTCTTGAGATTTCTCTGGCAGTGGCCAGTTCCGGATTAATGATCATGGAAAGACCAAGGCGTTCCTGAATAAAACCAATCTCTTTACTGTAAAGTGGATTGCGTACACGGGCAATGGTCTGACAATGTCCGGTTTTCTGGGCAATCAGACAGCAGAGCAGGTTTAATTCATCAGAAGCGGTGACTGCAATCAGGATATCAGCAGTTTTGACGCCGGCTTCCATAAGTGTATTGATGCTGGCTCCATTTCCAACAATCCCCATGGCATCAATATCTTCGGTGAGATTGTTGATAACGTCTGCATCTGTATCGATCAGAGTAAGATCAGTATCTTCTTCCTGTAATTGCTCTGCAAGGGTGCTTCCAACTTTGCCGCACCCGACAATTATAATATGCATGTTTTCCTCCGTAAAAAGAATATAATTATTATAAGCGTTTCCATTATATCACTGTATATGGGATTTTTAAATATTTAAAATAGTTTTTGCAGAAAAATCATGGTATATTAATAAATACAAAAGAAAATATCAGAGATGTATGATAGATACAATTATAGATTGAAAATAGAAAGGGATTTTTTATGGATACAGTCAGTGAAACTGTCAATAAAGTAGACGAAGGTCTGCAGGAAATGGGAATTGACGGTGTGAAGGATAGTCTGAAAGATCTGTTGAATTTTAAACAGTATATGGAAAACCAGGTTCCGGCAGTCATGGGCTTCTGTATTAAAGTTGTTCTTTCGGTAATTGTGTTCTTCGTGGGACGAAAAATCATTCAGTGGATCTTGAAAGTTATGAGACGATCCCTGGAGAGAGCTAATGTGGATGCTGGTGTGATCCAGTTTGCTTCTTCTGCGGGGAAAGCGGTTTTGTATGTTCTTCTGATCATCAATATTGCAGTAAGCCTTGGTGTAAAGGAATCTTCTGTAGCGGCATTGCTTGGTACGGCCGGTGTGACGGTTGGTCTGGCACTGCAGGGAGGTCTTGCAAATCTGGCAGGAGGAGTTCTTCTGTTGCTTTTTAAACCTTTTGTAGTTGGAGATTATATCATTCAGGATCAGTCAAACGGGTGTGAGGGCACGGTCGCCAAGATTGAGATCTGCTATACAACACTTCTGAGTATTGACAATAAAAAAATTGTAGTACCAAATGGAACACTGTCAAACAGTACGATCATAAATGTAACGGCCAAAGAGAATCGTAAACTTGAGATCAAAGTTGGAATTTCCTATGAGGCAGATATTCAGAAGGCAAAGAGAATCATTGAGAAAATTCTCAGAGAAGATCCGGATACCAAAAGCGACACAAAAGAAATGGTTGTATTTGTGGACGAGCTTGCAGACAGTGCAGTGATCATGGGGTTGCGTGTCTGGGTACCTACAGAATGTTACTGGCCAACGAAATGGCGTCTGAATCAGAAAATAAAAGAAGAATTTGATGCTAACGGGATTGTGATTCCATATAACCAGATGGAGGTTTATGTACATCAACAGAAATAATTGACGATAAATAATATTAAAAAAGAGGGTTGCAGTTAAATATATTTTTGAATGTAAACCTCTTTTGGTTATTGAGTTGACAATCAGAAAGGGCTGTGTTAAATTGTTGAACAGATAACAGATGGAACTGTCATCACGAGGAGGAGAAAAAATGAGTACAATAGCAGCAACCAGAAGTAAAACTTATGACATTGTGTACATTGCCGTATTTGCAGTTATTATGGCAATCTGTTCCTGGATATCCATTCCGGCAGCCGTTCCGTTTACACTGCAGACATTTGGTGTTTTTGTAGCAGTAGGTGTTCTTGGTGGAAAAAGAGGAACACTTTCCGTATTAGTATTTATTCTGCTTGGAGCAATTGGAGTACCGGTATTTGCAGGATTTTCTGGAGGTATTGGAGTTCTTGCAGGAACAACTGGCGGATATATCATTGGTTTTCTGTTTTCTGCCCTTGTTATGTGGGCAATGGAAAAACTTCCGGGTAAGAAATCCGTAATGCAGATTGTATCTATGATCGCAGGACTGATCGTATGTTATGCTTTTGGTACTGCATGGTTTATGATTGTTTACAGCAGAGCGAATGGTGCAGTTGGTCTTGCAACTGTTCTGGGATGGTGTGTCATTCCATTTATCATTCCGGATATTATTAAAATTGTTCTGGCTTACGGGCTTTCCAGAAAGCTCCGCAAATTTGTAGCATGATCTGTTTAAGACCGCATCATGGAATGTGTCTTGCATATTTTGAAGGAAAGGGTTACAGTGATGGATTTACAGTAAATATGCAGAAGATGCTGGATTTTTTTGAAAAAGGAACAGACATTGAACTTATCGTATCCGGTGACGAAATCTGTAAAAAATGTCCGAATCTGAAAGAGGGAAGCTGTGTGAGCGCAGGTCTGGTAGAATCCTATGACCGTAAAGTGCTTGAAGCATGTGGACTCAGTGAGAAAACACAAATGACATTTCGGGAATTTGTGGATAATGTGCAGAAAAATGTAATTGAGTCAGGAAAACGGGTGGAAATCTGCGGGAATTGTCAGTGGAATGAGATTTGTGCGAATAAACAGAGCAGATGGAAACGAAATAAATAAAAAAATACAAATGAAAAACACCGCAGACAGATGGAAGTAGTATCTGTTTGCGGTGTTTTTTGGAATATTATTTTGAAGTACGTTCAGCAAAGATTAGTACGATCAGTGCACCAATGAATGCAGAGACAGTCGCAAAGAGAAGCATCGTGTGTACTCCGGCGAGGTCGATGAGTGTCCCGCCAAGAAAAGAACCAAGCACACTGCCAAGGGTATATGCCATAGTGAAATAGGCCTGCCCCTTGATGGCGTCTTCTGGTTCCATAAGAGCATTTACATAATAAACAGAAGCAGCAGTCATAAGGCCCCATCCGAGCATCTGAAAAATCTGTACACCATAAAATACCAGAATACTTGGAGCGAGCAGAGTACCAAGCGCTTTTATCGTGAAAAAGATTCCGGCAGTTTTTATCAAAAGATCGCAGCGGAATTTTCGGATAATATAGCCAAAAAGAAAAAGAGTTGGCAATTCACACATGGCAGCGATAGCTGAGGCAGTTCCCATTTCCGCACTTCCACCGCCTTTTGCCTGGGCAATCTGAAAATTAAAGTTATTTAGCAGAATATGGCTGAGATAGATAAAAATGCACCCGAGCAGTATCAGAAAAAAGCGTTTGTATTTTTTGAAAAAAAGAATCGGATTACTGTCTGAGCTGCTTTTGGGAGCATTCGTGGCAGTGCTGTCTGATTTTGTTTTGGAAAATGGAAAAAGAATAAGGATACCAAGAGACAGCAGGGTAAGGACAATTACAGTGATCGGGATGGAAACAGGTCCGGCTTTTACCGTAATGATCCCCAGAATGTAACAGATACAGGCATAAGCGACAGATCCCATTCCACGTGCAAGACCAAAATTGAGAGAATGTCCCTGATTGATGCTTTCCATTCCAAGGGAATTAATAAAAGGAGTCATCAGTTGCAGCAGGGCAATACTGGAACCATAAAGAAGTCCGGTAAGTATGAGAGAATGGGATAAAAATAATCCGATCACAAGGATCAGCTGAAGAAGATACAGCATCTGGATCAGTTTTTTTAGGGAGGGGCTTTGTGGCTGGTCAGCGTAACCTGCAAGGACAGGCTGCAGTACTGCAGACAGAAGTCCTGCTATGGCTGCAAGGATTCCAATCTGAGTATTGGTAAATCCACCGGAAAGAAGAAAAAAACCGGAAAAACTCATGATTGCTGCAAAATACATCCAGTACAGTCCCTGGATGACTGCATAGGAAGGGGTAAGATTTTTGGATTTTGATGGTGACATGATTCGGAAACTCCTTTGCATAAATTATTTTTATTATACATGTAAACAAGATTGGATTAAAGTACAAAATGCTTGCAGATTCTATTTTTTTATCTTAAGATAAAGAACAGAAGAAAAGAGATATCCACACAGGAGGAAAAAAATCATGAAGAAAAAAATAGATGTATTTGAACATATGGGAGAAATACTGAACGGAGTAAAAAATGGAGTTCTGATCACCGGTAAAGCAGATGGCAGAGTAAATTCTATGACAATTTCCTGGGGAATGGTTGGTGTAGAATGGGGAAAACCAATTTTTACTACATTCGTCAGAGAAAGTCGTTTTACAAGAATTCTTCTTGAAAAAAATGGTGAATTTACGGTTAATATCCCGCTGGATGACAGTGCAAAAAAGATTCTTGCTTTTTGTGGATCAAAATCAGGCAGAGATGTGGATAAAGCAAAAGAACTTGGTCTGACTTATGAAGAACCGGAAACAGTTTCTGTTCCGGGAATAAAAGAACTTCCATTGACACTGGAATGTAAAGTGGTCTACAAACAGACACAGGATACAGATGCCATGACAGAAGAAAACAGTCTGCAAATAAAAAGTCAAGCAGAAATTAATGAACTTTGAAAAATTTATACAGGTTGAATGTAAGACACGAAAAT
>NZ_CAKRXI010000043.1 GCF_934424005.1 uncultured Blautia sp.
GCAGGTAGTATAGTTGTTCGAGATTTTTTGCATCTTCCTTTCAATGCTTTATCATACCTGTAAATTTTCTCTTCTATTTATTTCTCTCAGTACTATATTTCACTATCAACAGTTCCACGCTCAGTACATCCTGCAGTCTTCCGGTCTTCACGGCCTCCTCCGCATCAACAAAATCCTCTTCTGCCTGTTCAAGCTCCTCCACACTGTAAGCTCTCGCACAAGCCAGTATATTTCTTGCCACAAAAGACGGTACGCCGAGCCTGGTTGCAATTTCGTTCTGAGACGCCCCTTCCCCTGCCATTTTCTTTGCAAGGCACATCTGCCGGAACTGCTTCGATAACAGAAACAGTATCCTCATCGGCGGCTCACGCAGCGTCAGAAGATCATTGTACAGATCCAGTGCTCTCCTTTGATTTCGCTCAGTAACTGCACGAACCATATCAAAGATCTTATTCTCTGTCCGTGTTGTACAGATTTCCTCAATATCTTCTCTCGTTACAATATCCTGTCCCATGGTATATGTGATCAGCTTCTCCAGTTCCATACGGATATTTCCCATATCCGTACCGGTTTTTGTCAGAAAAAGTTCCATATCTCTGGTCGTAATCTTGCGTCCTTCTCTCGCCAGAATACCTGCCGCCCAGCGCATCAGTGTCTTTTCATCCTGCTTTGCAAACTCTACAATGCGGCCGCAGTTTTTCACCGTCTTATACATACGGCTTCGTTTATCTACCTCTTCTTCAATAAAAACCAGTCTCAGGTAATCCGGCAGCGTCTTCATATAATCTGCAAGTTCATCACATTTATTCTTAAAAAATCCGGAGTTTTCCACAAGAACCACACGATGATCTGCAAAGAAAGGCATTGTCTCACAGAGGTCGATCATTTCACGCACCTCAATTCCTTTTCCTTCATATTTGGTAAAATTCATCGTATCATCATCCGGATTTAATGCATGAATCAGCTTTTCTTTGTACTGAATCTTCAGATACGCTTCCTCACCAAACAGAAGATATGCATTTTTGAATTTTCCTGTTTTAATGTCTTCCTGTAAATTTTTCACTTCCTGCGAAACCTCCTGAAAAATACCGTTTTCTGACGGAATGCCATCCACAGACAGCATTAAATTATTCATTATCTGTTTAGTATAGACGATTTTGGCTTTTTTCTCAATACTGTATCTCTGCTCACGGATGCACAAACGTATCCACCCATACCTCCTTACCATCAGTCTCTGCTGTCACAGCCCCTTCTTTCATTGTGTACCAGATCTTTGCCCCGGAATCTTCCAACCGTTCTATTGTCTCGCCGGACGGATGTCCATATGTATTTGTTGCAGAGCAGGAGACCACCGCAAGTTCCGGTCTCACCACATCCAGAAATTCCTGACAGGTAGAATATCTGGAGCCATGATGTCCCACTTTCAGAAAATCTACATCTTCCAGCTCCGGCAGAAGTTTTTTCTCCGTCTCTGCCCCGATATCACCGGTAAACAGCCCTTCAAAACCGCCATATGTCAGCCCCACGACCATACCGTCTTCATTCGCATCTGTTCCTGCCGTCCCTCTATCCGGTGAAAGAAATCGAAGAGAAGCTTTTCCAAGCGCAATTTGTTCCCCTTTTCCTCCCTTCTGTACATTCACGCCTGCTGCCTGCGCTTTATCCACCAATTGCTGATATGCATCGTCCGGTTGTGTCCATTCCGGTAAGATCAGGTTCTTCACCCTGACAGAAGTAAGATGTGTCCTCATATAATCAAACAGTTCCAGCACACCACTGATATGGTCATTATCCGTATGTGAGATCAAAATAGCATCAATCACCCCAATCCCCCGATTTTTAAGGAATGGCAGAATCTGATAGCGTGCAATATTCTTCTTGTTACTGCTGCCGCCATCGATCAGGAAATTCTGCCCCTGTGGAAGCTGAATAGAAATACAGTCTCCCTGCCCGATATCAAGACAGGTGATCTGCAGATTTCCAGACGGATGATAAATGAGGATTCCCAGTCCAAGTATCAGCATGATTCCTGATATACCTGACAATAACTGATATTTTCTCAGCCATACTTTTCCTTCCCCATAATCCTTTTTTTCCTGCATGAATGCATGATTTCCCGCCCTTTTTCCAGTTGCACCTTTCCATGTGACAGTTCCCCGACTCATTCCCAAAATTTCAACTCCCAAAAACAGTAATACATAATATCCGGCACACTGCCACAGCTCCGGACTTCCTGCGATCCATGTACAGAACGGAATTCCTGCTGCCAGTTCGCAGAGTTTCTCATACAGAAAAAGCAGCACTCTTCCAGGCAGCACCACATAAACTGCTGCACTGACCGACGCCATTCCAACCGCAACTGCTGCAATTCCACTGACCAGCACTACACTGACTGTCGGCAGCACCAGCAGATTCAGAAAAAATCCGGCCAGCGAAATCTCTCCATAGATTCGCAGCATGATCGGAAAAGTCGTCATCTGCACAGCTATTGAAGATACCAGTGTTTTCATAACAGACACCGCCAGACGATTCTCCATTCTAATGCATCCCGCCAATACCGGTGCCACTACACCAAGTCCGGCAACAGCCCCAAAAGACAGCCAGAATCCACTGTTGTACAGATTTGCAGGTGCATCCAGAAGTAAAAGGACCGCTGACACTGCCAGCGCCGTCAGCAGATCATAAGTTCTTCCTGCGATTCTTGCACCAACCGCTAGCAGAAACATGCCTACCGCCCGCATGGCAGAAACACTTTCCCCGGTAAGGATTCCATATTGCAGAAGAACACTGAGCACCACCATCCCGGCAGACACATTTCCAAATCCGACTCTTTTCAGCAGATCAAAAAATCCAATCCCCAGTACACTGATGTGAAGTCCGGAAATCGCTAGTATATGAATGATCCCCGCCATCTGGTAACGAATCTTAACTTCATCTTCCAGGTTGTCTTTCTCACCAAGCAGCATTGCTTCAAAAATACCGGCATCATCCTTTGCCGCAATATCCAGCGTCTGCATTATCTTACTTTTCAGATTCTGCATAAACTGACCATATCTGGAATATTTGCTGCTCCATGCCAGAACCACACCGTTTTTCATAAAATAGTAGATTTTCTGACAGGCATAAAATTGCCTGGAATCAAATTCTCCCGGATTTCGTGGCTCAGGAATTTCTTCCAGTTTTCCCGAAATCTTAACAGTGGTTCCAACCGGGAACTCTTTATTCGATTTTAAAAATACTCTTAAATTTTTTATGGGAATTTGTTCTGATCCGACGATCAGACAGACATGTTTAAGATAGGCAGAAAGAGAATATTCCGTAGCCTGATATTGCTGCACCTCCCCGCAGATGACAGCTTCCGGATGTTTTTCAATATATAATTGTACAGATTCCGGCAAAGGATTTCCACTGATCCGTGCAAATCCCGCCAGATCCATCAACCATATACAAAACATCAGGAGCAGGCATACAAGACACACCGGGCGTCTTTTCATAAGCCTTCCTTTCTGTATATAGAACACCGCAGGCTATTCCACCTGCGGCATTACTGCATCAGGACTCCTTTGGTTCCTCGTCCTGTGCAATTAAATCTTCATTTTTTTCATAAAATTTATATAACGGCAGACTGTCCTGAAAGTTCCCCTCCGTACTGCCTTCAATAGATATCTGAACCCTGTCAACATCACAGGAATCTATAATAGAATTCACAACCGAGTAAATAGAGATATTTTCTCCTACTTCAGGTGTTTCATCACGAAAAGTACTGTTCATGTTAATGTAGCAGATCCTATCCGCTGTGATCACACTCAAAACCAGAGAACTGTCTGGTATTGTTGCATAATGCCCTTCTTCCATCGGTCCCTTTGCAAGCTGTTCAAGCACGACACGTTCTTTTGGAAGCGATCTTCGATAATATACATTTCTTGTTTCTTTCACCAGATTTTTTCCATTTTTATCCGTAAAATACAGTGTAAAAGTATCATAACGATAGCTTTCTTTGTCTTTTCCGGTATATTGTGCAAATGTATCTGAAGTCATCTCTCCAACTTCCTGATTTCGCGAGTCGGTCAGTGGCTGACCTCCAACTGTAAACTGGACTTTATGAATATCCGGAATCTGCAAAAATGTCTGCACAACTCCGTCGCGTGTCATAACCTCCCGGATCTTGCTCATTTTTGAGTATTCTTTACTGAAGTCTATGACAAGCAGATCTTTCTGCACTTCATAAGAATTGATGGAAACATCTTCCGGAAGAAGGCTGATTTCCCCATCCGGTGCATCTTTGCTTCCAAGCTTCTGCATAAGATCTTTTACCATAAAATCTGCCGTCTCTTCTCCGGGTGAATATGGTTCTTCTCTGAGAACCGTCTCACTCTCGTTCAGATAATACAGATGGTACTTACTCTCATCCTGCGAATCCTTACTGCTTTTTGTCTCAATACTGCATCCGGCAAGTAAACTGCAAACCAGTGCTGCCAGAAGAAGTACTCTTATATATTTCTTCATCCGGCACCTCCTACGGAATATAAGATAACGGGACACGAACTGAGAATGTAGTTCCTTCCCCTTCTCTGCTGAATACTTTGATCACACCATGATGCATGGCAATCGTACTTCTTGTTATCGCAAGTCCAAGACCGGTTCCTCCGATCTCTCTGGAATGTGATTTGTCCACACGATAAAATCTCTCGAAAATACGGTCGATGGAATCCTCTGGGATACCCATACCGGAATCTGCTACCGTAACATAGAAAAACTTATGATCTGCGTCAAGTGACACACGTACCCAGCCATCATCCACATTGTATTTTATCGCATTTTCAACAAGGTTACTGATCGCAGATGTAAATTTCAGTTCATCCACATCCGCTTCCACAGGACGGAAACTGTCAAGGATCAGGTCAATATTGCGTTTGTCCGCGATCGGACGCAGACGTTTGAGAATATCCTCCAGAAGCTGATTGATATCCATATGACTGATCTGAAGATCTGCAGATTTCTTGTCCATTTTTACCAGAGTCAGAAGATCGGTAATAATACGGTTTTCCCTGTCAATCTCCGCTGTAATGTCACGCATAAATTCCTGATAAAGTTCTTCCGGAACTCCTTCCTGTCCGACAAGGGAATCTGCCAGAACCTTCATGGAAGTCATTGGTGTCTTCAGTTCATGCGACACATTGGAAACAAACTCTGATCTTGATTCATCCAGTACTTTCATACGTGCAAGCATCTTATTGAATGCATCCGTAATAAGCTCTGTTTCTGTATAATCCGGAACTGAAATCTCATCTTTCTGATATCCGTCAGTAAGATCTTCGATGGATTTGGTAACACTGGCTAGCGGTTTGACCAGAATCGTAGAAAGGCCATAGGCAAGCAATGCAGACAACGCAACGATAATTCCTATGATCAGCATCGCCATCTGTTCCTGTGCTCCCACCGTTGCCATAATGTCACTGATTGAAATATTTACAAGCATGGCTCCCTGGATCTGCGGGACATCCGCGCTCTTTACGGGAACAGCCATTTCCAGCATCTGCCCGTATCTGCGGTAATTTGTAACTTCTCCGTTCTTAAAACACTTCACGACCTTTGGTGAGATCAGAGTCCGTCCTTCATCTACATGATAGGTATCTGCAACTACTTTCAGGTCTCTGTCTACAAGCACCATTCTTCCGCCATATACATTAGACAACAACTCCAGCTTACTGTTCACAGACTGTGAGCTGGAGTCATTGAGATAATTTTCTTTGATGATCTGATTACACAGAATCGCACACTGTGTACTGACCTCACTTACCTTTACTTCAATTGCCTGTTTTTCATAATTACTGATCATGAGTTGTGTCACGATAGCACTTGGCACAATTCCCAGTATGATCAGTATGACCAGTATCCGAAAACGCAGACTCTTAAAAAACTTTGTCTTTTTTTTCGTTACCATGGATTATGCCTGGAAATAATATCCCACACCCCATTTGGTGTGTACATATTTAGGCTCACTGGGATTAGCCTCGATTTTTTCACGAAGACGACGAATATGTACATCAACGGTTCTGACATCTCCCGGATATTCATATCCCCAGACAATATTCAAAAGATTTTCACGACTGTATACCTTGTTCGGATTGAATACGAGAAGCTCCAGCACATCAAATTCCTTTGCTGTAAGATTGATCTCCTTGCCCGCAATAAATACACGACGGCTCTCACAGTCCAGTTTCAGATCGCCTGCTTCAATTGTCTTCGCCTTTTCCTTTTCTTCATGTTCAGAACGCGCACGACGCATGATTGCTTTGATCCTGGCCTTTACTTCAAGAATATTAAATGGTTTTGTAATATAGTCATCTGCCCCGTAGTCCAGTCCAAGGATCTTGTCCATGTCCTCACCTTTTGCAGTAAGCATGACGATCGGAACATTGGAGAATTCTCTGATCTGCTGGCATACTTCCAGTCCATCCATCTTCGGAAGCATCAGATCCAGAAGGATAATATCGTATTTATTCTCCTTTGCCTTCTCAACCGCTTCTTCTCCGTCATAAGCACAGTCAACCTCCATGCCGTCCTGTTCCAGATTAAAACGGATTCCTTTTACGATCAGTTTCTCGTCATCAACTACTAAAACTTTCCTGCTCATTCTTTTCTCCTTATTTCACAGCTATTTTATCCTTTATCGCCGAAAACGTACTTTCTTTGATTCCCGGCACCTGCATGATCTCCTCAATACTGGAAAAGAAACCATGTTCCTCTCTGTACGCAAGAATCGCCTGTGCCTTGGCATCACCGATTCCTGACAGGCTCTTAAGCGCTGCTGCATCTGCTGTGTTGATATTCACTACACCATTTGCATCTGCTGTCTCCGATCCCGGATCTGCCGGCTGTATTGCCGCAGGTAAAGCTCCCTCTTCCGCTTCTTCCTGCGTAGGTACATAAATCTGCTGTCCGTCACTGACCGGCTGTGCCTGATTCACGGCCGAAGCCGCTGCTTCCGGCAAAAATCCTCCAGCCGCCTCTATTGCCTGAAAAACCCGGCTGCTCCCATCCAGTTCATAAACTCCCGGATTCATTACTGCTCCGCAGACATCCACAAAAATCATTTCCGGCTCTGTCTCCACCGGCATCTCCGATAGCTCCGCTTCTGCTGATATTTTTGCTTCCGCCAGATCCTCTGTTGCATCATTCCCAGCCTGTGTACCATCCTGTGTTTCTGATTCTGATACAGTATCCTGTCCGTCCAGCATTATTTCTGTTTTGTTTTTCTGACATCCGCTCATTCCTGACAAACCTGCCAGAAAAAATATGCTCAATATCAGACTGTAAAAATTTACTTTCATGATCTCGGTTCACTTCCCTCCGTAGGATTACGGCAGACCTCCCCGATTCTCATACTTAACCATGTCTTATTTTAACGAATTCCCGGTAGATTTACAATAGGAAACTTTATTTATTCCTGTGCATGATAACTTTATTATTCCCATTTAAAAATCACAATGCCGGCAATCGCGATCAGCATTCCCAGAATCTTTCTCCACTCAAACGGTTGCTGCATTGTTCCAAACATTCCCAAAAGTTCAATTACATATGCCACGATCAACTGGGAAATGACGATCAGCATAGCTGCTTTTGCAGGCCCAAGTGCCCCCATGCTCTGAATAACAGTAATTGTAATAAATGCTCCGATCACTCCGCCAAGAAGCGTGTATTTATTATCTACCTGCCATAATGCCGAAACACTCTGTCTTCCTGTAAATATCCATGCCAACACGCAGACCATAAATGCTGAGAGCTGCACCCATCCCGTTGATACCCATAAACTGGTCTGTTTCGTCACTTCTGTATTAAAAACACCCTGAATACTCATCAGTGCTCCCGAGATCAATGCCGTAAAAAATCCCCACATAATGCAACCTCCACTCAGCTCAGATGATTTTCCTGTAGCTGTCTGCAAATTTTATTATCAGCTTATGCAGAAAATCTGTTTTTTATACAGGGAACCACTTCAAAAAATCACTTCAATAATGCCTCTGCATTCTTGCTGCGAGATGCGCAGAAAAAATCCCGCAGCTTCATATGCCACGGGATCCTGGAAATGATATTTCTTTCACTATATCATGCATTATTTGATGCTTACGACTCTGTAACCTGCATCTTTGACGATTTTTCTAAGCTGTTCGTCATCAAGTTCGCGATCATAAGAAACGACTGCTTCGTTCTCAGAAAGATTTACTTTTGCAGCTGCTCCATCGATCTTATTGATTGCCTCTGTAACAGCCTTTACACAATGTTCGCAGTGCATACCGGAAATTTTAAGGATTTTCTTTCCAAGTACTGGATTCTCAAGTTTTTTATCCGGAATATCGAGAACGATCTCCCCACCACCGCCTCCACAGCATGGGCTTTCCCCTTTAAAATGTTTGATAGAACCCTTCAGTGCAACCCCAAGCAAAACAATTACGATCAGTACTATAATTATATCTACCACTATTTGTCACCTCTTCTGAATTCTTCGTCTTTTTTCTGTTCCCTTTTTTTCTTGATCCACTGAAATCCCTGATAGAGCAGCATTCCTACAATATAGATAACAATGACCGCACCAAACATATACATTGTGGATCCTGTAGAATTTCCCATATTAGTGCCTCCTATTTTAAATGATTCTTAGAAGACTGTGCAGTATTCTTATGAAAAGCTGCCCCGCTGCATCCACCGCAGCTTCCGCAGTTTCCACTGCATCCGGCACATCCCATATGTTTGCCTTCTTTGGTATTCTTTACACTTTTATAAATGATAAATGCACAATATCCAAGAATCAGAATCATTATAATAATATTTGCCAGCATTTCACTCATCCTCTCTTCATCAAGTACTGCCAGTCATCGGTTTCGAATCAAACAGAGGCCGGACACATCTCTGTATCCAGCCCCCTTATTATTACATTTTTTATTATGCCTGTACAGAACGTTTGGAATAAACTTTCTGATCTTTATACGGATCTGGTCTGAACAGCAGGAACAGCATTACAATAAGTACTACGAATCCTACTACAGTTCCGAAACCGAATGCTCCACCAGTTACAAAGGAACCGATCTGATAGAAGCAGAGGCAAACAATGTAAGCAAAGATGTTCTGGAAAAGAATTGCGAACCAGAACCATTTTCTGCTGTTCATTTCTTTTGCCATTGTTGCGATAGCTGCAAGACAAGGAGAATCAAGAAGGTTGAACATCAGGAAAGAGAAAGCTGCGATTCCTGTCGGGAACCAGCTTGCAACACCTGCTGCAACGTTTACTGCATCTTCTGTATCACCAGATACATTTGCCAGAACACCCATTGTAGATACAATTGCTTCTTTTGCTGAGAAACCGGAAATAGAAGCTGCTACTGGCTGCCATTCACCAAATCCAAGCGGAGCAAAGATCGGAGCGATTGCACCACCGATGATAGCCATAAGACTGTCTGCACTGTCTTCTACCATACCAAATCCGCCATCTGTGAATCCAAATCCACTGAGGAACCACATTACTACGCAGGCAAGGAACAGGATCGTACCAGCTTTGATGATGAAGCCTTTCAGTCTTTCCCATACATGAAGGAGAACTGTTTTAACCTGCGGAATATGATACTGTGGAAGCTCCATTACGAACGGAGCCGGTTTACCGGAGAACGGTTTTGTTTTCTTAAGAATGATTGCTGCTACAAGTACAGCTACGATTCCGATGAAGTACATCAACGGAGCAATAAAGGAGCTCTCTGCATATCCTGCAGTTTCCCCAGCGATTACACCACCCATAAGAGCGATAACCGGAAGTTTGGCACCACAAGGAATAAATGTTGCTGTCATAATAGTAAGACGTCTGTCATTGTCCTGTTCGATGGTCTTTGAAGCCATGATTCCAGGGATACCGCATCCTGAAGAAATCAGAAGCGGAATGAAGCTCTTACCGGAAAGTCCGAAGTGACGGAATACACGGTCCATAACAAATGCAATACGTACCATGTAACCACAGTCTTCAAGGATGGACAGGAACAGGAACAGAATTGCCATCTGAGGAACGAATCCAAGTACTGCACCAAGACCACCGATGATACCATCAACTACAAGTCCCATTACCAGGTCACCGGCACCGATGCTGGTAAGGATGTTTGTAAAGAAGTCCTGAATAGCTACTACAAATACATCATTTGTCCAGTCTGTTACGAATGTTCCGACTGTTGTTACGGACACATAATATACAAGCCACATAACTGCAACAAAGATCGGGATACCAAGAATACGGTTGGTAACGATACGGTCGATCTTATCAGATACGGTCAGTTTGTCTTTTGCTTTTTTAACAGTTGTATTAACGATCTTCTGGATGAATTTGTATCTTTCGTCTGTTACGATACTTTCCATGTCATCGTCATGCTGTTTTTCAAGTTCCTGACGTTTTGTATCAACCAGAGACTGTCCGGAAGCAGAAAGCTTCATAGCCTCTTTTACTTTTTCATCATTCTCAAGGAACTTAACCGCATACCATCTCTTCTTATCATCTGTAACAGATGTAGGAAGAACACCTTTTACTTCGTCGATAGCTGCTTCCATATCTTTGGAGAAGATTTCTTTTGGAAGATCAACTTTGCTGCTCTTTGCAACTTTGACAGCCTCGTCGATTAGTTTGTCAAGGCCTTCCCCTTTCAGCGCAGATGTCTCAATGATTGGGCAGTCAAGCAGCATGGAAAGGCGCTTGGTGTCAATCTTGATTCCTCTTTTTTCAAGAAGATCAGCCATGTTCAGTGCAATAACAACCGGAACACCTGTCTCGATCAGCTGAGTGGTCAGATACAGGTTACGCTCGATATTTGTTGCATCGACAAGGTCAATGATCACATCTGGATTCTCTTTGAGGACATAGTCACGGCTGACTACTTCTTCCAGTGTGTATGGTGAAAGGGAATAAATACCTGGAAGGTCCGTTACGATAATGTCTTCGCCCTTTCCTTTCTTTCCCTTTAATTTACCTTCTTTTTTCTCTACAGTAACTCCCGGCCAGTTTCCTACGTACTGGTTAGCGCCCGTTAATGCGTTGAACATTGTTGTTTTACCACAGTTCGGGTTGCCGGCAAGTGCAATCTTAATTGCCATTTTTTCTTACCTCCTTAATCCCTCTTATTGTAACTGCGTTCTTCTCCACAGTTGCATTTTTTCATAATAGTTCTTACAGAACACTACTGCGTACTTACTTTACCTGTACGCACTGAGCATCGTTCTTTCTTACAGATAACTCATAACCTCTAACAGTGATCTCTACAGGATCTCCAAGCGGAGCAACTTTTCTGATATACAGTTCGCTTCCTTTTGTGATTCCCATGTCCATGATACGACGTTTGTACGCGCTGTCTCCTTCAATCTTTGTTACAACAACGGTACTTCCAACTTTTGCATCACCTAAAGTCATCGTTCTGTCTCCTTTCCGTTATAAAATTTATATAAATATGTGCTTTGCCATATCTGAATTAACTGCTACACGTGCATCTTTGATGTTCACGATCACATTTCCGCCGATTGCAGAAACGATACTCACTTCAGCCTCATTGACAAATCCAAGATTCGCCAGAAAACGTCTTGTTTCTTCGTTTCCGCCTATTTTTTGAATCTTACATTTTTCTCCGATTCCAGCCATTGTGATAGGCATCATATGTATCAGCTCGCTTTCTTTTATAGTTTTATTGAGAAATTTTTTCTTTATCAAAAAAAGTTCACAGTTAAACACCATTTACTTTTTCTTACATGGGTTAGTATATGCTAACGTTTGTAAGCTGTCAAGTACTTTTTTTCGTTTAATAAAACTCTTATTTGTTATGCATAACTTTAATTTGTTATTTCCAACTTATATTTGCAGTATATAACCAATGTTTGGCGCAAAGAACTTCTGTATCTCTGAATTTTATCGGTTTTATATGTTGCGGAGTAAACAGTAACTTTTATACAATTATTTATAAGTATATTTATGCATTTTTGTTGTCCCCGGCGATAAAATATGATATTATAGAAATACTATAAATTTGAGTGAAAACCTTAAATTTTAAAGCAATTAAATGAGAAATGAGAAATCATTTTCCATTAGATCATGAACAGAAATTGGGGTGTAATGGATGCATACAAACGAATCCGCCGAAAACTATCTTGAAACAATTCTTATCTTAAGCAAGTCACATCCGGTCGTGCGTTCTGTAGATGTTGCCGCTGAGCTTGGTTTCAAGAAATCCAGCGTCAGTGTCGCAATGAAAAAGCTCCGCGAGACAGATCAGATCACTGTATCTCCGGAAGGATATCTTTATCTGACAGAATCCGGTCTTGCTACCGCAGAGAAAATCTACGAACGTCATCTTTTCCTTTCCGAGTGGCTTGAGAAGCTTGGCGTTAATCCGGTTGTTGCAGCAAGCGATGCATGCAAGATCGAACATGTGATCAGCAGCGAAAGTTTTGCAGCGATCAAAAAACATATTGATCTCGACAGTATGAAATAATCATTATGAAGTGAATGGTACAGAACTGTACAGAATTTAAGAATTTTTCAGAACAGGCAAGAGCCCGGCATTAAGCCAGGCTCTTTTCTAATTTCTCGATCATTTCATTGATATGTTCTTTTGTGATAACAAGCGGAGGAACGAGACGAAGCACATCACTTCCCGCAGAGATCACAAGAAGTCCATTCGCAAGTGCCTTTGTCACAACACTTCCAACTGTCGTACCTTCGATCACCAGTCCCTGCATAAAACCTTTTCCACGGCGTGCCGCGACAATCGGGTATTTATCCACAAGTGCATCCAGTTTTTCCTCAAGATATGGTGTAAGTTCCTGCACATGTGCAAGAATATTATCCTGTTCAAAGATATCAAATACCTTGCTGACTGCTGCACATACAAAAGGATTTCCACCATAAGTTGTACCATGGTCTCCCGGTACCAGGGACGCTGTTGCTGCTTTTTCTCCAAGAACGAATGCCCCAACCGGAACACCGCATCCAAGTGCTTTGGCGCATGTCATCACATCTGGCTGCACACCATAAGACTGCCATGCAAAATAATATCCGGTTCGTCCCATGCCGCACTGAATCTCATCAAAGATCAGAATAATGTCCTTTTCGTCGCAAAGTGCGCGAAGACCTTCCAGAAATTCCTTCTGTGCCGGATAAATTCCACCTTCGCCCTGTACGACTTCTGTAATGATCGCGCAGGTTTTGTCTGTGATCTGTGCTTTCACACTCTCCAGATCATTAAAGTCTGCAAACTTCACACCGCCGATCAGTGGTTCAAACGGCTCTCTGTAATGTTCTGTTCCTGTTACAGAAAGAGCTCCCATGCTTCTGCCATGGAAAGAATGATTCATCGCGATAATCTCGAATCTTCCTGCTTCTTTGCCATATTTGGTATAAGAATATTTACGTGCAGCCTTGAGAGCGCCCTCGATTGCCTCTGTACCACTGTTTGTAAAGAATGCTTTACTGAGTCCGCTGGCTTTGATCAGTTTCTCTCCCGCTTCACTCATTGGTTCATTATAATAGAGGTTGGAAATGTGCGTCAGCTTGTCGATCTGACTCTTGAGCGCATCATCATATCCCGGATAATGATATCCCAGTGCATTTACTGCAATTCCAGCAGCAAAATCGAGATATTTTTTGCCTTCTGTGTCATAGAGATAGCATCCCTCTCCATGGTCAAACATGACCGGAAAACGGTTATATGTATGCAGAATGCTTTCTTCTGCATGATTCATCTGTTCATTCATGCTCATTGTAGTATTTCTCCCCGTCCTCTCTCAAAATAGCTGTACCGATACCTTTGTTTGTAAAGATTTCCAGAAGAAGACTGTGTGGAATACGTCCATCCAGAATATGTACTCTGTTTACCCCTTCTTCGATCGCATCGATGCAGTTCTGCAGTTTCGGAATCATTCCGCCTCCTACATAACCTTCGCTGATCAGTTTTTCTGCTTCATGTACATGCAGCTCAGAAATCAGTGTGTTCGGATCATCTTTGTCTTTGTATACACCTTCAATATCAGAGAGGAATACAAGCTTTTCTGCATGTACTGCTTCTGCGATCGCACATGCTGCATCATCTGCATTGATATTATAAGAATCAAAGTTTGTGTCATAACCGATCGGGAATACGATCGGAAGGAAATCTCTTTCCAGAAGGTCCTGCAGAACCTTCGGATTTACTTTTTCGATATCGCCAACATATCCAATATCCTCTCCCTGGGAAAGTTTCTTGTGGCACTGAAGCAGTCCACCGTCTTTTCCGCTGATACCGACTGCCTGCACACCAAGAGATTCCACCAGAGTAACCAGTTCTTTATTTACCTTTGCAAGAACCATTTCTGCAATTTCCATGGTATCCTTGTCTGTTACGCGAAGACCATTGACAAAATGTGGTTCCATGCCGACTTTATTCACCCAGCGGCTGATTTCCTTACCACCGCCATGAACGATGATCGGTTTGAATCCGATCAGTTTCAGAAGAACAACATCTTTAATGACATTTGCCTTCAGTTCTTCATCCAGCATGGCACTTCCACCATATTTTACTACTACGATCTTACGATTGAAACGCTGTATATAAGGAAGAGCCTCAATAAGAGTCTCGGCCTTGTCCAGATATTTCTGATTTACCATTTTTATTTCTCCTCATTATATATTCTAAAACCTGTTATGACCTGTAATCCGCATTGATCTTAATATAATCATAAGTAAGGTCACAGCCCCATGCAGTTGCTGTACAGTCCCCCATCTTTACATCAGCGATTGCCGTCACTGCATCTTCAGAAAGGATCTTGGTTGCTTCTTCTTCACTGTAATCAACTGCCACACCATTTTCAATGATCTGAATCTTACCTGCTTTGCTCTCAAAATACAGGTCTACTTTTTCCGGATCAAACTGTGCACCTGAATACCCCATTGCACAGAGAATTCTTCCCCAGTTTGCATCATGTCCATAGATTGCAGCTTTTGTAAGAGAAGAAGTAACGATGGATTTACTTAAAGTTACTGCTTGTTCCTTACTCTCCGCTCCAATGATCTTGACTTCAAACAGCGCAGTCGCTCCCTCACCGTCACCGGCAATTTTCTTTGCAAGTGTGGTATTGATATAGTTCAAAGCCTCGCAGAATTTCTGATAATCTTCATTCTTCTCATTAATCTCCGGATTCTCTGCCATGCCATTTGCAAGTAAAAGAACGGTATCATTTGTGGAAGTATCACCATCAACGGATACCATGTTGTATGTATCCTTGACATCCTGGCTTAATGCTTCCTGCAGAAGCTGTTTGGAAATGCACGCATCTGTAGTGACAAACCCAAGCATGGTACACATATTCGGATGGATCATTCCGGAACCCTTGCACATGCCGCCAATGGTAACTGTCTTTCCGCCAACTTCAATCTGTACTGCGACTTCTTTTTCCTTTGTATCTGTAGTCATGATTGCTTTTGCCGCTTCATTTCCAGCTTCCATAGTTCCCTGAAGCTTCGGTGCCATTGCTTTGACACCATCAGCCAGTTTCTGAATGGGAAGCTGCATACCAATAACGCCTGTAGATGCTACCAGTACACTGTTTTCATCCACATTTAAAGTTTCCGCTGCTGCTTTTGCAGTGGCCCGGCAGTAACTGAATCCCTCTTCACCGGTACATGCATTGGCGATACCACTATTGCAGATGATCACCTGTGCACTCGGATGCTGATAAACAATCTCCTGATCCCATTTTACCGGTGCTGCCTTCACAATATTTGTCGTAAAAGTACCTGCTGCCACACACGGTTTCTCACTATATACCATTGCCATATCAGTTCTTCCCTGATATTTGATTCCCGCAGCCGTGGATGCTGCCTGAAAACCTTTTGCTGCTGTAACTCCACCTGTAATGATCTTCATAATATATTCCTCCTCGTCACATGGAATATTCCTGTGTTCTTGTTTCTTTACGGAAGCATCGGGATCTGATGAAGGCCTTCTGCTTCATCGAAGCCGAACATCAGATTCATATTCTGTACAGCCTGTCCCGCTGCACCTTTTACAAGATTGTCGATCGCCCCCATCATAATGACACGTCTGGTTCTCGGGTCGATCTTGAAGTTGACATCTACGTAGTTGCTGCCCTCTACACATTTTGTCTGCGGGCATACATCCTTGTCCAGAACACGGATGAATGTTTCATCTGCATAATATTTATCATAAGCGGCTCTTACTTCTTCATAGGAAACTTCTTTCTTCAGAGAAGCATATGCAGTCACCAGAATTCCTCTGTTCATCGGAATCAGATGAGGTGTAAAATTGATCAGAACCTCCTGACCGCATGCATATCCCAGCTGATCCTCAATCTCCGGTGTATGACGGTGAGTTGCTACACCATACGCTTTGATATTCTCATTTACTTCACAGTAAAGGTTCGGAACCTTTGCCCCTCTTCCTGCTCCTGATGTACCGGATTTTGCATCAATGATGATCGTATTCGGATCAATCAGCCCTTCTCTGAGAAGTGGATAGATTGATAATGTTGAACATGTCGGATAACATCCCGGATTGGCGATCAGTCTTGCTTTTTTAATATCTTCACGATTGATTTCACACAGTCCGTAAACAGCCTCATCAATAAACTGTGGGGCTTTGTGCTCGATACCATACCATTTTTCATATTTCTTTACATTTTTAATACGGAAGTCTGCACTCAGGTCGATCACCTTGGCTTTGGAAAGGATCTCTTCATTTACAAGAGATGCACAAAGTCCCTGTGGTGTTGCGGTAAAAATCACATCCACCTCATCTGCAAGTGCAGCCATGTTGTCATCCATGCATTTTGCATCTACCAGCTTGAAAAAATTCTGATAAACATCTGCATATTTCTGATCGATATAGCTTCTTGAACCATACCATGCTACTTCTACTTCTTTATGTCCAAGGAGCAGTCTTGCAAGTTCATTTCCTGCATAACCAGTTGCTCCGATAATTCCCGCTTTGATCATTTTTCTCTCCTCCTGAAATCGGAATGTTCTCTCATAAGATGCAACAATTATACATCCTTTATGCATAATATGCAATACGTAATTTTTATGGATTTTACATTCTTTTTTCTTGAATTTATGTATTTTTATTGGTTTCTTCCTATTTAAATGTGCATTTTTATGCAAAAAAATCTTTAACTTTTTTGCATATTGGTATTGCATATTTATAAAAATTGTTGTATATTATCTTTTGTCGAAACGCGACATAGCATGAAGATTCAATACTTTATCAAATCAGCGTATGAATCTTTACCTTTTATAATATCAAATATTCATGTATCTGCCAAGTGGCAGAAAATCATTTTCAGGAGGATTACATTATGAAAGAAAAAGTTGTACTTGCTTATTCAGGCGGTCTTGATACCACAGCACTGATCCCGTGGCTGAAAGAAACATTTGATTATGAAGTTATCTGCTGCTGCGTAAACTGCGGACAGGGTAACGAACTGGATGGACTGGATGAAAGAGCCAAACTTTCCGGAGCTTCCAAATTATATATCGAAGATATTGTTGATGATTTCTGCGACAATTATGTAATGCCTTGCGTACAGGCAGGTGCTGTATACGAACATAAATATCTGCTTGGTACTTCTATGGCACGTCCGGCAATTGCCAAGAAACTTGTTGAAATCGCACGTAAAGAAAACGCTGTTGCTATCTGCCATGGTGCAACCGGTAAAGGTAATGACCAGATTCGTTTCGAACTTGGTATCAAAGCACTTGCTCCGGATATCAAGATCATCGCTCCCTGGAGAATGACAGACGTATGGACCATGCAGTCCCGTGAAGATGAGATTGCATTCTGCCAGGCTCATGGAATCAATCTTCCGTTTGATGCAAGCCACAGCTATAGCCGTGACCGTAACTTATGGCACATCAGCCATGAAGGTCTGGAACTGGAAGATCCTTCCCAGGCTCCAAACTATGATGACATGCTTGTTTTAAGTGTAACTCCTGAAAAAGCACCAGATAAAGAAACAGAAGTAACTATGACTTTCGAAGAAGGTGTTCCGAAAACTCTCAATGGAAAAGCAATGAAAGTTTCCGAGATCATCACTGAACTGAACCGTCTTGGCGGTGAAAACGGAATCGGTATCATTGATATCGTAGAAAACCGTGTTGTTGGTATGAAATCCCGTGGTGTATACGAAACTCCTGGTGGAACAATCCTGATGGCAGCTCACGAACAGCTGGAAGAACTGATTCTTGACCGTGACACAATGGAAGCCAAGAAGAAACTCGGCAGCCAGTTTGCTCAGGTTGTATACGAAGGAAAATGGTTCACACCACTTCGCGAAGCAATCCAGGCATTCGTTGAATCCACACAGAAATATGTAACCGGTGAAGTTAAATTCAAACTTTACAAAGGAAATATCATCAAAGCCGGTACAACTTCTCCATACAGCCTGTACAACGAATCTCTTGCATCCTTCACAACAGGCGATATGTATGATCACCATGATGCAGACGGATTCATTACCCTCTTTGGTCTTCCGCTCAAAGTTCGTGCTATGAAATTACTGGAAGTAGAAAAAAACAAAAACAATAAATAATTTCAACTTCTCTTTCCGATAGTCTGGAATTTCAGGCTATCGGATTTTTTATGCAAATTTTTTCCTTAATATTATCAGACAAACCTTTTATTTTATATTTGACAGAAAACATCAGTTATTTTATAATAATTTTATAAACAACATCACGAAACTTATATAGGTCCATAATTGGTTGGACGTCTCTACCAACTACCGTAATAGTTGCCTATAAGTTCTTTTTCAGGGACTTATTGCGCATTAATATTCGGTATTTTTTTTGCCTGCGGACAAGTTCCAACAGCCAAAAAGGAGGTAACTCATATGACAAAAAAGCCAACCACATTTGCACTCAGAGGCACTGTATGCTTCAGCACAGATTCCAGTCATCTGACCTGTCTCGAAGACGCTTATATTGTCTGTCAGAACGGACGGACAGCCGGTGTCTTCACAGAGCTTCCCGAACAGTTTCACGGCATTCCCTGTCAGGATTTCAGCAACTGTCTGATCATCCCTGGAATGAACGATCTTCATCTCCATGCACCACAGTATGCATTTCACGGTATGTACATGGATCTGGAACTGCTGGAATGGCTCAACACGGTCACATTTCCGGAAGAGGCCAGGTATTCTGATCTGAACTATGCAGAAAAAGCCTATTCTATCTTTGCCGATGATCTGAAAAAAAGTGCGACCACACGAGCTTCCATCTTCGGCACCTTACATGTAGATGCAACAGAACTTCTGATGGACCTTATGGAGAAAACCGGACTAAAAACTTTCATCGGCAAAGTAAATATGGATCGGAACGGCTCCAAGGCTCTCCAGGAGGAAAGTGCTGTTGTTTCTGCAACGGATACTGTCCGCTGGCTAAATGATATTGCAGGAAAATATGAGAATGTCAAACCGATTCTCACCCCTCGTTTTACCCCTTCCTGCAGTGACGAACTTATGTCCAGACTGGCAGAGATCCAGCGAGCTTACTGTCTCCCGGTACAGTCTCACCTTTCCGAAAACAAGAGTGAAATAGCCTGGGTAAAAGAATTATGTCCCAATACTTCTTTCTATGGAGAAGCCTATGATCAGTTTGGTCTCTTTGGCGGCAAAACCTGCCCGACGATCATGGCGCACTGCATATACAGTTCTGATGCAGAGCTCTCCCTGATGAAGACCCGGGGTGTATTCATCGCCCACTGCCCACAGTCCAATACCAATCTCTCTTCCGGTATCGCTCCAATCAGGCATTATCTTGAAGAGGGACTTCACATCGGACTCGGCACCGACATTGCCGGCGGTCACTCTCTTTCCATGCTCCGAGCGATCGCAGATGCCATTCAGGTATCCAAACTGCGCTGGCGGCTTGTGGATGATTCCCAAAAGCCTCTTTCACTGGAAGAAGCCTTTTATATGGCTACTATGGGCGGAGGAGCCTTTTTCGGAAAAGTCGGAACTTTCGCGGAAGACTATGAGTTTGATGCGCTGATTCTGGATGACAGCCGCCTCCGCCATCCGCAGCCCCTGAATTCCAGGGAACGGCTGGAGCGCCTGATCTATCTTGCAGATGACAGCTGCATCGCCGGAAAATATGTTTCCGGAAACAAAATCTTTTAGTGCAGATAACTGCACAATACGAAGGGGGTATTTTTATGAACCTTGACAAAATTTTTCACCTGAAAGAGAATCACACAGATGTCAAAACAGAAGTCATGGCAGGAATCACAACCTTTATGACAATGGCCTATATCCTGGCCGTCAACCCCAACATCCTGTCAGCTTCCGGAATGGACCGCGGCGCTGTTTTCACCGCCACCGCACTTTCCTCATTTATTGCAACCTGCCTGATGGCACTTCTTTCAAACTATCCTTTCGTTCTTGCTCCTGGAATGGGCCTGAACGCATACTTTACCTATACGGTAGTCCTCGGTATGGGATACACCTGGCAGCAGGCATTGTCTGCAGTCTTTGCAGAAGGTATCATTTTCATTGTGCTTTCACTTACAAATGTACGCGAAGCAATTTTTAATTCCATTCCAATGAATCTGAAACATGCAGTTTCTGTGGGTATCGGTCTTTTCATTGCTTTTATCGGACTGCAGAACGCAAAGATCGTTGTCGGAAATGATTCTACCCTGGTAAGCATCTTTTCCTTCAAATCCTCAGTAGCTGAAGGAACTTTTTCCTCTCAGGGAATCACCGTACTTCTGGCACTGATCGGAGTTCTTGTAACAGCGATCCTTCTCGCAAAAAACGTAAAAGGCGGTATTCTTTGGGGAATCCTTATCACCTGGGTCCTGGGCATCATCTGTCAGCTGACACATCTGTATGTTCCAAATGCAGATCTTGGATATTACAGCCTGCTCCCTGATTTTTCAAACGGAATTTCTGTTCCGAGCATGATGCCAACCTTTATGAAAATGGATTTCTCTATCGTATTCTCGTTGGATTTTGTTGTTATTATGTTTGCATTCCTTTTTGTAGACATGTTTGATACGCTTGGAACACTGATCGGTGTTGCTTCCAAAGCAGACATGCTCGACAAAGATGGCAAACTTCCTCACATAAAAGGCGCCCTTCTTTCTGACGCAGTCGGAACAACCGTAGGTGCTATGTGCGGTACTTCTACTGTTACAACTTTTGTGGAAAGTGCTTCTGGTGTTGCAGAAGGCGGACGTACAGGACTCACCTCTCTGGTAGCAGCTGTACTGTTTGGACTTTCTCTCCTGCTTTCACCAATTTTCCTGGCCATTCCTTCTTTTGCCACAGCACCTGCCCTGATCGTTGTTGGTTATCTGATGCTGACATCAGTAACAAAGATCGATTTCAATGATATGACAGAAGCGATTCCATGCTTTATTGCTATCATTGCAATGCCATTTATGTACAGTATTTCAGAAGGTATTTCCATGGGTGTTATCTCTTATGTTGTAATCAATGTAATTACCGGAAAAGCCAAAGAAAAGAAGATCAGTCTTCTGATGTACATTCTTGCCGTATTATTTGTTCTGAAATATATTTTCTTATAATTTATAACTATTCAATCGGGCGTCAGATAACTGGCGCTCGATTTTTTTATTTTATCACTTTATCAATGCATAATTATGCAGTATAATACAAGGATACCAGGGTTTAAAGCGAATATTCGCAATCCGCTTCGCTACTTGCTCATAACCGAATAACTGTTTCGGTTAAATATCCAATATGTTATTTACACAAGGAGAATCTATTATGAAAAAAGAAAAAGTCCCAGTCAGAAATTCTTTACTTCTTTTGCTGACTGCAACCATCTGGGGCATTGCCTTTGTTGCACAGAGTGTCAGTATGGACTACATCGGAGGATTTACATTTAATTCAATCCGAAGCCTTATTGGTTCACTGACGCTTTTGCCGGTCATCCTGCTTCTCAACAAGCAAAAATCTGCCGAAGAAAAAAACAGGCCACAGACATCGTCCAGTCAGAAGATCCTGATCACGGGCGGTATCTGCTGTGGCATCATTCTCTGCCTGGCAAGTAATTTTCAACAGTTTGGGATCAAATACACAACTGTAGGAAAAGCCGGATTTATTACTGCCTGTTATATTATCATCGTTCCTGTAATCGGTATTTTTCTCAGAAAAAAATGCAGCCCGTTTATCTGGATCGCTGTAATTCTGTCTCTATGCGGTCTTTATCTTCTCTGCCTGACCCCAAGAGAAGGATTTGCTATTGGAAAAGGAGAACTTCTGGTTCTGATCTGTGCTTTTCTTTTTTCCATACATATTCTGGTCATCGATCATTTCTCGCCTCTTGTAGACGGTGTAAAAATGTCCTGCATCCAGTTTTTTGTCTGTGGAATCCTGTCCGGTATCCCGGCATTACTTCTTGAAAAGCCGGATCTTACAGATATCCTTGCAGCCAAAGTTCCAGTTCTTTATGCCGGAATCATGTCCTGTGGCGTCGCCTATACCCTGCAGATCGTTGGACAGAAAAATATGAACCCTACTGTAGCATCTTTGATCCTCAGCCTGGAATCCTGTATCTCTGTCATCGCCGGATGGCTGATTCTCGGACAGAGTTTAAGCAGCCGCGAAATTGGGGGCTGTATTCTGATGTTTGGTGCCATCATTCTGGCCCAACTTCCGCAAAAAGAAGCTTCCGTATAAAGTTTTGTGAACTACTCGGCAACAAGTTACCAGAGCATCTGAAATCTGGCGGGATACCGCCTTTTTTCAGGGTGCGTCC
>NZ_CAKRXI010000044.1 GCF_934424005.1 uncultured Blautia sp.
ATAAAATTTGACGCAAAAAAAGCAGGTACCATAAGGCCTGCATGCATTTTTTCTTATATTCAACTGTCAAACTCCCGCGTAAATTCGATGGACGCGTCTTATATCCCCGTAGCTAAAGCAAGGGGTTTTACGACGCATTGGATAATTCTGGCACCATGCCATGATAGTTTCGTCTGTATTCGGAATGCATACCGGAAAAGATAATTTCATTTCTGTCACCTCTGTTTGACTTATTTTTCACATCGTTATAAAATTATATCTAACACTTAAGAAAGGGAGTTTTCTTATGCGAGATTTTGACTGGAACATTTTATCCACTCTTTACAAAACCAAGAATATTACAAAAGCCGCGGAACTTTTGTATATCACTCAGCCAACCCTCACCCGTCGTCTCCAGCAGATCGAGGATGAACTTGGTGCTGTGCTGATCCTGCGCACGAACAAAGGAGTTACCTTTACACCAGAAGGCGAATATGCCACCCGCAAGGCTTCTGAAATCCTTAATGCGATCAATTCCATCAAATCTATGATTTCCCAGTCCCGCGGCGAACTGAACGGAACTCTGCGCCTTGGTGCCCCGAATTCTTTTGTCCACTTTGTAATTCCAAATCTGATCGAGCAGTTTTCTACACTTTATCCAAATATTGAGATCAATCTTCACACGGATCTGAGTCATGAACTGCTGAAATATGTTGAAAAGCAGGAACTGGATGTAAGTTTTGTCCGTGGTGAGATTGATACGTCTCTGAAAAAGAAACTGCTGTCGAGAGATCAGATCTACATTATTTCCAAACAGCCTGTCGTTCTCTCGGAATTTCCATCTCTGCCGCAGATTGTTTATACCAAGGAAACTTCCATTGTCAAAGCTTCCAAACGCTGGTGGCAGGAACGGTTCTCAGAACCGCCCAAGATCCGTTTCCGGGTACATACCGGTGATGCCTGTATCCAGCTTGTCAAAAAAGGACTGGGATATGGAATCTTCTCTGACGGCCGGTATTTTAACCCGGAGGATGGACTTTATTCGTTGCCGCTTGAATACCTGGATGGTTCCAAGTTCCGGCGTGATTCCTGGATGGTCTATAATAAAGCTGATCTTCAGAACCCGATCATTGCGCAGTTCACACAGTTTGTGCTGGAACACTTTACGGAATTATGCGGGGGGATCTCCCACATGATCCCTGTGGATATTTAATTTCCAAAAACAACATCTCCTGCATTGTGGCTCTGATCCAGTTCTGCCTTGCCTAAAATATCTTCGCAGGCTACGTTTCGTTTCATGCACTCGAGATACAGACTTTCTTGAATATTTCCGCTGAGGAGGATGCCATCTCGCTTGCTTGCTTCTGTCTTTCTGTCCTCTGGTTCACCTGGCATCAGGATTTCTTTTACGCCGGCTGCTTTTGGAAGTGCTTTTAATCTCTTGTAGTAAACGTCCATACGCTTTTTGTATTCATCCATGCTCATGAACATGTCTGCTTTCATGATAAAGATCATATGACCCAGGTTCTGTGGCTCATCAAATCTGTAATACAGGCTGCTTACATCACCTGCATAATTGGAACCGGTATACATTCCGGCGAGCATATCCATCAGCATTGCAAGTCCGGCACCTTTCGGTCCACCGAATGGGAGACACACTCCCTCGAATGCTTTCTTTGCATCGGTTGTCGGATTTCCGTCGCTGTCAAGAGCAAGTCCTTCTGCGATCGGTTCGTTGTTGATCATTGCCACGCGGATTTTTCCTCTTGCTGTTTTGGTCATTGCCATGTCAAGAACGTATGCCGGGCTTTCATATCCACCTGCCATTCCTGCCGCAAATGGTGCCGCGCCGAGGAATGTTGTCCGTCCTCCAAATACCGGGAGTGCCGGGCTGGAATTGGTGTAGACCATACAGCAGTAACCAGCTTCCACTGCCTGTTTTACATAGAGAGCAGCCATTCCATAGTGAGTACTATGGGTACATCCGATCATCGCGATTCCTGTCTTTTCAGCAAGTTTGATTCCTTCTTCTACTGCTTTGTGTGCTACGAGGAAGCCCATTCCGTCATCTCCATTTACTCTGAGAACTGCCGGAGCTACCTGCTCTACTTTGATATCTGGGTTTGGTTTTACACAGTTGCATTCGATTCTTTTGAGGTACATCGGGATTCTTGATACGCCGTGGCTGTACAAGCCTCTCATGTCTGCTGCTACCAGATCTCTTGCGATCGTCGCTGCGCTTTCTTCTTTCATTCCACTAGTTTTCATTAAGCGGGTTGCCAATTCTACAAGCTGTTCCTGTGAATATCTTTTTTCTTCCATGTTTCGTTTCTCCTTTTACGTTCGGTTGTTGTTTTGATGGCTTTATTATATTTTATCTTTACGTCATCGTAAAATAGCTATCCAACATGTCCCGGTATGCAAAAACTGCATAACAAAAAAAGCAGAAATCTGTTATGGATTTATTCCATAATGATTTCTGCTTTTTAACGCTAACCTCTCATCTCTTCTTTTAGCTCTTTTATTTCTTCTGCCGTATATCCCGTATATTGTACAATCTTCTCAAGGGACTCACCTGCATCCAACATCAATTGGATTATTTCTTTTTTTCCCTTACTAATTCCCACTTCCAATCCAGTCTGCTTTCCTGCATCAAATCCGGTATCATACCCTGCTTCATATTCTGCTTTCCGAAGCTTTTTATCCTCTTCCTCTTTGTCATACTCAAATATGCTCATCGCGATAACCTCCGCTCTGTTGGCTCGAAGGAACTCTTCCAGAATTCCCTCCCGTATGCATTCATTTACTGCACGCTCTACGGCTGCATCCAGTTCCATTTCTTTTGTGTAGTTTCGTACTTTTGCAACATACTGTGCATATTCTCTTAGTATCTGACACTCTTCCATCAATTCTTTATTATAACCTTCGTTGATATTCAAAGTAATCACTTTCAATTCCAGTCTTGGTTCTCCACTTAGATTTTCATATGCCTCGGATAACGAGTTCTCCCAATATTCCTCTGCCTTCTCAGTTCCATTGTAAAATACAATAAAATATGGAGCCGGGATCTTCTGCAGCGAAGATGAATACAGGGATTTCCGATTCACCAGTTTTTGGTATTCTGCTGATATATAAAACAAATCTCTGAGAGGAATGTTGGGATTATATGTTGACTGATGTTCATACAAAAACAGATTCATGTCTATGATAAACGCCAGATCATTCTTCATCCCCATATAAACTGCATTTTTAAGCGTCACAATCTCCAAATCTTCCAGGTTTTCATATGCAGTCCTGTTAATTGCATTATACAAAGACAGTAGATTCTCTTTGTTCGAAAACAGCATACGGAATACCGTATCCTTATATTTTCTATTTGCCGTTGGTATGTTACTCATTACCTGCATTCTTTTAGCAGTCTGATTTTTCTTTTGCGTAACTTTACGTGTCTTTTTGTTTTTTGCCATAGGCAGCACCTCCTGTTGTCGCAGGAGTCAAAAACTAAAGTAATATCCGCTTTCACATTTAAACCCCTGCTTTTTTATTTTGATTGATTTAAAAGCATGGATTTCTGAAATGATTTTAGATAATAGACTGGCACGAAGGCCATAGATTTATAGAAAATATGCTTTGCATTTATAGTACCATTTGTTCTTGCGTTTTTCAAGAGACTTTACAAAAAGTTAATTAATGGAATACAATAAAAAATACTGTCTCAATCATTTCTTATATTCCATCATCACATGTGGTATGCCATCTTCGAGAAATTGTTCTGAGATCTGTACAAAGCCTAATTTTTCATATAGAGACTTTGCGTACGTCTGGGCTTCGATTTTGATGGTTTGGGTGTGGAATTTCTCCTGTATGATCTGGATTGCTGCGGAGACGATCTGAGTTCCGAGACCGCAGTGTCTTTTGGCGGCTATGACGCGGCCAATGGAGGCTTCCGGGAAAGTTGCTCCTGGCGGCAGGGCGCGGGCGTATGCCTGGATTCCGGTTTCGTCCTGTAACCACAGGTGGATTGCAGCTTTGTCAGCGTCATCAATTTCCTGATATGGACAGTTCTGCTCTACGACAAAGACGGATATGCGTAGTTTATAGATCTCGTATAATTCTGCGGTGGTTAATTCATCAAATGTTTTTGTGACCAGTTTCATCATCTGTTCTCCCAACTGTCAATGACTTTTTGATTCTTTTAGGATATCATGCGGCTAGAGCCATTTTACAGTCGGTAAATTCCATCTATAATGTGCTGCTCCTGATCTTATAAAGACTACCAACACAGTTGCAATAACCAGTGCGGCAATCTGCCCAAAATTTCGATCAACTATCACATAACATATAGCACCTGCAATAGATGCACAGGCGTAAATATGTTTAGTAAAAATGTACGGTGGTTCTCCTGCCATCATATCTCGCAGGAGTCCACCACCCACACCAGTCATTGCTCCGAGGAAACAAAGAAAAAACATATTTTCCTCATATTCAAACTGTATCCCTGCAGACACACCTACCACTGTAAATATACCAAGCCCGACAGAATCCATTAAAAAAATCACTTTTGCATAAATATCTTTCCATCTGGTTTCCGTTATTTTTCGATTAAAATAAAAGAAACAGAACGGAATCAAAGCTGAAATTAATGCCGTTTCTACATAAATTGGTTTTGTAAAAGCTACAGGCGTGCGACCAATGATCACATCACGTACCATTCCACCACCTACAGCCGTTACAATCCCAAGCATGCATACTCCAAAAACGTCCATTTTTTTCCGTATTCCAACCATCGCACCTGATATCGAAAATGCAACCGTACCAATCAGCTCCATACATAGTATGCAAAATTCTTCTACTCCCATTTACCTTGCCTTCTGTCTGTAATAGTTGATCATACATCCTGCCACAATAATCTCACGTTCTTTTTCCGAGAGCATTCCTGTTGTAAGTTGAATCTTATATTTTTCTTTTCCAAGAATATATGCAGCTACTGTTTCTTTTCCATCTATGATCTGTTTCCTGATATCCGGGACATAAATATAATCTCCAATTTTGAATTTGTCAATATCTTCTTTTTCAGTCAGTTCAAATGGAAGAATTCCCCAGTTGATCAGATTTGCACGGTAACGTCTTGTAGCATAAGTTTCTACAATGTTTGCAGATCCTCCAAGAACTCTCTGGCAGGATGCTGCCTGCTCCCTGGCTGATCCATCACCAGGCTTTCTTGCATAAATGGTACTTCCAATTCCGATTTCTTCTATATCTTTCAAATCTGAAATCTGCCTCAATGCCTGATAAATATTTTTAAGTTCTTCTGTATTCCAGATTTTGTAACCTGATGAACGTGCTTTTTCCAGTTTCTGTATTTCCTGTGCTCTTCTGACATATTCAGGGTCTCTTCTATATAAAGTAAAGGTAGACATCTGAATAGGATTTGAACGGTATGATGATGTATCTCCAGACGGGATCAATTCATCTGTCGTCGTAACTTCATCATTAATAAAGCTGCATACTTTGAGCAGAAGATTTTTCGGCAGAGCTGGCATTTCCGGCCATGGTTTGATATTTGGTCCTTCTGTGAGTTCTGTTTCTGGCTTCGGATTTCCTACACCATTATATACCTTTTTATCGTAAATACTCTTTTCAAAATAATATGCCGGGGAAGAATACTTCCCTTGCAGTTCTTCTGCTGAGGTCAGTTTACCCTGATTTAATGCAGTTGCAGCAATAGAACGTGCATCCATAAGTCCAACCCATGCATGCTGTCCGTCTCCTG
Organism: uncultured Blautia sp.; assembly: GCF_934424005.1. GTDB lineage: Bacteria > Bacillota > Clostridia > Lachnospirales > Lachnospiraceae > Blautia_A. Next base: position 5,753 of record NZ_CAKRXI010000044.1, read on the forward strand.
GTCTTGCCCCCTCTCTGTAAATGAAATTACGTGTATTATGTCTGATAGAAAATTCATTGTTTCCAGGTACTTCCCCTACCCCTGTACATGGTCCACAGATTGCTTCTCTGCAGATTACGCCCGCTTTCATCAGTTTCTCTACCGAGCCATTCTTTATAAGCTGTAGATTTGTCGGCTGGCTGTCTGGATATACAGTAAGTCCAAATTCCCCATTTCCAACATCGGCCCCATCAAGAATATCTGCAGCAGCCACAATATTCTCAAAGCATCCGCCTGAGCAGCCTCCAATATTTCCAGAATCAACATAAATATCACCATCATGGTATTTGCAGGTAAGATTAAGATTTGGATTTCCTGTAAGTTCAATGGCATCTTTTTCCACTTTTCGAAGGATATCTTCTGGATTTTCTTTTAATTCTTCAATAGTATAAGTATTACTTGGATGGAATGGCATTGCGATCATAGGTTTAATCTCACTCAGATCAACATACATCATTCTATCATAGTAACAGATATTTCCCGGTTTCAGCTCCTTATAGTCCTCTTCTCTTCCATGGATTCTCATATATTCGCGGACTTTCTCATCTGTTTTCCATACAGATGTCAGACAACCTGTTTCTGTTGTCATAACATCAATTCCATTACGATAATCCATGTTCAGATTTGAAATGCCATCTCCTATAAATTCAAGAACACAGTTTTTCACAAAATTATTTTTGTAAACTTTACCAATAATCGCAAGTGCAACATCATGTGGGCCAACTCCTAGTCTACATTTTCCAGTAAGATAAACTGCAACAACTGCCGGCCTTTTCAGATCATAACTCTGCTTCAGAATCTGTTTTACCAGTTCTCCTCCACCTTCTCCGACTCCCATCGTTCCAAGTGCCCCATAACGTGTATGGCTGTCTGCACCCATGATCATCTTTCCACATCCCGCGATCATTTCTCTCATATAAGTATGAATAACAGCAGTATTTACCGGTACACAAATTCCACCGTATTTCTGTGCCGCATTCAATGCAAAAATATGATCATCCCTGTTAATTGTTCCGCCAATTGCACATAAAGTATTCTGACAATTTGCAAGTACTACAGGAAGGGGAAATTCTTTTACACCACATGCACGTGCTGTCTGAATTATACCGACATTCGTCATATCATGAGAAGTCAGTGCATCGAATTTTAACTGCAGATTTTCTGCAGTTCCTACATTATGACTCTGCAGAATCTGATAACTGATCGTATCTTTTCTTGCTTTTTCGCAGGAGGTCTCATGTGAGACCTTTCCTGCTGAAATCATCTTTTTTAACTCTGCTTCTGTATAAAATTCACTATTATTTACAAGGTAAATTCCTTCATTTAATAATTTTATCATAATCTCACCTGTTCTGTTTTAGCTTTGATTTTCTTTTCTCTCTTCTTTTCCCAACGATCTACAACTGTTGACACTGATAAATCGCCAAGGACATTCAGAGAACTTGTTCCCATATCAAAGAATCTGTAAAATGCACTTACAATTGCAATCATTTCCAATGGCAGATTCATCGCAGTTGCCACAACGATCAATCGCATAATTCCGCCACCAGGAAGACCTGTACTTCCGGTACATACTGCTGTAGTCAGTATGATACAGTTAAAAATCTGTCCCAGAGTCATATCCATTCCCATTGCCTGTGCACAAAAAAGCATAACAACACCAGAAAGAATCGCACCACCATCTGAGTTGATTGTTGAACCCAGAGGAATCGAAAAACTGCAGAGTTTTTCATCAATGCCCAATTTTTCTTCTGCTACTTTTAAGGTTACAGGAACAGTTGCAGTTGCACTGCAGGTGCTCATTGCAGTAAGCCAGCTTTCTGAAGTTCTTTTAATAAACGAAATTGGATTAATTCCTGAAATAATCCATACTGCCAGTAGATAAATACAGAAAATATGTAAAAAGCATCCCAGATAAAAGGTTCCCAATAATTTAAGTATATGAGAAATCAGAGAAATTCCATAGGATCCCATCGCAGAAGCCATCAGACAAAATACACCAATTGGTGCCAGTTTCATCACCATTCCGATAATGTACATAAACACTTCACTCATATTTACAGTCCACTGGATGATCGCTTTGCTCGCTTCATTGTGCATGCAAACCAGTGCAATTCCAATCAGAAGAGAAATAATAAGCACCTGCATCATATTCCCCTCTGAAAATGACTGGAACATATTTTTTGATATCAGTGAAGTAAAGAAATCTTCTACACCTGGAAATTCTGCTGCTTCCAGCTGTTCTGTTTCCATAGAGAAATTAAATCCGATTCCCGGTCTGAACACTTTTCCCACACCGATTCCAATAAAAGATGCAACTACCGTTGTTGCCACATATAAGATAAATATCTTACTTCCTATTCTTCCCAGTGTTTTCGGATCCTCTACACTAGATACTCCTTTTATGACAAGAGTTACTACAACAGGTACAATAAACATCTTAATCATGTTTAGCCACATGTTTCCGATAAATTCAATTTTTGTAGCTTTTTCACCAATCAGAATTCCCAATACAGAACCAGCAACCATAGCCAGAAATATCTGTGTTGGAAGCGACATTTTTTTCTTTGAAAATACCTTCATTCCTTTATCCCCCTGTATCATAATTCTTCTATTTCATATCCACGTGCTACTGCAACTTCTTTACCATTTTCTATATAAAGTCTTTCAACATGTTCCGGGATTGAAGTCCAGAAATATGGAATCACCTGTCCCCACAGTTCCATTAACTGCTCACGTGTAATTTCTTCATCGCCCTGTTTTCCCATAATTACAACTTCATCTCCTGGCTGTGCTTCCGGGATATCCGTCAAGTCTACAGTAGTATGTTCCAGGGACATGGACACACATACCGGTGCTTTTTTGCCTCGAATCAAAACATAGCCTTTCGCCTGTGTACGGGCAATTCCGTCTGATACTCCCGCTGCCACAATTCCAATACGAAGCGGTTTGTCCAGCCTGCAGGCCGAATATCCCTGTCCAAATTTTCCCCCTGTTGTTTCTTTTACGATCAGCAGACGGCTCTTCCATGCTGTCATTGCAGGCTGCAGATCCGGACATCCTTCTTTCAGTTTTCCATTTTCCCTGATTTCAACCGGTGAATATCCCCAGATTCCACGTCCCGGACACATCCCATTTAATCTCATATCCGGATATACGATTCCCCCAGGTGTATTAACGAGCTGTGCAAATGGGATGTGGATTCCATATTTTTCAAGTTCGTCCAAAGCTGTTTTGAAACGACTGTACTGCCAGTCCGGATAATCTCTTTTGCTTTCGTCCCATCCTGCATATGCAAAATGACTGTAAAGACCATCTACTGTAATTCCCGGATATTCACTGATTTCCCTTATCATTTCTGGTGCCTCTTCTGAATTGATTCCAAGACGGCCACGTCCTGTTTCCATTTTTACAAAAACACCCATCTTCTTACCGGCTGCTACTGCTGCATCTGATACTGCCTTTGCCTGGAACGCATACATAACGGTCGGGGTCAGGTCATTCTCTACATACAGATCTACCACTTCTTCTACCAGATTGCTTGCAAAAACAACAATTTTGCATTTTACTCCAGCTTTTCTTACATGAATTGCTTCATCAATATTTCCAACTGCAAGTACTTTTGCTCCTGCTTCTTCAAGAGCTTTACATGCCATGATCACTCCGTGTCCATACCCATTCGCCTTAACTGCCGGCATGATAATCACGTTGTCTCCTGCCATTCTCTGAATTTCTTTGAAATTGTTTTTAATGCGGCCAAGATCAATTTCCAGCCAGCATGCTCTGTGAAATTTATTATACATAGTTTTTCTCCTTTTATTGTGTTTTCCTGAGTATAAGATTTTTCATCAGCGCTGATTGAATCCTGAATCTTTTGTTCTCTTCTTGATAATATCAGTATACATATGTTATGATATTTTTACCAATATAAATATATTTATCGCAACTATTTACATATATAAATAATCAAGGAGGCACTATGTTTAAATACCTGGATTATATCTACGTTGTATATAAAGAACAAAATTTCAGCCGTGCAGCAGAAAAACTTTTTATCTCCCAATCTTCATTAAGTCTGACAATCAAACATGCGGAAGAAGAAATCGGGGCGGAAATTTTTAACAGAAAAACAAAGCCTGTATCTCTTACAGACTTTGGTAAAGAATATATCAAAGCATGTGAACAGATTCTTTATCTTAGAAGTGAATTAGAAAATTACGTATATGATATGAATAACCTACGCAAAGGAACCATCAGCATTGGTGCTGGAAATTTTTTTGCAACATATCTTATTGCACCTTTTGTTGGTCATTTTAAGAAACAATATCCAAATATCAATATCAATCTTGTAGAAAATCGGTCTGCTGATTTAAAGCCCCTGCTTGAGAAAGGTGATCTTGATCTGGTAATTTCAAATGCCGATTTCAAATCACCAGTTCTTGAATCACAAAAGCTATTCGATGAACGCCTTATGCTTACTATACCGACAAATATGATCAACAGCAAGGAACTTCCATTCTGCTCCTTATCTATCCCAGACCTTATCAAGCGAAACTATGAAACTGCCTTTCCAGGTATTTTAAATATTCTTCAGGATATCCCCTTCATCGGACTCCGTCCTGGAAATGACACCCGTATTCGAACTGATCAGATATATAAAGAGCGTCAGTTAACACCACAATATTTTATGGAATTGGATCAGTCCTCTACAGCTTTTATTATTGCATCCAATCAAGGAGGTGCCTGCATTGTCTCCGATACTGTAATCCGAACTCTTTGGAGTGGGCAAAAAATCAGCATTTTTAACTTGGACACCCCCTATGCCAGTCGAAATGTCTGTGTCTATACAAATGCTTCTAAACACAAAACGGTTATTTTGCAGAAATTTCTGGAACTTTTTTTCAAAGAAGCTCCTGGGATACTGTAATATTCATCCTACTATATTTCATCCAAACAGTCTTTCAGTTTTCTGAGCATGACCTCTCCAACCGTCACCGCATCTTCCACGCTCAAATAATGTTCTGCATTGCCATGGAGGAACAATTTTCCAGTAGTGGGAAATTCATCTTTTTCTATTGCTCTGCAAAAAAATGCTCCTTCGCATACGCAAACTGCCGATTGAACTTCTCTGCTGCCTGGCGGCTGATTTCCAGTTCCGGGTACATCATGTCGAAGGCGTGGATGTTGCTGTGGTAAATGTCCAGTTCTGCGTGGATGTTGTTTTTCTTCAGTTTATGTATGTATTGCACAGTTTCTGCAAAAAACGGCTCTCCATCTCCTACAAACGTGTAGGCTGGCGGCAGACCGGAAAAGTCTGTACATCTTGCAGGGGCAGCATATATCGGTATCTTGTTTTTGTCAGTATTTCGCAGATACATTTTCCAGGCAAAATGATTTTTCCGTGTATTCCAGACTTTGCCGTGATTATCCCGGGATGTCTCTGCCCTCCGAAGGTATCTTGATTTTTTTCACGCAAATATCTCTGTCGGGTTTCATTGATTGCATGTATGCTTCTCCTTACATTGTCAGTCTGTCCTGAAACAGTTCCATCTCCCGCCGGATCCAGGTCATGATCACGTCCACGAGATAGTCCTGCTGTATCTGGCTCAGTTGTTTTCCCGGCTGGATCTTGTGCCATTTCTTAATGCAGCCACGGCAGCATGTCGCTGTCGCATGCTGTGCGATAAATACAGGATGACCGCGCATTGGGGTCTGTTTTCCATCGTTTAGGATCACTGCCGGTGCTTCGCGCTTTGCGATAAAATCACGTGCATGCTCTTCTATTTTATCTAGCCCTTTGCTGTTGATATAGTCAATATCTGTCTGTTTCAGATGAAATCTGCTTCGGAATGTCGACTTCCCCAGATTTTCAAAAAGCTGTTTGTACCATTCGTCTTTTGTCATAATTTTCGCCTGCCCTACTTTGTGGATAACAAAAGAAGGACATGGCAAACTCCACCATGTCCTCCTGTCACCTTTAGATTGCAAGAAGATTCTTGATTGCTTCCATATAAATAAGCACAGCCTCTTCCATTCCAGATACAAGAATAAACTCATCTGCGCCGTGGATGCGGTAGTCGATTCCCGGCATTTCCGGTCCAAATGCAATGATGTTTTTGAGTGACTTCGCATAAGTACCGCCACCGATTACCATCGGCTTGTTCTCTGTATCACCTGTCACATCTACATATGCCTTGTACAGAGCGTTTACGAGCGGGGATTCTCTCGGGAAGAACAACGCATCACCGATCATGTGAACCTCGATATGTCCGTTTTCGTCTTCCAGTCTGTCCGCACACATCTTGCGGACTTCATCTGCTTTAAGTGTGACCGGTACACGAATATCGATCGTACTGGAGATCACGCCATCCTCTGTCTTGACAATTCCGTTGCACAATGTCAGCTCACCAAATTCATCTGCAAACTTAAGTCCAAGACCAGAACCATCGCAGGCTGTGCCGATATGTTCATTATAGAATTTCACATAGTCATCTTCAAAGCCGGCCTTAGCAAGACATTCAAATGTCACACCTGCTGCATTGACGCCAAGAGTCGGTGTGCTGGCATGTGCAGGAACACCCTTTGCATAAATGCTGATCTCGCCATTCTCTTCTGTCACTTTATATTCCTGAAGTTTTGTTTCTGCAAAAGCTGCTTCCAGTTTGTCCTTCAGTCCTGCTTCTGCCGGAACGACTGTATTGCAGGTATCACATACAGCGTTAGAAACAAAACCACCGTTCATGGAAATAATCTTCGTATTCTTAGAATATGCAGTCATCATCGCCATGCCCTTCTCACCGTGAATGCACGGGAAGTTTGCATCCGGGGTGAATCCGCAGGATACTTCTTCAGCAACTTCATTGTAATGTTCCATACATTTAGAACCAGTCTCTTCGTTACATCCCATGATCAGACGAACTCTCTTATTGAGTTTTACGCCGGAATCACGGAGAAGTTTCATTGCATAAAGAGCTTCCAGAACCGGTCCCTTGTCATCTGTAGTTCCACGTCCATAAACATGGTCACTTTCTCTGGTAAGTTTAAACGGATCATAAGTCCAGTCACCGCCGACCGGAACGATATCAAGATGTCCTGCAATACCAACGATTTCTTCGCCCTCACCCATCTCAGCATAACCACAGTAATTGTCCAGGTTTACGGTCTTGAATCCAAGTTCATCAGCAATCTTAAGTGCTTCCTCAAGTACCTTTGCCGGACCTTCTCCAAATGGCTTTCCTTCTGCTGGAGTTCCAAGCTGTGAATCGATTGCAACCAGTCTTCCGAGATTTGTCAGCATTTCATCTGTTAATCCATGAATTTCTTCTTTAATGCTCATTATTATTTCCTCCAAATTATATTTTCTACTATAATTCTTTATTCAATATACACTTTTTTTGCTTACATCACAAGTGCCTGTAATTTTTCGAATACCATATCCGTATACATCTGCTTGATCTCATGACGGGTCATTCCAGTAACCTCTGCATGTACCTCATAGGTATTTACTTTATCTTTTACCCGAATACAAAAATACACAACACCTTGTACGCTGTCTGCATTATTCGGATCAAGATTTCCGGTTGTTCCCGTTATTCCAATGGCAATATCTGTTCGTAATTTTTCCTGCACTGTTTCTGCCATTGCTTCTGCGCATTCTTTTGAATATACACCGTATTTCCGGATGATTTCTTCATTCACTCCGATAAAAATTTTTGTCTCATTCAGATACGTGACATATCCTCCTGGAAAGATTGCCGATGCACCTTCGGTATCTGTGATCGTGGATGCAATCATGCCTGATGTGCAGCTCTCCATCGTGGAAATGGTCGTATGTGTATTGATCAATTTCTTAATGATACTATCTTTTTGTGTCTGTTCCATATGCTCTGTCTCTCGATCCAATTCAAATTTCTGTTGCTATTATAGCAAAGTTTTATTATTCAGGCAAATTTACGGATATTAATATAATAACTGATCACAAGTAGAATCGTTGCCCCGCTCCATGCCGCAATCTCCGCATAAAAGATACCATTCTGTCCAACCAGTTTTGGAAGCAGCAGCGCTACTCCAACTCTGACAAAGAACTCCACCACTCCACTCATCATCGGAATCATTGTATTTCCAAGTCCCTGCAGTGCAGAACGATATACATACAGAAAATATAAAATGCACAGACAGGATGCCATAATAGAAAGGTAATGCCAGGCAATTGAAATCACCTGATCTGCCTGCTGTGGATCTCCGGAAATAAACATTGAAAGCAGTGTTTTTCCAAAGAGGAACATTATGATACTGATAAATGCTGAAGTCAGAAACGCCAAAAATGCACTTGCATGAACGCCCTTTTTGATTCGTCTGATCTCTCCTGCTCCCAGATTCTGTCCAACATAGGAAACCACTGCATAGCCATAGGAAATCGCAGCCATTTCCAATACTCCATAAAGCTTATTAGTCGCAGTAAATCCGGCAACAAACAAAAAGCCATATCCATTGATGACAAACTGAACAGCCAGACCACCCACAGAAATAATCACATCCTGAAACAAGATCGGCGCACCCAGTCCAAATAGCTTTCGATTCAATCCGGGAACTCTTTCAAAATCACTTCTGTCCGTATGTACAATATCTATTTTTCGAACTACCATAAAACAATAAAGTGCAGAAAAAGCCTGCGCTGTAACGGTCGCCATTGCTGCTCCCGCGACACCCCAGTTAAGACCTGCAACTAAAACAAGATCCAGTACTACATTGATCAGTGATGCTATGATCATTGCAATCAACGGCGTACGACTGTTCCCAAGGGCACGCAGCACAGATGCAAAAATATTGTAAGCTGCAACGATCGGAATACCGCAGAATACGATTCGCAGGTAGATCAGAGACATCCCGATAATATTATCCGGAGTATTCAGTAAAACAAGAATCCATCTGGCAGCAAGCTGACTGACAAGTAATAACAATACCGCAGTGACCGCCGTAAGCAGATAACTGTGTGCAACTGTTTTTTTCAGATTCCCCCATTTCTTTGCTCCATAATGCTGTGAGATCAGAATAGAAAATCCCTGTGTTACACCAGTCGAAACACCAAGAACCATCCACATGATCCATTCAACTGCCCCCAGGGCGGCAAGTGCCTGCACACCGGCAACCTGACCGACAACGATCGTATCCACCATGGTATATAATTGCTGAAAAATATTTCCCAGCATCAGTGGCACTGCAAAAAGCAGAATCAGTTTTGCCGGAGAACCTTTTGTCATATCACGAACCTGAGCTGACATAAAAACCTCCATACTTCTATCTTTTTATCTAAAATGTTATATCACCCAATAAATGGCAAAAATCGTCTGGAAAAGGTGCCTCCAGTGTAATCATCTCCTGACTGAACGGCTGTCGGAAAGTCACGTTTTCTGCGTGCAGTGCTGCACGATAAATAGGACACTGTTCTTCTCTTTCCGTTGACGTACCATACAGAGAATCACCCAACAACGGATGCCCCAGCGCCTGCATATGCACCCGAATCTGATGCGTACGTCCTGTATCCAGTTTTAAACTCACGGCTGACCATTCAGCAGAACTATAAAGTACCTGATAATGCGTGACCGCCCTCAGACAATTCGTGAACTCGACCCTTTGTCTGATAACAGTGGAATCCACCTTTAAGCTTTCATTATCTTTTACAGTTTCCATCCGCAACGGATGTTCTCCGGCTTTTCGAATCGGAAATTCTATCGTATGCCATTCCGTCGCCTGATCAACTGGAAACGCTCCTTTTACAAGTGCAAGATATTGTTTCTTCAGGATTTCTTTTTCACGCTGTTCCTGCAGTCTCTGTGCGGCCACCTGATTTTTTGCAAAAAGAACGATTCCGGATGTTTCTTTATCCAGTCGTCCAACAGGGCGTATACAGATTGAAAGACCTTTTTTTCGAAAGTATGCCATGACCTGATTTGACAGACTGTCACTGTAATGCATACCAGAAGGATGTGTCAATACTCCTGCCGGTTTATTTACTGCAAGCACATCCTCATCTTCATATAAAATATCCAGCTTCTCTCCTGCCTTTTCATCTGAGATCAAATGTATCGACTGTGTTTCTTCTGTTTCCAGGCATATCTGAATCTTATCGCCACAGGAAACTTTTTCTGTTACTCTGCACTGTATACTATTTTTACAGATTCCATTCAACCGGAATTTCGCACGGCTGATCTGTTTTTTCGTAAGTCCCAGATATTCTCGAAGAAGCTTTTCTACGGTCATTCCCTGCATGGCTTCTTCTGCTGTTATAGTAAGATATTTCTCCATAAACTTCCTTTTAAATTCATCTTAATATTCCTGCATTCTTCGGTATCTCTACGTTCTGATAAGAATGCAGGATTCTTTCCAGTTCATGAATAGCCGGTGTAAGAAATTTATTTTTATGATATACAAGCTTAAACTTACGGTTCCATTCTCCATTTTCATTTCGAAAAACATGAATACTTTCGTGTTGTACTTCATGATACATCAGTCTCAGAGACATCACAGACAGTACCCTGTCATAAAGCACTGCATTTAGCAATGTTCGTGGACTGTTTGCTTCCCATACTGTCTGAAATGAAATCTGATGTCGTTCCGCATAATCTTCAAACAACTGGCGTGTTCCACTTCCCTGTTCACGCATGGCAAACTGTTGATCATTCAGATCCTGCACCTTAAGAATCTTACGTTCATAAAGTGGATGTTCTTTTCCGACTGCAAGCACCAGACAATCCTCAACGATTGGAAGCACTATCAGATCTGAAGAAAGAATCTCACCCTCTACAATCCCGACATCCAGCTCGGACCTTAATAATTTCTGTTCAATCTTCCGCGTATTGCTTACATAGGAAGAAACCTTTACCTCCGGACAGCTTTTCTGAAGTTCCGGAATCAGAAACGGGGTCAGACAGGTTCCGACTGTGATCGTCGAACCCAGCTTCAATGTTGAAGACTGCCCCTGATTAAGCATCAGTTCTTCCGTCTCCTCAAACTGATGGACCAGTTCTCTTGCTCTTGGGAGAAGAAGTTTTCCCCGTTCTGTGAGATACAGTTTCTTACCAAGACGCTCAAACAAAAGCCCGTTATAATGTTTTTCCAATTCACGGATTGCCTGACTTACTGTCGGCTGAGATAAATATAAATGTGCTGCCGCCGCACTCATAGATCCATAATCTGCAACTGCAACGAAAATATTCAAGTGTCGGAGCGTCATTTTAGTATATTCTCCTTGTATAGGTAATTTCTATCATTTCTATAAAATAATATCATTTTTCAAATACATACTCAAGTGGTATATTATCATTTGCAAACAAAAATCACAAACAAATCATGGATTGGAGTATTTATAAATGTCAGCCTTAACAGTAAGCAAAGAAGATGAAAAACGAGTAAAAGGAATGGGATTTCTCAACAATCGTGGAACGAATTTCTTTTCCGCACGGGTCCTTACAACAAACGGAAAGGTAACAGTTGCACAGCAGCGTTGTATGGCAGATGCTGCAGAAAAATTTGGCAATGGAACACTTTTATACACAACACGACTCTCTGTTGAGATTCAGGGAATTCCATATGACAAGATTGAAGAATTTCAGGCATTCATCGCCAAAGAAGGACTTGTAACCGGTGGCACAGGTGCAAAAGTCCGTCCGGTAGTCTCCTGCAAAGGAACAACCTGTCAGTATGGACTTCTGGATTCTTATGCTCTTTCCGAAGAAATCTACAAACGGTTTTATGAAGGATTTCGAGATGTTGCACTGCCGCATAAATTCAAGATTGCAGTTGGTGGATGTCCTAATAACTGTGTCAAACCAAATCTGAATGATGTTGGTATCATTGGCCAGCGGATTCCCGAAGTGAACAGTGACATCTGTAAAGGTTGTAAAAAATGTGCAATTGAAGCAGCCTGTCCTAATAAAGTTGCAAAAGTGGTTGATGGAAAAATTCAAATTGACAAAACTCTGTGTAAACACTGTGGACGCTGTGTTGGAAAATGCCCATTCCATACAATTGAAGATGGTACTTACGGATATAAAATCTATATCGGCGGACGCTGGGGAAAAAAGATTTCTCATGGAAAAGCACTCAGCAAAATATTTACCTCCAAAGAAGAGGCACTGGATGTTATTGAAAAATCAATTCTTTTCTTCCGCGATAACGGTCTGAAGGGAGAACGTTTTGCAGAAACGATTGAAAGAATCGGTTTTGAAAATGTAGAAAAAGTTTTGATTCAGGAATAACTTTTATTCAAAAATTCATTGACTCTACAATAGTTATAGAGTTTACTATAACGTAGAAAGGAGTCATTGATTTATTATGGAAAGAAATCTTACTTCCGGCAGTGTTCTGAAAAATATTGCTTATTTCTCACTGCCGTATCTGTTATCTTACTTCCTGCAGACCCTGTATGGAATGGCGGATCTTTTTATCATTGGTCAATTTGAAGGCGTTGCAAGTACTACTGCCGTCTCAATTGGCAGCCAGGTTATGCATATGATCACTGTTATGATCGTTGGTCTTGCAATGGGAGCTACTGTCACGATTGCACAGGCAATTGGTGCCAGAGACAAAAAAAGTGCTTCCAAAACGATTGGAAACACGGTTACTTTATTTATGGCTGTTGCAATTGGTTTGATGATTCTTCTGCTTCTACTGGTTCATCCAATCGTATCCGCGATGTCTACTCCTTCAGAAGCAGTAAGTGGAACGGTTGCTTATCTTACAGTATGTTTCATTGGAATTCCCTGCATCACTGCATATAACATCATCAGTTCCATATTTCGCGGACTTGGAGATTCCAAAAGTCCAATGTATTTTATCGCCATTGCATGCGTAGTAAATATTGGACTTGATTACCTGTTTATGGGATATTTTCATCTCGGACCGGTCGGAGCAGCACTTGGCACAACGTTATCGCAACTTGTGAGTGTCATCATTGCGCTGATTGTAATTCTGAAAAAGGATACGGGAATCTCTTTATCACAGAAGGATTTTCGTCCGGATCACGCATCCATGCAGAAAATTTTGACTATCGGAATTCCTGTCGCTCTGCAGGATGGTTTTATCCAGATTGCTTTTATTGTCATTACAATCATTGCAAACAGACGTGGACTTGATACAGCCGCCGCTGTCGGAATTGTTGAGAAGATCATCAGCTTTTTATTTCTGGTTCCTTCTTCTATGCTTTCGACTGTTTCTGCTCTGTGTGCACAGAATATCGGAGCAAAGAAACATGATCGTGCCTCAAAGACGCTTCGCTATGGAATCATGATCGCAGTAGGATTTGGAATTATTGTTTCTATTATAATTCAGTTTGTTGCAGAACCGGTGGTATCATTGTTCACCTCTGATGCAACGGTTATCGTACTTGGAAGTCAGTACATACGTGGATATATTTTTGACTGTATTTTTGCAGGAATCCACTTCTGTTTCAGCGGATATTTCTGCGCTTATGGAAAATCAGGTTTTTCTTTCCTGCACAATATTGTATCCATTCTATGTGTGCGTATTCCGGGAGTGTATCTGACTTCTTTGTGGTTCCCGTCTACGCTGTTCCCCATGGGAATTGCGACAGCATGCGGATCATTACTTTCTGTTATCATCTGTCTGATTGTATTCCGCTGGATGAAAAAGCATGTAGTCAGACCAATGATGGGATAAAGTAGTCATTTTATAATTGTAATATTTTTAATAAGTCTGTTTTCGGAAGATCCGGATTGCTTTGGTAAATATCAATGTAATCCGGATCTTCTGTTCTGTTATTGAACGCAGGAAAGAGAAATCCGCATTCTGGTTTTCCTGGTTCATAATCGCCAGATACCGGGCAGATTGCACAGATAATGTATTCGTAGATTTCTTCGGATTCCCAGAGACTTTCGTGATCAGCCGCCTTAAGGGGGATGTCGTAGGTATTATGAAAGAGATATACAGCATAGGCGTGGTTGGAATGGTAGCTTTCTGCAATATATTCGTAAAAGGATTCCAAAAGGGCATCGTTTTTGAGACCGCAGGATTTGATTCCAAGTAGAAGCTGGCGGATTCCACCCGGAGTATATGCTTCTTTTGGGATTTTATAGCGTTTGAGGTTCTGGTTTGTTGGTGAGAAAGGAATGGTTTTGGCAATGGTAAGGTTCTGTTCTTTCTCAGAGTTTTTAAGTTTCAGGAAGTTCGTATTGAAAGTGCCGTCAATGAATCCGTCTTTATCCATGTAACTGCCTGCAATGCGAGTCATGGATGTACGGGCAGGTGTCATTCGGCGGGTGAGTTCAAGCATATCTTCGCGGTTGATTCGAGTGATTGATGGCATGGGATGTCCTTTCTTATTTTAATAATCGTTCTCTTACGTAACCAGTTATCCATATATCGGAGCGTAGAACACAAAGCTTGCGTTTCCGGTTTTCGACCGTGCGCTTATGGATGACTGCTTTTGCAAACTCGCTTCGCTCAGACAGAGCACAGCAGTCATCGCTAGCATTCAATATTTATACAACAAAAAACCGGAACGGAATATCCGCTCCGGCTTCATTATCGTATCTTCAAAACCACATACATGTTGACAACCAACCGAATCAATTCTGACCATGCTTTCTTGGTCAAGCCCTCACCCTATTAGTAGCAGTC
>NZ_CAKRXI010000045.1 GCF_934424005.1 uncultured Blautia sp.
TGAACAGCTCTTAAGATTGTAACAACTTCCTTCTTAGTCGGAAGCGGAACCGGTCCGCTAACTGTTGCTCCGTTCTTTTTAACAGTCTCGATGATTTTTGCTGCGGATGCATCTACTAACTGATGATCGTAAGCTTTTAATGTGATTCTCATTACCTGATTTGCCATAAAAAAAGTCTCCTCCTATTCGTACTCAATTATGCAGTACGACAAGCGGCGACTGTACACATCTCCGTGTGTGTCTTTCGACTTCTTTACACACGTCCATCCCGTTGATGGTTTCTGAACTTGTACAGTGACTTGTCGTCAGTTTCCTAACTTGACATTCGCTCCACGGAAAACCCGTCATATCCTGACGGCAACCTCGCGCTTCATTGCTATCATGTCACAGCAAGGATTATTATACACAAGGCTTTTCACTTATGCAAGTCCTTTTTTCATTTATTTTTGTATTTTTATAAGTACAATTTTATTTATGTAATTTACCCACAATCATCTTTCCAGTTATATCAAAAGCGGCTTCAGGAGTTTCTCCCGAGCCGCTTTTTGTGTTTCTTCTTATATAAAAGTCATTATTTCTTATATATAATATGTAACATTTAAATTCAGCTATTATTCGTTATCCTCTTCTTCATCATCTTCTCCTGCAATGATATCCGAATAATCAAACAATGTTACTTTTGTGATAGAGTCTCTTACGATATCAGGAGTATCTCCTGCCTTACGTGCCTTATTTGCTAGCTGAGCTGCTGATCGTCTTGGAATCGCAAGTTTCTTGATCTCAATCTCTTCTTCCTCTTCCTCCGGTTCTGTTTCAGCAAGATCGCTTTCGAGAAGTGAAATCCTCTCAGTAAGGTTGCCTGGCGCATCAAAGTAGTCATCCGGAAGTTCCTGACTGTCATCTGCAGTTGCAGCAGCAATTTCTTTTTTCAGAAGCTCATGTGCCTCGCTTGTTGCAGCCTGTACATTTTGTGTCGGACGTACGGTTGGTTCCTGTTCCGGCGCTTCTTCATCAAGATCATCTTCATAGATTTCATCCACAAAACCGCCTGTACGGATTTTCTTTCTTTTTATCTTTTCCTCTTTTTTGGCGCGTTTCTTCTTTTCTTTTTCTCCATAAAGAAGCTCTTTGTCTTCTTCCTTCATTTTTCTTGCACGTGCTTTTTCTTCCATCTTAAGTTCTTTGGAAGTTTTTACATGTCGTGTATCGCCCTGAAGATCTTCATATTCATCTTCCGGCTCTTTTTTCCAGAGTTCTGCGATTACATATAATATAATAAGGAAAAGAATTACAAGCCCAAGAATGATCAGACCTTCAATGCTTTCTGTAGCTACAAGCAAATATCCCACAAGCGGAATTGTAACTACGATCTTCGGCACCCAGTTCTTGACTGACACTGTGATATTCTGCTGTGCAGATGTTGTAGTATCGATCACTGTACCTGTATTATTTTCCCGATTTACACTTACCAGATTGTAACGATAAGACTTTCCATCTTCCTGAACAAGAATCGGTGTTCCCGCAGCAACGTCTTCTGTTTTTACCGGTATTGCATAGGTCACAGAGCCTACCGGCAGGTTTGTAGCCTTATCTGACGAATCCATAATAACTGTTCTTACCCCAAAGAATGGTGGCAGAGCCAGTCCAAGAACACACACGATCGTACAAATAACAAAGAAATGTACAATAAATTTCAAAAATTTTGACATTGGTATCTCCTTTGCTTTGGTTCACCTTTTATTAAAAGCATTGCCATGGAATCGGTCTTCTTCCCGGCAATGCTCTTTTATATTATAGAATAATGAATCGTAATCACTGATTACTCAAATAATTTTCAATGCTCTTCATTGCATCCTCTTCATCTTCCCCATTTGCAGAAAGAGTAATTTCTTCTCCCGCATCAAGCCCAAGTGTCATCATTCCCATAATACTTTTTGCATTGACTTTTTTTCTTCCAATCTCAACGTAGATCTCACTGTTAAACTGACTGGCAACCTGAACCAACTGTGCAACCGGGCGTGCCTCAAGTCCTGTAGACAGTTGAATAGTGATTGGTTTTTTAATCATAATAATCCTCCTCGTTCATCCGCAATTCATCGGCTATCTCGCTTAATTTTCTCAGCCGGTGATTAACCCCTGATTTTCCAACCTGCGGATTTAACATCATTCCTAGTTCTTTAAGTGTAGCCTCCGGGTACTGCAGTCTCAGTTCCGCAATTTCTGCCAGGCCTTCGTTCAGATTATGAAATCCTTTTTTCTGTTCGATCAGTCTGATATCTTCAATCTGTTTAACTGCTGCATTCACCGTTTTATTGATATTTGCTGTTTCACAATTTACTTTCCGGTTGACAGAATTACGCATCTCCTTCAGGATCCGGATATTCTCCAGATTCATCAGTGCCACATTCGCTTCCATAATTGCCAGCATATCTACGATCTGCGCGCCTTCTTTCACATAGACCACATATGACTTCTTACGCAGCACGATCTTCGCATCGATCTGAAAACTACAGATGATTTCCTGCAAATGCGCAGCTTTTCTCTCATCCTGAGTAACGATTTCAAAATGATACCCTTTTTCCGGATCACTGATCGATCCGGATGCAAGAAAAGCTCCCCGGATAAACGCCCGCTTACAGCAACTCTGTTGCGTGAGCAATGCATTCTCCGTATATAACGTTTCTCTGTCACCCTCATTCACCGAAAGTTTCGTTCCTTGAAGGACAGTCTGCACCTGCCCGGGATCTGTGATCTCCACATAATACACATTTCCCTTCTTCATCTGACGACTCTCGCGAATGGCTATTTCTGTCTCTATATTAAATGTTTTTTGTAATAAAGTAAAGTACTTTCTCACCACAGCATCATTTTCTGTCTGAAACCGCAGTATCCCTGCGGCAGTCATTTTGCCACAGGCACTGAGCAATGCTGCAATTTCTGCAATCCGGCAGTGTCTTGCCGTGCTGATCTGTCTGGAAAGTTCTTCTTTCACCATCCCCGAAAAAGACATTTCCATTTCTCCTGTTCTGCTACTCTGTTTCGTTACATTTCGATTTGCTCACAGCATCTCTACTTCTTCAGAAGAGCGTCCTTACCGATATCTCTGTGTTCCAGCCGTATTCCATATTCACGCTTCTCCACCAGTCTATTATACAGAACCCTTGCCAGTGTCACAGATCTGTGTTTTCCTCCGGTACATCCTATTGCAATGACCAGACTTGTTTTGCCTTCCTTCGCATAATTCGGAATCAGAAATTCAACCATATCTTCCAGTTTCTGAGCAAACCGTCTGGCCGTTTCATTATCCATCACATAATTATAAACACCCTCATCCATTCCCGTCTGCGGTCGCAGTTCATCTACATAATACGGGTTTGGAAGAAAGCGGACATCAAAGACCAGGTCTGCATCTTCCGGTATTCCATACTTAAATCCGAACGAAAGAACAGATATCATCATATTACTGAATTTTCCGTTATCAACAAAAATATTATTCAGTTCCTTCTTCAGTTCTCTGGTCAGCAGATGTGTTGTATCTATAATATAATCTGCCCTGTTGCGTAAAAATTCTGTTTTTTTACGTTCCAGTCTGATTCCATCATCCACTCTTCCCGTCATGGCAAGCGGATGGCTTCTTCTTGATTCTTTATATCTTTTTACAAGTACTTTATCATCCGCGTCAAGGAAAAGGATCTCAAAAGTATGTCCTTCCGCTTTCAGTCGGTCAAGCACCACTTCCAGTTCTTCCAAAGCCCGTCCGCTGCGTGCATCAATACCTATCGCAGCGTTCTGTACTTCTTCATCCTGTGATGCCGCCATTAATAAAACAAATTTCCTGACAAGTGCGATCGGCAGGTTATCTACGCAAAAATATCGCGCATCTTCAAGCATTTTCAGTGCAGTAGATTTTCCAGCTCCCGACATGCCGGTAACAATTACAAGCCGCATGTTTTATCTCCTGTTAGAATTCTCCCAGAAATTTTACTTCCGGTTCAAGTGTCACTCCAAATTTAGCATATACAGTCTCTGTCACATGTTTCATCAGACCGCATACATCTTCTGCTGTAGCGTCTCCTGTATTGATCACAAAACCACAGTGTTTCTCAGATACCTGGGCTCCGCCCACGCGATATCCTCGCAGTCCGCTGTCCATGATCAGTTTGCCGGCGAAATATCCTTCCGGTCGTTTAAATGTACTTCCGGCACTTGGGTATTCCAGCGGCTGTTTCGATGTACGCTGCTCACTGAGCTTTCTGGTCAGCATTTTTATTTCCTCGAGATTGCCCTCTTTAAGAGAGAGCACCGCACCCAGAACAATATATCCTGCTGTTTTTATGATACTCGTTCTGTATCCCATCTGAAGTTCTTCTGCCGGAATCTCAAAAACTTTTCCATTCTGATCCATTACCATTACTTTTCGGAGAACATCTTTCATTTCTCCACCGTACGCACCGGCGTTCATGACCACTGCTCCGCCAAGCGTTCCTGGAATTCCTCCGGCAAATTCAAATCCTGTCAGTGATGCTCTTCTGGCAGCTACAGCAATCGTAGAAAGCAGTGCTCCCGCTGATGCATGGATCTCCGTACCTTCTACTTTTACTTCTCCGAAATTACGATCCAGCTGAATCACAACACCCCGGTATCCTCTGTCACTGACAAGAAGGTTACTGCCATTTCCAAGAATGAAATACGGGAGATCTTCTGTCCTGCAGATTTCCAGTATTCTTTGCACTTCTTCAAGTCCCTCCGGCATAACAAATATTTCTGCCGGACCACCGATCCGAAATGTTGTATGGAGTTTCATCGGTTCTTCCAAAAGTACCCTATCAGTTCCAAATTCACGGCAAAACTTCTGTTTTATTTCTTCATTCACAGATTTTGTCCCCTATCTTTCTATTCCGTTGATATCTTTATTTATTTCTTGTTTTCTCCGCCAGCAGGTCTTTCACCACCTCGGCAGACACCAGCATTCCTGCTGTTCCCTGCACAAACGAAATGCTTCCGTTTCCTTCCGACGCCCGGTCGGTATTGTTATCTTTCTTTATCCGGCTGTTCTTTTCCTTCCGGATTTTTTCACGAGAATATAACACCTTGACTTTTCGGACGTTTTTTTTGCGAAGTTCTACACGGATAGTTTTCGCAAGCGGATCATTACTGACCCTGGAAATATCTGCAATCTCAAGTCTTGCCGGATTCAGTTTATTCTCTGTTGCTAGACATGAGATCACCGGAACTCCGCAGGCTTTTGCCTGTTCGATCAGAAGGAGCTTGGATGCCAATGAATCCATCGCATCTACAATATAATCATATGCCTTCAGATCAAACATCCCTGCTGTATCATTACTATAATATGTTTCATAGGTATGCACCAGAATATCCTCATCAATGTCATGAATATGTTCTTTTGCTACCTGAACTTTTTTGCGTCCTATTGCCGAACGCAATGCATATAACTGCCTGTTGATGTCAGTCAGAGAAATATCTTCATGATCAACAAGTGTAAGGCTTCCAACTCCACAGCGTGCAAGAGCTTCCACCACATACGAACCGATACCGCCAATGCCGAACACTGCGATTTTCGCACTGCCAAGCCGTTTCACGCCTTTGGTCCCAAGCAGATTTTCCATTCTGGAAAATGCATCGTACATGCGTAAACCTCCTCCTGTTTTTTTCATTATTTATTAAAATTTCTCTATCTCCACCCTAACTAAAGCTCATTATACTATCCACACAAAAGAATGTACAGTTTTTCATACTTTTTTTACAATCCGTGCATGAATCATGAACAGTTCCATATACTACTGACATTAGCTGTATTCTTTTGCTTTTCGATTGGCAATAGCCTTTTCATTATATGCATAAATAACGTAAAAGTCAAAAGAAAACCATGTTTTTTACAAATAAATTTTTTTATTCCAAAAATTGTTAAGGAAAGGATGGATTACATGTCAGAAGAAAAGCAACGCGAAAAACAAAAAGCATACGAAAAATACGTAAAAAGGATCACTCCTGTTCACAATCTTCCGTTAAATATGCTGAAAGCATTCCTGACCGGCGGACTGATCTGTATTCTCGGTCAGCTTATCCTGAACACCGCATCTTCTATGGGCGCTGACAAAGAAACTGCCGGAAACTGGTGTTCCCTTCTGCTGATCTTTATCAGTGTTATTCTGACTGGTCTGAATATTTATTCTAAAATAGGCAAATTCGGTGGTGCCGGAGGACTTGTCCCTATTACCGGTTTCGCCAATTCTGTTGCCGCATCAGCAATCGAATACCGTGCAGAAGGTCAGGTCTTCGGAATTGGCTGCAAGATTTTCACGATTGCCGGCCCTGTCATCCTGTATGGCATTTTAAGTTCCTGGCTTCTTGGTCTTATTTATTATGTATGCAAACTCATGGAGGTGATCTGATGAATTCCGGAACTCTTCTCGGAAAAGCAAGTATCTCTTTTTCACACCCCGTTTATATTCAAAGCTGTGCGTCCGTAGTTGGACCCAAAGAGGGGGATGGTCCTTTAAAAAACTGTTTTGATATGATCTGTGATGATCCGATGTTCGGAGAAAAGAAATGGGAAGCTGCAGAAAGTACCATGCAAAAAGAGGCCGCTGTTCTTGCAATCGGAAAAGCCGGTCTTACACCGAATGATATTCGATTTGTTTTCGCCGGTGACCTGCTCGCCCAGACCATTGCTTCTTCCTTTGGTATTGCAGAAATGGGAATTCCATTCTTCGGTCTGTATGGTGCCTGCTCCACAATGGGAGAATCACTTTCTCTTGGTGCTATCGCCGTATCTGCCGGATATGGGCATCACATTCTCTGTGCCACATCCAGCCATTTTGCCACTGCCGAAAAAGAATTTCGTTTTCCTCTTGGTTACGGCTGTCAGCGCCCTCTTTCCGCTACCTGGACTGTTACCGGAAGTGGTGCCTGTATTCTCAGCCCAGAGGCCCCTCATCCATCGGAAGTGGTCGGTTCTTCACTTCTCAGAAGTACCCTCGGTTCTGTGGCGATCACCGGAATCACCACGGGAAAAGTCATTGATTTTGGCTTTCGTGATTCTCTCAACATGGGTGGATGCATGGCTCCTGCCGCATGTGACACCATTTACCGACATTTTGAGGACTTCGGTCGTTCCGTAAATGACTATGATGCTATTCTGACAGGAGACCTCGGTGTTGTTGGACGACAGATCCTTCTCGATCTTCTGAAAGAAAAAAATATAGATCTGTCGTCCGTCCATCAGGACTGCGGTCTGCTGATATATGATAACCAGAAGCAGGATACACATTCCGGCGGCAGCGGCTGTGGCTGTGCAGCCTCTGTACTTGCCGCCTATATTCTTCCCCGTGTCGTGTCCGGTTTTTGGAAACGTGTCCTCTTTGTACCGACCGGTGCCATGCTTTCCAAAGTCAGTTTTAACGAAGGTGAATCTGTTGCTGGAATTGCCCACGGAGTTGTCATCGAACACATCAGTAAAGAAACGGAGGTCTGACCATGGATTATTTTAATGCATTCTGGGTAGGTGGACTGATCTGTGCTCTTGTACAGATTCTTCTGGACAAAACCAAACTGCTTCCAGGCCGTGTTATGGTCCTGCTCGTCTGCTCCGGTGCTGTCTTGAGTTTTCTGGGATTTTACCAGCCTTTTACAGAATATGCAGGCGCAGGTGCCAGTGTTCCACTTCTTGGATTTGGAAATATTCTGTGGAAAGGCATGAAAAAAGCAATCGATGAAAACGGTTTTCTCGGTCTGTTCACAGGTGGTTTCACTGCCTGTGCCGTTGGTGTTTCTGCCGCATTGATTTTTTCATATCTGGCAAGCCTGATTTTTCATCCCAGAATGAAAGAATAATAAAGTCCCCATTTGTCTGCCACCAGCGAACATCTGTAAATTATTCTATTGCGTTCTCTGTCCTTTTCGTTTATAATGTACCTTATTATCATTTTACAACGTTAAAGGAGTAGAAATATGAAAAAGCTTTGGAACAAATGGACAGACATCGCTCTGGTAAAGCGAATCCTGGTTGGACTGATTCTCGGTGCCATCCTCGGAATCGCTGTACCAGGGGCGACCGGCATCGCAATCCTTGGAGATGTCTTTGTAAGTGCACTTAAGGCGATCGCACCACTTCTGGTATTCTTTCTTGTTATCAGTTCTCTGTGTAATGCAGGTAAATCTCACGGCGGTGTCATCAAGACAGTTATCATACTTTACATGTTCAGTACTGTACTTGCCGCAGTCATTGCCGTATTTGCAAGTATGGCATTTCCTGTCAAACTGACACTTGCCACTGCTGCCACTACAGATGCAGCAGCACCGCAGGGTATTGTTGAGGTTCTCAACAACCTCCTTCTGAATCTGGTTGCCAACCCGGTATCTTCCCTTGTGAACGCAAACTATGTCGGCATCCTTATGTGGGCAATTCTTCTTGGCCTTGCATTCCGTGCTGCCAATAACATGACCAAAAATGTACTTAGCGATGTTGCTGATGGAATTTCCTCAGTTGTTACCTGGATCATCAATATGGCTCCATTCGGTATCTTCGGCCTTGTATTCAACACAGTATCTACCAATGGCCTGGATATCTTTACAACATATGGAAAACTGCTTCTTCTGCTTGTCGGATGTATGCTTTTTATCTATTTTGTAACAAACCCTCTTCTGGTATACTGGTGTATCCGCAAGAATCCATATCCACTGATCTTCCACTGTCTGAAGAGAAGTGCTCTGACTGCTTTCTTCACAAGAAGTTCTGCAGCCAATATCCCGGTCAATATGAAAGTCTGTGAAGAAATGGGACTTGACTGTGATACATATTCTGTAACGATTCCTCTTGGTGCGACGATCAACATGGACGGTGCTGCCATCACGATCACTGTCATGACGATGGCAACCGCCTTTACCCTTGGCATTCATGTAGATATCCCTACTGCAATCATCCTGAGCCTTCTGGCTGCTCTGTCAGCCTGTGGTGCATCCGGTGTTGCCGGTGGTTCTCTGCTTCTGATTCCGATGGCATGCTCCCTGTTTGGCATCTCAGACGATGTATCCATGCAGGTCGTTGCAGTAGGATTCATCATCGGAGTGATCCAGGACTCTGTGGAAACAGCCCTGAACTCTTCTTCCGACCTTCTTCTCTCTGCTTCTGCTGAATTCAGACAGTGGCGACTCGAAGGAAAAGAAATCAAATTCTGATCCGATCAGGCATACGCGAAAGCCCCGGCATTAATCTGTCGGGGCTTTTTACTGCCATTTCATCCTCTCTTTGTATACTCTTGTCTACCATCTTTTCCAGAAAAACAACCCTGCCCCCAATCCTTTTCCAAGTGCTACCATCAGCACAAACACCGCCAGATATCGAACGATTCTTGCCCGACGCATAAATACCGGAAACACATTCAGGATTTCTGCAAGCGCCATGGCCCAGCATCCAACAAAAATTCCTCCAAACAGTCCAAATATCCCAAGGAATATGGAACGTCCCGGCAAATGGACCTCAAAAATCTGAAACAAATTTCCCAGTACAGCACCAGCAGAAACCATATCTTCATAAAACAGGATGTGCTTTGCAGTATGTGTACGGTCAGCAAAACCAGAGATCACTCCCAGTTCCACAATAAAGGAGAACACACCTCCTGCAACAACCATTCCTGCGCTGATACCGATCAGTGCCAGAAACACATTTCGCCACCACATTATCGATCACCCACTTCAAGTTCTTCTTTTCTTCTGGATGCATTTTCTACGAGTGCCGTCTGAATATCATTTTCATAGAGACGCATCTGCACCTCCATCGGAGTCGGATCGACTGTAAATCGTTTTTTACCAAAATGATTAAAAAAGATCAGGATTCCAAATGTCAGTCCAATAGAATATGTGACTTCCAGAACAGTGAAGCCATCACTTTGTTTTCCCATCACAAGTTCATATATCTGACCAAACAGTTTTGTTCCACCCACATCATTATTAAATGCCATGATTGAAAATGCCGAGCCAAAAAAGATAATTGCTGCCACAGCTGTCACTTTGAGGATATGCCAGATATATGGCGGAGTTTTCTGGTTTTCGTATGTCACGATAATATCCGTTTCTCCAAGATTCTGCACTTCTACTTCAGGGTAAGCGGCATGGATACAGGCAATGATTTCCAGTACAGAGACCACATACCGCTGTTCTCTGTTTCCATGGATCTTCAGTATCTTTACTGTCTGAAGTTTCGGCAGAATTTTTTTATCAGAGCATTCCATGTTAACAATATCCTTCAGAAACACATCCTGTTCTGTCACTTCAACATTGCGGTCTCCTTTTATATAAAGTGTTATATTTTCGGAAGCCATACTTTCATCTGTCCTTTCCTTTTTTACAGGACATTTTGTCCGATATATACAGTATCTTTATATTCAGCAATTTTATACTTCCGTTTTATCCTGTATCTCTTTTTTCAGTCTGTGTAAGATTCTTTTTTCCATTCTTGAAACCTGTACCTGTGATATTCCCAGCCTCTTTGCCACCTCCGTTTGTGTCATATCACAGAAATAACGCATACAGATCAGCCTTCTTTCTTCTGTTCCCAATGTATTTAGTAATTCTTCCAGGAAGATTCTGTCCAATATTCTTTCCTGCCTGTTTTCCTTCTCCGGAAGCTTGTCCAAAAGCTGCAATTCCGTTCCTTCCCCCTGGTGTATAGGACGATAGATTGATTCTACTTCCGTTGCTGCATCCGATGCCATGGCAATTTCCTCCGGTGTCATTCCCAGTTCTTCTGCCAGTTCTGTCACCGTCGGCTCCCTGCCCAGATTCTTTTCCAGTTTTTCCCGCATTTTATAAATGCGATATTGATTTTCTTTTATGCTGCGGCTGACTTTCAGCATTCCGTCATCTCGCAGAAAACGTTTGATTTCCCCGGCTATCATTGGGACTGCATACGTAGAAAATTTCACCTCATATGACAGATCAAATTTATCTACTGCTTTCAAAAGTCCGATACTGCCAATCTGAAACAAATCTTCCATCTCTGCACCTCTTCCCAGGAATCTGTGTGCAACACTGTAGATCAGTCCTGTGTTTTCATGGAACAAAATGTCTCTTGCTTCTTTATCCCCCTGGTGCGCACGCCCAATCAGGGCAACGGTATCCCAGGTCATTGTTTACCGGCCGATGATTTTTTTCATGTGTACGACAGTTCCTTTATCCGGTTCCGATTCCACTGATAATTCATCCATAAACGCCTCCATAAACGTAAATCCCATTCCGGATCTGTCCTTATCCGGTTTTGAAGTATACATCGGTTCCATTGCTTTCTCCACATCACTGATTCCCACACCATGATCAGTAATATCTACATACAGTTCCCGTTCCCTGTAAGACAGGTGCATCTCAATCCTTCCACTTCCGCCTTCGTATCCGTGTATAATGCAGTTTGTCACTGCCTCCGAAACAGCAGTCTTCAGATCTGCGATCTCCTCCAGAGTCGGATTCAGCTGCGTGCAAAAAGATGCTGCCGTGACCCTGGCAAGCCCCTCATTCACCGGAATACTTTCAAAAATAAGCAGCATCTCATTTGCGGATGCTTCATTTGTATCTTCTCTCATGACACTTCCCCCTCCCCTGCCTTCTGGATCACAATGTAACGATAAAGTCCTGACAGACGCAGCAAACGCCCTATATGCCCGTTTACCCCGACTGCCTGAATACAGTCCTTTCGCATTCCAAGTGCACGATATCTTCCCATCAGAAGCCCGATGCCTGAACTGTCCATAAACTCTGTCTCCGAAAAATCAAACACAATTGTGCGGATATAAGTCCTCCCTGCAATCATTTCTGTTCCTTTCCGGATCAGATCCGCCATCGGATGATCCAGTTCCTTTGGAAGAATGATACGCAATGTAGTCCCCTCCAGTTGAAACATTTCATTCATTTTCTACTCCCCCTTCTGTCCAATATATAAAGAAAAGGAGATGTACGTTCTGTAATCGTACATCCCCTTCTCCGAGGTTTTTCTGTTATATCGTTATTTATTCATAATACGCTTCATCATAATCACTGTAATCCGCTTCATCGTAAGAAGTGTCCTCATACGAAGTATCATCATACGAAGAAGTATCTTCTGCGTTGTCTGACGAATTCTCCTGACTCTGCACTCCCTCTGTATCTCCGACTCCTGCCACACCGGTCGCATCTCTGATCGTTGTATAAACAGACTTCATGCTGTCTGTCAGTACATCCACATGCACCTTCTGAATCTCCACAGCTGCCTCATCCAGATTCTGCTGCTGATAATACGTATAAGCCTGCAGAAGTGCCTGATAGCTTTCGCTCTTCGTCTGTTCTGTCGTAAGTTCCTGTGTGACAGACTCTACCGTATCTCCGGATTCTTTGGCCTCTCCCTGTGCTTTCGTGAGTTCCGCTCCCTGGCTTGCCAGAGATTCACTGTACTGGACAATCTGCTGGTTCGCCTCCTGATAGATCCTCTGCCGTATCGCAGGTACCGCCAGAAGCCAGAACGCTACTGCACCAGCCGCTATTCCGGCCATCAGGATAAAAAACACAGAAACCTTTGAGTGTTCTCTGTACACGGCCGGCTGAGCAACTCTCTCGCTTCCGAGAATATCTGCATCCAGATTTTCTTTAGTTCCGGAGCGGAACAGACCTTTCTTTTTCTTTTCAAGTCTGGTCGTCACTCCTGTCTGCTCATCCACCTCTCGCAGAAAACGGAGGGTTGTTGTATTTGTTTTGTCAATTCTTGCAGCTTTTTTGAGGATTCTTCTCGCTTTATTCCATTCTCCGTTCTTCATCTGGATCAAAGCCAGCAGATGATATCCCTTGATCAGTTTGGAATTCTGTGTAAGAATCTTCCGCAGCTGAATGGCAGCCATATCTTCATGCCCTTCTCGACAGAGCATCAATGCATGGTTATATTTCTTGATTGTTTCATTGATTGCCGCAAGTTTATTGGGATTTGCCTGCAGTTTGTTAATATATTCTGATGCCAGATTTCTGGTTGGCTGAAGATTCTTACTGATCACCCATTCACTGAGCGCCGAGACAACTTCCCCTGTTTCAAAATATACCAGCCCAAGCAGATTTCTCGCCCTGATGTTTCTTTTGTCATACATAAGACTCTGTTTCAGACAGGCAATCGCACCGGAAAGGTCACGGATACTTGCCTTTTCAAGTCCCTGATTATAAAAGATCTTAGACAGATAATCTACCTTTTTCTGAATCAGTACATTATACCCACAGTTTGGACAGTAATCCAGATCCATATCTGTAAGAAATGCACCGCAGTTCATACAATTCATGTAGTTCTCCTCGTATCTTATTTTACACGTCTGTTACTTTTTGCTTCTCTTAATACTTCCTGAAGAACATCCAGAATATCCGTAAGTTCTCTGTCATAGATCGCGCCCTCTGCATCCGTAACATCCAGACATGGTTCAAACTTCTTCAGTTCCTCTTCATAATCAATCATATTGTTCTCCTTTATTTACCGACTCCCTGCAGAATAAGTGTCTTGATTTCTCCAACCAGATACAGAGAACCGACACAGAATAACATTCCGTCTTCTCCTTTTGCCGCCAGAGCTTTCTTAAATGCTTCTTCCACATCGTCACAGGCTTCCGCTGTCGGACATCCTTCTTCTCTGAATATCTCTGCCAGTTTTTCTGCCGGAACCTTTCGATAGCCTCCAACCTGGGTCACGATCACATGCTGAAAAGAAATTTTTCCAAGAATGGTACGGATCATATCTGTATAATCCTTATCATCTACTGCTGAAAAAAGCAGTGTCAGCGGATAATCCTTCTGGAAATGTACTGCTGTCTCCACAAATTTCTCTACGCCATCTTCATTATGTGCCCCGTCAACGATCACACCCGGCAGCACAGTTTCCATCCGTCCCTGCCAACGTGTCTCGAGGAGTCCCTTCCTGACTGCCTCCATCGGTATTTTCACCTGGTCTTTTAATACTTCAATCGTCTTCAATGCAAGTGAACCGTTCATCACCTGATATTCTGCAATAAATGGAAGCGTAAAAACTGTATTTCCATAATACTCATTCTCATAAGAAAAATCAATGCCTGCCCTGGTGTTTCGAATGATTTTTGTATCTTCTCTCTTCACTTCAAAATACGGACTTCCCAGTTCCTGTGCTCTTGCTCTGATCACGCCTGCTGCGGCCGGATTATTTCCATCATAGATCACAGGCACACCCGGCACAATGATTCCCGCCTTCTCCCCGGCGATTGCCTCAATGGTATTACCCAGATACTGCATATGGTCAAAACTGATCGACGTAATTACACAGGCAATCGGTTCTTCTACTGCAGTTGTCGCATCCAGTTTTCCACCAAGGCCTGTTTCAAGTATCACATAATCCACATTTGCATCCGCAAAAATCACCATTCCCATCAAAAACAGAAACTCAAAATATGTTGGATGATAATTACCTTCCGCTACCAGCTCATCTGCAAGATTTTTTACTTTTTCAAATGCTCTGAGGAATGTATCATTGTTAATATTCTTCTCATTGATCTGAAAGCGTTCATTGATCACAACCAGATGCGGAGAGGTAAACAGTCCACAGGAATATCCGGCTTCTCTGAAGACCGAAGTCAGAAATGCACAGGTGCTTCCCTTTCCGTTTGTTCCCGCCACATGTACGACCCGAAACTGCTTCTGCGGATTTCCAAGACGCCGCAGGCATTCTTTTGTGTGCTCCAGTTTATTCTTTGTTGTAAATTTCGGGGTTTCTTCAATATAAGCAACTGCTTCTTCGTAATTCATAAAAAAATTCACCACTCATCTAATGTATTCGCAGCTGTCTGGTCTTTAAAACCAAACCGCTACGATATCATTATATATGAGTGGTGAAAGATGTCCAGTACTAATCGTAATCTTTTATTCGTCAGAATCAGGATTCATCCGTCGGAAGTTTCCATTTGTTTTCAGAATACAACATATAGACCGAACGATCGTAGCTCTTGCTCAACGCCTTTCTGGTTGAACTGTTGCTACGCTGTGCTACCGAGATCCTGTCGAAATCATCCAGTTCTGTTCCTGATATCATAATTGTTGTCGGATTCACATATACCGTATCAACCCATTCTCCATTCAGCTTAACCTGACTGGATGGTGTAAAATTCGTCCCTTTCAGTCGATACGTAAAATCCGAAGCCGACACAAGATCCATGGAATCCAGACTCACATCATAAAGTCCCATTCGCATTTTTGTTCTCTCGAATGTTTCCCCATTTTCCTTGTAGGAATACTGTTCGCCATAAAGAAGATCATACTGCAGGGTTTCCAGATCAACCTGGTAATTTCTGGTATTTCTTCTGGCCTGGTGATAACGGAAAACGGTACCTTCATGAATGCCAGCACGGTCCATAACCTCTGCTGCCATCTGATAAGCAGCAAGATTCACATCTTTTTTCTCCATTCCGAAGTTATCCCACATTACATATTCTGTCTGGAACAGATATTTATTCTTGAGGTCTTCAACCGTAAGTCCCATTGTCGGAAGGTGATCGCCGTACATAACCAGGATCACATCCTCCGGATAATCTGCCAGTGCATCTGTCAGCTCTTTGACAAAATTATCCATTTCGTGGATCTCATTACAGTAATATTCCCACTGGTTATTCTGCTCTGCTGTAGCAGCACCTGTAACTGTAATCTCAGGATCATCGATCAGCTGTTCTTCCGGATATGCACCATGTCCCTGCGTGGAGATCGTATATACATAATCCGGTCCTTCTGTGGAATCCAGACATTTGATGATCTCATCCGTGAGTACTTCATCTTTTGTCCAGCCCAGAGGGTTTTTATCTTCTTCCTCTGCCATATATTCAGCGGAAGTGAAAGTATCAAATCCAAGGTTTGGGAAGATGCTTCTTCTTCCGTAGAAGTTCGCTTCGTTGTTATGTACTGCATGTGTGGAATATCCCAGATTTTTCATCACATACGGAGCACTCTCACAGGTAGTTTCCTTCAGAATACTCTTATATGGATATTCTCCAGGTCCAAAATAATGCAGACTCATACCTGTAATGGACTCAAATTCTGTGTTAGCCGTACCGGCACCAACTGATGGAACCTTGTAATACCCGGATGAATACTCCTTCATCAGTTTGCGGAATGTAGGAATCGGATCTTCTGAAATCTTCAGGTAATTGACCAGTGTCGGATCAAAGAATGATTCCAGCTGCAGGAAAAGGATATTCGGCTGATTTTTCTCATTTGTAGCCGGGAGGTTATCCTCAGTCTTCTCGATTCTCTTGATCTCTTCTTCTGAATAATCACGAGGACAGCTGATACCTGTGTTAAAAATCGTAACACCCAGGCAGTATGGATATCCATAATCTTCATATGCAAATGCAATATTTCCAAAGTAATTGGAAAGTACTCTCTTTTCCAGTGCAAGCTGTGTGATTCCTACGAATGCAGCAATCCCCACAACAACCAGGAGAAGGTCATAGCGGAATTTTACTTTTCGCTGATACTTTGGTCCTTTGATCAATAATGTAAGAAGAATCAATACAAATGCTCCAAGCACGATCAAAGCGATTATCACGCCCCAGGATGGCAGATATTTGTTGAGGACCGCCATACCGTCTGTGAGCAGATGCAGGTCCGGACCGGTAAACGGTGTGACCCTGTTTGCCAGGATCACGCCATTGATAATTCCAAGAAGCAGCCAGAATATGGATACCAGAACTCGCCAGAAGGTTCTTCGGCGGAACAGATATACAATCAGGCTTGTTGTAAATATGAGGCCCGCGTTATATGCAAATACCAGTGGTTTTCCTGTCATGTAGGTCCACGCTTCGGTAAATGAATGACGACTGATTGCTTCGATAAGGAAATATCCGGCTGCACTGCACAATGCATGAAGCAGCAGGGAAATCTTATTGCATATTTTATACAATTTCATCCAAATGCTCCTTTATTACTTGTCCATCTGTGTAAGCTGTGTTTTTACCTTTTCCATCATTTCTTCATATTTCTGAAGTTTTTCTTTTTCTGCATTGACTTTTGCTTCCGGTGCTTTGTTGACAAAATTCGGATTGCTCAGCATTCCCTGGCATCTTGCGATTTCTTTTGTAAGACGTTCCTGTTCTTTCTTAAGACGCTCCATCTCTTTTTCTCTGTCAACAAGATCTTCCAACGGCATATATACAACTGCATCAGATACCACAACAGATACTGCATCTTCTCCGATACCGTCTTTGTTTTCCTGTACAAGGATTTCTTTTGCAAATGCGAGGTTCACAAAAGATTTTTTGCATGCTTCATATCTTGCACATGTCTCAGCATCTTTACCCACGATATGAAGACTGGTCTTACGGTTCATCGGGACATTCATCTCTGTACGTGTGTTACGAATACCACGAATTGCTTCTTTGAAGCTTTCTACTGCTTTTTCTGCTTCCGGGAATATCCATGCTTCCTGGAATACCGGCCAGTCAGAGATCATGATAGATTCCTCTTCCGGAAGAAGTGTACAGTAAATTTCTTCTGTGATAAACGGCATATACGGATGAAGCAGTTTCAGTCCTTCTGTCAGTGCAGTTCTCAGCGTCCAGAGTGCATCATTGGCAGCTTTTGGATCTTCGTCTGCTTTCCAGAGACGTACCTTTGCCATTTCAATGTACCAGTCGCAGAGTTCATCCCACAGGAAGTCATAAACCTTCTGTACTGCGATTCCAAGCTCATATTTGTCCATGTTATCCGTCACATCACGAATAACCGTATTCAGCTTGGAAAGAATCCATTTATCTTCCAGGCAGAGATCATTCAGGTCTGCCGGTTCTGTAACCGTCTTGCCTTCCAGGTTCATCATAATGAAACGGGATGCATTCCAGATCTTGTTTGCAAAGTTTCGGCTGGATTCTACACGCTCCCAGTAGAAACGCATATCGTTTCCAGGTGCATTTCCTGTGATCAGTGTCAGACGAAGTGCATCTGCGCCGTATTTATCAATAACTTCAAGCGGATCGATACCGTTTCCAAGGGATTTGCTCATCTTACGTCCCTGAGAGTCACGTACAAGACCGTGGATCAGTACATGGTGGAATGGAACTTCTCCTGTCTGTTCCAGAGCAGAGAATACCATACGGATAACCCAGAAGAAGATAATGTCATATCCTGTTACAAGGACATCTGTCGGATAAAAGTATTCCAGTTCCGGTGTCTTGTCCGGCCATCCAAGTGTAGAGAACGGCCAAAGTGCAGAACTGAACCATGTATCCAGAGTATCCTCATCCTGATGAAGATGTGTGCATCCACATTTCGGACATTTTTCAGGCATTTCTCTTGATACAACTACTTCTCCGCATTCATCACAGTAGTAAGCCGGAATTCTGTGTCCCCACCAGAGCTGACGGGAAATACACCAGTCGCGGATATTTTCCAGCCAGTGCAGATATGTCTTACCAAAGCTTGCCGGAACAAATTCCAGTTCTCCTGGTTTCAGTGCATCCATAGCCGCTTTTGCCATTTTGTCCATACGGACAAACCACTGAGGTTTGATCATCGGCTCTACCGTTGTACCACAGCGGTCATGTGTACCAACACTGTGATTATGAGGAACAACTTTCACAAGAAGTCCCTGTGCATCCAGGTCTGCTACCATGGCTTTACGTGCTTCGTAGCGGTCCATACCTGCATATTTGCCACCAAGAGAATTGATGGTAGCATCATCATTCAGAATATTGATTTCTTCCAGATTATGTCGTTTGCCTACTTCAAAGTCATTCGGATCATGTGCCGGTGTGATCTTAACGCATCCTGTACCGAATTCTTTGTCAACATACTCATCCGCGATAACCGGGATCTCACGGTCGGTCAACGGCAGTTTCAGCATCTTGCCGATCAGATCTTTGTATCTTTCATCATCCGGGTTGACTGCAACTGCAGTATCTCCGAGAAGTGTTTCCGGACGGGTTGTAGCGATTTCTACAAATCTACCTTCCTCACCTACGATCGGATAATTGATGTGCCAGAAAAATCCGTCCTGATCCTCATGTTCTACCTCTGCATCAGAGATGGAAGTCTGGCATACCGGACACCAGTTGATGATTCTGGAACCTTTATAGATATATCCTTTTTCATACAGACGGATAAAAACTTCCTGAACAGCTTTGGAGCATCCTTCGTCCATTGTAAAGCGTTCTCTCTCCCAGTCTGCAGACGCACCAAGTTTCTTCAGCTGGTTGATGATCTTTCCGCCGTACTCTTCTTTCCATGCCCATGCATGTTTGAGGAATTCTTCACGTCCGATGTCATGCTTGTCAATTCCTTCTTTTTTGAGTTTGTCAATAACCTTAACCTCTGTCGCGATTGCAGCATGGTCTGTTCCCGGCTGCCACAGAGCTTCATATCCCTGCATTCGCTTGAAACGGATCAGGATATCCTGCATAGTCTCATCGAGTGCATGTCCCATATGCAGCTGACCGGTTACATTCGGCGGCGGCATAACGATGGTAAACGGTTTTTTGTCTGGATTTACTTTTGCGTGGAAGTATCCGTTATCGATCCATTTCTGGTAAAGACGGTCTTCCAGACCCTTCGGGTCATATGTCTTTGCAAGTTCTTTGCTCATAATGTCCTCCTGATTAAAAAAAGCATC
>NZ_CAKRXI010000046.1 GCF_934424005.1 uncultured Blautia sp.
TCGTGTCTTACATTCAACCTGTATAAATTTTTCAAAGTTCATTAATTTCTGCTTGACTTTTTATTTGCAGACTATTTATAAAATCTATTGAAAAATACCAGTACAAATAGTACTATAAAACAAAGCATATTTTCTATAAGTCTAGGGCATTTATGCCATCTGTTTTTCTAAATTCACTTCAGAAATCCATGCTTTTAAATTCAATTAAAAAGAAAAGCAGGGGTTCTTAGTGTAATAGTTAATTGAACTTTACGTTTTTGACTCCTGCAACAACAGGAGGTGTTGCTTATGGCAAAAAACAAAAGAAATGAACCTGGATGCTGCCGTAGAACGAGCAGTTGACGAATGTATTCAGGAAGGAATCCTGGAAGATTTTCTCCGGGCCAATAGAGCGGAGGTGCTGAAGGTGAGTATATTTGAGTATGATAAAGAGGAAGAAGAAAAGAAACTACGAAAGGCAGAATTTGAATTTGGAAGAGAGGAGGGAAGAAAAGAAGGAAGAAAAGAGGTATTAAAGAATATGATGAATACAGGAAAATATTCGTTAGAGGAAATTGCAGAAATATTTCATATTTCGATAGAAGAAGTGGAAGAAATAAAGAAGTTATAATCCAAGTTCGTTATATTTAATATAGAAGAGATGAATTTTACATTCTGCAGGTGTACTCCTATAATAGGGCACAAAGGAGGCTTTATTATGAGCACAATATTTCCAAGAGAAGAAAAAGCAGAGCAGATCTTTGATGAGATCCTCAGGAATCCCCGTGCCTGTGAGCGTCTGAAAGATACATTTTTTGCAGCTGTTCCGTCAGCAGAAGAAAGTGAGGGTGCGGGAACAGACATCCCGGGTACGGTCTTTGCGGCGGCTTTATTTAATGCTTATGAAAACAAAGATCTTTCTGCATTTATGATGGCAGTCTGTAACAACAGTGTGTTTGACCTTCTCCGGAACTCTTTCCTGATTCCGATTCGTTTTAACGATAAAGGTGTGGAAAATCCGATATTTCTAACTGATGAAAACGGAAATCTTCTGAATGAATCAAAAAATCATATCTATGAAAAGAAGTATAAGATGTTCCATAAACTCTTTGAAGAGCAGGATGAGATTCCAGACTATCGAATGTATATGGCAGACGGATTCCGTGAAAGTCATGCATATAATGAAAACGGTGATATTGAGACAATACGAAACGCAGAACATACAGGAATCCTTTTACTCTTTGAGTTCCCGGAAACTGTAGATCTTGAGATCAATGAGGAAAAGGTTTATTCCATTGTCTGGGAGTATCTGATGAAACTGCAGGAGCGGCTGCCACGTGCGCTGATGTATTATGGCAGGCGTGATGAGCAGGGCGTTGAAAAACATACCAGTAAACTGGGCATTTTCCTTCCATTCTGCCATTTTGAAAGAGAAATGGAAAAGAATATCGAACTTGCAAATGGCATTGGACTGGGATGCAGGGAAGCGATCATATCATGCAACAGATAACAAGAAAAAATCACATGGACATTGCCTGGCATGAATATACAGATGAAAATGGTGCAGACATTCCGGTTACGCAGGCGAGTCTGACCGAAAAAGCATCGATTATCGGTCGTGTCGGAATTATGTTTTTGTCCTGTGGAACAGGAGCATGGCGAGTCAGAAGTTCGATGAATACGCTGGCTGAGATTATGGGAATCACCTGTACAGCGGATATTGGGCTGATGTCGATCGAGTACACCTGTTTTGATGGTGAGGATGGATTTACCCAGTCTCTCTGTCTCACCAACACAGGAGTAAATACTTCGAAGTTAAATCGCCTGGAACATTTTATCCGGGAGTTTGAAATTGATGGAAAAGACATGTCAGGTGAAGAACTGCATACGCTGCTGGATGATATTGAACGAATTCATGGACTTTACTCCCCAATTGCACTTGGATTCGCTGCGGCGCTTGCATGCTGTGGATTTACTTTTTTGCTTGGCGGTGGTTTTATTGAAATGTTCTGTGCTTTTGTAGGTGCCGGATTTGGCAATTTTCTCCGATGCAAACTGACAAAACATCATTTTACCCTGTCTTTGTGCATTGTATCGTCGGTTTCTCTGGCCTGCCTTGTTTATGCAGGATTTCTGAAGATTGGCGAAATGCTGTTTGGCATTTCCGTGCAGCATGAGGCTGGTTATATATGTGCCATGCTGTTTATCATTCCGGGATTTCCGTTTATTACCAGCGGGATTGACCTTGCCAAGCTGGATATGAGATCAGGTACAGAGCGTTTGATGTATGCGCTGATCGTCGTTCTGGTGGCAACAATGGCTGCCTGGCTCATGGCATTGCTTCTTCACCTGCAGCCGGTAGACTTTATCAAGATGTCAATGCCGGCAGGAATGTGGATAGTACTTCGCCTGATAGCAAGTTTCTGTGGGGTATTTGGTTTTTCTGTTATGTTTAACAGTCCGGTAAAGCTGGCAGCAACGGCAGCGATGATCGGGGCTGTCGCAAATACACTCAGACTGGAACTTGTGGACCTGTCAGCTATTCCGCCGGCTGCAGCAGCGTTCATCGGTGCATTAACCGCTGGAATCCTTGCATCCCTGATTAAAAACAAAGTAGGATACCCGAGAATCTCCCTGACGGTACCTTCTATTGTAATCATGGTTCCTGGACTATATCTTTACAGAGGATTTTATAATCTTGGAATTATGTCACTTTCTGTTGCTGCTTCCTGGTTTGCAGCGGCAATCCTGATCATAGCAGCCCTTCCCCTGGGCTTGATCTTTGCAAGGATACTGACCGATAAAACATTCCGTTATTGTACGTAAAATAAGGACATCCTGCACAGAATGTCCTATAGACGGACTGGTCGAAAAAAGGTATACTGTTTCTATGAAATCCATTGGGACGAAAGGAGCAGATACCAATGTGGGAAAAAATCAATAACTTTTTAAAAGGGCAGATTGTAACATCAATCATATACATAGCCCTTGGTGCCTGTCTGGTATTTATGCCGGTCAGTACTGTAAATGTGATCTGTAAGTTTGTATTTGGAATTTTACTGATTCTTGTAGGCCTGTATCATATCCTGATCTATGTGGCGGAAAAACTGAATTCCACAATATTTGATCTGTTTTCCGGTGGCGTTCTGATGGTGCTTGGAATCTTTTTATTTATGAATCCACAGATCGTGGTCAAGCTTCTCCCAATTTTGCTTGGCACATTTATTCTTGTGGACAGTATCTGGACACTGAAAGGAAGCCTGAAGCTTAAGAAACGAGGAGCCGGTTCCTGGAAATTCCTTCTTATGGGAAGCGTTATCTTTATCGGGCTTGGTATTTCACTGGTAGTCAACCCATTTACAATGGTGAAATACACGGTAATCTTTGCCGGATGGATATTCCTCTGCAATGGCGTGATCGATCTGATCTATCTGATTCTTCTGAGAAAAGGCCTGAAAGAAATCAAACAGGATGTGGAAGCAGTGGATGCAGATGGTGAGAGTGTTTCTGGTGGAAATAGCAGTGAGACAGATGAGCTGAATACAGAAGCCTCTGTACAGCCGGAAGAACTGATTGCACCGGAACCGGAATATGCACCATGGAGTTCCCGTAAGAAAGAAAAATCTACAGAAACGGATATTCCTGGATTTGCTGAAGAAGAAAAGGAAGATAATGCCGCTTCTGGCCAGGAAGATTTCGGCACAGAAGAAGCTGACAGAGAAGTTTCTGAAATGGAAAAATCCTTGGATGATGTACAGGCAAACGAAGATGATACGTCAGTGGATGGGGTGACAGATACAATAACCGGACAGGATAATGATACTCCACCGGTCGGCAGAGGTGCATATGTTGCATCCGAGCCAACCATCACAGATGATGATCTCTCCGACACCAAAGATGAAAGCCTTCTTGGAATGTTCTCCCGCAAGCACAAACATAATAAAAAAGAAAATTGACAAAATCAAGTCATTTTGATGGGCGATGACCCGGCAATATGTAATACACACCAGAGTCATCTAAAAATTCCCTGAAAAATGACTTGATTTTTTATATCTATGTATATTCGGCACAACCTTCTTATTTGAATATCCAAGTCCATTTTTACCACCTTCCGTCTTGAACAATCCTTCCCATCTCACCCAGCCAGGGGTGTGCAGAGGGGACTGACAAGTCCCTTCTGCGGTTTCTATGCTTCCCAAAGAAAATCTTTCCTCATTTCATAAATGAAAACATTTATATTTTCCCAAAGAAAATATAAAAAAAAGAACACATTTCTTGATTTTTTATCATGGTATAAAAAATCAACAAAAACTATAATAAAGACAGCTTAAGAAAGAACAAATCTTACAAGTAAAGGAGAGGACAATCACTATGAAAATGAAAAAAGTTACAGCAATGAGCATGGCAGTTTTAATGGCAGCTACAATGATCCCTGCAGTACCGGTTATGGCAGACGGAGGCGGAAAGGTTTATTACCTCAACTTCAAACCAGAGCAGGATGAAGCATGGCAGAATCTTGCAAAAGCATACACAGAAGAAACCGGAACAGAAGTAACAGTTGTTACAGCAGCATCCGGACAGTATGAGACAACTCTTCAGTCTGAAATGGCAAAGAGCGATGCACCTACACTGTTCCAGGTAAATGGACCGGTTGGTCTTAAAAACTGGAAAGATTACTGCTACGATCTGAAAGATGCAGATATCACAAAAGAACTTACATCTGATGCGTATGAACTGAAAGATAGAGATGCTGTAGCTGGTATCGCATATGTAATTGAATCTTACGGACTTATCACAAACAAAACTTTACTTGAAAAAGCAGGATATACTCTGGATGATATCAAGAGCTTTGATGACCTCAAGAAAGTTGCAGATGATATTCAGGCACGTAAAGATGAACTTGGCGTAAAAGGTGCTTTCACCTCAGCTGGTATGGACGGATCCTCTGACTGGAGATTCAAAACACATCTTGCAAACCTTCCAATCTACTATGAATACAAAGCAGATGGAATCGATGATACAGAAGCAATCAAAGGAACATACCTTGATCAGTACAAGAATGTATTTGATCTGTACATTACAGACTCTACATGTGATGGAAGTGAACTTTCAGCTAAAACAGCGGATGACTCCAGAAATGAATTTGTAAACGGTGATGCAGTATTCTATCAGAATGGTTCCTGGGAATATGCAGAACTCGCCAAGACATACAGCGATGATGAACTTGCTATGATCCCGATCTACTTCGGAGTTGACGATGAGAACGAAGGTCTTGCAACTGGTACAGAAAACTACTGGTGTGTAAACAAAAATGCATCTGATGAAGATGTTCAGGCAACTCTGGATTTCATGAACTGGTGTGTAACATCTGAAGCAGGAACAAAATCCATGTCCGAAGATATGGGATTCACAATTCCTTTCAAAACAGCAGTTGCTCCTACAAACGTATTTGTAAAACAGGATGCTGAGTACACAGAAGCAGGTCTTACACCTGTATCATGGAACTTCACAACAATGCCATCTGAAGAGTGGAAGAATGGTCTTGGTACTGCTCTTACAGCATATGCAGCAGGCACAGGTGACTGGGATGCAGTAGTAAGCGCATTTGTTGATGGATGGGCTACAGAAAAAGCTCTTTCTGAATAATCAGAATAGAAAATAACATGTTGTTTATGGGAGGAGGCAGAGGTTCTTGCCTCCTTCCATAAGTTAAAAGACAGAGGAACTTAAGTTTCTGTTAACAGTAGGGAAGAGGAGAAAAATCATGGTAGGAAGAACGATCAAAAAGTGGTGGCCGGTTTTTGTATTGCCAACCTTTGCGGCATTTGTAATCGGTTTCCTTTGGCCTTTTATCTGGGGCATCTATCTTTCATTCTGCAAATTTACAACAGTGCAGGATGTAACATTTGTTGGATTTTCAAATTATTCTAAGATTTTACTTGATAGTACATTCAGTCATTCTTTCTGGCTGACAGTTGTATTTGCATTCGTATCCAGTATTCTGATCAATGTACTTGCATTTTTTATCGCACTGGCACTGACAAAAGGATACAGAGGAACAAATGCATTCCGTACCGTATTCTTTATGCCTAACCTGATCGGAGGTATTGTACTTGGTTATATCTGGCAGACACTTCTGAATGGTCTGCTTTCCAAGTGGGGACAGCCGTTGCTTTCACTTTCTGCAAAAAATGGTTTTATCGGTATGCTGATTCTGCTGATGTGGCAGCAGATTGGATATATGATGATCATTTACATTGCAGGTCTGAACAATGTATCACCTGACCTGATCGAGGCAGCTCAGATCGATGGTGCAACAAGCAGACAGATTCTGTTTAAGATTAAAATTCCGATGATTATGCCATCTGTAACAATCTGTACATTCCTGACTCTGACTAATGGTTTCAAGATGTTCGACCAGAACCTCTCACTGACCGGTGGCGATCCTGGAAAACAGTCACAGTTACTGGCACTGAATATTTACGATACATTCTATGCAAGAAGTGGACCTCAGTGGAAAGGTATCGGCCAGGCAAAAGCCGTTGTATTCTTTGTTCTTGTCGTTGTGATCGCACTGATCCAGCTTCGTGCAACATCATCTAAGGAGGTGCAGCAGTAATGGAAAATAAAAAGAAAAGTCCTGTTGCGACTATTATATTGACAATTATCTGCATTCTCTGGATGTATCCTATCGTACTGATTCTGCTCAATTCTCTGAAAAAAGAAGCAGCTATCACTACTTCCGGAGTATTCAGCCTTCCAACCAGTGAAACATGGAATGGTGTTGCAAACTTTGTAGCGAGTGTTACACAGATGGATTTCCTGAAATCTTTCTGGTACAGCCTTGTTATTTCTGTAATGTCTGTAGTACTTATCATGTTATGCTGTTCAATGGCAGCATGGTATATCGTTCGTGTAAATGGAAAACTGTCAAAGATGTTTTACTATCTTTGTGTATTCAGTATGGTAGTACCTTTCCAGATGGTTATGTTTACACTGGCAAAAACAGCAGATACCTTAAAACTGAATAATCCATACAACATCTGCATTATTTATCTTGGATTTGGTGCAGGACTGGCAGTATTTATGTTTACAGGATTTGTAAAAGGTATTCCGCTTGAGATTGAGGAAGCAGCTTTGATTGATGGATGTAGTCCATTGCAGGTATTTTTTAAGGTTTTGATTCCGATATTAAAACCAACAATAATTTCTACAGCGATTCTGGAACTGATGTGGGTATGGAACGATTACCTTCTGCCAACACTGGTTCTCGATATTAAAAAATATAAAACGATTCCGATGGCAGTCCAGTATTTCCGTGGCAGCTTCGGACATGTACAGATGGGACCGATGATGGCAAGTATTATGATCGATATCATTCCGATCATCATCGTATATCTGGTTTGCCAGAAGTACATTATTGAAGGTGTTGTAGCTGGTGCCGTAAAAGGCTGATCACAGGCTGCTGTGAACAGTAACGATCAAAACAAATATTATTAAGTCTCCGGGAAGTATTTTCCGGAGGCTTTGTGCTATAATAAACACAGATTATTGTGTAACAAGGGGGATGAAAATGACAAATGTTCTGATTGTAGATGATGAAAAAATAGAGCGAGAGGGTCTGAAATATCTCTTATCCAGAGAAGAGGGAGAAAGAAAGATATTTGAAGCTTCCAATGGAAAACAGGCACTTCAGATGATTCGAAGCGAAGATATCCAGCTTTTGCTGACCGATATCAAAATGCCACATATGGATGGACTGGAGCTTACCAGACGTGCAAAAGAAGAAAATCCATCGTTACAGATTATAATTTTCAGTGGTTATAGTGATTTTACATTTGCGCAGGAAGCGATTCGCTATGGGGTGACAGAATATATCCTGAAACCGGTGAATCCGGATGATTTTCATAAGGTGATCCAAAAGTCAGAAAAAGAAATTGAGAGCAGAAAGAAAAAAGAAAGTCGTGAGATCAAAGAGAAAAATTTTCTGCAACAGTATTTTCTGCAAAATTATCTTTACTCCGGCAAGGTAGAAATGCTGGAAAAAGCAAAAGATATGATCGATCTGGAAAAATGGAATGGCTGGCATTGTGGAATCCTGCTTGAATCCGATGTCGCTTTTTTTGATACAGCTGAAGAGACTCTGGAAGAGGAAATTCAGAAAGAGTTGAGAAGAGTATGCTTTTATCTGAATTTGAATGCAAGACAGTCGCTGCTGCTCTTTCAGGATGTATATTGCGATTATCAGCTGGTGGCAAATCATCTTTATAATTTTATGAAACGAAAATACAGAGACAGTTTTTATCTGGCAGTCAGCCGTAAATTTGAAGGTTGTGAGTGTCTGCCGGAAATCCTTGAGCAGCTGGAACAGCAGATGGAAGAGAAATTTTATCATCCGGAAAAACATGTTTTTTCAAATGAAGATGATGTATTGAAACTGTCGGTGGGAGAAGTGCAGGATTCGCAGATCATGCAGATGATTTCAGAAGACATCACGCGAAAAGATACAGATCAGCTGAGAAAACATTTTGCCTGCCTGAAAGAAAAATATCATGATAATACGCATTATTCCGCAATGTATATCAAATTTGTTTTTTCGAATGTCATTCAGGAACTGTTTCAGGAAAATCAGTTTTCAGGAGAGAGACGTCTTGAGCATGAGATAGAAAGACTCTATAACTGTAGAAATATCATGGAAATCCTGGAAGTGACAGAAGACAATATCAAAGAATACGAAGCTTTTCTGGAGCGTTCTATGAGCAGCTCCAGAAACGAAGTCGCAGCAGTCAAAAATTATATTTATCAGCATTATGAAGAAGATCTGAATCTTGAAATGCTGGCAGAAAAAGTCTATCTGTCTTCCGGATACCTGAGCTTTATTTTTAAGAAAGAAACAGGTATGAATCTGAACCGTTATATTCGTGTTTTTCGTATGGAAAAGGCAAAAGAACTTCTGTGCAGCACAAATATGAAGGTGGCACAGGTCAGTGAACGTGTTGGTTTTGCAAATGTTTCTTATTTCTGCAGAAGTTTCCGGGAATATTACGGAAGCAGTCCGGAATCATACAGGAAAGGAACCGGAGAGGATGAACAGACTTCGTAAGATATTCAAAAATATGAAGTATCGCCATAAACTGACGATCCTTCTTGTAGTTACAAGCCTGGTACCGATGACAGTACTTGCCTGGTACAGTCACAACAGGCTGAGCACCATGGTCCGCAGCAGCGAACTGGAAGATATGCAGTCGATTATGGAACAGACAAAAGAGAGTATTGACAGCCAAACGGCGGTTTATACCAGCCTTCTCAATTATATGACCTATTCACCAGATATTGAGGAAATCATTAAGGAAAAAAATATCGATAATTATACGGCGTATGAGAAATATACAGAAATAGCGGATCCACTTTTGTCTGTACCAAAATCATATCATGACGCGATCAACAGAATCCAGCTTTTTGCGGACAGTATCCAGGTGGAGCATGAGTATACGCTTGTTCCACTCGATAAGATGAAAGAAGAGTGGTGGAGTGAAGGACTGAAAGATGATGTGCGTATTCAGTGGAGAGTTGATCAGGATCGTAAAGAAGTTGCAGCAGTACGTATGATCTATAATGAGCAGAAGCTGGATGCAGTTCTGTGCATTTCTCTGGATTATAATAAAATCTTTCAGCCACTGACCAATATCCTCACGCAAGAAAATGGTGGAATTGTTGCAGATAAAAACGGCACAGTTCTCTATAACAAAACCGGTCTGACAAATCTGGAATTTGATAAATCTGAAAAAGTGGATTCCATGATTCAGAAAATCAGCCAGTCCTGTGCATATACAAAGACCGAGAGTGAAGAAAACGAATGGGTATTTTATCTTTATAAGAGTCAGGATGCGATATCAGGTTCTGTACGAAGACTGCTGATGG
This sequence comes from uncultured Blautia sp., assembly GCF_934424005.1. Lineage (GTDB taxonomy): Bacteria > Bacillota > Clostridia > Lachnospirales > Lachnospiraceae > Blautia_A. Next base: position 9,901 of record NZ_CAKRXI010000046.1, read on the forward strand.
AAGAGATTCCGCTGATTGTGGCCTGTGGTCTGATCATTCTGTTTCTGGGAATGTCATTTTCAAGAATTTTTACAAGAAAAATTGAAGAATTGACGAAAAATATGGACCAGGTAAATCATGGAAGCCGTGAAGTTACAGTCAACAGTGATTCGGAAGATGAAGTAGGAATTCTTGTTAACAGTTTCCGTAATATGATGGATGAGATTAACCGCCTGATCGACGAAGTATATGTCAATAAGATTGCGTTGAAAGAATATGAACTGAAAGCCCTTCAGGCCCAGATCAATCCACATTTCTTATATAACACACTGTCGATGATGAACTGGATGGCGATTCGAAGTAACCAGATGGAGATCAGTAAGGTTACCCTGGCACTATCTACTTTTTACAGAACCGCATTAAGCAAAGGTGAAGATGTAGTTACGGTAGAAAACTGTATTCAGAATATGGAAGCATATCTGGAGATCCAGCTTACGATGCATGATCATAATTTCTCGGTAGATTGGGATATTGATCCGACAATAAAAAATGAAAAAATGCCGAAGCTTCTTCTTCAGCCGGTTGTCGAAAATGCGATCGAACACGGGCTTGATGAAAAAGAGGATGGTGATAAAAAAATTTTCCTGTCTTTTAAAGGCAAGGGGGATGATGTAGAGATCACTGTCCGTGATAATGGACTTGGTATGGAACAGGAAAAAGCAGAAACTCTGGTAACTTATCAGGCAAAAGGATATGGCCTTAAGAATGTAAATGACCGTATCCGGCTTCTTTATGGAGAGAATTACGGAATTCATATTTTCAGTTCACCGGACGAAGGTACGACTGTTATCATGAAATTTCCGAAGGAGGGCAGAGAGAATGAAGAGTAAATGGAAAAAACTGCCTGTTGTTCTGATAGGAATCATAGCTATAGCTGTCTGCGGATGCAGCAGTGATTCACAAAAGCTGAATCAGAAAAAATCATCGGCAGCAAAAGAAAATACGGAATCTACAGAGACAGTCCGTACCGGTACCTGGGAAACAGCTGCGCAGACTCCTTATGGTGCTTATCCTGAACTTGTAACGTATACTTTAGGGCAAATGAGTGGTGCGAATAATTCAAATCTTCCGGATGGAAACACCTATGACGACAATGGTTACACTCGTTATCTCAGAAAAATACTGAATATTCAGAATAAAAATGTCTACATGGAACGGGAAGACCGATATGATGAATTTGTGAACATTCTTGTAAAAGACCAGACGCTGCCGGATGTACTGGTGGTTTCGGACAGAGAAACACTCAAAGAACTGGTTGATAATGATCTTGTGGAAGATCTGAGCGAAGTATATGAGAATTGCACTTCAGAAAGAATCAAAGAGATGTTTGAGAGCTATGGAAGCGGTCTTCTGGATTCTGTGCGATTTAATGGAAAACTGATGGCAATTCCGGAGACTGTTACAGATCATGGTCCGCGTCTGATGTGGCTGCGTAAGGACTGGATGGATAAGCTTGGTCTTGAAAATCCGAAAACACTGGAAGATGCATTTGACATAGTAGAAAAATTTGTCCAGAATAAAATGGGTGCGGAGGATGGAGAAGACCCGATCGGACTCGTTTGTGATACAGATCTGGTGGGAACTACCAGCTCTAATTATTCAGTAGATCCTGTTTTTGATAAATTTGGAGCCAGTCCACAAAGGTGGGTAAATCAAAATGGTAAGATCGTGTATGGTTCCGTAACAGAAGAAACAAAAAATGCACTGAGTTATCTGCATGAACTCTATGAACGTGGTGTGTTGGATAAGAATTTTGCATTGCGTGCGCAGAATAACCTCAGAGATCTGGTGATAAATGGAAAATGTGGAGCTTTTTTTGGCCTGTGGTGGACACCGAACAATCCACTGATGGATGTTTATGAGACAGACAAAGAGGCAAACTGGCAGCCTTTTTATCTACAGCCGACAGACTGGCAGAATGTCTATGATACTTTTCAGGATAATAAATATGTTGTTGTACGCAAAGGATATGAGCATCCGGAAATTGTAATGAAGATAATCAGTGTATTGTTTGATTATAGCAGATATGAAGCCAAGGATGCGGATGAGGTAAATGATTATTTTGCTCTTAACGTAGAGCCGACAGCCAGACCGCTGGTCATCAATGTCGATTATAACGAGGCGACATTTCAGATCACAAAAGATATCCAGAGTGTAATGAGCGGCATGCGAAAAGAAGAAGATTTAAGTGCAATTGAAAAATCTTATTACGATGCAGCAGAAAAATTTATTCAGGGAAGATCAGAAACGCCGGAAGACTGGGCAGCATATGAATCCAGACTTGCAGCAGTTGGAAGGTTGATAGAAGGAAACTACAGGTCAACAGCCAAAAGATACCTGGATGATGCAGACGGTGAAATACCGAAGTCTCTTCAGCAGCTTGAAAAAGACACTTTCATTCAGATCATCATGGGTGTAAAACCAATTACTTACTTTGACACTTTTGTGCAGGAATGGTATGAACAGGGCGGCGAAGAGCTGACTGAGCAGATTCGCCGCTCCAATCCAGGAGAATGATTATTTTCCGAGATGCCAGATATCGTCATCGTACTCTTTGATGGTTCTGTCTGAGGAGAAGAATCCGGCTTCTGCAATATTGATCAGAGTTCTGCGGCTCCATGCTTCCGGATTTACAGCATAATCACTCATTGCCTGTTCTTTGCGGACAACGTATGCATTGAAATCCGGAAGAGTCTGGAACCAGTCTTTATTTATCAGTTCGTTCTGCAGTCGTTTCAGATGTTCTTCATCTCCATATTTCAGCATTTCCTCACTGGTAAGGAAATCGATGGCACGACGAAGGTTCGGGTCAGCTTCATACCAGTCTTTTGCACAGTAGTCACCGGCTGCATAGCGGTGAATGACCTGCTTGCTGCTCTGACCAAAGATGTAAATATTGTCATTTCCGACAGCTTCGGCAATTTCTACATTTGCACCGTCCATGGTTCCAAGAGTCAGTGCACCGTTCAGCATGAATTTCATGTTTCCGGTTCCGGATGCTTCTTTGGATGCAAGGCTGATCTGTTCAGAAAGATCACATGCCGGAATCATTTTTTCTGCTGCAGAAACATTGTAATTTTCTACAAATGCAAGCTGCAGATATCTGGAAACTTCAGGATCCTCACTGATAACCTGTGACAGGGTCAGAAGACAATGAATGATATCTTTGGCGATGATATAGGCAGGAGCTGCTTTTGCACCGAAGATACTTACTAATGGAGTTGCCGGAGTATGTCCTGCTTTGATCTCCAGGTATTCATGAATCAGGAAAAGCAGGTTCAGCTGCTGACGTTTGTATTCATGAAGTCGTTTGGACTGAATGGAAAACATTGCATTGGTGTTCAATTTGATTCCCTGTTTGTCTTCTAACCAGGAAGCAAGTGCTTCTTTGTTGGCTTTTTTAATACAACTGAGTTTTTTCAGAACTTCTGCATCGTCTGTATAATTCAGAAGCTTTTTCAGTTCAGAAGCATCTTTTTTGAAACCGGATCCGATCAGAGATTCAATTTCAGAGGTCAGGGCCGGATTACATTTCAGAAGCCAGCGGCGGAAGGTGATACCGTTTGTTTTATTATTAAATTTGTTCGGATACATCTGATAGAATCCTGCCAGTTCGCTTTCTTTCAGAATCTGTGTATGCAGTGTGGCAACACCGTTTGTGGAGTGAGAAAAATGAATATCCATATGTGCCATATGAACGACCTGATTCTGATCGATGATAGCAAGGGAAGGATCAGTTGTACGTGTTTTGGCAATGCTATCCAGCTTTTCAATAATTGGCATAAGCTGAGGAACAACGGTATCGAGATAATGACGTGGCCATTTTTCCAGAGCTTCTGCAAGAATCGTATGATTGGTATATGCACAGGTATCTGTTACGATCTGAACTGCCTCATCAAAGCTGATTCCGTGTTCCTCAAGGAGGCGGATCAGTTCCGGGATTACCATACTTGGATGTGTATCATTGATCTGGATAGCTGCATAGTCGGCAAGGTCATGATAGTTACATCCACGTGCAGCACATTCATTGAGAATAAGCTGAGCACCGGCAGAAACCATGAAATACTGCTGATAAATACGAAGCAGTCGGCCGTCTTCATCGGAGTCGTCTGGATAAAGGAATAATGTAAGGTTTCTGGCAATGTCTTTTTTGTCAAAAGAAATTCCGTCAGCAATCACAGATTCATCTACAGAATCCAGATCAAACAGATTCAGCATATTGGTTCTGCCTTCATAGCCGGTAACAGGAAGTTTGTAGAGTCTTGCAGAATAGGTGTTTCCCGCAAGTGAAACTGGAAATACTGTATCGGTAGCTTCGGCAGCGCACTGATCAGTCAGCCAGAAATCAGGAGTTTCGTTCTGGATGTTGTTTTTGAAATTCTGATGAAAAAGTCCGCAGTGATAACGAAGACCGACACCATCGCCAGGAAAATCTAAAGTTGCAAGACTGTCAAGGAAGCATGCGGCAAGTCGTCCAAGACCACCATTTCCAAGACTTGGTTCCGGTTCCTGCTCTTCGATATCTGCAAGAGATTTTCCGACACCGGCAAGTGTTTCACGAACCTCATCATACAGACCAAGGTTGATCAGGTTGTTGGAAAGTAATTTTCCGATCAGAAATTCGGCAGAAATATAATACAGTTTTCTGCCAGTTACTGGTTTTATCTGTTTCTGACTCTGTTCCTGCACAAGCTTCAGAAGAGCTGTATAAAGTTCTGCGTCGGAAGCAGCTGCAATATCCTTTTGGCAAAGTTCGTTTAATGTTGTTTTCATGGATTCACTCATGTGAGTCGCTCCTTTCATATATGTAATGCTTGTAGTTTCGTTAACTTAGGTTGATTTAGTTATATCACAGATGTTCAGGCGTTTCTTGTCAAAAGCGAGCAAGAAATGATACTATCCTATCATGGAGGTAGAAATAAATGAAAGAAAAAGAAAGTGGTACAAAATATCAGGAAACAAAACAGCATGGCAGCCGGTTGTTTCCGTTTAATATTTATCCATGTACGATTCCATTGGATTTTCCGGCGGTTCCTTTGCACTGGCATAAGGAGATGGAATTGATTTATATAAAAAAGGGAAAAGGGCTGATCCAGCTCGAAACAAAAAGTTTTGAAGGAGAACCAGGTGATATTTTTGTAGTAACACCTGGAACCCTTCATGCAATTCATAGAATAAAAGGATATTCTATGGAATACGAAAATATTATCTTTGAAATGGATTTTCTGGGAGAAGGAGCAGCAGACCTCTGTGCAGGAGAATTTCTTGTCCCGCTTGCAGCAGGAAAGTTGTTTCCTCCGGTACAGATAAAGGCGGAGGAAGAGCATTATGATTCATTAAAAAGATGTCTTATTCAGATGGAAGAATTGTGTGAAACAAAAGAAAATGCTTATGAACTCGGAGTGAAAGCAGCAGTTTTGCAGATTATATTTCTTCTTATAAGAATGTATCCATCCAGAGAAATCGTGTCTTCTCCGGATAGGGAGCAATTGAAAGAAGTACTGCAGGAAATCAGTGTTAAAAGCAGTGAGAATCTTTCAGTAGCAGACATGGCGAAATTCTGTGGCTGGAGCAGCAGTCACTTCATGCGTTGGTTCAAAAAGATGACGGGAGACAGTTTTACTTCATATGTAAATGACCGGAGACTTGCGGAGGCAGCAGAGGCATTGCGCCAGACTGATGATAAAATATTGACAATCTCACAGGATGCAGGATTCACGAATCTGTCAAATTTTAATCGTCAATTTAAAAAACGATATGGAGTTACGCCGAGAGAGTATCGGGAAATGATAGGAATTTAAAGATTTTGTTAAAATCAGAACATATTTTCGAATATGTGCTTCTTCTTATTGCAAGCGGCATTGTGCAAATGCTATAATTAAAAAAATCAGAGAAAACTTCATATGTTTGGCAAAACAATCGAAAGGTTGCGACGCAAAGCTATAGGGCCTTTAAAATGGCAGCCAGTTGCTCGAATCAGTAATGAATACATGGAAACACTATAGGTGAAAGTCTACCTGCGGTGTTTCTTTTTTTATGGAAGGATATGAGGTTCAAATCAGAAGTGCAGGCATTGTTAACGAATGACAGAGGAGGGGTACAGATGAAGAAAAAGAGCAGGATCAGAGCAGAAGTAATTATTGTAGTTTTGGGACTGAGTGTGACAGCTGCTGTATTGGGAGGCTGCAGGACGCAGAGTGAAATAAATGCAAAAGGTATTGAAGAACTTCCGGAAATTGTGATAGGAAGTGACGATTATCCGCCGTTTAATTATGTGGATGAAAACGGGCAGCCAACGGGAATTGATGTGGATCTTGCGAAAGAAGCATTTGGAAGAATGGGATATCAGGCTGTATTCAAACAGATCAACTGGGAGGAAAAGAGAACACTGTTAGAAGATGGGAAGATAGACTGTATATGGGGGAGTTTTTCGATTGATGGACGGGAAGATGATTATAACTGGGCAGGACCATATATGGTCAGCCGGCAGGTTGTGGCCGTTAATGAAGACAGTGATATTTATACATTGCAGGATCTGGAAGGAAAAAGAGTAGCAGTACAGTCAACGACAAAACCGGAAGAACTGTTTGAAAATCATAAGGAAAAAAATCTGCCTGCTTTAAAAGAGTTATTTTCACTGCAGAACAGAGAATTGATCTATCCGTTTTTGAGTAAAGGCTATGTAGACGCAGTGGCTGCACATGAAACTGCAGTTCTTCAATATATGAAAGATTATAATCTGAAATACAGAATTCTTGCGGAACCATTACTTACAGTGGGACTGGGGGTTGCGTTTGGCAAAAATGATAAAAGAGGAATTGCGGAAGAACTTACAGATATATTTGGTGAGATGCGCGTGGATGGAACAGCCGAAAAAATTTTGAGCAAATATCTGAACGAGGCTGACAGATATCTTGAGGTAGATAGTTATGAAAAATAAAAATACTGCTTTTTCCAGACATCTGCGATTTTGGCTGCTGGAAATACTGTTTGGAATATTGTTTGTTGCGGGTGTATGTTTTTTTTACGCAGATGCGGATATGAAAACCGCAGAAAAACATTTAAATGAGATCACAACATATGTTAAGAATCAATGCCATAGTTATAGCAGGCTTAACTTTGCTTCAGAAAGCAAAGGGCTTATGCGTATTATGCAGAGTGTACGAAATATAGACGCAGAGCTTACATATGAAGGGATGCAGAAAAAAGATAATTGGGAAACAAAAAGTCTGGAAGAGTATGCGGACAGGAATTATATGACAGGAGTGTTTATGCTGGATTCCGGCGGCAGACTTCAAGGACAATATTATGTGGATAAGATAGATGAGAAGAAACTGGAAAAATATCTGAAGGTAGACAGCCTTCTGGAAACAGCAGTTTATCCGGAAAAAATATATGCCGTCAGAATTCCCTGCGAGGATGGTTCTTACATAGATCTGGCGGCCTGTGGAAGGAGCGGAGATAATGGGATTATTGGTGCATATTATCATACACCGGTTGAATATGTGGAGTCCTTTTTTCTGTCTGTGCAATCGTTTCTGGAAGGATATAATATAGAAAGTGATGGAACGATTGTAGTTGCAGATGGTGTAAAAATTGTGGCAGCCAATGATAAATCACTGGTGGGGAAAAGCACAGATGATATTATGGTACTGAAAAGCATCCGTGAAAAGGGAAAAGGCGCAAAACTGGTGCAGACATCCGGAAAAAGTACTTTTAGTATGCATAAGTTTGGACTGATGAGACACGGGAGAAATTACTATATTTATGCATATATGTCGGAAAGAGATGTGTTTGACACAACGCCGAAGCACATTTTTTATTCCATGATGCTGTATCTGCTTGTGCTGGTTGCAATGAATATGGTCCGTTGGAAAACAGAACGAAAGTATCAGGAAGAGCGGATTTGTGCACAGCAGGAATATACAGAGATCTTGCAAAGTAAAAATGAACAGTTGAAGCAGGCTGTCAGTCAGGCTGATCGCGCCAATGCGGCCAAGACAAGTTTTCTTTCGAGGATGAGTCATGATATACGGACACCGTTAAATGGAATCCTTGGACTTTTGAAAATTGACGAGGCACATCCTGACGATAAAGAACTGATTTGCGCCAACAGAAGTAAAATTATGATAGCGGCGAATCATCTGCTGGCACTTATCAATGATATCCTGCAGATGAGTAAACTGGAAAGTGGCGAGGTTATATTGTCCAATGAAATAATGAACCTGAGTGAACTTTCAATGGAAATTCAGGCAATTGTAGAACAACGCGCGGTTGAATCGGGAATTACTCTTGAATATGATCAGAAGCCTGATGAGATGAAATACCCGTACGTATATGGGAGTCCGCTTCATATGCGACAGCTGTTTTTGAATATATATGGAAATTGCATAAAATATAATAAGTTTGGCGGAAAAGTGACGACAATTCTGAAATGTGAGGGAACAACGGGGAGCAGGGTTATTTATCGCTGGATCATAGCAGATACCGGTGTTGGAATGAGCCAGGAATTTTTGAAACACATTTTTGATCCGTTTTCACAGGAACGTTCAGATGCAAGAAGCGTTTATAATGGAACCGGACTTGGCATGGCAATTGTAAAAGGACTGGTGGATGAAATGCATGGTACGATTGAAGTAACAAGTAAAGAGGGAATTGGTTCTACCTTTGAAATTACTTTGCCATTTGAAATTTCTGAAGAATCAGTCGACACACAGAGGGAGGAAGTACCGGAAGTCGGAAGTATCCGTGGAATACATTTGCTGATCGCTGAGGATAATGAGCTGAATGCAGAAATTATAGAGACTCTTCTGGAAGATGAAGGAGCAGAAATAACGATTGCCCGGGATGGACAGGAAGCAGTGGAACTGTTTAAAATAAATCCACAGGGAACTTTTGATGCGATATTGATGGATGTTATGATGCCATATATGAATGGATTGGAGGCAACAAGAATCATACGATCCCTGGACAGAGCGGATGCAAAAAAAATTCCGATCATTGCTATGACAGCAAATGCATTTGAGGAAGATGTAAAAAAATGTATAGAAGCGGGGATGAATGCACATTTGTCAAAACCATTGCAGATGGATAAAGTAATTGCTGTAATATATCAATATTATGCTGAACATACCTGAAAGATATTAAAATTTAAAAAAGTGTTGACAGCCCGGTTGGAAAGTGGTATTCTAACTGAGCTGTCACAAGGAATTGTTTCTTCTGAATAAACAATTTGAAAAGTTTTGAAAA
>NZ_CAKRXI010000047.1 GCF_934424005.1 uncultured Blautia sp.
TCTAACAGCTTAAGCAACAAGATGGATAATTCCTTACTGGCTGTAAGGGATATTAACCATAAATATATTGTAGTAGTATCAGGAGGTATAACATGAAAAAATTAACAACAGCAAAAATATGGCAGTTTGCAGCAGGACAGTTTGGATGGGCGATGTTATCCGGAATTATATCAAACTGGCTCGTCTATTTTTATCAACCGGACAAGACGGCAATCAGCCAGGGACAGACGGTGTTTATCCCACAGGGACTGGTGGTTCTGGGAATTTTCACGATCATTGGCGGAATTACAGCGTTTGGAAGAATTTTCGATGCATTTACAGATCCTATGATTGCATCCTGGTCTGACAGATGTACATCAAAGAATGGCCGGAGAATTCCTTTTTTGAAATGGGCATCTTTGCCGCTGGCGCTTTCTACAGTATTGGTATTCTGGTCACCGGTCAATAAAAACAGTTGGATTAACGCAGCTTTTCTATTGGTAATGATCCTGGCATATTATCTTTCCATTACTGCATATTGCACGCCATATAATGCACTGATTCCGGAGCTTGGACACACGCAGCAGGAGAGACTGAATATTTCTACCGTGATTTCATTTACGTTTATCGCAGGAACAGCAGTGGCTTATCTGGCACCGATGATCTGGGGTGTATTTATTCCGGCATTTGGCAGAGTTGGAGCAATTCGTGTGACGTTTACATTGATGGCTACGGTAGCTTTTATCTGTATGTTGGTACCGGTATTCTGCATTCGTGAAAAAGATTATGTAGATACAGTTCCGGCAAAAGAGTCCGCGTTTCGTTCATTGGTTGCTACATTCAAAAACGGTGAGTTTCGTAAATTTGTGGGTTCGGATATTTTTTACTGGATCGCACTGACGATGTTTCAGACGGGCCTGCCGTTTTTTGTTACTAGTCTTTTGAAACTTCCGGAGACAATGACAACATTATATTTTGTTGGAATGACTGCACTTTCACTGGTATTTTACGTACCTGTAAATAAGCTCACTCCAAAACTTGGAAAGAAAAAGATGATTCTTTTTGCATTTGCCGTATTCAGTCTGGCTTATTTTTATACAGGGTTTATGGGAAAAATGATTTTTATTCCGGCAACCGTACAGGGACTGATCCTTACAGTTGTGGCGGCACTTCCTATGGCAATTTTCGGAATTCTTCCGCAGGCAGTAGTGGCTGATATTGCGCAGAGTGACTCGATTAAGACTGGAAGCAATCGGGAAGGAATGTTTTATGCAGCAAGAACGTTTGCGTTCAAACTTGGACAGAGTCTTTCTATGCTGATTTTTACAGCTGTGTCTACGATTGGTGCAGGAGATGGAACAGGGTATCGTGTGGCTGCTTTTGGCGCAGCAGTATTTTGTTGTATTGGCGGAATTATACTGGTATTTTATAATGAGAAAAAGATTAATGGAATTATTGGAGAAAGAATGTAACAGTAAAAAAAATGAGATGAGAAGCGGTAGAGGCATAATATATGAAAATTATACAAGAAGATAAATTTGCAGATGCGATGCGAACAGAAGTAGAACCATATTTGCGGGAACGATGCAGAGAGTGTTATATTACAGGGGCGAAAGAACCTGAGCGAAGAGAAAAAGCCGGAAAGCTTCATGCAAAGTTTTATGAGGCGGATACGCCAAAGTGTGTTATTGTTATCAGTCATGGATTTACTGAGGGTACACCGAAATATGATGAAATGATATATTATTTTTTGAAATCCGGGTATCATGTGTGTATACCGGAACATACAGGCCACGGTTTGAGTTATCGACTGACAGAGGATCCATCACTGGTACATATTGATACATGGAAACGTTTTGTACGAGATTTTCTGAAGGTGTGTCATGTAGTAAAAGAGCAGTATTCTGAGCTTCCGTTGTTTTTGTTTGCACATTCTATGGGTGGGGCGATTGGTACGATCGCAGCTGCATGGGAGCCGGAGCTTTTTCAGAAGATCATACTCAGTTCGCCGATGATACGGCCGCTTACCGGAAATATGCCATGGTCGGTGACTGTTGCAATTGCACAGGTAGAATGTCTGGCGGGAAGGAATGCAAGGTATGTGATCGGGCAGAAACCGTATGATGGAAGTGAAACACTTGAGACAAGTGCTGCAGTTTCAGAAGCAAGATTTACCAGGTATAACGAGATCCGCAAGCAATCCAGAGAAGTCCAGACAAGTGCTGCGTCCTATGGCTGGCTGCTGGCTTCAATAAGAATGAGCTGGTATATAAGATATCATGGATGGAAAAAACTTACTGCACCGATACTTATCTTTCAGGCAGAAAAAGATGAGTTTGTTTCTGTCCGGGCGATACAAAAATTTGCGAAGAAACTGCAGCGAAAAGGGCGGACTTCATGTGAATATATGTATATACCTGGAAGTAAACATGAAATATTTGGAAGTGATGACGAGACGATGCAGGCATATGTAGAACGAATTTTGAGTTTTTTGGAATAAAGAAATTGAGAAAAGCAGGAATTGGTATGGACATGGAGCAGTGAATTTTTTGGATATGTTTACAACGAAATAGAAAAGGAGAACACGATGAACATACAGATTTTTGGTACAAAGAAATGTAACGATACGAAGAAAGCAGAACGATTTTTTAAAGAACGTGGTATTAAATTTCAATTTATTGATATGAAAGAAAAAGGCATGAGTAAGGGTGAATTTACTTCTGTTGCACAGGCAAACGGTGGTCTTGAAAATATGATTAACTGGGAATGCAAGGACAAAGATATGCTTGCATTGATTAAATATATTGCCAATGAGGATAAACTGGAAAAGGTACTTGAGAATCCGCAGGTGATCAAGACACCGGTGGTCAGAAATGGAAAGCAGTCTACGCTCGGATATCAGCCGGATATATGGAAGGATTGGAAATGATTTTATGAACCAAAATGAAACACAATGGGATAAATTGCTGAAGATCAAAACCACCGGACGGGACGATTCTCGTTCGGATCAGTATCGATATCCATATGAGCCGACGCAGTATTGTGTATTGGAGCGGCTGGCAAACAATGGCTTGATAACGAAGAAAAATGTGCTTCTGGATTATGGTACAGGAAAGGGACGAGTATGTTTTTATCTGTCTTATCAGACGCGATGCAGATCTATTGGTGTTGAGTATGATGAGCGAATTTTTGAGAGTGCCGAAGCAAACCGAGAACATGCTGTATCAGGCAGGAAGGTTTCGTTTGAACTGACCAGTGCAGAAAAATATACAGTCCCGTCTGAAGTGGACAGATGTTATTTTTTTAATCCGTTTTCTGTGGAGATTCTGCGCAAAGTTCTTGCTGGAATTTATGAGTCATATTATGAGAAACCAAGAGAAATTTTACTGATGTTTTATTATCCGTCAGAAGAATACCTTGGCTGTCTCATGACCGAAGAACAATTGATGTTCTACGATGAGATCAATACAGAAGATTTGTTTGAAGGGAAGAATGATCGAGAGAAAATACTAATATTTTCAGTTGATTGAATAAAAAATTAACCTCAAATGCTTTTGATCCACTTGTATAATAAAACTATAAACAATACTTACGATTTATATAGGAGATGAAGAAATTTGAAATGTTTTATGGGATATGAGACAAATTGTCTTGTATCCTTTTTTCTATATTTCACCGGGAAAAGTTATAGAAAAAATCTGTAGTTTTTTTGTGTTCTATCTTGATAAATAGTAAAAAGATTGTATTATATAAATATAAAGTAAAAACGTTGTACTAAATAAAAGCATCACAATGCATGGAGGGGATTTTATTCTCGAAGTTGGTGGCGGCGATTGGGCAAGTCATATGATGGAACATGAACTTGGAGGAATGTTTGATGTGGCACATGCTGCAGGATTTGCGACAATCTGGGGAATCCGGGCTATGGAAGAATACGATGGCGAAATGATTTTGTGGTAAGATAAGACTAAAAGCATATGGGAGCAGGAAAATGGCAAAATCAGGAGTCAACAATACACTTTTAAAACAGAGAAACCGGGGGCTGATCCTAAAACTGATCGCGACAGGGCAATGCAGTTCCAGGATCGAGTTATCGCAGAAAACGGGACTTGCAAAGATGACCGTCACTTATATCGTGAATGAGTTTTTGGAACGAGGGATCTTTGAGGAACGGCAAAAAGTACAGGTAGAAGGAAAGGGACGCAATCCGGTACAGCTATGCATTTCAGATAAGGCACCGAAGCTGATTGGTGTGCATCTTTATCGGGAAATCTGCAGTGTGATTCTCTGCGATATACAGTTGAAACTGCTAAAAAAGATTTGTTTTCCGGTAACTGAAGAGACAGCACCTCAGCTGATGGAGCACATCTTTCATGCACTGGATCAGATTATGGAAACACTGGGAGATGAGAAGATATACGGGATTGGAATCGGCGCAATCGGGCCGGTGGATAAGAATCGGGGTAAGATCCTGGCACCGCCGAATTTTTATGGGCTGCATGACCTGGAAATTGCCAGGGAAATAGAGGAACATTGTCATATGCCAGTCTTTTTTGATGGGGAGAGTAACTGTGCCGCGATCATGGAGAAATATTATGGCGCAGGAACGGACTGTGAGGATTTTATTTATGTAGATCTGGCGAACGGTGTGGGCTCCGGACTGGTTGTAAATGGGGAATTGTATGCGAATACCAGTGGAATGATCTGTGAACTGGGGCATACGAGCATTGACTGGCAGGGAGAACCATGCAGTTGCGGAAACAGGGGATGTCTGGAACGCTATATTTCCAGCAATGTACTTGAAAGCCAGCTTCAAAAAGTAACTGGGGATATGAAAGATTTTCGGGGATTTTGCCAAGAAATGGATGAAGCAATCCAGGAAGGTGAAGGGAATACATTTACCAAAAGACAGCAGGATATGGATCGGGTCTTTACCGAAATGACAGAGAAACTGTCTTGTGCGCTGGTAGGGTTTGTCAACAGCCTGAATCCACAGAAGATTATCATCGGCCATGAGGGTTACTGGATTCCAGATCCATATCTCTGTAAGATAGAGAAACTGGTTAATGAACGGCATATTGAACGGAAATATCGCCAGATACAGGTGGTAAAATCCGGTTTTAAAGATGAAGCGACCGTTTATGGGTGTACAGGAGCACTGCTGACAGCGGTATTTGAGGGAAGTTTTTTTGACTAGGAAAAGTTAATAGATTTTGTAGTGAAAATTTGGGGTTAAAAAATGGAAAGTGAGGCAAAGGCTATGAGAAAAATCAAATGGGGCGTTATGGGAACTGCATTCATCTGTGAGAGGAGTACTTTCCCAGGCATGCTGCAGGCAGAAAACTGTGAAATGTACGCAATTGCAGGAAGAAACATGGAAAAAGCAGAACGGTTCAAAGAAACCTATGGCTTTCAAAAAGCCTATGGAAGCTATGAGAAATTACTTGCAGATCCAAAAGTAGAGGCTGTTTATATCCCGCTTCCCAATACCATGCACTATGAATGGACGATTCGGGCTCTTAAAAGCGGCAAACATGTGCTCTGTGAAAAGCCGCTTGCACCGACAGAAGCACAGGCAGAAGAAATGTTTAAAGCTGCAGAAGAAAATCATGTATACCTGATGGAAGCATTTGCATACCAGCACAGCCCGTACATTGCTGCGGTCAGAAAAGAGATTGAAAATGGGACTATTGGAGATGTGCGCTATATGGAGTCTGCCTACATCACTTCGGATTATGACCCGAAGAATATCCGTATGAGAAGAGATACCTTTGGCGGTTGCACCTATGATCTTGGTGTTTACAATACCAGCCTGATCTTGCGTATTCTGGGTGATGAACCAGCGAAGGTAAGAGCAATCGCCAGCTTTTCGGAAGAAAAAATTGATACGCTTACATCTGCTATATTTGAATACGCGGACGGTAAAAAGGCAGCATTTTCCTGCGGCATGGCACTGGCAACGGACCTTGACAGGCATATCGACCGGTTCGAAATCCAGGGAACGAAAGGCAGTATCAAAGGAACGGGTTTTGAATTTAATGGAGACGGGGAATTAAGTTACACAATAACTTTCTTTGATGGCAGGGAAGAGATGAAAACCATCTCTGTTCCACAGAACTACCGCCTTGAAGTTGAACAGATGGGACGCTGTGTGGAAGGAAAGGAAACACCGGCAGTGACCAGGGGATTTTCCCTGGCAAATGCGAGGATGATTGATGCGATCCTTGAAGAAATCGGATATTAATTATTTTATTTTGATTAAATCATCTAGCTAATAGTTTGCATCAGAAATGCTGACTTGAAAAGTTAAATTCCAGTGAAAGAGTAAATTCCATCAGGATTTAAATTTTACTGATTTTGTGCAGGATTTTGAGCAAAATCCTGCATTTTCTGTTATAATTAGCTCAACTTATCGAAAATCTCTTGATTTTATGGCATGCTAAACGGACCACTGGAAGGTAGTGTGT
This sequence comes from uncultured Blautia sp., assembly GCF_934424005.1. GTDB lineage: Bacteria > Bacillota > Clostridia > Lachnospirales > Lachnospiraceae > Blautia_A. The sequence continues at coordinate 6,447 of NZ_CAKRXI010000047.1, forward strand.
CAGACTAAATTCCACCGGTCGCATTCAAAAAATGTGGCAGGTAAAAACTTCTTCAGGAGTTGTTAATCCATCCAATCTGATCTGGACTTCCAGTAATAAGAAAGTAGCTACTGTAAACAGTAGCGGTGTCGTAACATTTAAGAAGAAAACCGGTGGTAAGAGTGTTGTGATCACTGCTACATTGAAGAATAACAGAAATGCAAAGGCTACATATAAACTGACTGCGACAAAGAATCCGGTAACAAAGATCACAATCTCGGGCAAAAAAACAATGAAAATAAATAAGTCCCAGAGATTAAAAGCAAAGGTCAGTGGAAAATCCGGTGCATACAAGACTGTAAAATGGACCAGCAGTAACAATAAATACGCAACGGTAACATCAAAAGGTCAGGTAAAGGCACTGAAAGCAGGAAAAGGAAAGACAGTAACAATTACTGCATCAGCACTTGATGGAAGTGGAAAGAAAGCAAGATTTAAAATTAAACTGAAATAGATTACAGAGTAAAATATTGAAGTGTATCAAAGAAAAGTGTTATACTGATGGAAAAAAAGATTGAGGTGAAAATACCTGAATCATTCAGGAGTATAACAAATTATGATTACAGATTTTACAAAGGAGCATCCTGACCGGACATTGTGGAGATTCTGGATTCCGATGATGTTCAGTGTGATGTTTCAACAGATCTACAATATTGCGGACAGTATGATCGCAGGAAAATTTGCCGGTGAGGATGCACTTGCAGCAGTAGGAGCTTCGTACCCAATCACGATCATCTTTATGGCATTTGCAGTGGGAATGAACCTTGGATCTTCAGTAGTAGTATCCAGATTATTTGGCGCAGGTGACAGAAAAGGGGTAAAGAGTGCAGTAACGACAGCTTTTGCTTCTTCACTCGGACTTGCGGCGGTACTCACTGTTTTTGGATATTTTTTCAGCAGTAATATGATGGAATGGATACATACACCTCAGAATATTTTGGCAGATGGAATTCTGTATCTCAAAATATATGTATTTGGAATGGTCTTTCTGATGCTTTATAATGTATGCACTGGTGTTTTTACAGCATTGGGAGATTCCAAAACTCCATTGTATTTTTTGCTGGGATCATCCGCCGGCAATATCATCCTGGACCTGATATTTGTGGCTCAGCTTCACTGGGGAGTTGCTGGTGTTGCCTGGGCCACTTTTATCGCACAGGGGATTTCGGCAGTGCTTGCATTGGTTACTCTGTTTTACAGACTCAGGTCTTTTGCAGGAGAAGAAAAACAGCCCTTTTTTGACAGAGGATATTTTATCCAGATATTTGCAATTGCAGTCCCAAGTATTTTACAGCAGAGCGTCCTGAGTGTCGGAAATCTTTTTGTACAGGATATTGTAAATCGCTATGGCTCGGCAGTTGTTGCCGGTTATTCAGGCGCTATTAAGCTGAATACCTTTGCCATAAATATTTTTATGACATTGGGATCCTGCCTTTCAAGTTATACTGCCCAGAATATTGGCGCTGGCAAAGCAGAAAGGATACCGCTTGGATTTCGGACAGGTCTGAAACTCTCAGCGGTGGCAGCTGTACCATTTGTTGTTCTGTATGTAGGATTCAGCAGACGGATGATGGGGTTGTTTCTGAATGCAGAGAGTGGGGCAGCGATTACAGCAGGAATGGAGTTCCTTCGGATAGTCGCACCCTGGTATCTTATGATCGTAGTAAAGTTGATGACAGATGGAATCATCAGAGGAGCCGGTGCAATGACATATTTTGTTGCTGCAACTGTGCCGGATCTGATCATCAGAATTCTATTTGCATTGATGTTCAGCAGAAATTATGGAAGCACTGGAATTTGGATGGCATGGCCATTTGGCTGGATTGCAGCTACAGTGCTGACGTTGATTTTTTATAGAAAAGTCAGAAGGCAGTCGGGAGATTTAGCATGAAAAAACGAGCATATTACCATCTTCCGGGGCTATTTGAGTTTTATGAACTGTACCGAGTATTTCTGCCGTTGTTCCGGGAACATAGAGAATATTTCTATGACTGGTGCGAGATTAGTTCAATATACGGGGCTCCGTCAGACTGTATCTGGGGCGGAGGCCGTACTTCCTTTGGAGAGGCAGACGCGAAAAAAGTACTGGATCTGATGCAGGAATATCAGATATCCGCCCGACTGACATTCAGTAATTCACTTTTGCGGGAAGAACACTTGCAGGATCGAAAATGCAATGAACTCTGTGCGTTGTTGGAAAAAAACAATAAACCTCAAAATGGTGTGATCATTCATTCAGATCTGCTTTTAGATTATCTGCAAAAGAACTATCCGGGTCTTTATCTGGTCTCATCAACTACAAAAGCACTGACAAATTTCAGTGATTTTTTACAGGAAATCAACAGAGAGGAATTCAGATATGTAGTGCCGGATTTTCGTCTTAATAAAAAGTTTGATCAGTTAAATCAGATGAATACACAGCAAAAAGAAAAAGTGGAATTCCTGTGTAATGAATGCTGCTGGTTTGGATGTAAGGACAGAAAAGCCTGTTACGAAACAGTCAGTCGGAAAAATCTGGGAGAAAACTGTCAGGAACATATCTGTGCAGCGCCTGATTCCGGAGAGGGATATCTTTTCTCCAAAGCAATGGAAAATCCTGGATTTATTAGTGTGACAGATATCAAAGATACTTATCTGCCAATGGGATTTTCAAATTTTAAGATCGAAGGACGCGGACTGGGAAGTGCACTGATTCTGGAATTCCTGCTGTATTATATGACCAGACCAGAATACCAGATTCATGTCAGAGAAAAGATATATCTGGATAATATGCTGGATCTTTTTTGAGTACGAAAAGATGAAGTTATAGGGGCAATATCCATATATAGAATTGCAAGAAAGAGCATCAGGAAACTGGTGCTCTTTCCTGGTTTCGATAGTCAGTAGGAGTCATCTTATATGTTTTTTTGAAAGTTCGGCAAAAATGATCTACGTTGTTAAATCCGGTGTTATTAGAGATTGTGGCTATTTTTTCTTCTGTATTTATTAGAAGAAGTGCTGCTTGTTTAAGGCGATAGTTGATAAGATACTTAACCGGTGTCAGTTTAAGGTTATTCTGAAAAAGATGAAGGGCAGTACTCTTGCTGATATTTGCAGTTCTGGCAATATCCTCAAGTGTTATATTTTCCGAATAATGTGCATGAACGTATTGCATCATCAGCTGAAGCCGTGTTCTGGAAATTACAGCGCCCATGTTTTCAAATTGATCAAAAGTCAGATTTTCTAAAAGTAATATCCAGAGCTGCTGAACTGACATAGATACAATAATCTCACGGTTAAATTCTGTTTCCTGTACCGCAATTATTGTTTTTATGATTTCAAGAGCTTTTTTCTGCCAGGGAATATCCGGTTGAAAAACGAGATATTCAAGAGAAGATGAAATTACAGGATTGATATATTTTTTATAAATGAGACTGTCCGGTGGTGCAATAAATGAAGGCTGAAACAGAAAATTGGGAATGATGGCATCGCTTGAGGATTGTAATCGATGGAGAATTTTGGAATTGATCATTATGCCGTTACCCTCATTAAGTTCAAAGTGAACCGTACCAATATCAAAAACCACATTTCCGCTTTCGATATATATAAATTCCAGCTCACTGTGCCAGTGCCAGTCGATGCACTTAAAATCAAACAGAGCTATATTTTCATAATAGTAGCGAAAAGGATACTCGGCATTTCCATGATGGACGGTTTCCATTAAGTTGGCATCCGTTGTTGTTTTGGTGAATTGATTTTGAAAACTCATGACTATTAATACCTCATATAATTGAACAATACGATATATTACAATAAAATATGAAAAAATTACAATGAAATTAGTATCCACATATTATATAATACAAACAAATATTATTCAAGGAGCATCTTACATGAAGAATTATAAAAAAACCAAATTGGCCTGTTATCTTGGATTTATAACACAGGCGATCGCTGCAAATTTTGCACCCCTTTTATATTTGAAGTTTCACACGGAGTATAATATTACCCTTGGTAATATTGCACTTATTTCTACATGTTTTTTCTTTACACAATTATTAGTTGACATATTCTGTGCCAGATTTGTTGATAAAATAGGGTACAGAATATGCATTGTAGCTTCGGAAGCCTGCTCGGCCATAGGTCTTGTAGGAATGGCTTTTCTTCCGGGGATTCTTCCGAATCCTTTTGCCGGAATTATAATAAGTGTAGTCATATATGCAATAGGAAGTGGTCTTATTGAAGTGCTTTGCAGCCCGATCATTGAGGCATGTCCATTTGATAATAAAGAAGCAACTATGAGCTTGCTTCATTCTTTTTATTGCTGGGGAGCAGTAGGAACAATTCTTGTTTCAACAATTTTCTTTGCAGTATTTGGAATCGACAGCTGGAAATGGCTGGCAGTTCTGTTAGCCTTGATTCCGACAGTAAATATCTATAATTTTGCAACTTGTCCTATTGAATATCTTGTAGATGAGAACGAAGGAATGAGTATATCAGCACTTTTTAAAACACCATTATTCTGGATTGCTATTATTTTGATGGTATGTTCCGGTGCTTCTGAATTATCTATGGCACAATGGGCTTCTGCATATGCTGAAGCAGCGCTTGGCTTAAGCAAAACAATGGGAGATCTTCTGGGACCATGTTTATTTGCTGTCTCCATGGGAATCAGCAGAATACTATATGGAAAATACGGAGAAAAAGTAGATCTGTCAAAGTTCATGCTTGGTTCAGGTGCATTATGCGTAGTATGTTATGTTCTTGCATCACTCTTTTTAAATCCTGTAGTAGGACTTACAGGATGTATCCTGTGTGGCTTTTCTGTTGGAATCATGTGGCCGGGTACATTAAGTATCTCATCTAAGAAGTTTCCGGCAGGTGGTACTGCAATGTTTGCACTTCTTGCCATGGCTGGAGATCTGGGAGGAAGCATCGGTCCTGGTATTGTTGGACGAGTAACCCAGATGGCGGGAGATAATATAAGGAGCGGTATGTTGGTCGGCCTGATCTTTCCCGTGGTAATGGTAATCGGACTCTTATTTTTTGATAAGATAAAGTCCAGATAACTTTTCAAAATTTGTCTACAGAAAAGAGATGAAAATACGAATGGAAACAAAACAAATTATTCTTGAAACAAGGACGGATGAGGATGTTATAGAAATAACACTGGCAATGATTGATCTACAAGTGCCTGTATTACATGAACCACGATATACTGATTTGGGTTATGAAAGTTGTTTTTTGTGTGGGAAAGACCTGCAAATGCGTATAATTCATAGAAAAATAATTATATAAGAACTCTTTTGAAGAATGTCTGATTTACAAGGCTTAGGAACTTCTTGACAGTGATATTGATTTGATATATGATTGTACCAAATAAAGGGGAGTAACCTACGCTTTTAAAATATGCGTTTGTGGTATCGTCAATACGGTGGAAACATCCGGTATCACAAGAAAATGGTGAGACTTTTATTGCATTTTTGTTATGCAATAAAGGTTTCTTTTTTTGTACATTTTTATCGAAAAGATCTTTCATTGCATAAAAATCCAACAGACATTTATGAAAAGAGGAGGCATAAGTGATGAAAGAAATTTATCAACAGACAGTAGAAGAAGTATTTGAGCGAGTGAAAGGCAGTATATCAGGTCTTACGAGCGAACAGGTGAAATCTTCCAGAGAAAAGTGCGGATGGAATGAATTTGCAGAAGGAAAGAAGAAAAATATCCTGCAGATTTTTTTGGAACAGTATAAGGATTTTCTGGTTCTGGTCCGGAGGCAAAGGTACTGCGTGATGGATCTGCTGTTCAGATTCCAGCCAGGGAACTGGTCATTGGAGATGTGATACTGCTCGAAGCTGGAGATATGATCCCGGCGGATGGAAGATTGATTGAAAATGCAAGCCTCAAGGTTGATGAGAGTGCACTCACCGGAGAGAGCCTGGCAGTTGAGAAGAGTATGGAGACTATACCTACAGAAGTGCCGCTTGGGGATCGTAAGAATATGTTGTTTTCAGGCAGCTTTGTGACATATGGTCGTGGCAGAGCAGTTGTGACTGACATAGGAATGCAGACGGAAGTTGGAAAGATTGCAGGACTTTTAAAATCAACTTCGGAAAAACAGACACCACTTTAGGCAAGTCTGGAAGTCTTTGGAAAGAAACTTTCAATTATAATTCTGATATTCTGCGGCTTTTTGTTTGCAATCAATGTATTCCGGGGTGAAAGGAAGGTCTGCGAGTATTGGCTTTTACTTATCGTGAAATTCCAGAGAATCACACATTAACTATAGAAGATGAGAATCACTTGGTATTTCTTGGTTTGATCGCGATGATGGATCCGCCAAGAGAAGAAGCAAAAACTGCAGTTACAGAATGTATAAAAGCAGGAATCAGGCCGGTTATGATCACAGGAGATCATAAAATCACAGCAGCAGCAATTGCTAAGAGAGTTGGCATATTACATGATTTATCTGAAGCCTGTGAGGGCGCAGATATAGAAAAAATGAGTGATGAAGAATTAAGAGAGTTTGTGCCGAATATATCTGTATATGCGAGGGTGTCACCGGAACATAAAATCCGTATTGTCCGGGCATGGCAGGAAAAAGGAAAAATAGTGACTATGACTGGTGATGGTGTCAATGACGCTCCGGCCCTGAAGCAGGCAGATATTGGTGTTGCTATGGGAATTACCGGAACAGAAGTTGCAAAAGATGCGGCAGCGATGGTACTTACAGATGATAACTTTGCAACGATAGTAAAAGCAGTAGAAAATGGCCGAAATTTATATCAGAACATTAAGAATGCAATACAGTTCCTTTTATCAGGAAATTTTGGGATACTCCCAAAACCGGTTGTTACTTTTGTTCCGCCATTGATGCCTGTGAGTAGCTGATCTTCTTTGTAACCATCCAGTTCCAGTGCTTTTTCAATAACCGGCGTAAAATCTTTCTTTTCATCAATATGAACAGCACCTGGGAAAGCAACTACTTCTGTTGTAAATACTCTGTCAGCGTAGCTGTTTTTTGGCGGCATCAGACAGTTGGTAGTGTAAAGAATAGGAGCAGGAAGATGATCAAACTCTTTCTGCTGATTCTGCCATGCGGTTCCAAAGTGTCCTTTTAAGTGAGAGAACCTGGTCAGTGTCCTGGCAAATAAGATACTAATCCTGAATGATAAGATTACACATGTTGGCAAGCGAACGACAAGGGATAAACTATTGTCATATTTGTCGGCAGAATCCATCAGACATTCGTCGTTATCTTTTGACATTCCCTTTGACCGGCAGCAGCTGGCAGATTATCTTTGCATAGACCGTGCGGCAATGTCTACGGAGATATCAAAGTTACAAAAAGAAGGCTTTATAAAAACAAATCGAAATTATTTTGAGTTGATTGCCTGTAATGAAACAGATTTACAAGCTGACAAATGATGGTATAATTCTATTGTTGAGCGGATAGAAAGGGTATAGATATGAGAAAAGCAATCGTATATGCATCAGTACATCATGGAAATACAGAAAAAATAGTAAAAAGCATAGAAGAAAGATGTCAGGTTGATTTGATTGATGCAGTAAAACAGTCAGATGCAGATCTGAGAAGTTATGATATGATCGGGTTTGCATCAGGAATCTATTTTTCGAAATTTCATCAGTCAATATTAAAATTTGCAGAAAAGAATTTGCCAGATGACAAAAAGATATTCCTGATCTGCACTTATGGTGGAAGTGCGAATTATAGATCCATAGAGCAGATTCTGGATAAAAAACATGCCAGCATAGTAGGGAAATTTGGGTGCAAAGGATATGATACATTTGGTCCGTTTAAACTAGTTGGAGGTATTGCAAAAGGACATCCGGATGATAAAGATATCCAAAATGCAGTGGAGTTTGTAAAAGACTTATAAACACGTAAAGAAGGAATAGAAATATAGGCAGGAATGTGAAATAATGCAGACAGATTACAATACTTGTGAAGGCCTTCGTGCAATACTTGAGAAAGAAACACCGATTCTTATAGCGCAGATTCGTGCATTGTACAGAGAATTAGATAAGAAATTTCATCTTTAGGGAGCAAAAGTGCCGATTACTTTTGGTTTTGATACAGATTCATTGGGGTCATATAATTGAAATGGACACGGGCAGAAAGAACATTTTCATTTTTCGCTGTTTTTTATAGGATATGCCGTAAAGAATCCACTCAGCAAAGAAGACAGAATGGATCTTTACAAACACGAATACGCACATTATATGCGTTACAATATGCATATTCCGAAACAGTATCAGTGGCAGCCTGGGATTCACGGAAGTGCATGGAAATACTGCTGTTCGTTGGTAGGTGCGGCACCAACGCCCTATTACAAAGCAGGTGAGGCACTAATGAATCACGATTATGAAAAAACTCTCAGGAATCCGATTCATGACAAAACTGTTACCATACGGGATCAGCACCGAAGAGAGCAGGAATACAAAAGAACGCAGAATGTGATTTTAAAATATAAAAAAGCTGCAGAACAATGAAGACTCAAGTTCTGCAGCTTCTTTTGTGTAAATATGATGTGTCTTTTGCGGTTGAGATACAGCTATAGATTTTCCGGTCTGCAAAATAACGGTAGAGGGGACCGGGGAATCAGGTATGGCTTCCTTCGGTCAGGGAACAGCCATCCATCATGCGGATTCCGTTTATGGTATCCAGATAGGTGTCATACATTTCCTTCCATTCGTCAGAGGCATCCTCGGAGTACTGGCTGATGGTGGACAGAAGATCGTATTTTTTGCCATCGACTGTTTCGATGCGGCCGAGATAGCCCTGCCATACACTGTCCAGAGGCTGGTCTTCACCATCGTAATATCTGGCTTCCAGGGTCAGCACAGGAACATCCTCATTGTAATAAGTCAGTTTATATCCACCATTTTCGGTTTCGGTCGTTTCATAATGGCAGAGATATTTCCAACGCTCCGGAGTAAGAACCTGAAAGTAATCCGTCATGGCCATATCAACATACTCTGCGTAAACGAAATCTATGGATTTGATCAGCTCTACAGCTTCCTTTTCAGCAGCTTTATCATAGGTGTCTGACGGAGTCAGGATAAAAAGTCCAAATGTATAATCGTCAGTCTGGCATACAAGCGCATCTACATTTTTTTCTTCTTCGTTGACTGTGGTTAAATATTGATATTTCGTAGCAGGATAAGATTCAAAGGTAAGATCCGTTTGGGTGATGATCTCACCCTTTACCGGATAGTATTCTGCCAGAAAACCCTTCAGGGAAGAATCCTCCAGAGAAGAATTGGCTACTTTTAAAACAAAGGCAGTACTTTTTCCCTCATTTACAGAACGCTGCTCGAAATAACCTCCTTTTTCAGGCATGGATTCTCGGATCGTAGTATCGGCAGGGAAACCAACCCGCATATGAAGCTCGCCACGCTTTTCTGATTCAGAGGATTCTTCGGGAGAATCCCCGGAGGAGGAATCAGCTTCTGAATCGGAATATTCCTGAAGGTTGCCGTAGTCATCAATATAGTATTTATCTCTGGAGCCAATATAAGTGGTTCCGGTAGCGTCCTCCAGCCACACACTGCCATCCTCATAATAATAATGAGGTTCAAAATAACCGTCCTGTTCGGTCCAGCCGGCATCGTTGCCTTCCATCAGTTCACCGGAATCCGGATCAGGGGCATAATTACCTTCGCCGATATATTCATCCTCGGAACCATTGCGGTACCAGTAATCTCCGTTTTCATCCTGCCAGATGTACTGACCATCATCGGTTGGAGGGTCAGAAGCGAGGACTGGGACTGCAGATATGGAAAGAGCAATCGAGCCTGTTAAAAGAAATAAGATTTTTTTATGCATAGGCACCTCCTGATAAAAAGAATCTGTCTGTTAAGTAGATTGTAACAGACAGATTCTGATATTCAGAAATGTGAAGAAAAAGAGACATTTACCGGCAGGTAAAAAGATATCCCTTACCATAAACCGAGACAATGTCATATTCATCGGTATCCTCGGCACCGATCTTGACCCGCAGGTTAAAGATATGCCGCCGTACCGTGCTGGTATCTGTTCCCGCGCAGCTGCCCCATACTGCTTCATAGAGCTCCTTTGCAGAAAAAATCTTCTCTGGGTTTTCGGCAAGGAGACGCAGCAGGGAAAATTCGGTACGGGTAAGACCAGTGTCGGCATTATTGAGATATGCATGGCCGTCCGAAAGGTCCAGCCGCAGGCTTCCGATGGTGATCTGGCGGGAAGCCTGGAAATTTTCTTTTATTTTTTCTTCTATTCTTTTCTGGCGTTCCAGAAGCATCTGGATCACGGCCAGAAATTCATCAAAATTATAAGGTTTGGTGAGATAATAGTCGCCTCCCTGCTGAAGACCTTCTACCTTATCTCGGATATCACTTTTTCCTGTGAGAAAAAGAACCGGGTTCATGGTTTTTTCGCGGAAGTGGCGGCAGATATCCAGGCCGTTTCCGTCCGGAAGCATAATGTCCAGGATGAGAAGATCCGGCAGCTGTTCTTCAAGCTGATGATAGACTTCGGAGACTGTCTGTGCAGTGCGGACATCGTAGCCACGGCGCCGCAGCATCCGGCAGTTGGTATTCAGCACCTGTTCTTCATCCTCAACCATAAGGATAAGCGATTTCTTTTCATTCATTTATGATTCCTCCTCCGGAAGTGAGAAGAACACCTGAGTTCCCTC
>NZ_CAKRXI010000048.1 GCF_934424005.1 uncultured Blautia sp.
CTTCCAAACGGAACACAGATGATCGTCAAAGCAGTCGAGAACAACACCGAAGATGCTGAGATGACAGACCAGTACAACAAACTGGCAGCCAGGCTCACAGAACTGATCCAGAATCAGGGTAAGAATCTTGATGGATTCCTGGCCTACAGCGTATCTTTTACAGATGGGGATGGCAATCCGGTTGAACCATCAGACAAAGTTTCTTACAGCTTTACCTATAAAGAGGCTTCTTCACCGGAACTGACAGATCCGGCAGCGGCCACAGTGTCAGCAGCCAGAGTAAGAACCAACCAGGAAACTTCCGAACTGGAACTGACAGAGCTCAGAACAGAAGAAGAAAATCTTGCACTGGAAACAAATGAAAACAGACAGCTCATCAGAGCATCTTTCCAGACAGCAGGCACAGCAGCATACACATTTGTATGGAGCAGCATACCGACAGCAGATGACAATGATAATAATGAGAATAAAGAAGAGAACGGCGAAGTAAACAACAACGAAGAAACTAATACAGACAGCAACAATGAAAATACTGAAAACAATGGAGAGGAGAATAATAAAGAAGAGCTAAATCAAGATACAAATGTAGAAAACACTGAAGAGAACAGTGAAGGAGAACAGAAACAGGAAGAAACTCCGGATCAGGATCAGATCAAAATGATTCGTATCATCGCAGACGAAGTTAACCTTCGAACAGCTCCTTCCACAGAAGCAGAAGTGCTCGCAGCAGTAGCTGAAGGCACACAGCTTCCACTTCTCGAAACGGTAACTGCTGAGGACGGAAGCATCTGGTACAAAGTTTCTTACGAGGAGACCGAAGTTTATGTAAGAAGCGATGTGGCAGAGATCATTGAAAATGAAGAGCAGGAGATTGTAGAAGAGGAAAATGAAGAGGAAATTCCGGAAGAAGTTCAGATAGAAGACACAGAAGGAATCTTAACTTTCACAAAGATAGTAAATGATCTTGTCGAAGTAATTGCAACAACAGAAGTTGGAGTTATCCCGGAAGATGCCGAACTGATAGTAAATCCGATCGAGCAGGGAACTGACCAGTACGCAGAAACAGAAACCAAGCTTAATGAAAAAGCAGAGGAAGATGGATACGAAATCGCAGGTTTTCTTGCATACGATATTTTCTTCCAGGACAGTGAAGGAAATAAAATAGAACCAGTTGATGGTTCCGTAAATGTTTCCATGCACTACACAGAACCATCCGTACCTGAAGAGGTTGCTCAGGTTACAGAAAACGGAAGCGAAGTAGCTGTTTTCGCTGAAGAAGATGAATTCAGCCAAGGTGAAACAACCACAGATCAGATGTCAGTTACAATGATGCATCTGGTGGAAGACGAGAACGGCAATGTTAATGTAGTGGACATGACCCAGGAAGGAACTGCAAGTGTAGAAACAGATACAGCCGGAAGCGTACAGAAAGCAGAGTTTGAGACAACAAGTTTCTCTACATTCACGATTACATGGACATCTTATAATACTTCTTATAATTTAACAGTTAAATTGATTGATACTAAGGGAAATGAAATTGGAGAAGATAAAACTTTATCATTGAGTAACAGTGCTGGTTATCTTGAGATAAAGAATCTTGTTTCGCAGGCAAAGATTGAAACGATAGGAGAATATTCTTTTTATAAAGCAAAGGTAAGTTCAGGACCGACGGAGGAAGGAACTCCGGTTACTCAAATATATCATTACAATGATGGAAAGAATATCTATATCGACAATAACGAGTGGAAATACATCGATGATCATAACAAACTCTACTTTGTTTATAAGAAGTTAGAGACCGTTGAGACTGTAGATCATACCAGAGATGGAATTACGATGAGAATGAAAGATCTGGTGGGTAGTGGAAATGTAAATATTGGTCCGGATTGGAATAACCAAATTAATATTGGAGGTTCTTATGGAGATGGAACCATTAAAAAAGGTTTGCTGAACACCCTTTTAGATAAGAATGGATATCCATTTGCGAAGAATCCAGAAAAAAATTTGGAATCATTATTCAACGGAAATCCTGTTAATCACCTATTCCTGAAAACCACGTATGATGAAACTGGATATTACGAGTACAGCTGTTTTAAGAATTATGCATATCTGAACAGTAATTCAAATTTTACTGTTTATGATGCAATTGGAACACCAAGTAACGCTGATGCATATTACTATAAACGTGGAAATTTCATGCCATATAATAATATCAGTGGTGGCAGGTTATCAACAAATACAAATTTATATGATGAAGATGGAAATCCGCTAAGTTCGACGAATTTGGAATATGGCAAAGAGTTGTATCTGTCAAATGGAACAAATTATCAATTTAGCATGTATATGGGAGCAAATTTCCTGCAGCCGAAAAATGGAAATGCAATTCATAGAGGAACTTCGTCACCTATGATTTACGAATTTAATGGTGATGATGACATGTGGATTTACATCGATAACGTGCTGGTTCTTGATATTGGTGGTGTACATGATGCACATTCCGGCAAGATCAACTTCAATACAGGAGTTGTAAGCTGGAAGGATTGTAAGACAAAGGGTACTCCGGTTGAATCTTCAATGACACTGAAAGAGATATTCAAGAATGCTGGGGTATTTCCAGATGGAACAAAATGGAAGGAAGATCAGGCAGGGAACTATTTTACAGGAAATACATTTAAAGATTATACGACTCATTCCTTTAAGATGTTCTATATGGAACGAGGCGGAAGCGCATCTAACCTTCACATGAAGTTTAATATTCAGGTTATTCCAGAAGGACAGGTAGAAGTAAGAAAAGAACTCAGCAATACTGATAAGGAAAAATACAGTAATGTGAAGTTCGCGTTCCAGGCATATGCACAGAAAGAAAATACAGATTCAAATGGAAATGTAACATATTCAGAAACAGAGTATGTACCTTTAACAAGTGCAGTATATGGAGCATCAGGCAAGCCGACAACGACATCTGTTAAATTTCTAAATGGACAAAGCTTCAATGGTGTAAGTTATGATAATGTGTTTTATCTCCGGCCGGATGAATCAGCTATTTTTACAGGACTTAAGGCTAATCGAAAATACTATGTAAAAGAAATAGGGGTGAAATCCGAAGAGTATGATCAGGTTACAATTAATGATACCGGTTATACGGAGACTGTGATCGGAGAAAATGGTGAACAAACCAGCACAGTGAAGGATATATGCACCGATAAAAAGCAAGTTGGCCAGAGACCGGTTGTGGTTTATACAAATAACTGTTCTGCTGAAAACAGCCGTGAACTTCAGATTACTAAGAGGCTGCGAACAGGAACAACTGAAGATAAATTTTCATTTAAGATACAACTGTCAGATCAGGAAAACGCAAACCTGATACCATATGCAAATGGTAAATATTATCTTCAGGATGGATCCGGAAATTACTGGTATTACAATGCAGCAGGTGCTTTGACTTTCAGTGGTACTGAATCAAAACCATGTTGGACATCAACAGATGGAATTGTATCAAATGTACCGGTTGGATATAAGGTTACGGTTACTGGTATTCTTTCTGGAACAAGTTTTAAGGTTGAAGAGGTAAACTTAAATACAGATAAGTACTATGATCCTGAAAAAGAAATAAATGGAGCAGCTACATCAGGAATTGAAGGCGCTGATGGAAGCATTAAGTTAGGAGAAAATGCTAATGTAACAGTAACAAATATTCTGAAGAGTGAGGATGCCATAGAGGATGAGACTTTTATAGAAGTATCAAAAACATTTAATGGACTGACCGAAACTCAGATTAGTGAGCTGGCAAAAGCAAATCCTCCATATAAGATAACAGTAACAGGAAAGAAGCAGGGAGAAACACCAGGAAGTCTGGTTGATTTTAGCCAGGATCTTTTATTAAAAGATGCTGTATCCGTAACAGGAAGTGCTACTACGTGGACCTACACGTGGAAAATAAAAGGCTGCGGTACAGGAACATATACAATTAAGGAATCAGGTTATAGAAAAGATGGATATCTGGTAGATGTGAAGATAAACGAAAATCCTGTAACAAATCCGGAAAATGAAGGAGTAATAGTTGAAACAGAGGCGTCATCCTATACTTATACACAAAAGGAAAGAGTGACTAATTGTAACAAGCAAAACTATGAAGTTGGTGTACAGAATCTGATTGTAGCAAAATTAACAAAGGGTGAGGGGACTTTTGTATGGACTAGAAACCCTGCAAGTGTTAATGAACGACTGGCAATTACAAATCTTATTCGAACTATTAATGGATTTGACAATAAGGCTGATTTGAAGAATTGTTATTTTTACAGTGGAAAAGGCATAGAGGGTACTTTAATCTTCAGAGGTGCTGAAATAAAATATGATTGTGAAAATATTTTACATTTTGAGTATCCGAAACAATGGGCAATGTTTGTAGTTGGAACATATGAAATTACTGGTGGACATAATGCAGAAGTTGAGATTATGAATACCTATAATGAGCAGACTGCAGATTTGGATCTGGTTAAGATATTAAATAGCACAGAAAATACAGAGACAAAGCTTGAAGGTGCGGAATTTGATTTATATTGTAGACCGTTAGGAAATACAGGAGCTTATCATAAAGTCAATAGAGATACAATTTTAATTGATAATGATAATCAAGAAGAATTGTTGAGAAACCTCGAACAAGGGCAGTATTACCTGAAGGAAACAAAAGCACCAACAGGATGTGTGTTATTGACAGATGAGATTCACTTTAAACAAGAAGGTGGAATTATCATTCTTACAGATTCAAGAGGAAATGATATTCAGTCAGAACAGTCGATGTGGAAATTGGAAAAGCATTCAGATGATGATGCATATGTACTGACCATCAAAAACAACAAACTCTATTCACTTCCAAGCTCCGGTGGTTCAGGAATCTATGGATTTACAATCAGTGGCGTGGCATTTATTACAGCTGCACTCCTGTTGTTTATAAATAATAAACGAAAGGAGGATAATATCGCAGGATAAAAGTTCAAATGCAACTCATTGATTGTGATGGAACGGAATTAAAAAATTATACTACAAAAAAAAGAAAAGCGGAAAAGAAAAAGTAAGGAGGCATAAATATGAAGAATTTATTTAAGAAAATCAGTGCATTAGTACTGGCAGCGATTATGGTATTAACCATGTGCACAGCGGTATTTGCTACAGGCACTACACCTAATGAAGATGATAAAAAAACAGCAACAGTAAATAATGTTGAGGCAACAGCAACAGTAAATGCATATCAGATTACAAAAGCTAAATATGACAATGGTTTTACAGGATATGAAGCAGTGACAGGTGTTACACTTGCAAATGTACTTGCACCTAATTCAGATGAAGTTACAGCAATTGCTAAAAATGCAGCACTTCTTGAAACACTTCCTTCTAAACAAATGACAACAGCTGCAACAGAAGGTTTAGCTAGTTTTACAGCAGAATTAAATGCTGGTTACTGGGTTGTTATTGTTAGTGGTACAGTTGAAGAAGTTTATAACCCAATGCTTATTGGTGTATACTACAGCGTAAGTGGTAGTGACAGCACAATGACATCAGATCCTGTAAATGCAAACTCCAATTGGACTCTGGTGACAGCGGATGCATATGCAAAATCAACAAAACCTTCAATCGACAAAAAAGTTACAAAGACAACTGCAACAGTAAACGATGAAACCAAAGTTACCACAGATACAAATCTTGCTACAAATGATAAAGGTCATGATGTCGCTGTTGGTGATGTAGTAGAGTTTGAGATTTCTACAAAAATTCCTTCTTACAGTGAACAGTACTCTGAGGTTATTGTAAACATTGAGGATACTTTAAGCAAAGGTCTTACATTAAATCAAGAGAGTATTCAAATTAATGGAAAAGATGTAGATGATCAGATGGGAGCATTCACAGATATCTCTGACAGTGGATTTACATTTACTATTAACAGTGACTATGCTCTTGGAAATGGAAATCAGGATATTGTTGTAACATATTCGGCAACTGTAAATAATGAGGCAGAAAAGAACTTTGATCCAAACACCAACGCAGCTAAACTTATTTATTCTAATAATCCAGCTGATAAGAATGTGACTAAGGAAAAAGAGAGCAAGACATATACTTACACATTCTCAATTGGTGCAGCATTATCTGCAAGCATTCAGAATTATACTAATAAGATAAACCAGATTATCAAAGTGGATCAGGATGGTAAGGTAATCAGTACAAGTATAGAAGAAAGCGGAGTAGAAGCAGGTAAGGTAATTGAAGTTACTGAAGGCGCAGAATTTACTCTTACAAACAATAGTACTGGAAGAGTATATACTGCAACAACAGGAAAAGATGGAGGACTTACCTTTGAGGGCCTGGATGCTGGAGAATATACACTTGTTGAAACAAAGGCACCTACAGGATTCAGTATCAATAAAACAGAAATTCCTGTAGTGATCAGCGCAACTTATGTAGCTGAAGGAACAAATAAAGGTAAACTTGATACTTTAACTATTACAATTGATGGAAAGAACACTTCTACATATAAAGCAACATATCCGACAAAAGAGGGAGAAACAACTACAATTAGTAACACAACAACTGTAACAAATATTAAGAACACCAAGCTTTCTGAACTTCCATCCACTGGTGGTATCGGTACTTACATCTTCACAATCGCAGGTGTTGTACTTATGGCTTGCGCAGCATGTGCATTCTTCATCAGCCGCAAAAAATCTGAAGAATAATAAAGCCTGAGACTGGCATTTGGCAGACATCAGATAATTTTGTTTAATATTAAGTAATACGATTTCATTTAATTACCGCCCGGCCTCTTCGGAGGCCGGTATCGGTAATAAAAACAACAGTATGGAGAAGCTTATGAGAAAAAACAAGAAAAAATATATCGGAATGATTTTGCTGTTTCTGGTAGGCTTGTCCATACTGCTGTACCCGACAGTCAGCAATCTGTGGAATACTTACAGAAATAATTTACTGATCAGTGATTACAGCAGCATGGTTTCTTCTGGGTCAGACTCAGAGGAACTGGATAACATGTGGAAAGCCGCAGAGGAGTATAACAAACAGATCAAACAGGAAAGTGTACCGGATGCTTTTTCCATAAGGGACGGACAGACGGATCCTGTTTATGAATCCCTTCTCAATCTGAATGGAGACGGAATGATGGGATATGTGGAAGTTCCGGTGATCGGACAGAATATCCCAATCTATCATTACACAACAGAAGATTCTCTTCAGAAAGGAGCTGGTCATCTGTTTGGCAGCAGCCTTCCGGTTGGCGGAGAAAGCACACATTGTATCCTTTCAGCACACCGTGGACTTCCGAGTGCGAAACTGTTTACAGACTTAAATCTTGTCAAAGAAGGAGATGTTTTTTATCTCCATGTATTGGACAAAGTTCTTGCCTATGAAGCAGATCTGATCCAGACAGTTCTTCCGGAAGAGACGGAATCCCTTGCAATCACAGAGGGAGCAGACTATGTGACGCTGATCACCTGTACACCATATGCTGTGAATACGCACAGAATTCTTGTACGTGGTCATCGAATTCCATATGAAGAAGCAAAAGAAATAGAAAGCACAGAAACCAAAGCTTCCGATTTTGCAAATCCAAGCAAAATGATGCTTCTTCTCTGTGTAGTGGCTGGTATAGTGATTGCAGTTGTAATTGTCAAAGTGGTAAATCGAATGGGAGACAGGAGAAAGAAAAACAGACGACGCAAAAATTAATGATGAAAAATAAAGGAAAAAAAGCGAAGAAAAAAAATTCCAGACTTTTGAATATATTTATTGCACTGGTTTTTCTCGTCGGTGCGGGTATCTTTACTTACCCAACAATCAGTAATTACTGGAATGAGTACCGAAACGCACAGCTTGTAACCAAGTACAACGAATCCGTCAGCGATCTGTCGGATGACCAGTACGAAAAGCTCTGGCAGGAGGCTGAGGAGTACAACGCGGAGCATAAGGTCAATACGATCGTAGATGCTTTTAATGAAGAGGATTATGTTCTCAGTCATCCTTACGATGAGGTTCTTGATCCAAATGGTGACGGGCTGATGGGAAGTATCGAGATCCCCAAGCTGAATCTGATACTTGCTATTTACCATGGCCTCAGTACAGAGGTTCTGGAAAAGGGTGTCGGGCATGTTGAGGGGACAAGTCTTCCGATAGGTGGAACGAGCACACATGCGGTGTTGGCGGGACACAGGGGACTTCCGAGTGCAAAGATTTTTACGGATCTTGACCAGATGAAGAATGGAGATATTTTTCTGATCCATGTTCTGGGAAAGACTCTTGCATACAAAGTAGATCAGATTAAAACGGTTCTTCCGGAGGAATCCAGTGAGCTGGATATCATCGAGGGAGAGGATCATGTGACGCTGGTAACCTGTACTCCTTATGGAGTCAACACTCACAGGCTTCTTATCAGGGGAATCCGGACAGAGTATGTTGAACCGGAGGAAGCTGAGGAGACACCGATCCAGCAGATCGCAAAGGTTGATCCGGTGAAGATTATGATCATTGGTCTTGTAGCTATGGTCATAATGATCATCATTGTTTATATAGTTATTCGGCGCAAAAACCGAAAAACAGAGGAGAGTAGCCGCAAAGACGAATAGTGATCACAGAAAATAACAAGGAGGCCGATCGTGGTGAAACAGAAGAAAAAGAAATTTAAAATGTGGAATAAGCTTTTGGCTTTCCTGGGAATGTTTGTCATGTTGACATGCTGTCTGGCAGGAACGGTTCAGGCAGGTTCTTACGAAGCCGGAAAAAAGGGAAGTCTTAATCTGACGGTACAGCAGACGGATGAGGACGGCAAGACAACACCGCTGACAGGTGTAAAGTTAGAGCTTTACAGAGTTGCGGATGTTTCATTTGATGGAAATGTGCATTTTGTACTGACCAGCTCCATGTCATCAGCAGGGGTTGATTTTGAGAAGCTGGAAAGTGCAGGGGACTGGTATTCAGCAGCGGAAACACTTGCCGCAACAGTCGGAAAAACGACTCTGACACCGACAGAAGCTGTATCAGACGGAGAAGGCAAAATTTCTTACAGTGACCTGGAAGAGGGAATGTACCTGCTCATTGGAAGTGCAGACAGCACGGCAACTGTTACTCCGATGCTTCTGTCCATACCGTTTGTTGAGGAAAACGAAGGTTGGGTTTATGATGTGCAGGCATATCCAAAAGCAGTAAAAAAGGAAACTGAGACAACAGGAATAACCGTAACAAAGAGACTTTATTATATTGATCAGAGTACTTTTGTGAAGACTCCGATGCAGGCGGTGGATGA
This sequence comes from uncultured Blautia sp., assembly GCF_934424005.1. Lineage (GTDB taxonomy): Bacteria > Bacillota > Clostridia > Lachnospirales > Lachnospiraceae > Blautia_A. The sequence goes on from NZ_CAKRXI010000048.1 coordinate 9,302, forward strand.
ATCCTTTAAAATTGGACTTTTCCTTGATAAAGACGGAACAGTACCATACGGTAATGATTACATAAAGACTGTCAGCATCCAGAATGCAGATTCCGGCACAGTTACATTTGAAGATGTTCCGGACGGAACCTATTACATTTTTGAGCTGGATAATGATAACAAAGTAACGGCTCTTAATAAAACAATCCAGGTATCTGGAGGCAGAAGCTTTTATTATAATGTTACAGATGCTTCCGAAACAGAAAATAACAGTGCAACGATCAGCAAAGCAGACAGTCCGAAGGCTGCTGTATATGTAAACAATAATTACTACTACCTGCCGGATGGCTTCTATCTGGAAGGCAAGATCGATATTAAGAAGCGTGTGGTTGTAGACGGACAGGAAACAAAAGTCAGCGATACGTTCTATGCCGGAGTATTTAAAGAAGCCGGTGATGGTTCTCTGACACTTGTTCAGAACGCAGAACTGAAGCAGAATGATACTGTAACAGTTAAGATTCCGTTTGAGCAGAGTAATATGCCGGATACGGTCAGCTATGTGGTGAAGGAAACTGACAAAGACGGAAATGTACTGAATGCAAATTCGTTCCCGTATGAGATCAGCGGTGAAGGCACAGTGACACTCGAAAAGAGCAAACAGTACAAGTCGAGCATTGAACTTACGAACACGAAGAATTCTGACACGACAAGAACAACAACAGGAGGATCGGGTGGTTCTGATACCACGAATGGAAACAATGCATCCAGTCATGGCGGAAGTACTTCTCAGAAACCGGTTAAAACAGGTGATACATCGAATCCGGCTCTGTGGGGAATCCTGTTACTCATTTCTGCAGGCGTGATTCTTGGATCCTATGCCAGAAGAAAAAGAAACAGCAAATGATATAAGAAAAGATAAATAGAATGAAAAGAAGAATCCACAGGCTGGGTTCTTCTTTTTTTATACAGAAATTCCTTTTATGATTTTATGAATTACCTTTTGTTTGGGTTGGAAAATACAGCCTTTTTGTGCTATAATAATCTAGTATTATTATGCCTATCTGGAAACAGGTGACTGCGAAAAATGTCGATATGTCAGTTTCCATTATAATATAGAATGACAGGAGGAAGCAAATGGGCGGAGAGAATACAGAGTACGGAGCGGATCAGATTCAGATTCTGGAAGGACTGGAAGCTGTTCGTAAAAGACCTGGTATGTATATTGGAAGTACATCGAGCCGGGGCTTGCATCATCTTGTATATGAGATCGTGGATAATGCGGTAGATGAAGCTTTAGCAGGATTTTGTACTGAAATCCAGGTAACCATCAATCCGGATAACTCCATTACAGTAGTTGATAACGGACGAGGTATTCCGGTAGGAATCAATCACAAGGCGGGAATACCGGCAGTAGAAGTTGTATTTACCATTCTTCATGCGGGTGGTAAATTTGGCGGTGGAGGATACAAAGTATCCGGTGGCCTTCATGGTGTAGGTGCATCTGTTGTAAATGCATTGTCTGAATGGCTGGAGGTTACGATCTGCCGTGAAGGAAAGAAATACCAGCAGCGTTATGAAAGAGGACATACCATGTATCCTCTGAAAGAGATTGGTGTCTGTGAACCTGAAGAGACAGGAACAAAAGTAACCTTCCTGCCGGATAAAGAAATCTTCGAAGAGACAGTTTATGATTACGATATCCTGAAACAGCGTCTCCGTGAGATGGCTTTCCTGACAAAAGGTCTTCGCATTGTCCTGAAAGACACCAGAGAAGATCAGGAAAAAGAAAAAGCCTTTCATTATGAAGGTGGTATCCGTGAATTTGTTACCTATCTGAACAAAAGCAAGGAAGCATTGTATCCGGAAGTTATTTACTGCGAAGGTGAAAAAGATGGTGTTATGGTTGAAGTAGCCATGCAGCACAATGATTCCTATACAGAAAACAGCTATGGTTTTGTAAATAACATCAATACACCGGAAGGTGGTACACATATCGTTGGTTTCCGTAATGCACTGACAAAGACATTCAACGATTATGCAAGAAAGAACAAACTGCTCAAAGACAGTGAACCAAATTTAAGTGGTGATGATATTCGAGAAGGTCTGACTGCGATCGTCAGTGTCAAGATCGAGGAACCGCAGTTTGAGGGGCAGACGAAACAGAAACTCGGCAACAGTGAGGCTCGTGGAGCAGTTGATTTTGTAGTGAGCAAACAGCTGGAGATCTTTCTGGAGCAAAATCCGACGGTTGCGAAGGCAACAGTTGAGAAATCAGTACTTGCACAGAGAGCAAGAGAGGCAGCACGTAAGGCAAGAGACCTTACAAGAAGGAAATCCGCACTTGACGGAATGTCTCTTCCGGGCAAACTTGCAGACTGCTCAGACAAGAATCCGGAAAACTGTGAGATCTACATCGTAGAGGGAGATTCTGCGGGTGGTTCCGCAAAAACTGCCAGAAACCGTGCAACACAGGCAATCCTTCCACTGCGTGGTAAGATCCTCAATGTAGAAAAGGCACGTCTGGACAGAATCTACAGCAATGCAGAGATCAAAGCAATGATCACTGCATTCGGAACCGGTATTCATGAAGATTTTGATATCAGCAAACTGCGTTATCATAAGATCATCATTATGACCGATGCCGATGTTGATGGCGCTCATATTGCGACGCTGCTTCTGACATTCCTCTACAGATTTATGCCGGAACTGATCAAGCAGGGATATGTATATCTGGCACAGCCGCCACTGTACAAAGTTGAAAAGAATAAAAAAGTCTGGTACGCTTATGATGATGCTGAACTGAACAGCATCCTTGAGCAGATCGGACGTGATAACAATAATAAGATCCAGCGATACAAAGGTCTTGGAGAGATGGATGCAGAACAGCTCTGGGAGACAACCATGGATCCGGAGAAACGAATCCTTCTCCGTGTAACTATGGATGAGTCTGCAACTTCTGAAATTGACCTGACATTTACCACTCTTATGGGTGACAAAGTTGAACCAAGACGTGAATTTATCGAAGAAAACGCACGCTTTGTAGAAAATCTGGATATCTAGGAGAATAGAAAATGGAAGACAATATTTTTGATAAAATCCATGAGGTGGATCTGCAGAAGACCATGGAAAAATCTTATATAGATTATGCCATGAGTGTTATTGCCTCCCGTGCTCTTCCGGACGTCAGAGACGGTCTGAAACCGGTACAGAGAAGGGTGCTGTATTCCATGATAGAGTTGAACAACGGTCCGGATAAGCCACATCGTAAATGTGCCCGTATCGTTGGTGATACCATGGGTAAATATCATCCGCATGGAGACAGTTCCATCTATGGTGCACTTGTAAATATGGCACAGGACTGGTCAACCAGATATCCGCTGGTAGATGGTCATGGAAACTTTGGCTCTGTAGATGGAGATGGAGCCGCTGCGATGCGATACACAGAGGCACGTCTGAGCAAAATCTCCATGGAAATGCTGGCTGACATCAACAAAGATACTGTTGATTTCCAGCCGAACTTTGATGAAACAGAACGGGAACCGGTCGTACTGCCGTCCCGTTACCCGAACCTTCTTGTCAATGGTACTTCCGGTATTGCCGTTGGTATGGCTACGAATATCCCGCCTCACAATCTGAGAGAGGTGATTGGTGCTGTTGTCAAGATCATTGATAATATCATCGAAGAAGACAGAGACACTACGATCGAGGAACTTCTTGAAATTGTGAAAGGACCGGATTTTCCGACAGGAGCAACGATCCTTGGTACAAGAGGAATTGAAGAAGCATATCGTACCGGACGCGGCAAGATCCGTGTGCGTGCGGTGACAAATATCGAGACACTGCCGAATGGCAAATCACGTATTATCGTTACAGAACTTCCATATCTTGTAAATAAAGCCCGCCTGATCGAAAAGATCGCTGAGCTGGTAAGAGACAAGAAAATCGATGGAATCACAGATCTGAACGACCATTCCAGCCGTGAGGGCATGCGTATCTGTATCGATCTTCGCAAAGATGCCAATGCCAATGTAGTTCTGAACCAGCTGTACAAGCATACACAGCTTCAGGATACCTTTGGCGTGATCATGCTGTGTCTGGTAGCAGTAAACGGAAGCCTTCAGCCGAAGGTGCTGACGCTCCCTGAAATGCTCAAATATTATCTTGCACATCAGGAAGAGGTTGTGACAAGAAGAACAAAGTACGATCTGAATAAAGCACAGGAACGTGCGCATATATTAGAAGGTCTGCTGAAAGCTCTGGATAATATCGATGAAGTTATCCGTATCATCCGTGGATCCAGAAGTGTGCAGGTAGCCAAGCAGGAATTGATGGACAGATTTGAGCTGACAGATGTTCAGGCACAGGCAATCGTGGACATGCGTCTTCGTGCTCTTACCGGTTTGGAAAGAGAGAAGCTGGAAGCAGAATATGCAGAATTAATGGAAAAGATCCGCAAACTGAAAGCAATCCTTGCAGACAGAAATACCCTTCTTCGTGTTATCCGTGAGGAAATTCTTGCGATTTCTGAGAAATACGGCGATGACAGAAGAACAGCTATCGGATTTGATGCGTTTGATATTTCTATGGAAGATATGATCCCGAGAGAAAATACTGTCATTACCATGACAAAACTTGGTTATATCAAACGTATGACAGTAGATAACTTCCGCAGCCAGAACAGAGGCGGCAGAGGAATCAAGGGAATGCAGACGCTGGATGATGACTATATTGAAGAACTGATGATGACGACAACACATCATTATGTCATGTTCTTTACCAATACTGGCCGTGTATACAGACTGAAAGCGTACGAGATTCCGGAAGCAGGCAGAACAGCTCGTGGAACCGCGATCATCAACCTTCTGCAGCTGATGCCGGGAGAACGTATCACAGCAGTCATTCCGATCAGCAAGTTTGAAGAAGGCCAGTATCTGATGATGGCTACCCGCAAAGGTCTTGTCAAGAAGACTCCGATCCAGGATTATGCAAATGTCCGTAAGATTGGTCTGGCAGCTATTTCTCTGAGAGATGACGATGAACTGATCGAAGTTAAAGCAACCGATGATAAGAAAGATATCATTCTTGTGACGAAATATGGTCAGTGTATCCGGTTCAAAGAGTCTGATGTCAGAAGCACCGGACGAGTTTCTATGGGCGTTCGGGGCATTAATCTGCTGGATGGCGATGAAGTTGTTGCAATGCAGCTGAATACACAGGGATATTACCTGCTTGTCGTATCCGAAAACGGTATGGGTAAACGTACTTCTATCAGTGAATTTACCTGCCAGAACAGAGGCGGCAAAGGCGTGAAGTGCTACAAGATCACTGAGAAGACCGGTAATGTTATCGGAGCCAAAGCAGTCAATGAAGAAAATGAAATCATGATGATCACCACAGAGGGTATCATTATCCGTCTGCAGTGCTCAGATATCTCTATCCTTGGACGAATCACATCAGGGGTCAAACTGATCAATCTTTCTGACGGAGTAACCGTAGCAAGTTTTGCGAAAGTCCGTGAAAAAGAAGAAGAAAAAAAATCTGAAGAGACAGAGGAAAACGCTGAAAGTGTCTCCGCAGAAGAAAACAGTAACGAAAATACAGACAGCACAGAGGAATAAGAATCATGGATAAGGAAAATGCTGCAACAAATGTCAGACGCAGATCCGGTTCAAGCGCATCCGGACGGTCAAAATCCGCAGCAGCAAGAAGAAAACCGCAGACCAGACGTAAAACTTCAGGAACTCGGCGCAAATCTTCCAGAGGTTCTGATATAGCCGCAGTGATTGCCAGATTACCGAAACCGGTTCTGGCAGGCGCTGTTGCGCTGATCGTTTTGATCATTATCATTGTATTTGCTGCAAAGGGATGTGGAGTCAGCCATAAGACTCCGGAAAGAGTAGTCAGAACTTTGATCGAATCCTACACAGGTGGAAATGAGAAAAAAGTCAAAAAATGCTATGGTGTATCCAAGGCAGATGATACTCTGCAGCAGGAGATGGATGCGACTGTAAAATATTTTAGTGCATTTGAGGCTGAAAAAACAGAAATCACACAGTGCGATAAAATTTATCAGAATGGTAACTATACATATATGTATATTACCTATGATCTGGTTCTGAAGAATGGACAGAGCTACCCTTGTATCAGCACTTACATGGTACAGAAGAAAGATAACGGCAAGTATTATGTAATGATGCCGTCAGAGATTACCGATGATCTGAGTAAGCAGGCTGCGACAAAGTATGCTGATTTTATGAATACACAGGCATATAAGGATTATACAACTGCTTATGATAAATTCATCAAGAAAAATCCTGGATATGAGGAAAAACTGGCTGCAAAACTGAAATAGCAAAGTGAACAGCAATATAGAGACCCCTGAAGGGATGGTGACAGCAGAATGAAAAGAATCATTATGATGGTGCTGAAGAATCTCTTTTTTGTGCCATGGGGATGGTTTATGCTGAACAGATATGCTGCGAACGTTGATAATTATACAGAAGGGGAGCGTTATGCCCTTTTGAAAAAAATTGATCGACGGGCGAATAAAGGCGGCAATATTACTGTTCAGGCATATGGTGTGGAAAACATACCGAATGAAAATGGATTTATGTTTTATCCGAATCATCAGGGACTGTATGATGTCCTGGCAATTCTGGATGCCTGTCCGACACCTTTTTCCGTAGTGGCTAAGAAGGAAGTGGGAAATGTTCCGTTTCTGAGACAGGTTTTTACCTGTATGAAAGCATATATTATGGACAGAGAGGATATCCGACAGTCTATGCAGGTTATCCTTAACGTTACCAAAGAAGTGAAAGAGGGACGAAACTATCTGATCTTTGCAGAAGGAACGCGAAGCAAGAATGGAAATCATCCGCTGGAATTTAAGGGTGGCAGTTTTAAGGCAGCCACAAAAGCAAGATGTCCGATCGTGCCGGTTGCATTGATCGATACCTATAAGGCATTTGACACAGGTTCTATAGAACCGCTGACCGTACAGGTGCATTTTCTGAAGCCAATGTATTATGATGAGTATAAAGATATGAAGACCACAGAAATTGCTGCAGAAGTGAAGCGGCGGGTGGAAGAGACCATCAAAGAATATGGCGGATGGGATTAACTGACCAGTGGAATATATGAGTTTTATGAAAACAGTCGGGAGAAATTCCGACTGTTTTTGGGCTTTTGGAAAGCAGGTAAAAACCGGGTGAAAAAATGTTAAAATAAATGAAAAAAAGTGTTGACAATGTAAAATACATTGTGTATACTTAATCATGCGTTTCGGATGAAATGCGCTTCAAATTGCATAAGAGATTATGAATTCGGAGTCAGGAGAAGTACTCAAGAGGCCGAAGAGGTGCCCCTGCTAAGG
>NZ_CAKRXI010000049.1 GCF_934424005.1 uncultured Blautia sp.
AGCTACCTTTCCAATACACTTTCTTTCCTGCGTATCGGCGCATTTGCAGTCAGCCACGCAGCTATGATGGAAGTTGTACTGATGCTTGCCGGCGCTACCAATGGCGGCAGCCCGAACTGGATCGTAGTCGTTCTTGGAAACATCTTCGTGTGTGCCATGGAAGGTCTGATCGTAGGTATCCAGGTTCTTCGTCTGGAATACTACGAGATCTTCAGCCGTTTCTATGCAGGCAACGGACGCGAATTCCAGCCATTTATGAAAACCATGAAAAAAACTTCACAGCAGTAATACATCGTGGGATATAATTCCCCGGTATTATCAAATAATCATTTATTATCAGGAGGATATCATCATGAACATGATCATTCAGATTACAACCGCTATCGCACTGATTCTCAGCATTATCGTACCTTTTGGATGCTTTTTCCTTGGAGAAAAAAATAAAAAACGTTACAAAAAATCCCTAATCGCCAACTGCTTTATGTTCTTCGGCGTACTTCTCGTCGCAACTGTAGTCGGCTTCGCAGGAACAGCAAGCGTACAGGCTGCCGGCTCCACTGCTGACGGTCTTGCTACAGGTCTTGGCTATCTTGGTGCAGCTCTTGTTACAGGTATTTCCGGCCTTGGTTCCGGTATTGCCGTTGCAAGCTCCGCAAGTGCAGCTCTCGGTGCACTGAGTGAAGACGGTTCCCTGTTTGGTAAATCCATTATCTTCGTAGCTATGGCAGAAGGTATCGCACTTTACGGACTGATCATTTCCTTTATGATCCTTGGTAAGCTTTAAGGAGCGTTCTCTATGAAAATGTATTTGATCAGTGATAACATTGATACCTACACAGGCATGCGTCTGGCAGGTGTGGAGGGTGTTGTCATTCACGAACGTGCAGAACTGAAAGAAGCTCTGGAACGGACAATTGCAGACAAAGATATCGGAATCATTCTCCTGACCGAAAAATTCGGCAGGGAATTTCCCGAGATCATTGATGAAGTCCGTCTGCATCACAAGACTCCTCTGATCATTGAAATTCCTGACAGACACGGAACCGGACGTAAACCGGATTTTATCACTTCATATGTTAATGAAGCGATCGGACTGAAATTGTAGGCAGGAGGTAACATTATCATGACAATAGACGAAAAGCTGCAGCATTTTTATGAGGTTTCTCTCGAAGAAGCCAAAGAAGATGCCGCACAGGCTATTCAGGAACATAAACAGCACCTTGCGCAGAAGCTGGAAGAGCACAAGCAGACAGGTCGCCAGAATGCCGAAGCTGAGATCAAAGCAGAAACCGGACATGTTCACCGCGAAGTAAACAAGGCACTTTCTGCTGAACAGATCACACTCAAGAGAGACTGGTCAAGAAAACAGGAAGAACTCAAAACAGCTCTTTTTTCCGAAGTAAAAGCCAAAGTACAGCAATTTATAACGACAGCAGAATATGAAGAATATCTCTGCCGCCGAATCACAGATGCAGTAAACTTTGCCGAAGATGACGAGATTCAGATTTTCCTCTCTTCCGGTGACAAAGACAAAGTAAATGTTCTGGCAGAAAAAACAGGGGTCCCACTTCAGGTTTCTGATGAAGATTTTCTTGGTGGTATCCGTGCAGAGATCCCGCAGAAAAATATTCTGATCGATAATTCTTTTTCTGCAAATCTCGCTGCCATGTGTAAAGAATTTAAATTTGACGGAGGGCTGAATCATGAATAAAACAGGTATTATTTATGGCATCAACGGCCCTGTCGTTTATCTGAAAGGCGATTCCGGATTTAAAATTTCCGAGATGGTCTATGTAGGAAAAGAAAACCTGGTCGGTGAAGTCATTGGTCTGAAAAAAGGCATGACCACGGTTCAGGTATTTGAGGAAACCACAGGACTACGCCCGGGCGAAACAGTTACCGGCACAGGTGATGCCATCTCCGTTCTTCTCGGACCTGGTATCATCCACAACATTTTTGACGGTATCCAGCGCCCACTGGAGGAGATTGCAAAATCCTCCGGTAAATATATTTCCCGTGGTGTCAGTGTAGATTCTCTGGATACTGAGAAGAAATGGCACACACATATCACAGTAAAAGAAGGAGACGTAGTCGGACCTGGTACGATCATTGCTGAAACGCAGGAAACTGCTTCTATTCTCCATAAATCCATGGTACCTCCAAACATCACGGAAGGTACTGTTATCAAAGCTGCAGTCGATGGTGATTACACAATTCTTGAACCAATCGTCACGATCCAGCTGAATGATGGAACTACAAAGGATCTGGCCCTCGCACAGAAATGGCCGATCCGTATCCCACGTCCAACACACTTACGTTACCCGGCAAGCGTTCCACTTATTACCGGCCAGCGTATCCTTGATACTCTCTTCCCGATTGCCAAAGGCGGCACTGCTGCTGTTCCAGGTGGTTTCGGAACCGGAAAGACCATGACACAGCACCAGATCGCCAAATGGTCTGATGCAGATATCATTATCTATATTGGCTGTGGTGAACGTGGAAACGAGATGACACAGGTCCTGGAAGATTTCAGTAAACTGATCGACCCGAAATCCGGTAACCTGATGATGGACCGTACTACTCTGATCGCCAATACTTCCAACATGCCGGTTGCTGCCCGTGAAGCGTCTATTTATACGGGTGTTACACTGGCTGAATATTACCGTGACATGGGCTACGATGTAGCGATCATGGCCGATTCCACATCCCGTTGGGCAGAGGCTCTGCGTGAGTTATCCGGCCGACTGGAAGAGATGCCTGCTGAGGAAGGTTTCCCGGCTTATCTGGCATCCAAACTTTCCGCATTCTATGAGCGTGCCGGCATGATGCAGAATTTAAATGGTACAGAGGGTTCCGTATCCATCATCGGAGCCGTTTCCCCACAGGGTGGTGACTTCTCCGAACCAGTTACACAGAATACCAAACGATTTGTCCGCTGCTTCTGGGGGCTTGATAAATCTCTTGCTTATGCAAGACACTTCCCGGCTATCCACTGGCTGACCAGTTACAGTGAATACCTCGAAGATCTGACTCCATGGTACCGCGATCATGTATCCCCGAAATTTGTGGCTGACCGTAATCAGCTGATGGCTATCCTGAACCAGGAAAGCTCCCTGATGGAGATCGTTAAATTGATCGGCAGCGATGTACTCCCTGATGACCAGAAACTGACTCTGGAAATCGCAAGAGTCATCCGCCTTGGTTTCCTTCAGCAGAATGCCTTCCACCAGGAAGACACCTGTGTTCCAATGGAAAAACAGTTCAAGATGATGGAGATCATCCTTTATCTGTATGAAAAATCCAAAGCCCTTATCAACCGCGGCATGCCGGTTTCCATATTGAAAGAGGACAACATCTTCGAACGTATCATTTCTATTAAATATGATGTTCCAAACAACCAGCTCGAGAAATTCGACCAGTACATGAAAGATATCGATGAGTTTTATGACAAAGTATTAGAGAAGAACGGCTGACAGGAGGAACATATTTATGGCAATCGAATATTTAGGTTTAAGTGAAATAAACGGCCCTCTGGTAGTCCTGGAAGGTGTCAAAAACGCCTCTTTTGAGGAGATCGTAGAATTCCACATGGATGACGGTACCCAGAAGATCGGCCGCATCATTGAGATTTATGAGGACAAAGCTGTCATCCAGGTATTTGAAGGAACTGACAACATGTCCCTTGGAAACACACATACCCGTCTGACCGGACATCCGATGGAGATCGGACTTTCCGAAGAGATCCTTGGACGTACCTTCAACGGCATTGGGCAGCCGATCGACGGACTTGGCGAGATCACGCCAGAAGTAAGTCTGAATATCAACGGACTTCCGCTGAATCCGGTCAAACGAGAATATCCGCGAAACTATATCAATACCGGTATTTCTGCAATTGATGGTCTGACCACTCTAATCCGTGGTCAGAAACTTCCAATCTTTTCCGGAAATGGTCTTCCACATGACAAGCTGGCTGCACAGATCGTACAGCAGGCTTCTCTGGGCGGTGATTCCGATGAAAACTTTGCAATCGTTTTTGCAGCTATGGGTGTTAAATACGATGTTGCAGAATTTTTCCGCCGTACTTTCGAAGAAAGCGGTGCTTCCGACCACGTTGTCATGTTTTTGAACCTGGCAAATGACCCAGTTGTAGAACGACTGCTGACACCAAAGATCGCACTTACCGCTGCAGAGTATCTGGCATTTGAAAAAGGCATGCATATCCTGGTCATTCTGACAGATATTACATCTTTCTGTGAAGCCATGCGAGAGGTTTCCTCCTCCAAGGGCGAGATTCCTTCCCGTAAGGGTTATCCTGGATATCTGTACAGTGAACTGGCTACTCTTTATGAACGCGCCGGTATTGTACAGGGCGGCACCGGTTCTGTTACACAGATTCCGATCCTGACCATGCCAAATGATGATATCACACATCCGATCCCTGACCTTACCGGATATATCACCGAAGGACAGATCGTTCTGGACCGCCAGCTTCACGGCCAAGCAATTTATCCACCGATCAACGTACTTCCGTCTCTGTCCCGTCTGATGAAGGACGGTATTGGAGAAGGATTCACCAGAGAAGATCATCAGGACGTTGCAAACCAGCTCTTCTCCTGCTATGCAAAAGTAGGCGATGCAAGAGCTCTGGCTTCCGTTATCGGTGAAGATGAACTTTCCCCGATTGACAAACGTTACCTTGTCTTCGGTAAAGCATTTGAGGCAGAATTTGTCGGACAGAGTGAAACGGAAAACAGAAGTATCACAGAAACCCTTGATAAAGGCTGGGAGCTTCTGGGCCTTCTTCCGAAAGAAGAACTCGACAGAATCGATACAAAAATCCTGAACAAGTACTACAAAGAGACTGTACGCTAAGGGGAGGTGACTGTTTATGGATCCGAATACCTTCCCCACCAAGGGTAATCTGATACTTGCCAAAAATTCTCTGGCTCTTTCCCGTCAGGGATTTGAGCTGATGGACAAGAAACGAAACATCCTGATCCGCGAAATGATGGAACTGATCGACCAGGCCAAGGATATACAGGCTCAGATCGATGAAACCTTCCGTACCGCCTATACAGCGCTCCAGAAAGCTAATATGGAGCTTGGAATCGCATTTGTACAGCAGGTTTCTTATACCGTCCCTGTGGAAGATTCTGTGAGGATCAAGACACGCAGCGTTATGGGAACTGAAATTCCTCTGGTTGAGTATGACAAACAGCTGACCAATACACCAACCTATGCTTACTACAGTACCAAAGCCTCTCTGGATCAGGCCAAAGCAGCTTTTGAAAAAGTAAAAGAGCTTTCCATTGAACTTGCCGGTATTGAAAATGCAGCGATCCGGCTGGCAGCTAATATCAAAAAGACTCAGAAAAGAGCCAATGCCCTCAAAAACATCACAATTCCGCGTTACGAGGCACTGACAAAAGATATTCAGAATGCTCTGGAAGAAAAAGAGCGAGAAGAATTTACTCGCCTGAAAGTTATTAAACGAATGAAGCAGAAGGGTTAATCCCCTCCTGCTTTTTTCGTTTTTACCAGTGATAAACGCACATATACGACTCGCGCTATTGTCAGATAATTATTCTTTGAAAGTTTAAAATTTTTCTTTTGAAGGCAAAATTCTTTAATATTTTCACTATGAAAAAGTCAATAGATTTTTTTATTTTTTTGTCGAATTTCTTAATTTCATCATTATTAACCAAAACATTTGTTTTTTATTTATTTATGTAAATCTCTTATTCCACATTAATTTTTTGTGGATAATGTGGATAACTTTGTGTATAACTCAAATATCTCGATTTTTCAGCCCTTCCAGGATGTGGATAACTTTTGCACCATTTTTCGCGTTATCCACATTTTCCCCCAGTATTCGACAGAATTTGTGCAATTTGCTAAACGTCCTCTTTTCTTCGACAATTTTGGCCAAAAGAAAAGAGTCACAGTTCTACAAATTGCGTAGAACCATAACTCTTCTCAGTTTTTCTTATTTTATCGGATACTCCACAGTAATTTCCCACCGGATGGAACTCTCTTGAGAATTCCTTTTGCCTTCAGATACTGGCACTGCGCATGTGTTGTCGCATGAATCTGATAAGCCATCTCATAAACCTGATAATACTTACTGTGTAAAATCTCTACAATCTCGTGCAGCGACATTGGTTTTCCGGCTTTCTTTAATGTTTCAATAATACGTTCCTGATGTGCTATCATGAACGCAAATGATTCCTGAATCAGTTCATCTGCTTTCTTTCTGTCCAGTATCCCTGTATGGGCAGTACATACATATGCACAGTCCAGTTCTTTGATCTTGTTCAGCGCATCAATGTAATGTTCCACATTGATAAATAAAGGAAATGTTCCGATTCCACTCTTATTCATCGTGCCCCGAACCTGAATGCAGTCTCCTGTGATTAGACAATCCTTCTCTTTAATATAAAGAAGAATTTCTCCGGGTGAATGCGCACCCGTATGATAAATGGTTACTGTCATTCCATTACCTATATCAATGACATTTTCCCTGCCTTTAATAATCGTGGTGATCGGAGAATCATTTCCACTGAAATCAATCACGCCTTTTTCATACGCTACATCCGGGTGCCATTGATCTGTAAAAGACAAGTACATTTCATTGAAATGTTTCTGATGGTCTTCCATCCACTCATAATCCATTTCATGGGCCATAAATTCAATCCCAGGGTTTGCCTTATAAACCTGATAATTTCCGCCAAAATGATCATGATGTCCATGTGTGATAATTGCCTGATCGATATCTTTGGCAGTCATTCCATGTTCTTTAAGCCATGGCAGTATGTGTTCTTCAGGCGTGGAATAAACACCCGTGTCCACCAATATAGTTTTCTTTCCTCTTAATATATATAATAATAACGGAAATCCCCCAAACGGAGCATCAATAACTTCAATCCCTTCCGGAAGACTGATCATCTGTTCGCTCATTCTTATGATACCTCCTCATTATTTCTGGAAAGATACTTTTTTGCTCTTTGTCAAATCTGAAATTTTGTCTGCTGATACAGCTAGCAGGATGACTACGCCCTTAAATACATACTGATATTCAATACCAATTCCCATAAGGTCAAATGCATTGGAAAGTACGCCAAGAAGCAGAATGCCGGCTACAGTACGTCCTACGCTTCCTTCACCACCATTAATGCTTGTTCCACCGATTACGGTTGCTGCGATCGCATCCATCTCATAACCAGAAGCGTATGTTGCAGATACAGAACCAAGTTTTGTTGTCATCATGATTCCTACCAGTGCACAGCAGAAACCTGAAATCGCAAATGCAACAATTCCGTACAGATCTGTCTTGATTCCGGAAAGTCTTGCTGCGCGCTCATTTCCACCTAATGCATAAATATATCTTCCCGGTTTTGTACTGCTCATGAAAATCTGTCCGATGATCACGCAGATAACAAACAGTATTAGGTTAAAAGGAATATCCAACAACTTCAGTTTTCCAATTGCCTTAAATGTGTCATTGGTAGACATTATAGAGTCTGAATGGGTATAGATTAATGCAATTCCTTTCATTGCAATATTGGTTGCAAGTGTTGTGATTAGTGCATTAATACCAATTTTCTTGACAATCAGACCGTTACAGGTACCAAAAAGCAGGCCAACGACCAGTGCACCAAGCAGCCCCAGTAATACAGAACCAGTCGTGTTGGAAACGATCAGTGCCACAGCACCGCACATCGCCGTATTGGATCCTACTGACAGGTCAAATCCACCGGAAATGATAACAATCGTCATACCAACTGACAAAATACCATTCATCGAAACCTGACTTCCGATATTAAGAATATTATTCTTCGATAAAAATGCCGAATTCAATGAACCTACGACTATAATTACCAGCACAAGAATAATATAAATTCCCAAACTCCTTAATTTTTCTGCGTTCAAATATTTCTTCAATGTTTTCTCACCCTTTCCAAGTATCATTATGAAATCGCCGATAAAATTTCCTGATCATTAAATGGCTTCTGTATTTTCTCTCCCACAATCTGTCCATTATTTATCATAATAATTCTATCCGATAACTCTATTAATTCATCCAGTTCTGACGATACAACAATGACACCCGCGCCATTTCTGGCAGCATTACGTATAATACCATAAATTTCCTGTTTGGCATGGATATCAACACCATGCGTGGGTTCATCAAACATCAATATCTTTGCATCATCACGGACCCATTTTCCAAGAAGAACCTTCTGCTGGTTTCCTCCTGACAGTTCATTGCCCGTCTGTTCACAGTTATTTGCTTTAATAAGAAATTTCTCTATATATTTGTTTCCTTCATCTTTTTCCCATTTTGATGAAATGAAACACTTTGTTTTCGCATAAAGATACGGAAGCGAAATGTTCTGTTTGATAGACCATTTTAGAAAAAGTCCTTCTGCTTTTCTGTCTTCCGGCAGATAGATTACTTTTTCTTTGATTGCATCTCTAACAGAATTGACCACTATTTTCTTACCAAATACTTCATACTCCGCATATCCCAGTGCACCACCAATCGCTCTCAGAAGCGAACTTCTTCCGGAGCCAAGAGTACCTGCAAGTCCTACGATCTCGCCCTGACATACGTGAAAGTCCACATGATCCAGTTTATTTTTCAGACTGCCCTTAAAATGTAGCGCGATCGTATCTCTGTGAATTCTTTCTTCGGCATTGTCCTGTTCTTTTCCAGCCTTCTTCGCTTTTTCTTCCTGATCCGCCTTCTCTCCAATCAGATGCATGATGATATTTTTTTCTGTGAAATCATCTTTTTCAAGGTTTGCGACAACTTTTCCGTTTCTGAGTACTGTCGCACAGTCACAGATATATTTCACCTCGTCCATACGATGGGAAACAAAGATAATACCAACTCCCTGTTCTTTTATCTTCTTGATATCATTCATAAGATGAAAGGCTTCTTCTTTTGTCAACGACGCTGTCGGCTCATCAAGAATTAGAACTTTTGCCTTCGTAGATAATGCTTTTACAATCTCTACAAGTCTTTTTTGTGCAGTACTGAGTTCAGACACCTTTGCCTTTACCGGTATTTGAAATCCAAACTTCTGCATTTCTTCCTGCACCGTTTTCTGCATGGTGGAGAAATCTACTCCACCACGCTTCAGACATTCTCTTCCCAGGAGCACATTTTCGTATACCGTCATCTGCTCAACGAGCTGGCTTTCCTGATATACAGTTGCAATCCCCTGTTCAATGGCATCCTTTGGATTTTTTATAGTAATGGGTTTGTCCTCAATATAAATCTCGCCTTCATCTGCTGTGATATCTCCTGACAAAATTTTCATCAACGTTGATTTTCCCGCACCATTTAAACCAAGCATTCCCAAAACCTGACTTTTTTCCAGTTTAATAGATGCCTTGTCAAGGGCAATTGTTCCAGGATATATCTTACTGACCTCTTTCATTAACAATAACGGCACGCTAATCTCTCCTTACCTGTTCTTTACCACTCTGCGGTAAATTTATCTACATTTTCCCGTGTACAAACATCGCCTGTTTCTGCAAACAGAGGTAAATCCTGTACATTATAGAAAGTTTCTTTTTCTGCTTCTCCTCGAACTACTTTTGCAGTTGCTTCAAGAGCTGTATATGCCTCAGTTTCAGGAACATACATGATTGTTCCATAAATTTCACCCTTCTTAATAAGGTCAAGGGCATCTTTAGAGCCACCGATACCTACGATCTTAACTTTATCTGTCATATCTGCATCTTCCAGTGCTTTAGCTGCACCAACTGCCATATTATCTGAATGACAGATAACCAGTTCTACTTCCGGATTTGACTGAATAATATTCTGCATAGCTGTGTATGCTTTATCTACAACCCACTCACCGCAGACTCTGGATACAACTTCGATATCCGGATATTCTTTGTTTTCTTCGTCAATGCCTTTCTTTCTTCCCTCTGTATCAGACATTCCAGGTGTTCCTTCAATAATTGCGATTTTTCCCTTTCTTTCAAGAGCTTCTGCCGCAATATCCATTGCAGTCTTACCTACTTCTGTCTCGATATGTCCAACCAGTCCGACAGTTCCCGGATATACCGGATCTTCTGCATCACCGGTTCCGATCTGTGTTGTCAGAGCACATACTTCGATTCCTGCATCAAGGGCTTCATCCACATAGGTACACACTGCACTTGGATCTACCGGAGAAATTACAATGCCGTCAACACCGGAAGAAATCGCATTCTGGATTGCATTTGCCTGCTGGTTTGCATCCCATCCGCCGTCTACCAGATTGACTTTAATATTCAGATCTTCTTCTGCTTTGTCAAAGCAGTTTTTGTATGCTGCAATGTACGGCTGACCGGAACCCTGATTGATCAGAGTAATATTTAATGTATCATCATCTGTTTTTTTCGCTGCATTTGCTGCAACAGCACCCTGGCTCATGATTCCAACTGCAATTACTAAACTTAAAATAACACTCATTCTTTTTTTCATGTTTTCTTCTTATACGTATCCCGTATATTTTCCTTTCGATTTTTTATTTTTTATCTTTTATTGATTATTAAGCATTCTTTTTCTGGCACATCAACAGATGATCAGCTACCATTACTGTTTCGCCCTTCTGATTGATAATTTCAAGAGTCTCTGTTACCATTCCCATATCCGCTCTTTTTTTGTGATCTTTTTTCTCTTTGATCGTTACTTTTGTATGAATGGTATCTCCGATAAATACCGGTTTTATGAATCGAAGATGGTCATATCCATAGGAAAAAGCCACCGGATTGATCACTGTTGCAGTTAATCCAACTCCCACCGAGAATGTAAGAGTTCCATGTGCAATCCTCTGTCCGAATTCTGTTGTCTTGCACCATTCTGCATCCATATGATGTGGAAAGAAATCTCCTACCTGACCTGCGTGGATTATAATATCTGCTTCTGTAATCGTCTTACCGATTGTTACCCTTTCTGCCCCTACCTCATAATCCTCATAATAAATTTCCTGTTCCATTCCTACTGACACTCCCTTTCTTATTTTAAAATAGTATTTTATTATCTTCTCCGACCTCCGGTGCCGGTCTGTCACAGAAATATTTTTCTCCGTCAATTGTGATCGGGCATCGAGTTGTTTCAAACATTGGTTTTCCATCCTTTTTGATCGCCTGAATCATATCAAGAGCTTTAAATCCATCTGTCGTAAAAAGTTCTTCCCAGTTCATGACTCTGGCACACCAGATATCATTTGCCTCTAATATTCCCAGCCAGTGATCTGCTGTTTCTGTCTTCAGATGCTCTTTAAGAATTGCTTTTATCTCATCACGTCTGGTTGCCCATTCTGTCGGATCTTCATACCTTTCAAGTGCCTTGCAACCTAGAAGCTGTCCCAGAACTACGATGGAACCCATTGCCAGCGCCAGGTAACCTTCTTTTGTCTCATAAATTCCATATGGCGCGGCAATATAGGCATTTGCATTATTTACACGGCTTCTCCGTGGTGTTTTATGTCCGTTATTCAGATAAGCTGTGAACATTTCAAACTGGATATCCAGAATAGACTCCATAAGATCTACACTTATACAGACACCCTTTCCGGTTTTCTCCCTGTTTACAAGAGCTGCAAGGATTCCCTGCACAAGATGCTGTCCTGCAAACATATCAGCCAGCGACAGTCCAAGCGGTGTCGGCGCATCTTCTGCATTTCCGTTCAGCCATGTCACTCCTGAAAGGCTCTGTGCCAGAAGATCCTGTCCCGGTTTGTCTCTCCACGGGCCTTTTTCTCCGTATCCAGTGATCTTTCCATATATAATCTTCGGATTCCATTTTTTCAGTGTTTCATAAGAAAGACCAAGTCTTTCGGCTACACCCGGACGGAAATTAAAAACTGTCACATCTGCTTTCTGAATCAGTTTTTTAATTTTTTCTATATTTTCCGGTTGTTTCAGATCTATAGATATTCCCTTCTTATTTCGGTTAATCGCATAAAACAGTGTACTGTCATTTCCGATTCTGCAGTCTGAAACATACATTGTTCTGGCGATATCGCCTCCCGGCCGTTCAATCTTGATTACTTCTGCCCCAAGATCTGCCAGTCGAAGAGTTGCAGACGGACCGGATAAAAACTGGCTGAAATCAAGTACTGTAATTCCTTCTAACGGTTTCAATCTGCCGCCTCCTCTCTGAGTTTCAGTTCTTCAATAATCTTTTCTGTATGTTCTCCAAGAAGAGGACCCCTCAGAGAACTTCCCAGTTTCTCGCCATTGACTGATATCGGGCATGTAGTAGTTGTCATTGATTCATTATTCGGAAAATCGAATGTCTGCAGAAAATCAAGTGCTTTAAATCCATCTGATTCAAGCATTTTTTCCCATGTATAAACATCTGAACACCAGTAATCTTCTTTTCCGAGAATTTCCAACCAGTGTGCGGTTGTTCCTGTTTTCAGTTTGTCAGCAATGATCAGCTTGATTTCATCTCTCTTTGCAAAAGCATCTTTATCCAGATCATATTCCGAAAGTTTTTTAATATCGAGAAGTCTTCCAAGCTGTTCCAGCGATCCCATTGCCAGTGCAATATAGCCACCCTCTGTCTCATAGATTCCGTATGGTGCTCCCAGAAGCGGATGACCGTTATTATAGGAAGCCCGAACAGGAAGATGATGTCCATTGCTTAAATATGTGCTGATTCCTTCAAACTGCATATCTAATGCGGATTCCATAAGTGTTACTTCTACAAGTCCGCCACGTTTTGTTTTATTTCTTCTTACTAATGCTGCAAGGATTCCTTCTGCCATATGTACTCCTGCGTAGGAATCTACAACAGACAATCCAAACGGTGCCGGCGGTTCTCCTCCGTTTCCATTCAACCATGCAAGTCCTGACATCGACTGAATCAAAAGATCCTGCCCCGGTTTTGTTTTCCACGGGCCTTCTTTGCCATATCCAGTAACCGTTGCATATACGATTCCGGGATTCCACTGACTTACGCTTTCATAATCCAAACCATTTTTTTTCATAACTCCGGGTCTAAAGTTCTCGATCATGACATCTGCCTTCTTGATGAGTGCCTTCAAGATCTTCAGATCTTCCAGATCTTTCATATTGGCACAGAAGCTTTCTTTGCCACGGTTGATTGCCAGGAAGTTCATACTGTCTTTCCCAATGGTCAGATTTTCAAGTGTCATCTTTCTTCCACTGTCGCCGGTTCCCGGTCTTTCTACTTTAATTACTCTTGCCCCCATATCTGCCAGACGCATCGCGCAGGATGGTCCTGCCAGATACTGGCTAAAGTCAAGTACAAGTATTCCATCTAATAATTTCAACTTTTCTCCCCCTTTGATCTGAGGTAAAGTTCATTCATCTTACGGATCGTTTCTTTAGGATCTCCACCGTTCATCACATAGTCTCTTACGAAATAACCTGCATGATCCTGAAAATCAAGATATCCACTGTATCGCGGACGCAAGTAAGAATGATCTAACGTATAAAGTGTATCTTTGAAAAAACCCATGCATCTTCTGTTATTTTCTTCATCTGTCCATGCCACACGATGCCCCGGCTGTCCACCATTGTCAAAGAATAGAGTCTTCTGAACCTCCGGTGATGCCGCATATGCTGCAAAATCAACTGCTTCATCCATATATTTCGTTCTGGAAGAAACAGCAAGTCCGGTTCCTCCAAGTACTGTATGAAGTGGTGTTCCATTGAGGCTCACAACATCATCTGCTTTAAGAAGATGTTTCGCATAACCTCTTCTAGAATAATTGGTATAACCATATGTGAAAGGACAGTAGTAAATCCGATCCTCGGACGACATTGCTTCATGAACAGAAATCGGATCCCATTCAAACATTTCCTTCGGACAATAAGAAGCAAGTTCGCTCATTTTATCTAGCACTCTGCATCCGCTTTCTTCATCAATCATGCAGTCATCTGTAAAAAATTTCTCAGCCATATTATCAGCAAACATGTAGAAATCCATCAGAAGGTTAATCGGAATCCCCGCATATGCAACCACTCCCTGTTTCGCCAGATCCAGAACATCGTCAAATGTCTCCGGTACTTTTTTATCTTTAAAGAAATCCGGTCTGTATACAGCAATCGGTGTTGCCGCATCAATTGCAAGTGCACTCTGATAACCGTCAAAATTGTAACTGCGATGTGAAGCTCCCACAGAATTTTCTGCCTGATCTTTCAGATATTTTTCACTGAGATAATCCTGAAGAGGAAGCAGGATCTTATGCTTTGCCGCAAATCCAGCCCAAGGATGATCTATAATCAGAAGATCATAGGCTTCTGCCAGCTTTTCAACCGGTGCATCTGCAAATTCCTGTAATGACCTTTTCTCCCATACAATGTCTACCTCCGGGTGCAGTTCCGAATATCGTTGAGATACTGCTACAATAGATGTAAATCCACGACTGTGAGCCCATGTAATGCCTTTCATTCTTTTCATATATAGCTCCGTCCTTCCATTGTGTTATAAACGATAGTACCAATATTTTTGTTTTGGTTGTACCAATACCGACAATTCTGAATATTTTTGCTTTTTTCTCTTATTTGGTAGTACCAATTTAAATATACATAAACAGGCCCATTTTGTCAATATGCGCATTTTCGCCTATTTTACTTTCGTTTTATTGTGTATTTTTACCATTGATTGTCACTTTTACTTTATATTATAATCAAAAAAATAATTGTATATTGGTAGTACCAGTTTCTATTTCTTGCAAGAAACGCAAATTGGTTCTACCAGTTTCACAAAAAAGAAAGGGGATTATAGAAGAAATGGAAAAAACAAAACTGATTGCCGCCTCTTTATCTATTTTTGACGGCAATAACCAGATAAACGATACAGAAATGATTCATTTATGGAATAAATTAGTCAAAGAAGGGGCAGACGGCATTTTTATTGGCGGAAGTGTTGGTGAATGCTTTTTATTAAAAGACAGCGAACGCATCCATATGTTTGAAGGAGCAGCACGTTTTGCCGCCTCTGCCGAACGTCCGCTAGATCTCTACGCCCATGTTGGTGCCCTTTCTACCGATGAGGCTATCGAAATGGCACTCGCTGCTAAATCTGCCGGTATTCATCATATTGCTTCGACACCACCGTTCTATTTCAGTCTATCCAGAAAAGAAGTTGCACACTATTATTATGACCTGGCATCTGCGATCAATGATTCCGTGCTGTATTATGATATCCCTTCCAGTACACATATTGATCTCAATACAGATGATCCGGATATTCAGAGCCTTCTGAAATCAGGAGTGATTTCTGCGATCAAGCACACGAATCTTCAGTCTTACAGGGTCAACAAGATTAAATCTCTGAATCCTGATATTACAATTTTCGGTGGTTTTGAAAGCCGCGTCATCCCAATGATGGGATACCATTGTAACGGTTTTATCGGCAGTACTTTTAACTTTATGCTTCCACAATACAGAAAAATTATCGAAGTGTACAACAGCCCTCAGTCCTCCAAAGTATACAGAATGGTTCAGGATACCACTTCTGTCTTGAATGTTTTACTCGATGTCGGATTACCGGCAGCAATTAAATACATTCTGTCTTCCCGTTATGGAATCCAGGCTGGTGAAGTCCGTCGCCCTCTTCTTCCATTAACCGCGGAATCCAAGAAAAAAATCGACAATATCCTGGATCAGAAATTATTTGATGTCACTCTTCTTTGATGTTACAATGTATGGTAGATTCAATGAAATTCGAAATTCAGAAAAGAGACAATCTACCATGACATCAAATAACGATAAAAAACTCACTTCGACAGAAATCGTAATTCAGGAAATTGCTGAAACGATTCTTTCTGGGGAATTAAAACCCGGTGATAAACTTCTTACAGAAAGAGAACTTGCAGAGAAATATCAGGTCACCCGAAGCTGTGTCCGTGAGGCAATCAGATCTCTTTCTTTGATCGGAATGATCGACATACGCCCTGGTGGAGGCAGTTATGTCGCAGATTCCCAGAAAGCAATTCCTGCCAATACAGTATTGTGGATGTACCATCAGAACCTTCATGAATACGGAAATATATACGCTGTCAGAAAGCTAGTCGAAACCGAAGTATATCTGGAATGTTTTGACCATATGACAGACGAAGCCCGCAATTATATTGCACAGGCGCGTGATACTCTCCTGAATATCAATACTGAAACAATCAGTTCCCAGGAAATGGAGGCAACCCTGGCTGATATTGATCTGAATATCGGTAATTTTTGTGGAAATAATATTCTGTGCAAACTGATGCAGACTGTCATTACCTTGCGAATGGAAGCATCTTTGAATATTCTTTCTCTCAACTCTTCCAGAGTGAGTGCGGTATATTACAGATGCAAAATATTAACGGCCATGCTGCAGGATGACCGCAAAATCGTCAAGGACAGTATTCGAAGTTTCTTCAAAAACTCTATAAAAGAGCTGAGTCTTAATAAAAAAGCGAATTCTTAAATCGAGTAGGAGGCGGTGACTAACCGCCGTCCTCTCACACCACCGTGCGTACCGTTCGGTACACGGCGGTTTCA
>NZ_CAKRXI010000050.1 GCF_934424005.1 uncultured Blautia sp.
ATTTTTGAGAATCATCACCCGGCAATTATTGATAAGGCTACCTTTGCTCTGGTACAGGAATTAAAAGAAAAACGTAATCGTACCAATTATCGGGGAAGCAGGGGGCAATGGTTAGGTTCAGAGATTCCGAATCCTTTTGGTAGTTGTCTGTTCTGTAAGGATTGCGGAAGCCGTCTTACGCCAATTAAACGCCAGACTTCCAGCAGAGAACGGAAATATTACATCTGCACCATTTATAATACCAAGGGCAGACGTTATTGCTCCAAGGCACATTTAATTGAAGAAGATGACCTGATGGAAGATGTTCTAACCTATATCAAAATGTGCCGAAATGCTCTCTGTGAGGTTATTTCCACCTATGATTTAAAGAATTTTGAAGCAGAAAAGAAAACAATAGAGGAAAAACGGCAGGAGCTGCACACAGCCATCAATGAGCGAAAGAGTCAACTGAAAGTTCTGCTTACCCAAAAAGTAAAAGATCTGGCGGTTGCTGCAGGAAATGAAGATTTAATCAATGAGACTTATGATTCTATGCAAAAAGATTTGTTTGCTCAGATTCATGGCCTGGAAATACAGATAAAGGAACTGAATGAAACTGCCATAGAAACGCCTGATGTAAAGGATAAACTGAAAAATGCTCTTGAGGTGGTAGATAAAATCATTGCAGGAGGAAGTCTTGACCGAAGAGATATTGAACTTCTGATTGAAAAAATCGTTGTAGATGAGGATGGTATGCCGGAAATCACATTAAAATATGGATTATCAAATCTGATCAGTTACAGTCCTGCTGATGAAATGAACCGCAGAGAAAATACCATTATTGCGATTGTGATAAAACTGATTGCTGAGGATGAACGTGGGTTTACTTCTGCCAAATATCTGTCGGAACACATCACTGACCTTGGATTCAAAAAAACAAAGCAGAGTATACTTCCATATATTGAGCTGATGAAAGGACTTGGAATTCTTGAATCCACAGATAATCCATTGAAGCCATACAATATTGTAAAGTCAAAAGAAACCATAGAACAGCTTGCCAGAGACTATCTGCCAGACATATCAGCAGAAATCACTGCAAAACAGCTATCAGATGATTATTTACATGGTATTAGTGACGACAGGTGGCATGCCGGAAATGGTTTTTGAATATATTCTCCGCAAAAACGGACTGGATCCACAGAAGGATCTGACGATTGATCAGAGCATTGATTTTGGCTCTACAGCGGCTGCTTTTACAGGCGATGTTTCCGCAGATTTTACGGTAGAGTTTGAACCGTCTGCGACTGCTCTGGAAAAAGAAGGAGCCGGATATGTTGTTGCTTCACTTGGCGTAGATTCCGGATATGTTCCATATACTTCCTACAGTGCAAAGACCAGTTACATGGAGAAGAACCCTGAAATTATCCAGAAATTCACAAATGCCCTTCAGAAAGGAATGGAATACATCCAGAGTCATACGCCGGAAGAGATTGCAAAAGTCATTGCTCCGCAGTTTGCAGAAACTGACCTCGATACAGTCACGGCCATTGTAAAACGTTACTATGACCAGGACACCTGGAAATCTAATCTTATTTTTGAAAAAGAAAGCTTCGAACTTCTGGAAGACATTCTGGAAGATTCTGGTGAACTGAGTGAACGTGTATCCTATGAGAATCTTGTAACAACAAAATATGCCCAGGAGGCAGCTGAAAAATAATAAGTTAAATTCTGCGCATCATTTTGTAGTAAACCGGGATCAGCAGGGAGCAGGCTCCGATCCAGGCGAGAGGACTGGCAATGCAGACGGAAGTGTATCCGATCATACCAGAAAGTCCTACGGTAGCAGCAATACGCATAACAAGTTCTATCATGCAGGCTGCAAAAGGTGCACGTCCGTTCTGCATACTCTGGATGGAAGTACGATAAACGGCAAGAAGACCGAGGATGAAGTAAAACGGTGCAACGATGGTCAGATACATATCGGAATAATGGTAAATTTCCTTTGTCGGATCGGACAGGAACATCTGCACGATCGGGTGGCGAAGAAGCAGGATACCAATACACATGATCAGATTAAAAGTTTCTGTCTGAATCAGACATGCCCGTACACCCTGACGGATCCGTTCTCTTTTGCCTGCACCGAAATTCTGGGCAACATAGTTGGAAATTGCAGTCATCATAGCATTATTCACAAGTACCGAAAGCTGATCGGCTTTGGAAGCTGCTGTATATCCGGCAACTGCAGCAGTACCAAGAGAATTCACAACTGTCTGCATGGCAAGCTGCCCGATGCACATGACAGACATCTGAAATCCCATAGGAAAGCCTGTTTTCAGATGCAGGCTGATGGCCCCTCTGATATCATGAAAATCTTCGCGGCGTAAATGCAGTACCGGGAAGTTTTTCAGGCCGACGAGCAGACTGAACAGGGCAGATAGAAACTGAGAAAGAATCGTAGCCCAGGCAGCACCAGCAACACCCATATGGAATGGTACAATAAACAGGATGTCCAGAAAAATGTTCAGGACAGAGGAAAACACCAGAAAATAAAGCGGTGTTTTACTGTCGCCCAGCGCACGAAGCATATTGGAGATCATATTGTAAAAAACAGTTGCTCCTGTTCCAAGAAGAACAACAAACATATAATCATAAGCTTCACTGGAAATATCCTCCGGAATCTGCATCCATCTGAGAATCTGGTGAGCCAGCAGGCAGCAGATCAGAGTCAGGACAATGGTAAAAATAATACTGAGCAGTGTGGATACAGCAACACTTTTGCGCATGCCTTTTTCATCCTTTGCACCACACCGCTGTCCGAGACAGATACCGAATCCACCGGTAAAACCATTGATAAAGCAAAAGACAAAATAGATAATGATACTGGTGGCACCGACTGCCGCAAGGGAATCAGCACCAAGCGTTTTGCCGACGATCACAGAGTCAGCAAGTGTATAAAAAAGCTGAAAAAGATTTCCGAGAATAACCGGAATTGCAAATTTTAACAGTGACCAGAATGGATTTCCGACAGTGAGATCCATTTCTTTTGATTTCGGTCTGGACATAAGAACATCCTCCTTAGAATTATTGCGTGTTTTTTACTGCACGCCCAATTATAGAGAAACGGATAGTAAAATGCGATTCGGGTATTGCTGTTTATGATACAGATATTGACCAGATCAGCAAATTTATTTATGATAATAAAGAACATTTTTGACATGAAAGCAGATAAAAACTGGAGAGGGTAAGATGGCAAAAAGAACAATCCTGGTAGACAGTGCAAGAAGAGAGCTTGAAAAGCATGGAACAGAAACTTTTCCGATGACAGTGAACCACGATGATCTCTGGTCATTTGAGGGCAAAAATGTGCCGATTCACTGGCATAATGATCTCGAAATCAACCTTATAAGGGAAGGAGAGGCCGTCTTTCAGGTATACCAGAAAAGCTACAGGGTCAGAACGGGAGAGGGATTTTTACTGAATCGAAATGTACCGCACAGCTGCAGTTCACCTGGAAATGAACATGTACGTTACAGTACGATACTTGTAAGACCGGACTTTCTGTATGGCGATTTTGGAAGTGATGTTGAGCGAAAATGTTTTCAACCATTTCTGCAAAATTCAGCGATACCCTGTATTCATTTGACTGGATTTGATGAAAATGGAAAAGAAATTCTGCAGAAATTAAACCAGGTAGAAGAAGCTTTTGACCGGAAACGATTCTGCTATGAATTAAAGATTAAGGGACTTCTGTGTGAAGCATTTGCCGTGATCCTTTATGGACACAGACAGGAATTGACGAAATTCGTCCCGGCAAATCTGCAGGAACTGGAACGTCTGGAAAAAATGCTGAATTATCTTAATATGCATTTTACAGAAGTAATTTCTCTTCAGGACCTGGCAGATCAGGTACATCTGTCAAGAGAAGTCTGCTGCCGCCTTTTCAAAAAAATGACAGGCAAAACTATCACCGGATATCTGGAAGAATACCGTGCCAACAAAAGCTTTTCACTGGTGCAGAGTGGACAGTATTCTATGACACAGATTACAGAAATGGTGGGATTCAGCAATCCAAGCCGTTTTGCCAGTGCATTTCGTAAACGATTTGGATGCAATCCGGGCGAGTATCATTCTGTGAAACATTGATAAATTCAAATGGGATTCCAATTCGCTCTCATTTATCGATCTTATGAGAAAATTGGCCGAATCTTCGACACTACAAGATTCTCTGATGAATATTGTAAATACAGTGAATTCACCGGAACCATGGTTCATCTCTTTTTTAACCGATACTGTTTCGGAGTTGTTCCGGTTACTCTGCGGAATTCTTTCGTATAATAGCTTTGGTTCGAGAATCCACAGCACTGTGCAATCTGTGAAATGGAGATGTCTGATTCTGTAAGCAGTTCCAGACTTTTGTGGATGCGATACTGACGCAGATAATCGGAAATAGTCTGTCCAGATTTTCTTTTAAAATAGCGACAGCATTCGCTGCGGCTCAATCCGATATGACTGGCCATAGCGTCGAGACAGAAATCAGTGGCATAATTTTGCTGCAGATACAGGAGCATTTTTTTGAAGCGGTTGTCTTCTGTGCTGAGGATGTTCCTGATATCTGTATCAAGATAAATTCGAAGATTTTTCCACAGCTTAAAGATACCGCTTAACAGATCAAATTCATATCCGTCAGATTTCAACTCAAATGCAGAAGCCATTTGAGAGAGCAGAGAAAGAATCTCAATGCCCTGTGAAGTCTGGCGGGTTATTTTTTTCTGATCGAGACCGGATTCTTCTAATATGGGTCGAACATTTTTTTGATAAAGAGGATTTTCTTTTTCCGGGCAAAGAAAATCAGGAGAAATATCGATACAGAAAAAAGCAGCTTCTTTTCCAAGAGGTTTTGCCATATGAACCTGTTCTGAATTAATGAAAATTCCTTCTCCGGCAGGAATCAAAGTTTTATGGGATTCCGTATTCCAGACGACTGTTCCGTGAGTTGTCAGACATAGTTGAAACTTCATATGCCAGTGCCAGTCAATGTAGTCATAAGTATCAACGGTAAATTTGTTATAATAGCAGGATACAGGAAAACCGGGAATTGTACTGCTGATTTCCTGTTTGTTTGCATCAAGATGAATGTTTTTGGATTTCATATAGTCTCCTATGCTTTTTTGATATAAATATGTTGAGCAATATTGTTATAAAAACATGCGAATATAGATATATAAATGCTAGATAAATATCAATATACTTACTATATCAACAAACAGAGGTGACTTCAATGAAAAAAAACAATACGATCAGAGGATATATGCTGGCAATTCTGGGAGGCGTCAGCTGGGGAATATCCGGTGTCTGCAGCCAATACCTTTTTATGAAATATGAGGTCAGTGCTGACTGGCTGACGGCGGTGCGGATGCTGCTTTCGGGAATCCTTCTTCTTATGCTGGCATTACAGAGAGAACATATGCGGGTCTTTAAAATCTGGAAAGAGCGAAAAGATGTAGTATGGTTGATTGCTTTTGGCCTTGCAGGTCTTCTTCTGTGTCAGTATACGTTCCTTGCCGCAATCAAATATTCAAATTCTGCTACAGCCACTGTTCTGCAAAGTCTGAACGTGGTCTTAATGGCGATTGTTATGTCAGTCTGGAATAAGAAACGGATGAGCAAGATACAAATAGCGGCAATTATTCTGGCTATTTCCGGTACATATTTGATCGCAACTAAGGGAAATCCAATGAGCATCGATATTTCGGCGAAAGGACTGACCTTTGGAATCCTGGCCGCCGTTGGAGTGGTTGTTTATACACTGTTGTCCCGTCCGATCATTGCATCCTGGGGAAATCTTACGATTACAGGATGGGGGATGCTGATTGGAGGAATGGTTCTCTTTGTAGTGACCAGGGCGTGGATCTTCCCGACAAATCTGGATTTTCCAGCCTGGATCATTATTGCAGTTATCGTCATTATAGGCACAGCAGTTGGCTTTTCTGTATTCCTCGAGAGTGTGAAATATATAGGTCCGGTGAAATCTACATTGCTTGGCTGCCTGGAACCTGCATCGGCAACGATTCTTTCCGCATTGGTTCTGGGAACAAGATTTACCGTGGTTGAACTGATTGGCTTTGTACTTGTTGTAGGCACGGTATTTCTTTCTGTATCAACAAAAGAGTGATGGCTTGCTTTTTTCTATTGTTATAGTACAATAAGTTCGAAGGGGAAACCAGAATTACATATTACAAAAGATGAAATTAAAAAAATAAGTTCTTATAGATAACATATAAATAAACCAAAGACAGAGAGTGTACTTTGCACAGATTGCGCTGACGCCCCTGATGAGCAGTAAGAAAAAACGTAAAAATATTATTTTAGAATCACTGAAACTAAGTAAAACAGAAAAAAGCATGACTGCAGAAAAAACAATGGCAATGCTTTATACATTAGCAGATAAATTTCTGGAAGGAAAAGATTTGGAAGCAGTAAAGGAGGCAGTTGCGATGACGAGAATCGGTCAGATGATATTTGATGATGGCGTTGTGCGTGGAAGAGAAGAAGGAAAGCTTGAAGGTACAATTAAAACCTGTAAGAAGTTCAAATTAAGCAGGGAAGAGACAATCAAGAATATTATCGAAGAATTTTCTTTATCCGATGAAGAAGCGGAGAAATATATGAAAATGTATTGGTAATATAGCCTATACGAAAAGCAAAGGAGAAAAGGTGTATAGCCTTTTCTCCTGTTATTTTATATGGGAGGAGAACTCCTGTGGTTCATTTATCATTTGGGATTAGTATCTTTGATTTTTGGTGGCTGATAATGATATAGCGCTTCATAGGATTCCAGTTCATCCTCGTTCACCGGCCCGGATGGAATCAATCCGGTACAGTCCTGGGTAGATGCGGCATTTGAGAGAAAATCACAGGAATCAATGATTTCCTGGTTCGTAGGATCTTTTGGTTTGGCTGAAGAATTTTTTGACATAAATAACCTCCATGGTATACAGATTCAGGGTTTACAGAAAGTTCTGAAGATTAGTATATCCGGGAGGTTGTTTTTTTATTATGGTATTTCACGGTTGTCAAAAATTGTTTTAAATAGTGCAATTAGTTCTGGTAAAAAGAAAAGTTCCCTGGATACATATTGATGGTGTCTGGGGACTTTTTACTGTGCATCGGCTGGTTTGACTGCTTCGTTACTATGCCATTCCTTGCGGAATTTTAAGGGAGTACATCCTTCGTGTTTTTTGAAGAGATTAATGTAATGACTTACCTGATGAAACCCACAGGAATATGCAATTTCTTCGATCGTTAAGTCTTCATATTTTAAAAGTGTTTTGGAGTGATTCAGCCGGGTGACGATCAGATATTCATTAGGTGGCATACCGATGTATTTTTTGAATTCGCGGGCAAGGTGATATTTGCTGACACCTGCTGCGATGGCGAGCGACTCAAGGGATAAGGGCTCCTGAAAATGCTGGTCGATTGCCTTTAAAACTGTTTTCAAGTATGTAGGCATAAATCCCAGACTGAGATTTTCAGTGTCATTTTCAATCAGAATACGCGTCAGTATATCAATGATCAGACATGACGAGAGTATTTCTGAAAGAATATCTTTTCGCTGTGTAATAGAAAGAATTCTGCGCATGGTACTTTCCATAAAAAAAGGATCAAGAGAATCCAGAATATGAAAATTACTCCGCATAAATTCTTCATAATAGCCGAGTGCTGAGGGACCATTAAAATGAAGCCACAGAAATTCCCAGTTCTGGTTTTGCAGACATTCATAGTGATGGTGTTCCATACAGTTTATGTATGCGGTGGTTCCCGGATGCAGAGAATACTGACTGCTGTGATATTTCAGTAATCCCTTACCACGAAGTGTGTAGATGATAAGGAAACTGTTCAGGTTTTCTCTTTCAGTGAAATAGGGGGAGGAAGTACAGAAATCCCCTGCTTCCTGCACATAGAAAAAAGTCTGACGCGCTCTGGGCGTAGCTGTATTAATAAAACGAATGGAATCATCACTCCAAGTCAGATCCAGCTTTTCCATATATTTATGAGTCGATATATTTTGCATAAAAACTCCTTCAAGCATATAGCAAGATATTGATATTTTGCGCCAATATAAACTAATGTAGTTTAGATTATATCAGCTTATAATAAGCATGTAAACAAAAAGAAACAAGATAAATTGAGAACAAGATATTTATATCAGATGTGAGATGACTCCCACCTCAGCAGGTGGTGAGCAACAAAATTATATCAGTGGTGGGATTTAATCTCCCATCTGATATAGCCTCCGGCAGGATTGCAGAGATGCACAGAAGAATATGTCATGCATTGCATGACGTGCATCTCGCAGCAAGAATGCCGAGGGCATTCTTGAAAAGGAGTATGCGAAATGAGCGGATTGACAAAAATCAAACCACCGAAAAAAGCACGCATCGGACTTTACAGTGCGGGATTAAATACATATTGGGGACAGTTTGAAGGATTGTATGACTGCCTCATGG
The DNA here is from genome assembly GCF_934424005.1 of uncultured Blautia sp. GTDB lineage: Bacteria > Bacillota > Clostridia > Lachnospirales > Lachnospiraceae > Blautia_A. The sequence continues at coordinate 8,487 of NZ_CAKRXI010000050.1, forward strand.
GGTATAACAGATTTATTGAGAAAAGACTCAGCGAATGGGGCGAAGTGTTCAATTTCGGAATGGTAGATACAGAGGAAAAAGGTCGCGAAGCAGGCGAATTTTTCAATAAGAATAATGTTGATATTGTATTCTCACATGCGGCAACCTATTACGCAAGTGCAACAGTACTTCCTGTTCATCAGATCAACAATGCGCCTGTTATTATATTAAATCTGCAGCCAACTGCGGAAATGGCATATGATACTACCGGCACAGACCGCTGGCTGGCACAGTGTGTCGGATGTTCCATTCCGGAAATTTCCAATGCCTTTAATCGTGCGGGAATTACATTTCGTGCAGTAAATGGACTTCTTGGTCTTACAGAAACACCTGATTTTGCAAAGGCAGATGAAGTAACCTGTGAAAGACCGGAAGCAGTCAGAGCATGGAAACAAATTGAGGAATGGTGCAGGGCAGCCGCTGTAAAACGAAATCTCAGATGGGCGAGATTTGGCTTTCTAGGAGGGTATTACAGTGGAATGCTGGATATGTACAGTGATTTCACGATGCTGCAGGCACAGACGGGAATGGATATAGAAGTTCTGGAAATGAGCGATCTTGACGCATATCTCAAAACGGTTACAGATGCAGAAGTGCGCGACAAACTGAAAGAGATACAGGATTTCTTTGAAATTTCAGGAGATTCGCCATCGGATCCGATTGCAAAAAAACCTACAGAAGAGCAGCTTACATGGTCAGCAAAGGTTGCAATTGCACAGGAAAAAATGGTGCGTGACAGAGATCTGGACAGTGTTTCTTATTATTATCATGGAAGAAATGATTATCTGGAAGAAGTCCAGAGTGGATTTATTGTAGGATTTTCACTATTAAATGCACAGGGAATTGCCTGTGCCGGTGAAGGCGATATCAAAACCGCACTGGCAATGAAAATTGCAGATATCTGCGGAACGGGTGGAAGTTTCTGTGAAATAGTTGCGGCAGATTTTAACAGAGACACCATGATTCTTGGACACGATGGACCATTTCACTTTGCAATTTCCAATGGAAAACCAATCTTACGTGGAATGGGTGTATACCATGGTAAACGCGGAAGCGGCATATCTGTTGAAGCGAAAGTAAGACCGGGAGCAGTTACAACCCTTGGGGTGACCCAGACTGGAGATGGCAGGCTGAAATTCAATATTAGTGAAGGTGAGGCAATTGATGCTCCGATTTTGTTGAACGGAAATACATCGACACATATTCGATTTAGTCAGAAACCGGCAGAATATATGGATCGGTGGTTTGCGGAAGCACCGACACATCATCTGGCATTATCTGTAGGACGTAATGCAGGACTTTTTAAGAAAATAGCGGAGCTTATGGATATTCCATATGCAATCTATTAGAGAATACTTACACGAGCGTGTTTAAGTATATAATACACAAATTCATTTTAAAGGAGGAAAAAGGAAATGAATAAAAAAGTGATCAGTGCACTTCTTTGTGGAGCAATGGTTCTTGGAACCGTATCACCTGTATTTGCGGCAGGTGCAGCAGAAGGAAAAACATTTGCGATTGTTACAAAAGCAGCAGGTAATCCTTACAATGAGAAAGAAGCACAGGGCTTTAAGGAAATTATCGAGGCAGAAGGTGGCACAGCAATCATAAAACACCCGGAAACAGCAACTGCTGATGCACAGATTTCCGTAATTCAGTCACTGATTTCACAGCAGGTTGATGCAATCTGTATTGCAGGAAATGATGAGAATGCACTTCAGGCAGCGTTGGAAGATGCTATGAATGAAGGTATCAAAGTTTCCTGTCTTGATGCAAAAGTGAATCCGGCAAGCCGTATGACATTTGTTAACCAGGCAGGTGTAAAAGAAATCGGAGAAGCTCTGATGGATGCCGTACTTGATATTTCTGGTGGGGAAGGACAGTGGGCAATTTTATCTGCAACATCTCAGGCAACAAATCAGAATGCATGGATCGATGCAATGAAAGAAGTTATGAAAGATGACAAATACAGCAAACTGGAGCTTGTAGAAGTATCATATGGAGATGATGAACCTCAGAAATCTACAGATGTTACACAGGCATTACTGCAGACATATCCGGATCTGAAAGTTATCTGCGCACCGACAACTGTAGGTATTGCAGCAGCTGCAAAAGTTCTTCAGGATAATGGTTCTTCCTGCAAACTGACAGGTCTCGGACTTCCTTCTGAAATGTCAGAGTACATTGGTGATGATGACGCACATTCCTGCCCGTATATGTTCCTGTGGAATCCGGAAGATGTAGGACGTCTGGGTGCATACACATCCATCGCTCTTGTAAATGAAGAGATTACAGGTGCAGCAGGTGATAAATTTACAGCAGGAGATCTCGGTGAGTATGAAGTTACAGAGGCATCTGATGGCGGTACAGAAGTTATTCTCGGTTCTCCGTTCAAATTTGATCCATCCAATATCGATGAATGGAAAGATGTTTATTAATCAGGCGCTAATTACAATTTACATAACCCTTGGAAATAGGACTGCTGTACTGCTACTACGGCAGTCCTGAATTTTATGGAAAAATGTGGGAGGTATGGATATGATCAAGGCATTTACAATGAAATTATATGAAGGACAGGAACAGGAATACGAGAGACGTCATAATCTGCTCTGGCCGGAAATGAAAGATATGATACATGAATATGGCGGCAAGAACTATTCTATTTTTCTGGACAAAGAGACGCTTACTCTATTTGGATATATAGAGATTGAAGATGAAAAACGCTGGAGTGAGAGTGCGGATACAGAGGTTAACCGTAAATGGTGGGATTTTATGGCAGATATCATGGAAACAAATCCGGATAACAGTCCTGTATGTGTGGATCTGCGCCCGGTTTTTCATTTGGATTAAGAAAATATCTTCAAAATTTAACATAAACAATCAATTCTGAACATTGACGATTCTCACCTTTTTATGTCAAAATAAGTATAACGGACAAAGTAGGACTGCCGGGCGTGAAACACCGCCTGGTTTTCCGTGTTTACAAGAAAATACAGGGAGGAAAGAAAATGGCAAAGAAAAGAAAATGCGGTGTGCTGCTTCCGGTCAGCAGCCTGCCTTCAAAATATGGAATCGGATGTTTTGACAAAAAGGCATATGAATTTGTAGATGCTCTGAAAGCAGCAGGCCAGAGCTACTGGCAGATCCTGCCGCTGGGACCGACCAGCTATGGAGATTCTCCATACCAGTCCTTCTCCACTTTTGCGGGAAATCCATATTTTATCAGCCTGGAAGAACTGATAAAAGAAGGTGTTCTCACTAAAAAAGAATGTGACAGTGTTGACTTTGGAGATAATGAGTCAAGTGTTGACTATGCAAAATTATACGAAGGCCGTATGATTCTTCTTCGAAAAGCATATGAAAGAAGCAATATTTATATGGATCCGGAATTTCGTAAATTCCAGGATGAAGAGGCTTGGTGGTTGAAAGATTATGCACTCTTTATGGCTGTGAAGAAGCGTTTTGGAGGCGTACAGTGGAGCGAATGGGCAGAGGATATCCGCCTTCGCTGGCAGAATGCACTGGATTATTACAGAGAAGAAATGTATTTCGAAATTGAATTTCAGGAATATATGCAGTTTAAATTCCGCCAGCAGTGGATGAAACTGAAAGCTTATGCCAATGAAAAAGGAATCCAGATCATTGGTGATATTCCAATCTATGTAGCAATGGACAGCGCGGATACCTGGGCAAACCCATGGCTCTTCAAACTCGATGAGAAGAATTGCCCGACACAGGTGGCCGGATGCCCTCCGGATGGATTTTCCGCGACTGGTCAGCTCTGGGGAAACCCGCTGTATAACTGGGAAGTGCATCGTAACTCCGGATATGAATGGTGGATCAAACGAATTGCCAATTGTTTCCGTCTGTATGATGTTGTAAGGATTGATCATTTTCGTGGATTTGATGAATACTATGCAATTCCTTATGGTGATACGACAGCAGAAAACGGATGGTGGGAAAAAGGACCTGGAATCGATCTGTTCCGTGCTATTTCCGCAAGTCTTGGTGACAGGGAGATCATCGCAGAAGACCTTGGATATATGACGGACAGTGTTAAGAGACTGGTAGAAGAGAGTGGCTATCCGAATATGAAGGTTATTGAGTTTGCCTTTGATGAGCGTGATACCGGAAATGCCAGTGACTACCTGCCACACAACTATCCAAGAAACTGCGTTGTTTATACGGGAACACATGATAATGAAACACTGCTTTCCTGGCTGGAGGATATCACTCCGGCAGAGAGACGGCAGGTGCGTAAATATCTGAATAATTTCAAGGACTCCGGTAAGGAACTGTGTGACGACCTGATCTGTCTGGTAATGCAGAGTGTTGCGAATCTCTGTATCGTGCCGATGCAGGATTATCTGGGACTCGATAATTCCGCACGAATGAATCAGCCATCCACACTTGGAAAGAACTGGAAGTGGAGATTAAAAGAGGGACAGTTCACGGCAGAACTTCAGAAAGAAATGCTGGAACTGGCAACGCGCTACGGAAGAAGATAATAAAGATCATTCAAGAACGTCAGGCAACTGGCGTTCTTTTTTCTTCTGTAAATGATACAGATGACAATAAAATTATACTATGCTAAAATGAGCACAGAAGATTGTAGCTATTCGGAAACGAGGAATAATAGAATGAAAAAATCCATAGAAAAAATAACATATTGTTTTGTAATAATAGCTGCATTGTTTGTATCATTTGTGTCATTTGTTGAGCCTCTTGTTATGAAAGATATAAATATAACAAAAGTAATACTGGTGTTGCTATGCTATGCAGCAGTATTTGCAGGAAGCCTGACACTGTTCCGGCGATTATCGGAGAGAACACTGTATTACCTGACCATAGCAGGGATATTTGCAGCGGTTATTGTGCAGATATATATTGTTTTTTATATGCGACTGGTTCCGAAAGTGGATCTGAATCATATTTATGATTATTGTGTAGATATGGTGGAGACAGGGAAAATCAGTTTTGGCGAATCGAAGTACTTTGCTTATAATACAAATAATATTCCACTGGCAATCGTAATCTACTATGTATTCCGTATGGCAGCATTTACAGGTATGGATTACCGGATTGCGGCTGGATTGTTTAATGTGCTGTTGATCCTTGTTATGTATGTATCTGCATTCCTTATTTTAAAAAAAGTTACTACGATTCGAACAACCGCGGTATATATGGCATTACTTCTTACGAATCCTTCTTTTTATGTGTACGCATCTTATTATTATACAGATACGATATCAGCCGGACTGGTTATGGCTGCTGTATGTTTTATTATTTACGGCTGTTATAAGAAAAAAAATCACTGGAAGATGATACACTTTCTTGCTGCCGGATTTCTAATCGGGTTTGCAACCTGCATTCGTGTAACCAGCATTTTTATAGTACTTGCGGTTGGCGTCTGGATCTTGCTGAATAAGTATTGGAAAAAGTTACTTACATTGGGGATTCCACTGGTATGTGGTCTGCTGATTTTTCAGTTGGCATGGAGTGGAGTATATCGTTACCATGTAGACATGGATACTTATGATTCGGCGATTACGATTGAGCATTTTCTGATGATGGGAAGTCATGGCAATGGAACGTACAATGTAAAAGATATGAGGTTTACACGCAGTTTTCCGACACATGAAGAAAAAGTGGAAAATAATAAAAAGGTCTATCTTGAACATCTTCGTGAGAATGGAGTGCTGGGGAATCTGAAGCTTGCCATAAAGAAAGAAGCAATTGTATGGGGAATCGGTACACATGGATATACTCAATACACAAAAAATGTAGTGGAAAAAACAACCTGCTATGACTGGCTTGTTGGTAAAAAATCCGGTTTGTTCAGGGCATATATGCAGGCTTACAATATATTATTGTATGTCCTGATCCTGGCTGGCGTGTGTTGCACATTTCGTAAGAAAAAAACAGACAAATACAGTTGGATCCTGGCAATCTACTGGTGTGGTGCGCTTGTCTTTTACATTTTCTGGGAGGCGCATCCGAGACAGTCAGTAAGTATACTGCCTTTATTGACTATGCTGGTTGTTCCGTGGATAGAAAGAAGTTGTATTGTGTATGATTAAGATTTATACTTGAGATATTTTCAGGAGATTAAAGGAGTACTTCTCATGCAGACAGCCAAAGATTATTTGCATGTTTTTCTTGATATGGGTGATGCGCTGCTAAATAGTGGGGCAGAAATTTTCAGGGTGGAGGATACACTGAATCGAATGGGCTATGCCTGTGGCGCTACCCATATGAATGTTTTTGTGATCACATCCAGTATTGTCATTACGATGGAATTTCCGGGAGACGGAGCGCGTACACAGACTCGCCGGGTCCGGGAAACTGGAGGAAATGATTTTACCAAACTGGATCAGTTAAATGACTTGAGTCGTCGTTTTTGCAGGCAGCCTGTTTCTGCCGCAGAGCTTCGAAAAGAATTTGATAAGATCAATGCAGACAGACCAAAGCTGCACTGGAAACTTCTTGGAAGTCTTCTGGCTGCCTGCAGTTTTGCTCTTTTTTATGGTGGAAGCATTCCAGATGCCATTGCGGCAGGACTTGGAGCTGTTTTGATCTGGGCATTACAGCAATATTTTCGACCAGTGTGTATGAATGAAGTGACGTTTCAGTTTGCTGCTTCTTTTCTGACAGGATGTGTTATTTGTGGACTTGTTTTGCTTTGTCCGTTTCTTCATATGGATAAGATTATGATTGGGGACATTATGCTTTTGATTCCGGGGCTTATGTCAACAAATGCTATCCGGGATGTGCTGATTGGTGATACACTTTCCGGAATTATCCGTCTGATTGCAGCGTTACTTCTTGCAGCGGCACTGGCACTTGGATTTATGGGGGCTATCATTCTGTTTGGAGGGCTGGGACTTTGAATACAACAATTGTGATACAGCTGATTACCGGAGCTCTTGGCTCTGTTGGTTTCGGAATTCTCTTCCATATGAAAAAGAAATATTTGCCTCTGGCAGCAGCTGGTGGATTTATAAGCTGGATGGTGTTTCTTCTCGGAAAAGGACTTTGGGGAAATGTCTTTCTTCCGTCATTGCTGGCAGGCTTTATTGTAGATGTGTATGCGGAAATTCTTGCAAGAATCTGTAAAGAAACGTCTACATCCTTTTTTGTAACTTCTGTTATTCCGTTGATTCCCGGAAGTACACTTTATTACTGCATGAACAGTATAGTTGAAGGGAACACAGTACAGGCACTGGAATATGGAAGGGATACTTTTCTCTTTGCATTTGGAATTGCAGCGGGAATGAGTATTGCGTGGGCAATCTGCTATTTCCTCAGAAGTATAA
>NZ_CAKRXI010000051.1 GCF_934424005.1 uncultured Blautia sp.
GCAATATAAAGAAAAGACAAAATCAAAGATAAAGGTGATATTTAATGTTTTTAAAGAGGAAGATGAACGACTCTACAAACAGTTGCTCAGATAAGATATTACAGATAAAAGAAAAAATTCAAGAAGCGGATGCTGTTGTAATAGGGGCTGGTGCGGGATTTTCCACATCAGCCGGTTTTGTGTACAACGGTGAAAGATTTGATAAATATTTTTCGGATTTCAGAAAGAAATATGGATTTTCTGATATGTATTCAGGAGGCTTCTATCCATATAAAACATTGGAAAAACACTGGGGATACTGGTGCAGATATATCTATATCAACCGATATATGGATGCGCCAAAACCGGTATATCAGAACCTGTATGAGCTGGTGAAAGAAAAAGATTATTTTGTCCTGACGACAAATGTGGATCATTGTTTCCAGAAGGCCGGCTTTGATAAAAACAGAATCTTTTATACACAGGGAGATTATGGTCTGTTTCAATGTAGTGAGCCTTGCCATAAAGAAACCTATGACAATGAAGAAACTATTAAAAAAATGGTACTGAGTCAGGGATTTCAGATAAAAGACGGGGAACTACAAAAACCGGAAGACGGAGAATTAAAGCTTACGGTTCCGACGGGGCTGATTCCATATTGTCCGCGCTGTGGTAAGCCGATGAGTATGAATCTCAGATCGGATCAGACATTTGTTGAAGATGACGGATGGCACCAGGCAGCAGAACGGTACGAGAAATTTATACAGGATCATAAAAAGCAGAAAATAGTGTTCCTTGAACTTGGTGTAGGATATAATACTCCTGGTATTATAAAATATCCGTTCTGGCAGATGACAAACACATTTCAACATGCATTTTATGTGTGTCTGAACCAGGGTGAAGCATATTCACCGGAAGAAATAAGGAAAAAGTCTGTCTGCATGAATGAAGATATTGGAGAGATTCTGAAAGAGCTGTAGACTTGTGATAAAGAGCGGCTGTGAACGGAGTAAATAGTGACAAAAGAGGGGCGATAAAATGATAATACAAACAGGAATGAGAACAGATATACCTGCATTTTATTCCAAATGGCTGAAATTCTTGCAGGATACACAAAGACATGTGTAATCAGCTTTATAGATATTTATAAAAAGGTGGAACGCAATTTTCCAGAAGCAAAATCAGTACGGGCAGAAGACAGGGCTATGATAGGAAAAGCTTTTGTAAAAATAGCGTCAAAGTATGGAATGGTGCTGAAGCCTTGTGCAGAAGGAGAAGATCTTGCAAAATATGGTGCAGACTGCTCCGGATGTATGACCGTTCATACATTTGAGACAGCCCTCCATAGCAGACTGGAAGTTCCAAAGAGAAAGAAAAATCAGAGAAATGGGGAATGTGCATGTCTTTTGGGGACAGATATAGGTGCCTATGATACTTGCGGACATTTGTGTAAATATTGTTATGCGAATGTAAATCCGGTTCTAGTCAAAGAAAATATGAGAAAGCATAATCCTGCATCTCCTTTTTTAATTGGTGGATATATGCCAGGTGATATTGTTCGCGAGGCGACTCAGAAAAGCTGGATTGACAGACAGATTCAATTGGAATTTTAGGAAGTTCTGAAAATAAACGAGGCACACTCTTTTGGTAGGAAAACCAATGGAGAGTGTCTTTTTTCGTCGAAAAAATCTCATTGCATAAGTATTGGTAGTATGATTATAATAGATGTAAAGAAAACGAAATAAGCTAGGAAGATATAAATTATAAGAAGTGAATAAAATATAGGATAATCTGAAAGGAGGAATTGTCAATGGGAGTAACAGTAAAAAAATCAGATTTTATAGATGCAATGGAAGAGAACCAGAAGGATGTCCGTAAGATGGTAATGGACAGTTACCATGATATTGAAAAGGGAAAAGGAAGAGACTACAAAGAGTTTTTTGCAGAATTAGAAAGCAGGTACAGGAATGCAAATGTATAAAGTTATGATGCTTCCTCTGGCAGAGGAAGATATCATGAATAATACGGATTATATTGCGTTCGAGAAAAAATCACCTGAAACAGCATTAGAATTGGCAATGGGTTTTCGTAACACCATTGCCAAACTTGAATTTATGCCGAAACAGCATGAATTGGATGAGGATGAAGAATTAGCAGCGCGAGAAATCCGGAAGTGCTATTATAAAAATTACAAGATATATTTCTTTATAGATGAAAGAATTAGAACAGTATACGTGTTGAGAGTCTTACATATGCTGGTGAATGCAAAACCATTGTTACTGAATATGAGGTTCTGAAAATAAATGAGGCACTCTCTTTTGGTAGGAAAACCAATGGAGAGTGTCTTTTGTTTTTGGGAGAGAAAATCCAGAAAAAAATGCTGTAAGCGCTTACATATTGTGATATACTATGCTGTATAAAGTGAAAAACAGTGAACTATAAAGAAAATTCGTAACTGTTCAGTACACTCACAGTTACGAATTTTCACAACACTGGATCAAAAGAAAGGCAGGTATTTAAAATGAAGGATCAGACTTGTGCATATTGCATGGAAGGAGAACTTGTTGCAGCATTTGGAATCAAAATCTGCGAACTGGAGAGCTCAAAAGTTTATTTATTTAAAGAGCAGAGCCATCCTGGACGTGTGATCGTGGCACATAAGAAACATGTCAGCGAGATTACAGAACTTACAGCAGAAGAAAGAAGTGCTTATATAGAGGATATTAACAAAGTGGCTGCTGCGATGCATGATATTTTCCATCCGGACAAAGTAAATTACGGAGCATATGGAGACACAGGACACCATCTTCATTTCCATCTTGTACCAAAGTATAAAGATGAATATGAGTGGGGCGGTACTTTCGCAATGAATCCGGGTGAAAAAACACTGTCAGAAGAAGCTTATCAGGAAATGGTGGATAAGTACCGTGAAGCACTTACAAAATAATGGAAAAAGATCTTACAGCAGGAAAAATAACACCCCAGCTTGTTAGGTTTACAATTCCGCTGGTCCTTGGTAATTTGTTTCAGCTTACTTATAATGCTGTTGACAGCATTATCGTAGGAAGATTCGTCGGCAAGGAAGCTTTGGCAGCAGTTGGAATATGCAACCCGATATTAACATTATTTATATTGTTCCTTAATGGCTTATGTCTGGGTGCAAGTATACTTATGGGAAATCAGTTTGGAGCCAGGGATTATGACAAACTTCATAGACAGATAAGTACTACGATGATATCAGGTGTTATATTTTCAGCAATATTATCTGTTTTCTGTATTATATTTGCCCACCCAATTCTTAATATAATGAGAGTCGATCCATCGATAATGTCAATGACGATTAATTATCTGCGGATCATATTTGCAGGACTCATCTTTACATTTATGTATAACTGTTTTGCAAGTACATTAAGAGCTTTGGGGGACAGTCAGTCACCATTGTATTTTCTTATAACAAGTGCAGTGATCAATATTATCGGTGACTTGTTCTTTGTGCTTTTTCTTAATTGGGGAAGTGAAGGATGTGCTATAGCAACTGTGCTGAGCGAGGCTTTATCATGCCTTTTGTGCATCATATATATACAGAAGAAAGTACCTGTATTACAGCTCGGAAAAAAATGGCTTGTATTTGACAAAAGTCTGCTTGGAAAGACGATATCTTATGGATGGGCTTCTGCCATGCAGCAGGCAACTGTTCAGTTAGGTAAACTTGGAATCCAGGCAATTGTTAATTCAATGGGTGTTGCTATTGCAGCTGCATTTGCGGTTGTTAACAGAATTGATGATTTTGCATATACACCTGAGCAAAATATAGGACATGCAATGACGGCACTCATGGCTCAGAGCAAAGGGGCCGGTAAAAAAGACAGACTTAAAGAAGCATTCAAAAGCGGATTAAAAATTGAGTTCATATATGGAGTCATCATATTTCTGGTATGCTTTTTGCTGGCCAATCCGCTTATGAGACTGTTTACAAATGATCCTGATGTAATAAGACATGGCGTTACATATCTTAGATTAATCTCTGTAATGTATCTGTTACCTGCTGCTACAAATGGTATTCAGGGGTATTTCAGAGGAATAGGTGATCTTAAAATCACTCTTATAAGTAGTTTTGTTAACATGGGAGTGCGTGTAGCTGTAGCTGCCATACTTGTATTCCTGTTTTCATTACAGATAGAAGCATTGCCATATTCATATCTGGCCGGATGGATTGGTATGCTTGTGGCTGAACTTCCTCTGCTGATTAGAAGCTATAAAAATTTGAAATTTTAACGAAACTGCTTTGGAGTCAGCCCGGTATACTTTGTAAAATGCTCCCACCACTTAAATCTCAGATTTTAAAGTGGGTGCTTCTATGGGCTATAATTTTCAATGAGAACTTGAAATCCTGATAGGCAACATATATGATAGCGCATACGACCGAATTTCACTGTCGGATTTGTAGAATAAAACTGAATATGGAACAAAAACACGAGCAGTTAGTCTATGAAAAATAGGTTAGCTGCTTTTCTGCAAAAAGGGAGGTGCGGCGTATAGGATATGAACGTAAAGATGTAGAGAAAGATTGAGATAATAATTGACATAGCACAACAATTACCTTATAATCGTTCTAAAAAGAACGATAAAGGAGGAAACGATGTATTTCTGGGATCAGCACAAGACAATTACAAACTATTATGAATTGCTTTCGAGCGGGATATGTGACCGGTACGGATTAACGCAGATGGAATACGATATACTTATGTTCCTGCACAACAATCCGCAGCTCAATACCGCCGCAGAAATCGTAAAGGTCAGGAAATCGACCAAATCACATGTATCCACTTCTCTGAAAAGTCTGGAAAACAACGGACTGATCAGAAGAATACAAAGTAAAGATAATAAAAAGCATATTGAGATTGTTTTATTGGATAAGGCAGAGATAATTGTGGAGGCAGGATTAAATATGCAGAAGCAATTTGCCCAAAATGTTTTAAACGGGTTGACAGAAGAAGAAATACATATGTGCATCAATGTATTTAATAAAATCTGCAGTAATGCAGAAAAATGTTTGAAAGAACATAAGGAGAACGCAAATAAAAGCTAAGTTTTGTGTAAAGAAAAAAAGCTTGCTGTTAATTGCCGGAATCGTGTGGATGATAGCGGGCGTTATGTTTACAAGAAATTATTTTTTATATAATCAATTGATAGAAGAGGAGCAGAATTAAGAATGAAAGAGAATACGTATAAACCACAGATTCCGGACATGGTGGAAGCAATATTTGATGCAGCGTATCTGACTTTTGATCTGGTAGCCGCAATTTTGTTTTTTGTATATGCAAAAGGAAACACATTATTTGTACTTTATGGAATTCTGACATTGACGCTTTGTGGAGGAGATGCTTTCCATCTGGTGCCAAGAATTATCAGAGCAATGCGCGGAACCAGCGATAAGATAAAAAGACAGCTTGGTATAGGATTACAGGTATCGTCGATTACAATGACGGTGTTTTATATTATTCTGATGTATATCTGGAAGTTTACATTCCCGGAATTTACGTTACCGGTAGCAATTGAGGCCATCGTCTGGATATCGGCGGTTGTCAGAATTGTGATATGTCTGTTCCCGCAGAATAACTGGTGCACAGATGAAGGAAACATGAAATTGTCGATCATCAGAAATACAGTCTTTGCAGTGACAGGGATCGGAGTCATTATTCTGTATGCGATTTCTGCAAATGCAAATGGATATCATATGACAAGGATGGTTGCAGCAATTATTATTTCATTTGGTTGTTATCTTCCGGTAACGTTATTCAGCAAAACAAAACCGAAGGTTGGATTGTTGATGATTCCAAAGACATGCGCCTATATGTGGGTTATAGCGATGGGACTCCAGCTTTTGTTTTAAAAGAATAAGACAATCCGGAGATATACATCAGACAGAGAACTAAATAGAAACAAAGGAGCAGATATTATGAAAGCATGGGAAAGACTGATCAACTATGTGACAGTGCGTACGCCGAGTGATGAAGAGAGTGAGACAGTTCCGTCTTCTGTGTGTCAGTTTGATCTGGCGAGGAAGCTGGAAAAAGAAATGAAGGAACTTGGCCTGACAGAGGTAGTCCTTGATGATAAGTGTTATCTGTATGGAAAACTTCCGGCGACGGAAGGAAAAAAAGAGATTCCGGCACTTGGATTTATCGCACATATGGATACAGTTTCTGATTTTTGTGATCATGAGATTCGACCGATGGTTACCGAAAATTATGATGGCGGGGATCTGGCACTTGGCACAAGTGGGCTGGTATTGAGTCCGAAGGAATTTCCACATCTGACAGGGCTAAAAGGACGTACACTGCTCACTTCGGATGGAACAACGATTCTGGGAGCAGATGACAAAGCAGGAATTGCAGAGATTCTGACTATGATTGAAAGAATCCAGACAGAAAATCGGCCGCATGGCACGATTTGTGTAGCATTTACTCCGGATGAGGAAATTGGAATGGGAGCGGAACATTTCAATCTGGATCAGTTTGGCGCAGAGTATGCTTATACTCTGGATGGTGACAGTGAAGGGGAGATTCAGTACGAGAATTTTAATGCCTGCAAAGCAGAATTTGAAATCAGGGGATTTACTGTTCATCCGGGTGAAGGAAAAGACACGATGATCAATGCCAGCCTGGTTGCGATGGAAATCAATAACTGCCTGCCGGCTATGGAGACACCACGAGGAACGGAAGATTATGAGGGATTTTATCATCTGATCAGTATGCAGGGCGAAGTCGGAGAGGCAAAACTGAACTATATTATCAGAGACCATGATAAAAACGGATTCGAAGAGAGAAAGAAGACACTCCGTCTGATTGAAAAGAATTTAAATGCAAAGTGGGGCGAAGGGACGGTAACGCTTAAGATTACTGACCAGTACCTCAATATGAAAGAAATTGTAGAAGAGCACATGCATCTGATTGACCATGCGAAAAAGGCATGTGAGACAGCAGGTGTGGCACCATTGATCCTTCCAATTCGTGGAGGAACCGATGGATGCCAGTTAAGCTTCAAAGGACTGCCGTGTCCAAATCTTGGAACAGGTGGACATGCTTTTCATGGACCATATGAGCATATCAGTGTGGAAGGAATGGAGAAGAGTGTGGAGCTCCTTCTTGCCCTGATTCAGGAATATACGAAATAATCTACGGAGTTGCAATAAAACGGTTAACATGCTCCATTGTGGCTTTTATAATCGAAAGATCTGCCTGTACATCGCCGGTCTCCAGAGAGTGATTGGCATTTGGCGTAAGAAAAAGAGGGACTTCTTTTTGTTCAGCCAGTGTACGGATAGAGTCTGTTTCTGCCCATGGATCTGCAGTACCGTGAAATGCAATGCTGCCGGGACGAGCAAAGGAAAAAGTGTCAGTCAGAGGTGTGAACAGGATGCTTTTTCCTTTTATATTATGTCTGGAAGCATAAGCGGAAGCGATAACTGTACCGATGCTTTTGGAAATAAAGAGAATGCTGCCATAGGAATTCCAGTCGATATCCTGCAGAGCCTGTTCTGTTTGTTCATAAGCAAGCTCAAAAGCCTGCTTCATTTTTGCGTGATCTCCCTTGACATTCTCAGGGAGGGTTCCATAAGATACAGCGAGAATCTGATACCCATAATGTCTGGCAAGACGGCTTGCATAATACAGGAGTGGTTTGTCAGCGGTATAGCCGATTCCCGGGAAAATTACTGCCAGTTTTGGGGCGTTTTTATCAGAATCAGAAGTATATGCAGATGCTTTGTCATAGAGCATTTGCTGATGAATTTTTTCCTGAAGGTCTTTTAAGGTCACAGAGATTGTATAAGGCTCTTCCGGGAGATAATCATAACCGGTGAGAACACCGTTTTCTTCCATGGCATAAACAATGTGCAATGCCCCCATAAGCTCCATATCGTCTTCAATATCAGAAAGTAATTCTTCGTATGTTTTCATCTTGATTTGTTCCTCGTATTTATATTTTATAAAATTCAGTCATGTGTATAAAAAACAAAATAATTATTGCATGTTTTATTAAAACGGGCAAGGAAAATTGAAAAACTTCTGCCAGTTACCTGGTTAAGGTGTCGATAAAATTGGGGAATAGCTTGCAAATCACGATCAGATAAAATATGATATAGAGACATAAAACTATACAATGTAAGGGAAAATATATGAAAAACAGAAACAAAGGTTTTACACTTGTGGAACTTGTGATCATCATTGCAATCCTTGCAATTCTTATAGGTGTTCTTGCACCGATTTATACCAAATATATAGAAAGAAGCAGGGAATCAACTGATCTTGCAAATGTCAGGGCGGCGTATGACAAAGTGGTGATGGAAACGGGAATAGAGGGAAATGAAGACGTAAAGGAAATCGTTCATCTGAAGCAGAAAATAGCCAAATGGCAGTCTTCAGATACGGTGACAATTGCCGGAATCTCTCATTCCAATGATGATCCGGATACGGCTAACTGGATAGGATATCCTGTTCCAGGGGGAATATGCGAAGTTTCTATGAGACAGGACACAGGTATCTTGTTTGAATGGAAAAAGGGAAATGGAAGCAATGTAAATTCGTATTGGCCTGAAAGTAATGAGAATTTTGAAAATATACTGTGGAATAGTGGGGCGTTGAAAGGCGTGAATAACATTTTTGAAATTGATTCGAAGTGTCCAAATTCGAGTATGGTTCCTTTGGTTGAGAAGCAATTGACAGGAGACAGTCTGCTCAGGAAGGGGACATGGGCGTATTATGGAAGTCCGAAGGAGTCTGAGAAATCGAAGCGCTGGTTTGTCTGGACATCTGTGGACACAAATGAGGTTGGTACGAACAAAGTAATTCCTGTCATTGTCTGTGGTGCTGATGGTAAGTTCTATGTTTCTGAGTCAACGACTGCGATACGAAAGAAAGATAATAAAGAATACATAGCAATTGCAGATTCTGTATCAAGGGATATTACGGTGATGACGACAATGATAAATAATGCCACATCATGCAGTACCTTGCAGGATGCGTATACAAAATATGCGAAGCTTCTGACAAATAGCTATCCAGAGTATAAGGATACTATTTCAGTAAAATAAGTTACTGTGAACGGAGAGAACAATAACTAAAATAATTAAGAGTTGACTATGAAATTACATAGTGGTTGCTTTTATCTGACCAACAAGCTATACTAATCAGACAGATAAAGTATGAATTGGAGGGTTTTTACATGAAAATTGCAGTAACTTATGATAATGGAAACGTATTTCAGCACTTTGGAAAAACTGAGAATTTCAAAGTCTATGAAGTAGAAGATAACAAGGTTGTTTCCAGTGAAGTGATCGGTTCAAATGGAACAGGACATGGTGCACTGGCAGGACTTCTGGCTGAGCAGGGAATTGATGTGCTGATCTGTGGTGGCATCGGCGGAGGTGCACAGACCGCACTTGCGGAGGCTGGCATTCAGTTATGCTCCGGAGCTCAGGGAGATACAGATGAAGTAGTAGAAGCTTACCTTAAAGGTGAACTGGTATCTGCAGGAACTACCTGTGACCATCATCATCATGAAGAAGGACATTCCTGTGGAAACCATGAGGAAGGGGAGTCCTGTGGAAGCAGCTGTGGCGGCTGTGGTTCACATAAACCGGCATTTTCCGGACCGAATGTAGGAAAGACCTGCCGTACACATTACAAAGGAACATTCAACGATGGCACACAGTTTGATTCTTCCTATGATCGTGGACAGCCGTTGGAGTTTGTCTGCGGAGCAGGACAGATGATCAAAGGTTTTGATGCCGCTGTTGCAGATATGAAAGTCGGAGAAATCAAAGAAATCCATCTGATACCGGAAGAGGCTTATGGACAGCCAAATCCGGATGCGATCTTTACTCTTGAAATTGAACAGCTTCCGGGCGCAGAAGACCTGACAGTGGGACAGCAGGTGTATTTGTCCAATCAGTATGGACAGCCTTTCCCGGTCAAAGTAACTGCTAAGGATGAAAAGACCATTACTTTTGATGCCAACCACGAGATGGCTGGCAAAGAGCTGAACTTTAAGATCGAGCTTGTAGAAGTAAAATAAATGTCGAAGAAGTACGGAGTTTGTCGATAAGTTTCGAACTCTTTTGATGGACGTACACAGTGCGGCATGCTAGTATGGAAGAAGGATAATTATGTGGCTGTCTGGCGGCATTAAAGGACAGTGATATGATTCGTTTCTGTTTTATTCTATGCGGCATGCCGCTTCTTTTGTTCTAAGACCGTTCTGGTTGGGAAAGGGAAATCTCCATGTTTTACTTGCGTTGTCAGGCGAAATTTCCGTGTGTAATGAAATAGGATATGAAAAAGACCGGAATGCGTTGTTTCGGTCTTTTTATGTGGTGGAAACTGATCTATCAGGGCATTCTTGAATTATCTGAATTCCACGGCATGTTTTCTTTTCCAGATGGGAAATAAATTTCGCTGGCAGACGTAATTTTTCCGTTGTTCAATGCTTATGGCATGGAAGAATGTTTTCCACATATCAGTATATTCATCTTCATAAGATTCTGTCTTTTGTAATACCGAAAATTCATCGTCCGTCAGATAGCGCAGATAATTTTCACCATCTTTTACATGTACACAGGCAGTTTTGCGGTTATCATCGATGATCATCCAGTGTTCGGAGGGCATACGGTTAGCAAAATGGTTGCCAACCAGCATGATTACATCATTCCTGGGCTCCAAATGACTGACATAAACCTGGTTTTCCAGACTTTGAAAACGGGCAAATTCCCGAAAATGATGCGCTTCATTTGATACCTGGCGCCGGAGTTCGAGAAGATTCATTACATGTGGATTCGTATATTGCTCGACTACAGTACTGCCAATAGCAAACCCCACCCGAAGAAAGTCATAGATTGCCTGCAGAGCGTTCTCGTCCGCAGACAATGAGGCGTAGTAGACATTCAGGTATGCAGTTTCAGAGATGTTCCTCCGGATAGAGCGTATTACTTTTTCTGCTTTGGAAGAATCACCATCCACATGGATATATTCGTCGAAGATCGTTTGTTGGTAGATTGGTTCTTTTTTCAGTTGAATCTGGTTGTGACCGACTTTCAGGGCTTCTGACCAGGCGTCATAGATGCAGGTCATGATATCTGTTAAGCGGTCCTGACAAGTATATATTTTCATATTTTTATTCCATATTCTGATTTTATATCAGATGTGAAATGACTCCCACCTCTGTAGGTGGCGAGCAACAAATCAGTATCAGTGGTGGGAGTCAATCTCCCATCTGATATAGCCTCCGGCAGGATTGCAGAGATGCGCAGAAGAAGTATGTCATGCAATGCATGACGCGCATCTCGCAGCAAGAATGCCGAGGCATTCTTGAAGTAAAAGTGGCTGGAAACTGGCAGAGAGGAGTTTATACGATCCCAAAATCTGCAAGTGTCATCTGGGAATAAGATTCATTGGAATGTTGTACTTTCCAGGAATCTTTTGCGTCTGCATGAACCAGCTGTCGGGTGATATAGGCTTCTTCAATGGGAATATGATACATCTGTCTGCCACCGCAGGTGATAAAGTAATGAGCCCGTTTTAATACAACACCCATTTTCTTGAGACTTTCGAAACTCAGGCGGCCATATCTTCGGGCATAGGTTATATGGCCAGCAGATTTGGGTCCGATTCCTGGAACTCGAAGCAACGTGGCATAAGATGCTTTTTCAACTTCTACCGGAAAGTGTTCCAGATGGCGCAGCGCCCAGTCGCATTTGGGATCCAGCAGTTCATTGAAATTTGGCTGGGTTTCAGATAGCAGTTCATCTGCCTGGAAGCCATAGAAGCGTAGCAGCCAGTCTGCCTGATACAGGCGATGTTCCCGCAGAAGTGGAGGCGGAGTTCCAATCTGAGGGAGAATGGAGTCATCATTTAACGGAATATATGCCGAATAGAAGACTCGTTTCAGATCAAAGCCCTGGTACAGAGCCTGGCTGGTCTGTAACAGAGTATAGTCACTTTCGCCAGTGGCACCGATGATCATCTGGGTACTCTGTCCTGCCGGAGCGAAATTCCGTTTCAGATCGGACATGTCAAGAGGTGCCAGCTGACAGGCATTTTCCCATGTCAGGATATGTTTCGTGAATTTATTTTTATCACGGGAGATAAGATTCGGATCCTCTTTTTTGAGGGGAGGATTGTTCCCGGGTTTTGCATCGGTATTCTGCATATTGAGTTTTTCTCTGAAGGTTTTCTTGGAATCGTCTGAGAAAATACCATTTCTTAAAAACTGATTTCCCCGGCTTCGATCCATATATGCAGACTTTCCAGCAGCTATCCGGTGAGAGGCAATAGTACTTTGTACTTTTCCCATGGGATTCAGGATATTCTGCATGGTTTTATTGGGGGCAAGAGAACGCAGAGCTGTTTCTGTCGGAAGTTCCAGATTGACACTGATGCGGTCTGCCAGATATCCGGCCGCGGCAAGTAGCTCGTCAGAGGCCCCGGGAATTGTTTTTACATGAATGTATCCGTTGAAATGGTACCGGGTACGGAGGAGCAGCAGTGTCTCACACATTTTTTCCATGGTATAGGTCGGATTTTTTAAGACACCGGAGCTTAAGAAGAGCCCTTCGATATAGTTCCGTTTGTAAAATTCAACGGTTAGTTCACAGATTTCCTGTGGCGTAAAGGTGGCGCGGCGTACATCATTGCTGGCACGGTTGATACAATATTTACAGTCATAGGCACAATGATTTGTCATCAGGATCTTGAGGAGGGAAATACATCTCCCATCAGCTGCAAAACTGTGACAGATACCACATGCCTCTGCATTGCCGAGCTCTCCTTTCTTTCCGCGTCGGCTGGAACCGCTTGAAGTACATGCGACATCATATTTGGCTGCATCTGCCAGAATCTGTAATTTTTCCTGTGTTGTGTAATTATCATTTGTAATCTCTGTGATCATATATCTATTATACAAACATACGTTCGAAAAAGCAATAGAAACATTTTAACAAAAACAGGCAGGCAGAAAATCAGATTGCCCGTTTGATATTGGCTGTATGTTCGGAAGGAACTTCTGTCATTAGGTACGGGTCAAGAATCCGGGCCAGATCATTTTCTGAAAGAAGTTCGCACTCTAATACAAGTGAGCGGACAGTTTTACCCGTTTTGACAGCAGCTTTGGCGATAGAAGCAGCCGTTTTGTATCCGATATAAGGACAAAGTGCAGTCGCGATGCCGGCACTGCTTTCAAGAAGTTCGCGACAATGTTCTTTGTTTGCAGTGATACCTGTGATGCAGTTGTCTGTCAGTGTGGTGACAGCCTTTTCGAGAGTGGTAATGGATTCAAAAAGATTACAGAAAACAACTGGTTCAAATGCGTTCAGCTCCAGCTGACCGGCTTCAGCAGCCATCGTGATGGTGGTATCATGTCCCACAATGTGGAATGCGACCTGACTGACAACTTCAGGAATGACCGGATTTATTTTGCCTGGCATAATAGAGGAACCATTCTGTTTTGCAGGAAGATTGATTTCACCGAAACCGGTTTTCGGCCCGGATGCCATCAGTCTTAAATCATTACACATTTTGGAAAGATCAACAGCACATGTTTTGAGAACACCTGATACTGCAACGAAACCATCAAGGTTTTCGGTAGCGTCAAACAGATCAGCAGACTGAGATAAAGGGTAGCCTGTGAGTATTGAAAGATTTGGGACAATTTCATGAAAATAGGAGTCGGAAACATTGATGGCGGTTCCTAATGCAGTTCCACCAAGGTTTACGGTACACATTTCCCTGCGGGATTTTTCTATACGTTTACGGTCTCTGGAAATCATAGAAGCATAACCATGGAATACCTGGCCGAGACGAATCGGAACAGCATCCTGAAGCTGGGTACGTCCCATAGTGAGTACATCATCGAATTCATCCGCTTTTGCACGGAGGGCAGTTTCGAGACGGAGCAGTTCTGTGATAAGTGGATGAAGAAGATCAAGGACTGTTAATTTTCCGGCAGTTGGAATAACATCGTTTGTAGACTGTGCCATATTTACATGATCATTTGGATGAACGCGGGAATAGTTTCCTTTTACATCACCGAGGAGTTCACCGGCTCTGTTTGCAAGTACTTCGTTCATATTCATGTTTGCACTTGTTCCGGCACCGCCTTGAATGGCATCAACGATAAATTCGTCAGAAAATTTTCCGGAAATCACCTCGTCGCAGGCAGTTTCAATTGCATCTGCAACATCTTTGGACAGAAAACCAGCGGTATTGTTTGTGAACGCGGCTGCTTTTTTGATCAGAGCCAGATTTTTAATGAAAACAGGATGAAGGCTGGTTCCCGTGATCGGGAAGTTTTTTTTGGCCCGCAATGCCTGTACTCCATAATAAGCTTCAACAGGTACTTCCATAGTTCCGATAGAATCTGATTCAAGACGCGTTTTCATCATAATAAACTCCTTTGCTTTTCGTTGAGATCATGTTGTGGTTACTGGTTATTGATGTTTAACAGCTGTCGTTTTTGATGAGTACAAAACTAGCACTTTAAAAGATAAATGTAAATACTTTTAAGAAAGTACCACGATAAAACACAAATAACGTACATGTGTATTTAATAAAATAAATAAATTCGTACATTTACTTAAAATTATTAAGCCGTTGCTTGACCGTTCAGAAACAGAGTGCTATACTTGCCGCAAATAAAAGAAGCGGAGGCTTACGGTATGGAACATAAGCTTGATAATATAGACAAAAAGATCATAGAAATACTTCAGATAAATGCACGTACTCCGGTCAAGGAAATCGCAAAAGAAGTATTTCTTTCTTCACCGGCAGTTTCGGCAAGAATTGACCATCTGGAAAAAAGTGGTGTGATCACAGGATATTATGCACAGCTGAATCCGGAATTTCTTGGGTATCATATTAAGGCCTTTATTAACCTGGAGGTGGAGCCTTTTCAGAAAAAAGAGTTTTATCCATTTATTCAGGATATTCCGAATGTGATTGAATGCAATTGTGTGACGGGTGAATATTCTATGCTGATAGAGGTGGGGTTTCAATCAACAGTAGAACTGGATCATTTCATAAATGTATTGCAGAAATTTGGAAGGACAAAAACGCTGATTGTATTTTCTACATCGGTAGAACACAGAAATCTGCCTGTGAGTTGATTTTCATGAAGAGGTTACTAATGAACGAAAACAAGATAAATGGGATATCCATGATTCCATTTGGATTGCTGGCGGGGTTTGCCGATGATAAAGAGATTCGAATTACGGAGCTGGCAGAAAATGGATTTCAGTTTCGAACGGTGTGGGACTCGGAAAATGTCGAGAAATTTCGAATTTGTTTTTATAACGATAAAAAAGCTGCATATCATGAAATTTCTGTAACAGAATTCACGATTCAAGAAGAGCGAAAAGAACAATTTTATACGGTATATTCTGTATTTGCAGAGCAGGAAGAGTTCAGAAAAGAAGTGCAGGGATTTGCCGCCCGTTACAGCCACTATATCCGGCTCAAAATGGAAGAAGACGATAGTGGGCTGGCGGAGACAATGACAGGTTATCCGGCAGAGAAAGATGAAATTTTTGCAGAAAGTCTGGAGCAGCAGAGGAAAGAGTGGTTTCAGGATGTGCAGATTGGTTCGTTCAGTGAAATGGAGATCCTTTCTGCTATGGTGAAGGAATATGGCAGACCGGTACATCTG
>NZ_CAKRXI010000052.1 GCF_934424005.1 uncultured Blautia sp.
CGGAACTGGCAGACGAGCAAGACTAAGGATCTTGTGAGCATTGCGCTCGTGTGGGTTCAAGTCCCATCTTCCGCATACAGAGCCCTTGATGATTCAAGGGCTTTTCTTTTTGCCCGTACAGGGCTTTTTGTTTTATGTGGACGTCTCGAATTGTGTTTGCGAATGTCGAAAAAATTTATCTGCATGTTTTTTTTGAAAAAAAGAGGAATTTGCTGCTTGACACAGAATATAATTAATAAGAGGTATTTTGTCATTCTGTGGAGGGCGTGCCTATGAATATCAGAGAAAGTATGGAACAGAGAGAACTGGAACTTTTAAGTCCTTATGCTGCACACAGTGGTCATTCCAGAGGCAGAGAACGTAAGGAGGAAGAATGTGACGTCCGTACAGTCTATCAGAGAGACCGGGACAGGATTTTGCACTGTAAGGCATTTCGGAGAATGAAGGATAAGACACAGGTTTTTCTTGCACCACAGGGGGACCATTACCGAAACCGTCTTACACATACGCTTGAGGTATCTCAGATCGCAAGGACGATTGCGAAGGCGCTGCGCCTGAATGAAGATCTGGTGGAAGCAATCGCGCTGGGTCATGACCTGGGGCATACTCCGTTCGGACATGCAGGGGAGAAGGCACTGGATGAGATCCATCCGGGAGGCTTTGCACATTACCGACAAAGCATCCGTGTAGTGCAGGTGCTGGAGAAGAATGGTGAGGGACTGAATCTTACATGGGAAGTAAAGGATGGAATCCTGAATCATCGAATCAGTGGAAAGCCGTCCACGATGGAGGGACAGGTGGTCCGCCTGTCGGATAAGCTTGCTTATATCCACCATGATATGGATGATGCGCAGAGAGCCGGCATTATTACAGAAGACGATATACCGGTGACGCTTCGAATGCTGCTGGGGTATACAACGAGAGAACGTTTGAATACATTTGTACATGATATCATAGAGAGCAGCATGGAGAAGGACCATATTGAAATGTCTTCGGAGATTTATGAGGCAATGATGGATCTCAGAAAGATTATGTTTCAAAATGTCTATGATCATCCGGGAGCAAAAAATGAAGAAAAAAAAGCAATCAAAATGCTGAAAAAGCTTTACACATATTATATAGAAAATCCAGATGAGATGTCAGCAGAATACCGGCAGCTGATGAAAAAAGGAGAATCGAAGGCACAAGTGGTCTGCGATTATCTGGCCGGTATGACAGACCAGTATTCCATGGCAAAGTTTCGAAAGATCTATATACCGAAAGCATGGGAAGTTTACTGATAAAAATGATAGAGGATTACTGTGAACGGAGTGAGCAGTAATGACAGAGGAGGATGGGCATGCGTTATTCGGACGATATCATTGAAGAAGTCCGACAGAAAAATGATATTGTAGATGTAGTATCGCAATATGTGAAACTGACAAGAAAGGGAAGTTCTTATTTTGGACTGTGCCCTTTTCATAATGAGAAAACTCCTTCTTTTTCTGTAACACCCGGCAAGCAGATGTATTATTGTTTTGGCTGTGGTGCAGGAGGAAATGTATTTAATTTTATTATGGAATATGAAAATTATTCGTTCGGAGAAGCGTTGAAGCATCTTGCGGACAGAGCGGGAGTAGAACTTCCAAAGATTGAATATTCCAGAGAAGTGAGAGAAAAAGCAGAGCAGAAGGCAGAACTTCTGGAAATCAATAAGCAGGCGGCGCAGTATTATTATTATCAGCTCCGTACAGAAGGCGGCAGGCAGGGACATGAATACCTCGCAGGGCGTCAACTGAGTGAAGAGACGATGCGGAAATTTGGGCTT
The DNA here is from genome assembly GCF_934424005.1 of uncultured Blautia sp. Taxonomy (GTDB): domain Bacteria; phylum Bacillota; class Clostridia; order Lachnospirales; family Lachnospiraceae; genus Blautia_A. The sequence continues at coordinate 1,808 of NZ_CAKRXI010000052.1, forward strand.
GGTTATTCGGACAAGTTTGGCAGCGGCCTGTATAAATATCTCAAATCAAAAGGATACAGTGATGAGAGACTCCGTGAATCGGGACTGTTCAACGTGGATGAACGGCATGGAATGTATGATAAGTTCTGGAACAGGGTTATTTTTCCGATCATGGATGTCAATAATCGTGTGATCGGTTTTGGTGGCCGTGTTATGGGAGACGGCAAGCCCAAATATCTGAACTCACCGGAGACGAAGATTTTTGATAAAAGCCGGAATTTATATGGATTGAATATCGCCAGAACGACAAGAAAGAAATATCTGATCCTGTGTGAGGGATACATGGATGTGATCTCCATGCATCAGGCGGGATTTACCAATGCGGTGGCGTCGCTTGGAACTGCACTGACATCAGGCCATGCCAGTCTTTTGAAACGGTATACCCAGGAAGTATTGCTTCTGTATGACAGTGATGAGGCTGGCATTCGGGCGGCACTTCGTGGAATTCCGATTCTTCGGGAAGCGGGAGTGAATTCAAGAGTTGTTGATCTGAAACCCTACAAAGACCCGGATGAGTTTATCAAAAACATGGGAGCAGAGGCATTTGAAGAACGGCTGAACCAGGCATCCGACAGCTTTATGTTTCGTGTGAGTATCGCAGAAAGCGAGTTTCCGATGGAGGAACCACAGGGACAGAATCGTTTCTTCGAACGATGTGCAGAAATGCTTCTGGAACTGAAAGATGAACTGGAAAGGAATCTTTATATAGAAGCAATTGTCAAGAAGTATCGGGGACAATACGGCGTCAGCACAGAAGATCTGCGTAAGCGGGTGAATACGCTGGCGCTTAAAGGAACACCGGCCGAAAATCGGATACAGCCAAAGAGTGGCAGTCAGAATAAAAAGAAAAAAGAGACCGCTTCAGAGCAGGCACAGAAACTGATGCTGACCTGGCTGGTAACGTATCCGAATGTTTTTGATAAAGTTGCACAGTATCTGACACCGGAGGACTTTGTGGTCCCATTATACAGAGAAGTGGCGCAGATGCTGTTTCAGCAGAGGGAAGAGGGACAGGTTAATCCTGCGAAACTTCTGAATAGTTTTACAGACAGTGAAGAACAGCGGGAAGTGGCATCACTTTTTAATGCGACGATCCATCTGGAAAATCAACAGGAACAGGATCAGGCGTTTGCAGATACACTTCTCAGGATAAAATCCGAAAGCCTTGCGGAACGGAACCGTAACTGGGATCCTACGGATATGGCAGGATTACAGCAGATAGTCAAAGCAAAAAAAGAATTGGAAGAACTTGGGCGAAAACGCCGGGAACTGCATATTTCTTTTGAATAAGGTTAAAATATAAACACTATATGGAGGGAATGAGCACCTATGGAAATGAATATGGGCAAATTCAGCGAGAAACTGGTAGAGCTTCTGGAGCTTGCAAAAAAGAAGAAAAATGTACTGGAATATCAGGAAATCAGCGATTTCTTTAAAGACCAGTCTCTGGAAGTTGAACAGATGGAAAAGGTTCTGGATTTTCTGGAAGCCAGTGGAGTTGATGTGCTTCGTATTTCAGGAAATGATGAAGAGCTGATTCTGGATGACGATGCAGACATCGAAAAAATGGATGATGAGGAAGAAATTGAACTGGATAAGATCGATCTGTCTGTGCCGGAAGGTGTCAGCATTGAAGATCCGGTTCGTATGTACCTGAAAGAGATCGGTAAAGTAAGTCTTCTGACAGCAGATGAAGAAATTGAACTGGCAAAACGTATGGAACAGGGTGATGAAGAGGCAAAGAAACGTCTTGCAGAGGCGAATCTTCGTCTGGTTGTAAGCATTGCCAAGAGATATGTCGGAAGGGGAATGTTGTTCCTTGACCTCATTCAGGAAGGAAATCTTGGCCTGATCAAAGCAGTGGAGAAATTTGATTATCGTAAAGGATACAAATTCAGTACGTATGCTACCTGGTGGATTCGTCAGGCAATTACACGTGCGATTGCCGATCAGGCACGTACCATTCGTATTCCGGTGCATATGGTAGAAACGATCAACAAACTGATTCGAGTTTCCCGTCAGCTGCTTCAGGAGTTAGGACGCGAACCTACTCCGGAAGAAATTGCAGAAGAAATGAAAATGCCGGTAGATCGTGTTCGTGAAATCCTTAAGATTTCACAGGAACCGGTATCACTGGAAACTCCGATCGGTGAAGAGGAAGACAGCCATCTTGGTGACTTTATTCAGGATGATAATGTTCCGGTTCCGGCAGATGCAGCTGCATTTACGCTTTTGAAAGAACAGCTGATCGAAGTACTGGGAACACTGACAGAAAGAGAACAGAAGGTACTTCGCCTTCGTTTTGGCCTGGATGACGGACGTGCACGTACACTGGAAGAAGTTGGTAAAGAATTCAACGTTACGAGAGAGCGTATTCGTCAGATCGAAGCAAAGGCACTTCGTAAACTCCGCCATCCGAGCCGCAGCCGCAAGCTGAAGGATTATCTGGATTAATGGCAGGGAATCGTGTACAGCTGTCCAGACGCCTCAAAGCTATTGCAGACATGGTGACGGAGGGAAACCGGCTGGTAGATGTGGGATGTGATCATGGATATCTGCCGGTATACCTTATGCTGAATCATAAGATTCCGGGTGCGATCGCGACCGATGTAGGAAAAGGACCGCTGGCCAGGGCACAGGAACATATTTCAAAATATGGAATGGGTCAGTACATAGAGACAAGACTTTGCGATGGATTGAAGGGAGTTCGTTCCGGAGAGGGTGATACTCTGGTAATTGCAGGTATGGGTGGTCCTCTGATGGAACGAATCCTTACAGAAGGTGCGGAAGCACTGAACGGCTTTAAAGAACTGATCCTGCAGCCGCAGTCAGATATTCCGCATTTCCGTCATTTTCTGATGAGCCATGGGTTCTGCATCGTGCAGGAAGAAATGGTTCTTGAAGATGGCAAATATTATCCTATGATGAAGGCTGTCCCGGGCATGATCGGAGGAGAAATCTGGACAAAAGAGGAAGAAATGTTTGGAAAACTGCTGTTGGAACGACTGCATCCGGTTCTTTTCAGTTATCTGGAACGAGAACTTCGTATAAGAGAAGAAATCTCCGGTCAGTTAGAGAAGGCAGCAGGTGAAGGTGCGAAAAAGCGCCTGAATGAAGTAGAGGAGGAAAAGCAGCTGATTCTGGCTGCTTTACACAGATATGAAAGTAAAGGAACTGACAGACTGGCTTGACAGTGTGTATCCGTCAGATATGGCGGAACACTGGGATAACGTAGGCCTTCTGGTAGGGGATGATGATGCGGAAGTGACACATGTTTTTTTGGCGCTGGATCTTACAGAAACAACCCTTGAGGAAGCTGTCCGGGCCGGTGCAGATATGATCATCACACATCATCCGATGATTTTTGAAGGTCAGAAAAAAATAAATAATCATTCTTTTACAGGACGCAGAATTCTGAAACTGATCAGAAACGGAATTCAGTATTATGCCATGCACACCAATTATGATGTGCTTGGTATGGCTGAGCTGAGCGCAGATTATCTGAAGCTTACGGACAGAGAAGTCCTTTCTGTGACAGAGGAGACAGAGGACGGCTGTGAGGGATTTGGCCGTGTCGGAATGCTTCCGGGGCAGATGACGCTGAGAGAATGCGGAGACTTTGTCAAAAAGGCTCTTGCACTTCATGATGTCAGAGTTTACGGTGATCCGGACCGTCTGGTGCAGAAAGCAGCGGTCTGTACGGGAAGCGGCAAGAGTATGATCCCGGATGCACTGGCAAAGGGAGCACAGGTGTACGTTACCGGTGATATTGATCATCATACGGGAATTGATGCCGTAGCTGCCGGTCTTCCGATCATAGATGCCGGACATTATGGAACAGAATATATTTTTATGGAGGCCATGAAGAAAAAACTGAGCCGGAAATTTCCGAAGCTTCAGATTTCATGTGCGGAAATAAAAAGCCCGTATATGACATTGTGACATCAAGGGTAAACGGGAGGTTTTGTATGGAACAAAAAATGGCAAAAGTAACTATTAATGGTGAAACAAAACAATATCCCTGTGGGACTTCCTACAGGGATATTGTCGATGAATATCAGAAAGATACAGAGTTTCCGATCATACTGGTCACGGCAGACGGAAGACTGCGGGAGCTTCACAAGAAGGTAAAGCGTGACTGTACGGTGAGATTTGTGACGATCAGAGACCATATAGGATTTTCCACCTACAAAAGAAGTGCCTGCCTGGTGCTCCTTAAGGCGATTTATGATGTGGCAGGTAAGGAAACTGTGGAGAAGGTGGAAATCCATTATTCTGTCGGATCAGGATATTATTTTACAATAAACGGATTCCCGGGTCTGAATCAAGGATTTCTGGATCAGATAAGAGAAGAGATGCACAGAATCGCGGATGCATGCCTGCCGATCGGCAAGAAATCTGTCAGTACAGCTGACGCGATTGCATTGTTTCATCAGCATCATATGTATGATAAGGAAAAACTCTTCCGTTACCGCCGTGTTTCCAGGGTAAATATCTATAATATCGAAAACTATGAAGATTATTTCTATGGATATATGGCAGATCATACAGGATATGTGAAATATTTTGACCTGAAGCTTTATGATGAGGGATTTGTGTTAGAACTGCCGGAGCGCAGTGATCCATTTACGATCCCGCCGTTTGCCCCGGATGAAAAAATATTTAAGGTACAGAAGGAATCCCAGGAATGGGCAGAAAAGATGGATATCTCCTATGTCGGTGATCTGAATGACCGGATCACCAGAGAAGGGGTGGGAAATATCCTTCTGGTACAGGAAGCACTTCAGGAGGCAAAAATTTCCAGGATCGCAGAGCAGATCGTAGCAGATGGAAGCAGAAAATTCATCATGATCGCAGGCCCGTCTTCATCAGGAAAGACCAGTTTTTCGCATCGGCTGTCAATCCAGCTCACAGCACATGGCATGAAGCCGCATCCGATCGCTGTAGACAACTATTTCAAAAATAGAGAAGATACACCGCTGGATGAATACGGTGAGAGAAATTATGAATGTCTGGAAGCGCTGGACGTGGAGAAATTCAACGAAGATATGCTGGCACTTCTTCGAGGCGAACGCATTGAACTGCCGGTATTTAACTTTGTGACAGGCCGCAGAGAATATCGGGGAGATTTCCTTAAGCTTGGAAAAGAGGATGTTCTCGTTATCGAGGGAATCCACGGACTTAACGACAAGCTGAGTCATTCTCTTCCAAAAGAAAGTAAATTCAAAATCTATATCAGTGCACTGACACAGCTGAATATCGACAAACACAACCGTATCCCGACCACGGATGGCAGACTGATCCGAAGGATTGTGCGTGATGCGAGAACGCGTGGAACGAGTGCAAAGGACACGATCGCCAGATGGCCGTCGGTAAGAAGAGGAGAGGAAGCAAACATTTTCCCGTATCAGGAAGAGGCAGATGTGATGTTCAACTCCGCACTTGTCTATGAACTGGCCTGCCTGAAGCTTTATGCAGAGCCGCTTCTGTTCGGGATCGGCAAGGACGAGCCGGAGTATCTGGAAGCGAAACGCCTTTTGAAATTTTTCGATTATTTTGTCGCCGTGCCAAGTGACGATATCCCACGGAATTCTCTTCTCAGGGAGTTTGTAGGGGGGAGCTGTTTTGATGTGTGATTCTTTTTCCGCTCATCTTATGCCTTTGATAAACAGTTCCTTTGCTCCTGGACAGGCACAGGCTACTGTGGATGCTTTTCAGGATCCGGATCAACGGCAGATCGCACAGGCGGAGTTATATTATTTTTCAGGACGCGCGCAGGAATGCAGAAACATTGCGGAGCTTTATCTGCAGGACAAAGATCTCTGCCTGCGCCTGTCCGCAGGACTTTTGTATTCTTTTTCCAATCTTACGCTGGGAAATCCATCTGCTTCCAGGATGGGATTTCGAAACATCCAGGAATGCCTTCGTCTTGCAGAAGAAAACTCTGCATCAGAAGAAGTTATGGCTTCCTGTGTTTTTGCCGGCTATCTGGCAACGGTTCTGATGCATCTTCCGGCAGACGGACTTCCACCTCTCAAGGATTTTCTGCCGTACCTGCCGGCGGGTATTCGTGCTTATGCAATCTATATCCTCGCACACAATGCTTATCTGAATGAAGAATATGAGCGGGCACTGGGATTATGTCAGTCAGTTTTTCTGATGCTTGATGGCTGTTATCCCATTGCTATGGAATATCTCTACTGCGTGATCATCATGTGCCTGAATAACCAGAAGAAACACGAGGAGGCCAGTGAAATCCTGATGAAAGCATGGAACATGGCGAAACCGGATGGATTTCTGGAACCGTTCATCGAGCACCACGGACTGATGCTTGGCCAGATCGAAGCCTGTATCAAACCAACAGAACCGGAAAATTACAAACGGCTTTCACAGGCAGTCATTGCTTTCAGCCGCGGCTGGATGGATATTCATAATCCACAGCTCCAGAGCTCTGTTACAGATAAGCTGACACCTATGGAATTTTCCATAGCCATGCTTGCAAGCAAAGGCTGGACCAACCGGGAGATCGCAGACCATCTGTCCATGTCAGTCAATACGATCAAACATTATCTCTCCCGCATTTTTCAGACACTGGGTGTGGAAAAGCGCGAAGAGCTGAAACCTTTTGTAAATAAATAACAGACAAAGATACATACGGCGGTCAATTGCGACCGCCGTAATATTTTTTTCAGAAAAAAAGGCACTTTTTTGGCTTCTGATGGGCATTATTTAATTTCGTTCTGTAAAGTATAATATTTCCATAAATATGATGTCGGGGTCAAAAGCCCCCGACTATGATACCTACGGATTGTTTCGTGCGATGCACTCCCACAATCCTGTCCACTATTCGCATATCGTGTAGCTTACGCTTCACTTTTATGCTCATATTGGGGCGGGTCCCAAGGTCATTCTCCCACCTTTGTGCAAGCACAGGTGGTTTCAGACCTTTTGACCCTGGTATCATAAATATAAAATGTGGAAGGAGGAACAAAATGAAGAAAAATGAATTAGCGAAAAAGAGCCGGAAACTGCTTTCAGCGATCCTGACCGGAACAGTGCTGATCACATCTGTGGTACCGGAATCCCTCATCTGGGCGGCTGATGTGGAAATGCAGGAATTCGAAGACGGCGAAGACAATGAGGATGTGATCTTTGAAGCTGCAGAAGAACCTGCAGAAGAACCTGCAGAAGAACCTGAGACAGAGGATATTGAGGAAAGTGGAGAAGTGGAGATCCAGGATCTTTCAGAATCCCAGGACGAAGATGATACTGAGGATGCCGTGGAAGTGGAGGAAGACTTTACGGATGGAGTTGCTCTTTTTAGCAGCGGCAGTGAGATGGCAGTGGGAACAGCGGCTGCAAATACGATTTCGCCGGGGACGGGAAAGGTAACAATCACTTCTGGAGGAACGTATACGGTACAGGGTGGAACATATACTAAGACTGGGCCTCGCGATCCCTTCGGTGGTGTAATTACTATTGACACTACAGAGAAAGTTACTCTGGAGATTACTGGAGACATTAATATGCCAGGGGATGATGATGGCTGTTTTATTAGTATAGAAAATGCTTGTAAAGAGTTAACGATTATTAATGAGTATACGGTGAATGTTGATAAGAATGTTTTTCTGATCAATAAAAATAAAGATGCAACAGTTACTTTTGAGGGCGGTACTTATGAGGGTTTAACGGACGGTGGAGTTCCCATAATTCAAAACGGAGGGGTTGTTAACCTTAAGAATGCTAAATTTAATGCAACTGGTTCTTTTGACTATGGAGTTATTGTAAATAATGGGTGGTTCGAAAATGATGGAACAATAAATATTCAAAATGGAACGATATTGGACTGTGGCGGTAATACAGGTATTGGTGTGGGTTGTATTGCAGGAGGAACCGTCAATATGTATGGCGGAACTATTACATCATCATCTTTGGCGAAGAGCACTATAATAGGAATAAATGCAGCGGAAATTAAAGTTGTTGGTGGAAAAATTCAAAATTTTACTTGGGGAATTTATCTAGAAGGAAGAACCAATGTATCAGCTACTATTGGAAATGTAACCTTTGAAAATAATGATTGCGATATTGTCATGGATTCAGGAAAAAAATTTACCATACAAGATACCTTCAAAGGGACTGCAAGTGTTTATGTTGATTCTTCAGTTGAATTCCCATATATAATTACAACATCTGGAACATCTCCAGATATGCGTGCGAGGATTACTTATGCGGATAGATCTGGTCCTCATTCAGTAAGTTATGATACAACTGAAAAGTGCCTGTACGTAAGTGATCATGCTCATTCATGGAGTTATTCAACAAGTGCTGATAAAATCATCGCAACATGTACAGCGAAGCCAGATTGTGAATTTAATCCCGGTAAATTAGATTTAACCCTGGCAGCAGCTGATGCATATTATTCCAGCAAAGCTTATACCGGAGCAACCGTGACAAATGACATTACCTGTCAGACAGGTGATGAAGCGAGTATCGTATATTATCTGAAAGACGGCACGAAGACCAACAGCAGCAACAGCGGTGCTGCGAGTGAGGGAGCTGCACCGGTAATTTCGGGACAATATACGGTAAAAGTCACGCTTGGCGGCCAGACAATAAGTGATGATTTTGAGATTAAAAAAGCGAAAATTAATCCGACAGTGACCATGGATGACTGGACCTATGGACAGAAGGCGAACACACCAAGCATAACAGTTAAGTCAGGTGAAAGTGACATTACAGCTTCCTATGATGCCTCCAGCTATACCTGTACATACTACACAGATGCCGGCTGTACAGATATGACGACCGCAGCAGATGGTGCAGCCACAAATGGAGGAGTACCAAAGAATGCAGGTACTTATTGTGTGAAAGCGGTTGTGCCGGAGAATAGAAATTATGCAGGGGCAGAAGCGGAAGCTTCCTTCACGATCGCACCACTTCCGGCAGACTTAACCTGGTCGAAAACAGATCTGATTTATACGGGAAGTGAGCAGAGCGTATCGGCGACGGTTGCGAATGCAGTAGAGGGCGATTCTTTTGCAATTGCCTATGAAGGCAATACACAGACAGAAGCAGGTGACAGCTATACGGCAACGGTAACAGACCTTGGAAATGCTAACTATACACTTACCGGTGCCACGGGTGTTTCCCAGAACTGGAGCATCAGCTATCTGCAGACTTCAGCGGCTGCGCAGATTTCCGGAACGAAAGGTAACAATGACTGGTACATAAGCCCTGTGAAACTTGTACCGGACAGTGGATACCAGATATCGACGGACAAAACAGACTGGAAGGATTCGCTTGGGGATTACACGGAGCAGGGAGAACAGTCTGCAGAATATTATCTGAAAGAGACTGCAACAGGTGCCGTTACCGATAAAAAAACAGTAACCTTCAAAATTGACACCGGAATGCCGTCAGGCAGTATCCGGATCGGGGAAAATACATTTGACAGTTCCCTGAAGGATATTACTTATGGTTACTGGTTCAAGGATAATGTTTCTGTTGACATCACAGGTGCAGATAGTGCCAGTGGAATTGCTTCTGTAGAATACCAGGCGGTCAGTGCGGAGGAATCCTATGATGCAAACGGCACATGGCTTCCATGGAATGCAGAGGAGAAACTTTCCCTGACAGAAGGCGGCAGGTATGTGGTCTATGCCCGTGTTACAGACAATGCAGGAAACCAGACGATCGTCAATTCTGATGGGGTAGTTGTATTTAAAGATTCTGTAGTTGTGGATTCTTCCATCGACTACACAAGGACAACCAAAGCTTCCGTGGACGCGAAAGTGAAATTGAATGGAAACACCGTAGCGTCTGTAAGAAACGGAGAAACCACTCTGACAGAGGGAGAGGATTATACAGTTTCCGCAGATAAGATCACATTCAGCGGAGAATATCTGGATACTTTGGAAGCAGGCACTTATAAACTGACAGTTGCATATCATCTGCAGGGCGTGACAGAATACAAAGGCGGTGACAAACCTGCCGACAGCCAGATCGCAGTAAATGTCAGCCGTCAGACAGCAAATGTAAAAATCACAGGTACGCTGGATAAGGAATACGACGGACAGCCGGCAGATCTGGTGTACAAAACAAACAGCAATGCCAGCGTCAAAACAGAGTATAAAGTAAATGAAACCTGGCAGACAGAAGCTCCGATACACGCAGGAACTTATGAAGTCAGGGTCAGTGTATCCGAAAATGGTGATTTTACCGCTGCTTCTGATACGAAGGCTTATACGATCCGGCAGCGGGAAGTTGTGATCTCCGGAATCACTGCAAACGGCGGGATATATGAAGGAACGATCACTCCTGCTACCGCGGTTCTGGACGGACTGGTGGGAGAGGATGATCCGGAGATCATTCTGACTTATGCAGGCAGGGCAAACGACGGAACAGAGGTAAATGGAACAGAAGCACCGTCTCTTGCAGGAACTTATATTGTGACAGCAACGATCACAGACAGCAATTACAGTCTGAAAGAAGACGGCAGCTCTGCTGAGTTTACAATAAAGAGAGCAGATCCCCAGTTGAGTGTATCTGCAGTCAAAGACAAAAAATATGGGGAAGAAGTCTTTAAGCTGGAAGTGAGCAACAAAGGCGATGGCGTGAAATCTTATGTAAGCAGTAACGACAAAGTTGTGACAGTGGACAAAAACGGTGTGGTAACGATCGTTGGAGCCGGCACAGCAACGCTGACCGTTTCCCTTGCAGAGAGTGCAAACTATACAGCAGATCAGAAAGAAGTCACCGTAGCTGTCGGAAAGATCGAACACAGCCTTGTGGTAGATAAGATTTCTTACAGGGTAACTTACGGAGATCCGGCATTTAAGATCACAGCGAAGGCAGGAGATAAAGAATCCGGTATCCAGTTTGCAAGTGATAATAAAGAGGTTGCCACAGTAAGCAAAGATGGAACTGTAAACATCGGAAATGCAGGAACAGCGAAGATCACAGTTTCCATGGATGAGAGCCAGAATTATCTCGCTGTTTCCAGAGAAGTGATCATAACGGTCGCTCCGAAAAATATCACGGTAACTGCTGACAATAAGAATAAAATCGCCGGTAAAGCAGATCCTGTCCTTACTTATACGGCGAAAGGCCTGGTGGGAAAAGACACTTTATCAGGAATTACAGTAAAACGAAAAGCCGGTGAAAAGGTGGGAATCTATCCGATCACAGTTTCTCAGGCTGCCGGTTCTAATCCAAATTACAGGATTACTTTCAGGAAAGGTATCTTCACGATTGAGCAGGCCGATCAGTCCAAACTGAGCGGAAAGGCCGTTTATCGTCTGAAACTTCCGGTATTTTTTGCAAAGGGCAAGGCGAAGAAGAACAGCATTGTCGTTTCATGGAAAAAGTATACTGGAGCAGCCGGTTATGATGTTTTCTGGTGCTACTGTAACGGAAGCATAAATTATAAAAAGGCCGGAACGGTTAAAAATGGAAAGCTTTCCATGACACATAAGAATCTGAAGTCGAACCGTGAATATAAGTATTTTGTTGCTGCTTATAAAATGGTGAAAGGCAGAAAAATCTACATTGCCAAATCCAATGAAGTGCATGTTGCCATGAAAAAGGCACGTACAACAAATGCTTTTTCGATTAAAGTAAACAGGACCACAGTTATCCTGAAACCGGGCAAAACCTTCAGGCTGAAGTGTCAGCTTACAAGTGAGAACCGTAAAAAGAAGCTGCTTTCCCACCCAAGTTCCTACCGCTATTACACTACCAACAGCAAAATTGCAACGGTAAGCCAAAACGGGGTGATCCGGGCAAAGGCGAAGGGAAGCTGCAGCATATATATTCTTGCCTGCAATGGTGTATATAAAAGAGTGACTGTAAAGGTTAAGTAAAGCAGCCGGTTATAATTTTTCAATTTACTTATTTATAGTACTTTACTTAAAGTGAGATTCGTGTTAGAATAGCAAACATGCAAGCAGGTCAGGTGATCGCGGCTGTACAGACGAAAGGGTGCAGACGAGGAAAGTCCGGGCTTCAAAGGGCAGGATGCCGGATAACGTCCGGTGGAGGTGACTCCCAGACCAGTGCAACAGAAATAAACCGCCTTCTTTATGGAAGGTAAGGGTGGAAAGGCAGTGTAAGAGACTACCGCCGTTGTGGTAACAGAACGGGCACATGTAAACTCCATTCGAAGCAAGACCGAAACGAAAGCAATACGGCTGCCCGTCGTGCTTTCAGGTGGGTCGCTTGAGCCATCTGGCAACGGATGGCCTAGACAGATGATCACTCAACGACATAACCCGGCTTATCGGTCTGCTTGCATAAAAAAAGAAACGTCTTTTGTGGACGTTTCTTTTTTTATGTAATTATTTATTGCGTTTGCCAGTATATTTCTCTTCGCAGTATTTACATCTGTAAACTTCTTTTTCCGGATCAGCAAGGATAAATACCTGATCGAGCCCCTGCTCAATGGAAGTAATGCAACGAGGGTTTTTGCATTTGATAACGTTTGTGATCTGTTTTGGAAGTTTCAGAATCCTTTTTTCAACAATTTTTTCATCTTTGATAATGTTGACTGTGATGTTGTGATCGATAAAACCAAGGATGTCCAGATCGAGGTTTTCAATAGGGCATTCTACTTTGATGATATCTTTAACGCCCATTTTATTACTTTTGGCATTTTTGATAATCGCAACGGTGCAGTCCAGCTTATCAAGCTTCAGGTCATGATAGATGGTCATGGCTTTGCCTGCTTTGATGTGGTCGAGTACGAAACCTTCGTGAAGTGCTCCAACATTTAACATTATACTTCTACCTCCAGTAGTCTGAGAATCAGTGCCATACGGACATATACACCGTACTGAGCCTGTTTAAAATATGCTGCACGAGGATCATCGTCAACTTCAACAGC
>NZ_CAKRXI010000053.1 GCF_934424005.1 uncultured Blautia sp.
TGAAAATTGTCAGGTGAATGATATGCCTGGCAATTTTCGTTACTGTTCAAAGGTATGTATAAGTCATTGTAAAAAGTTATACACCGAATCTTATCCATTCTTTCAGACAGAGGCCTTATAGCTGCTCATTTTCAATCTTATAATGGAGATTTATCCACAGTCAGATTGCCCAATGGGTCATTTCCGGGAATTCGCTTTTTTCCTGCATTTCTGCTATACTTTTTTCAAGAAAGAGAGGTTGTTTTTATGGAGATTGATTTTATACAGGAACTAAAAAAACGTGATGAACTTCTTGACGGCTATCTCAGGCAGATCGAGATCCAGGAGGAATTCATCCAGAAACAAAAAGAGCTGATCGAATATCTCGAGGATCATATCTCAAAGATCACAGATATCGTCAGCAGTGTTTAGCAGGACTGCACCGGAGGAAAACGTATGCCTGATACTTATGATCATATCACTCTCATGTGTCGGCTGAAAGCTGCACAACGCAGAAACAAAGAACTGGAATCTGGTGAAAGATATATCCAGTTAGAAGAACTTCATCAGAAAGAGTACAACGTTTATGAACATAAGATTGAGAAGCTGAAAAAAGAACTTGCAGATGCGCACAAAGAAACGATCCGTGCACTGAATGCAGAAAAGCAAAGAGATAATGCACTGGATAAAGCAGCCGTTTTCAGACATCAGTTTTATGAAGCGGCATCCAGACTGGAAGAAGAACAGGCAGAAAACCAGGCGGGCAGCCCGGTCACAAAGGGCACTGCCGGAAAAGGCAGGAGCCTACACAGCCAGTTATTCTCCTTCCTCCACCTGAAGAAGTGCTCGAAGACTGTGCTTTTAAAAAGACTGCCAGGACCATCGTAAAGCAGATGGTAAGTATCCGTATGGTCCTGAATGTAACGGAATATCATGCAGATGTTTATTATAACAGTCATACGGGAGAACGTGCACATGCAGATATGCTGCTTTCCCCTGTTATGCATACGGATTGTACAGATGCCAGGGAAAACGGAAAGAGCTGCCAGGTATATGTCTGTGCAACACCAGACGGAAAAGCCCTGTACTTTGCCCGCGAGAAAAAGGGACACGAAGGAGTAAAGGGTACGGTTACAGAAGACTATCAGGGGATCCTTGTTCATGACCATGATATTACCTTTTATAATTATGGAGCAGATCATCAGGAATGCCTTGCCCATGTACTGCGGTATCTGAAAGCCAGCATGGAGAATGAACCAGACCGTACCTGGAATAAAAAAATGCATGCACTGGTGCAGGAAATGGTCCACTTCCGAAATGGATGCCGGCAGCCACACGGACCAGATCCGGAAATAGTCTCCGGACTCGAAAAACGATACCAGTGAGATACTGGAAACTGCCCGGAAAGAATATGAAGACATTCCGGCAAATATATATGACAGAGTGTCCAGAATATTTGGATAAAGAAAACCGATGGCTTTGACTGTTATCAGTCTACACCATCGGTTTTCTCAAGTCCAGCTAACCCTTGAACAGTAACGCTGAAACAGTAATTTCCCAGTTTTCTTGCTCTTCCTCTATTGCCATTTGATAATACTTATGCTATTCTTTTTAATAATATTGGAGGGGAAATCTATAGCAGGAGTAATTCTATGATTAACTTACACAAATCCAGAAGAAATTGTATCCTCATATTTGTCATAGTTTGTATATTAGGAATGTGTTTTGATTCATATCAAACAGATTCCTTTTTGTGTTCTTTCATCCAAACAGATTCCGTCCATTTCCACTCTAATCAGATTAAGGTATCAGCAAATAATTCTGCCTGTACCCAGGAAATGCTGCAAGGCCGTGTGTACAGTCTTTTTGAACATTTCTTTTCACGTAGTACAAATGCAGAAAACTATATCTGTAAACCTGATTATAATCTGAATCCCAATATTTTCCTTAGTCTTTCACAGGGATTCTATTCTGTTTATTCAATAATTTTGTTTTGTCCTGAATTACTGGATAAAAATATCGTCAAATATCTCCACAAATCGGATGGCAAAAAAAGACTTTAATCTTGATTTCCTATTCATCCCATTATAATAATGGGCTATTTTTGATGCAAAAAAATGTGTATATTTCAGGCTCTGCCTGATTTATATCAGGTAACCTGAGGAAATGGAGAAAAAATGGGTCTGGATATTTTTGTAGGAACTTTATGTATATTAGCTTTAGGTGCCTGCGCATGGGCATGGTGGATGAACAGGGGAGATTCTGCCAGCAAAAATGATTATTCCAACGAAAGCGAGGTTAAGAAGCATGAGAAAAACTAAACTTATTTGTACTATTGGTCCAGCATGTGAAAATGAACAGATACTGGAAGAAATGTGTCAGGCAGGAATGAATGTTGCACGGTTAAATTTTTCTCATGGAACTCATGAAGAACATGGAAAGAAAATAAAACTCATAAAAAGAGTCCGGGAAAAGCTTCATCTTCCTATTCCAATCATGCTGGATACCAAAGGACCAGAATATCGTATCCGCACTTTCAGAAATCAGAAAATTCTTCTTCATGACGGTGATGAATTTACCTTTACCACAGAAGATATAATTGGGGATGAACATATTGTTTCCGTCAACTATAAACAGCTGATGGAAAATCTGGAAATTGGAGATACGATTCTTGTAAACAACGGTTTGGTCATTTTTAAAGTTATTAGTCTTACCCCCACCTGTGCGAAATGTAAAGTTGTTGTTGGCGGTGAACTTTCCAACTGTAAAAGCATGAATTTTCCAAATAGAATAATGAAGCATGAATTTTTGAGCGATCAGGATAAGAAAGATTTGTTGTTTGGTATTAAAAACCAGATTGATTTTGTAGCTGCTTCTTTCGTTTCATGTAAACAGGATATGCTGGACATACGAACTTTCTTAGACGCTAACACTGGAAAGGACATTGATATCATTGCTAAAATAGAAAACCGTTCCGGTGTAGACAATATTGATGAGATTTGTGAAGTGGCTGACGGAATTATGATTGCCAGAGGCGATCTCGGTGTAGAAATTCCAGCTATGGAAGTCCCAAGCATTCAGAAATATCTCATCCAGAAATGCCGTATGCTCGGCAAACGTGTTATCACCGCAACAGAAATGCTTGAATCCATGATTTATAACCCCAGGCCAACAAGGGCAGAATTATCCGACATCGCCAACGCTGTTTATGATGAAACCTCTGCTGTAATGCTGTCTGGCGAAACAGCTTCTGGAAAATATCCGGTTGCTGCTGTAAAAAATATGGTAGAAACAATTACTTTTACAGAAAAAAATATCCCCTACGACAAACGTTTTAAGACAGCCGAATTTGCAATAAATAATAATCTGGATGCTGTTTCACACTCAGCCTGTGCCATGGCTACAGATCTGAAGGCCAAATTTATCATTGTAAACTCCCTGTCCGGACATACAGCCCGAATGGTCAGCAGGTTTCGCTGTCCCGTAGATATCATTGGTATGACGTATTCTGAAGGGGGCTGGCGAAAACTTAATCTGAGCTGGGGCGTAATCCCGATTCTGTGTGGTAAATTTAATTCCATGGAGGCAATGTTCCAACATGACCTTTCAAAAGTTCAAGAAGTATTCCCCCTGAAAACAGGCGATAATCTTGTTCTTACTGGAGGAGTGGTAAATGGAAGTACCGGTAATACAAACCTTCTGAAAGTTGAACAGATTTAACATAATATATAACAAGAATTCTCCTACCTCTTCAGGTAGTGAGATGAATTGTAGATTTGAGCATAAATGCTCATAAATGATCAAAAGAATCTTATAAATAAAAAGAAGAAACACTTGTTCTGGTGACTGGATTGTATTATAATAAAAAGAGAACATATTGTTCATGAAAGATAATTGAAATCATTCATATATAGGAATAAGGTGAGGAAAATAAACCGGGCAGTAAAAATACGAATCTATCCAAATGCAGAACAACGTGTGCAAATAGAAAAAACAATCGGCTGCAGCCGGTTTATCTATAACTGTATGCTTGCGGATAAAATAGAACATTATAAAAAAGAAAAGAAGATGTTAAGGAACACACCAGCCAGTTACAAGAAAGAATATCCCTGGCTGAAAGAGGTGGATTCATTGGCATTAGCAAATGTACAGATGCATCTGGAAAGTGCATTCCGTAAGTTTTTCCGCGAACCATCGGTAGGATTTCCACGTTTCAAATCAAAGAAGTCAGCAAGAAAATCTTATACAACAAACGTAGTGAACGGAAATATCTTTCTGGAAGGAAAATATTTGAAACTGCCTAAGATGGCAGCTGTCAGAATAAAGCTTCACCGTCCAATATCAGAAAAATGGAAACTGAAATCTGTGACAGTCAGCAGGGAGCCCTCCGGAAAATATTTTGCCAGTCTTTTATTTTACTGTGAAAACCAAACAGCAGAAAAAGGACCGGCAGAAAAATTTATCGGGATTGATTTTGCCATGCAGGGGATGTGTGTGTTTTCTACTAATGAAAGAGCCAAATACCCGATGTTCTATCGGCATGCAGAGAAAAAGCTTGCACGGGAACAGAGAAAGCTGTCCAGATGTCAGAAAGGCAGTCAGAATTATAAAAAACAGAAGAAACGAGTTGCACTGTGCCATGAAAAGATCCGAAATCAGAGAAAAGACTTTCAGCATAAACTCAGTACCAGTCTTGCCGAGAGCTACGATGCAGTATGCGTGGAAGATCTGAATCTGAAAGGGATGGCAGGAGGACTTCATTTTGGAAAAGGCGTACATGATAATGGATATGGCCTGTTTCTGTCTATGCTGGAATATAAACTGGAGGAACGAGGAAAATATCTGATAAAAGTAGATCGTTATTTTGCATCCAGTAAGATTTGCAGTGTATGCGGAAAGAAAAAAGAAGAATTGTCTTTATCTGATAGGATTTATTACTGTGAATGCGGAAACAGAATGGACCGTGATGTAAATGCAGCAGTTAACATCATGAATGAGGGAAAAAGAATCTTTGCAGAATGTGCATGACAGCACAATAAAAAGTCCGTAACCGGACTTATAAAAATCGCGGGGCACGCGAGGATAGCTTGTAGATACTTGGCTCAGTAGAGCCATTGAGCAAGAAGCCCCCACTTCAAAATCAGAGATTTAAGTGGTGGGAGCATGTCACTCCCTGTATAAATCAATCCCCTAATCATGACCACCGGCTTAGCCGGTGGTTTGCTTTGACCCTATAAGGGTCTATTACCGGCACTGGAGTCTAAAGACTCATCGAAATAGGTTCGCCAAGCGCAACATCATTTACTTACAAAGCCCTTTCGGGCTTATCTTTATTTGTTACGTTTTACTGGCTCACCCGTAAACGGGTCAATATACTCTTTCAGTGTCATTTGATCATATTCCAGATCATCCTGTAACTGATTTGCTATATATTCCTGTATTTTCTTTGCATTTTTCCCTACCGTATCTACATAATATCCACGACACCAGAAATGTCTGTTTCCATATTTATACTTCAGATTTGCATGGAAAAGTAATGTACCAGAATACTGTTGGTAAGATTAAAGGAGAAAATATTACGCCTTCAACAGAGAATGCTATAGATTTATTGATAGATTATCTTACATTGCCCAATGCAGAGGAAATATTTAAAACTCAGGCTTATGCATATGCTTTATCATTACTGGATCCTAAACTGATGAAAAATAACCTTGCATTTATGAACTGGAAGGAAATCATCTATGCAGGAATTATTGCAGGAGAGTTAAAGAAACAAGGTCCAGTTACTGTATGCGCCGTTTTAAATGATGAAAAAGATCAGAGAACGGATAAATACGAAAATGAGTGGAATGGATTGTGGCACTTTACTAATATCATGCAATTTTCCGAACAATTTATTGCAGTATCATCAACGGGATTACAAAACATGAATTACGTAGCATTACCTATTGTTGATACGTTTTCTACACCATTTGACGAAGCTACAGTTGGGATGGCAGTAAGTGATGGTTGGACGGAATTGCTAAAATCAGAAATGGCTCAATTGTTTGAGGAAGAAAGAAGAAGTTGTCGTTTCTAAAGAAGAAGCATTGTTTGCGTCTATCACAGATGAACAGTTGTTAGAGCTTGGAGTTCCAGAATCTGTCTTTAAAATATCTGGCGGCATCCAACGCTCAGAGGCTGTTTTACAGTGGGGGAAAAGAAAAAATATCAAAAAAGAGTGTATAGAGAATCTAAATTATGGAGGAATTATAGAGAAAAGAACGTTGCAGCTTGTTATATAATTTTTCAAGTGATATACTGAACACATGGAAAAGAAACCGTGCGATATTACAGTCTTGCATTGCGCACGGTTTTTTAGAAATACGAGGTTAGATAAAGCTAACACATGTGCGATTTACAGAACGATCTAAAAGAGGATTAATTTTTATGAGAATATTGATTTATGGTGCAGGCGTGATTGGAGGAAAAAGCATGAAAAACGAAGAATACAAAAAGTTGTCGATTGCTGAATTTACAAAAGCAGCAGGAAGATATGAAAGTAACCATGCTGGCATATATGAAATGTGCAAGAAGGATTATCCGGATATTCTGGCGGAGCTGGAGAAAGAGCCGTTTAGAGAATTGCTGGATGCAGGATGTGGTCCGGCTCCAATGATTTCTTTATTATCAGAAAAATATCCAGACAGACATTATACCGGACTGGATCTGACTCCTGCAATGATCGAACAGGCAAAAAAGAAAGATATTCCAAATGCAACATTTGTGGTAGGAGACTGTGAGAATTTTCCTTTTGAAAATGATTCATTTGATGCAATTATTTGTTCTATGAGTTTCCATCATTATCCGGATCCACAGGCATTTTTTGACAGCGTAAAAAGATGTCTTCGCCCAAATGGAAGATTGATCCTGCGGGATGTGACCAGTGACAATAAAGTATTGGTATGGCTGATGAATACACTGGAAATGCCTCTGGCAAATATATGCGGACACGGAGATGTCCGGGTTCCAACAAGAGATGTGGTTATGAAATGTTGCAGAAGAGCAGGGTTAAAAGTAGAAAAATTTGAAATCCGTAAAGGCATGAGGATGCATTGCGTTGTGAGAAAAGCCTAAAGGAGGCCCGCTATGAAATTTTATGAAAGTGGAGATAATAGTAAACCAGTGATATTTTTATTTCCTGGTACCTGTTGTCTGTATAGTAGCTTTGATCATGTACTGGATGGATTACATTCTTATTTTTACACGGTGGCAGTTTCTTATGATGGATTTGATCCAAATGAGAAAACAGAATTTTATTCAATGGAAGATGAATGTGAAAAGATTGAGCAGGAAATCAAGAAAAAGTATGGTGGAAAAATTAAAGCAGCGTATGGATGCTCCCTTGGAGGAAGTTTTGTATCCCTTTTGATTCAACGAAAAAGAATTCATATAGATCATGGCATCATTGGTAGCAGTGATATGGACGAAGCAGGTCGTCTTGTGGCAAAAATCCAGTCATCCATGGTAGTGCCTTTTATGTATAAAATGATACATACAGGTGCTCTTCCGAAATTTATGCAGAAAAAGCTGAGCAAGACAGACGAGGTAAAAAAAGAATTATATAATGGATTTTTGAATATGTTTGGAATCGGTAAAGGAGGCTGTCCGTGGATTACGAAACAGAGTATTTATAATCAGTTTTATTCTGATCTGGTTACGAAAGTTCAGCATGGAATTGATGTGCCGGGAACAAAAATCCACGTATTTTACGCAATAAAGATGGGTGAAAAATACGAAAAGAGATATCGTACTTATTTCAAAAATCCGGATATTCGGAGACACAACATGCAGCATGAAGAACTGTTTTGCTGTCATAGTGCAGAGTGGGTGGAAGAAGTAAGAAGGGCAGTGGAAGGTGACAGACAATGAAAGAAAAAGTGAATGTGACAGGCGTACCAGAAACGATGGTACAGACTTTGTATGCAAGAGCAAAAGAAACAAAAAAGCAAAATGCAAAGATCAAAGATGAGATTGCAGTAAAACTAGTGGAAAAGCTTGATTATGACTTTTCTAAGGCGGATAAGGATAATGCCATGACTTATGGTGTGATTGCAAGAACAATTGTATTAGACCGGATGATTGAGCAATATTTGAAGAAGTATGAAAATGCAGTTGTTATAAATCTTGCATGTGGACTGGATACCAGATGTTACCGGATGAAGGGAAAATATCTGCGCTGGTACAATGTCGATTTGCCGGAGACTATGAAGATAAGGCGGCAGTTTCTTCCAGAAACAGGTCCGATATATCAGATTGCAAAGTCTGCAATGGATGATTCCTACGTGGATGATATCGATTATCATGGAGAAAATGTTCTGGTGATAATTGAAGGACTTACTATGTATTTATGTGAGAAGGACATCAGAAAGATATTTTCTATTATTGAAAAATCATTTCAGAAAGTAACCGTAATGGTCGAAACTATGTCACCATTTGTTGTAAAACATGTGAAAGAAAAATCTATAGAGGGCAGCAATGCAAAATTCACATGGGGTGTTAAGAACGGAACAGAACTACAAAAGATTGTACCGAATTTTTCTATCCTGCATGAAGTCAGCCTGGTCGAAGGAATGAAGGAACTTATGCCTGTATATCGTGTGATAGGTAAAATTCCAGCTGTTCAGAATATATCGAACAAAATAATAGTTGCGGAAAAATGTGAGGGATACTAAGAAAATAGTATGGATAATGGGAGAAAGTTAATGGTAGAACATATAGAATTAAGCGACATACCAGAATTTTGTATGAAAATAAAAAAGTGGTTGAAGGAACGCTATGGAGAAGAGGAAGGCTGCAGGCGCTGAGAATTGACCAGTAGGCAGTACAATAAATATCTGAAAGATCTTCCTGATTATGGCGGGAAAAAGACCAGTCATGCACTTGCGATTTATGGAAGTATTGCCATTTTCTCCATGTATCCACTTCTTCCGGATCATCCGCCAGTAGAAGAATTGCAGGAACTTGTCACAAACCTGTTTATGTCAGAATTTGTAAAATTAGGAAAGCTTTTTAATCTGAATCGAAATTTTGATATGTGGCTGATCAACAATGTTTTTCAAAAAGTTGGCAACAAGGATCGAAAATTATATGCACAACATCCAGCATGCTTCTGTAATATATCAGAGCCTTATGATAAAAAGAATCATGCGGCCAGATATCACTTTACACAATGTCCAAATGCAGAATTTGCAAAAAAACATAATCTGATGCATGTACTCCCGCTTTTCTGTAATTCAGATTATTGGGGAATCAGCCAGATTCATGGGACTTTGATTCGACATGGTACTTGCGGGAACTCCGACAAATGCGATTATTGTGTAGTTGGCTCTGAGAATCCTATGGCAAAAGAATATGAAATTTTAAAAGATGAAGCTGGATTTTTAGTGAGTCGGAAATTGGAAAAATTGAAATATTGAAAGAAGGTATTCGTAAAAATGTTATTGTTGCAAAATGTCTTGTGCTGTCTTCTGTATACATTACTGATAAAATGTGCAGTGAGGAACGACGGGCGTAACTGTTTATATTTTTATCCAAAAGAATATATAGAAGAAGCACAGAAACGTGGAATTGCTGATAAAGAAACTGTGATGAAAAGGTCAAAGTGGTTTATGATACCATTTTGTATTATTATATTTGTGGCTCTGATCTTGATTATTTCTGTTTGGAACCATGTTATGGATTTTAAAACGGCATATCTTCAAGCCTGTCTTTTTCTTGTGGTCATGAACTGGTTTGATGGTATTGTGATTGACAGATTATGGGTGGAACACAGCAGAATCTGGCATATAGATGGTATGGAAGGAATTCCGTATGTAAAGCCTTGGAAGACTGTGTTGGTGAAACGAGGGGCGGCTACTGTACTGTATTTGGTGGTTGCATTTGTAGTAGCAGGGATTGTGGAATTACTTGGTAAAATATGATAAATTTCAGTTTCATTAAGTGAAAAATATTTTGTTGTAGAGACAGAGGTGTATTTAATGATGAATATCCATGAATTTGGTAAAGAAAATAATGAAATTATTTTGCTGATTCATCCATCAGTCGTAAAGTGGGATTATTTTGAAAACGTGATTCCTTTATTACAGGAAAAATACCATTTGTTGATTCCGGCACTTCCAGGATATGATTTTGAGAATGATAGTGATTTTACAAGCGTAGAACAAATCGCCTCAGAATTGAATGATTGGCTCAGTACAAGAGGTTACAGAAATCTATATGCAGTATATGGCTGCTCCATGGGTGGATCTATTGCATTAATGGTAACATTGGAACAAAGGATCAAGATAAATCATTGTATTATGGACGGCGGAATCACACCGTATCAGCTTCCGTGGTTTGTGACACGTTTTATCGCTCTAAAGGATTATTTGATGATGATGCTTGGAAGGGTAGGTGGCATTAGCTTATTGGAAAAGGCATTTGCAACAGATGAATATTCTAAGGAAGATTTACAATATGTAGTAGATGTTCTGCGACATTGTAGCAGAAAAACACTATGGCGTACCTTTGATTCCTGTAATAATTACAGAGTACCTGAGCCTGTTTCGGATATGAATACGCAAATTCATTACTGGTGTGCAAAAAATGAGGAAAAAGAGCGGAAACAGGATATTGCCTATATGAAACGCAAGTTTCCTCAAACAGAATTTACAAAATTGCCGGACTTGGGACATGGAGGGTTAGTTTTACTGAAACCGGAAGTATTCTCAGAAATGATTTGTAAACTTTCGTGAGATGTGAACTTTTTATCAATAAGAGAACGAAACGGGAAATTCAATGTAATCTATTCTTATACGAATGAAAAAGGCGAGAGAAAACAGAAATGGGAAACCTATGAAACAAAAGCCGAACTGTTGCCGATGAAGTCGATCCGGAACTTCTGGCAAAAGTATTGGCAAATCCAGAGATGCGAGCATTGCTCAATTCACTGGCGAAGACGATGAAGTAATGAAAAATAGTGAAAAAATAGTGTAATTTTAGTGGAAAAACAATTCATAAAACGATATAATATATGGATGAAATGGAGGTGGATCATGTGATTAAGGTTACGCTAACAAATGAAATTTTAAAAAGAATATCGGAAATAGACGAAAAGCGTTTTTCTCTTAGTACGATAGAAATGCCACCTGTTATAAAAAACAGACTTAGAAAAAACTCTAAGAAAAAAAGTTCCTATGCTTCTAATAAGATTGAAGGAAATCCATTAACTGAAAAACAGGCAAATGAGGCTATTGATAGTGATCCTCACAAACATTTTTTAAAGCCAGAACAGGAAGTTCGTAATTACTTTTTGGCTTTAAATTTTTTAGAAGAAAAACTGAAAAAGAAAGAAGCTTTTTCAAAAGAAATGATTTTAGAAGTGCAGGCAATGGTTGAAAAAGGTGCGTCAAAAGAAAAGATAGGCTTAAGAGGCCCTATGCCGCCTGGAATGTTATTTGCAGTATATGATTCCGAAACAGGCGCAGCGGAATATATTCCACCAGAGTATATTGATATTCCAGACTTGTTGGATGAACTTGTTGAATATGTAAATACTACAGATGATCATCCGCTGATTATCGCTGCTGTAGTTCATTATCAATTGGTTACTATTCATCCTTTTGAAGATGGAAATGGAAGAACCGCCAGATTAATGTCAGGCTATATTCTTGATTATTATGGATATGGTTTTAATGGAATAGGTTCTCTGGAAGAATATTTTGCCTATGATCCAGATGAGTATTATGCATCACTGCAAATGGGGTTACCGGCGTTATATTATTCAGGAAGAGAAAATCCTCCTCATCCGGAAATTTGGATCAATTATTTTTTGAGAATGATGGAATTGTATTCTAAAAAAGTATACGAATTATCAAAAGAATCCGAGAACGATGAGTTAGATGGAAGCCTATCTTATTTAAATGCAAAAGAAAAAGAGTTCTTAGCATTTCTATTAAAAAAGCGGTTATATGAATTTACGCCAATTGAAGTAAGCAAAATGATCGGTGTAACAAACAAAACAGTCATTAATAGATGTGCAAAGCTGGTAAATAATGGTTTGTTGATTCCAATCATTGTAAAGACACGAGTCCGATCTTATCGGTTAAGTGATTTTTCAAAGACAAATGAGAAAAAGATTTTGAAAAAACTGTCGTAATAGAATATAAATTTGCCAGTCAAAAACGCATGGACAAACCGTCTCGTATGCGTTATATTATTTATAGACAAGAAGATATCTTGTGCTTTCGATAGGAAGTTTAATTGAATACTGTTTACCATGATCGAACGTACGAAGCATGGTGGTCATATAACAGATGTCGATGGTAATATCAAGGCATTCCCCAATTATTAGCTGGAGCAAACAATCAGCTAACTTTCAGAGCTTTACAGAGCTTGACAGAGGGGGTATTCAGAATAACTCAAATTGAATCGGAAACAGTTTTTAATAGTGTCCCATATGGGTTTACCTTACCTCAGATTGACAGAGAGTGACAATAGGTTGGAGCTCTCCTAAGCGAGGGGTCGGAGGTTCAAATCCTCTTGGCGACGGGCTTCAAAGCGTTCGAAAATGTTAGCTGGATTAGCTGACAACGAACGCTTTTTCATTTTATGTTGTCTTTATCAACGTGTTTTCTGAGCCCATTCTGAGTGAAATATGTGTATGTTTCAATCTTGAATAAACTGGAAAATAGCTTGCCATAGTGCTTAAAATTCTAAAAGAAGTTTTCACTCAAAGATAAAGATATTTTTTTTTCGTGATAGTATTTTTACTGTTTTCTACAGATAAAATTGTAACTAATATCAATGTCAGGATACCTATACAGAACTTATTGTCAGTAGTATTTTCTGAATCCATGGTAATTCAGAAATAATTATACCAAGAAGGAAGAACCTGAGATATCTGGTTGCTTTATTTCTTTTATAAACATTTCAGCAGCCTTTGATTGAAAGGCAGTTCTTTTCCAGATCAATGCATAATGTATTTCTAATGGTGGATTTAGAGGACGGAAACAAACATCCTGTTCTAAAACCGTTGGAAGTAAATCCTCGGTTGTAAGATAAAATCCCAATCCACTTCTGATAAATTTTGTTGGAGAACCATTAACAACATTGTAGGTGGCAGCGATATTGAAGTTTTCAATATCAGTATCAGCCCAATGAGAAATCAACTGTTGCAGACCGGCTCTTCTATGAAAAATAAGAGGTATTTCCAAAAGATTGTTTTTTTCTACATAATCATTTTCTGAAAGTTTACAATCAGAAGGCATTAAAAGTCCCCAACGAGATGATTCCGGTAGTGGGATATAATCATATTCTGAAATATCAATCGGCTCCAAAAATATAGCAAAATCAATACTTCCGTGTTCCAGACGTTCTAACACGTCAATCGCATCGCTGCTGTAAAATTGAAAATGCACATCCGGGTATTGGGAACGAAGACGTGCGGCTGTATTTAATACTGTCATTGTTGGATTGCCGCCAATCGTAATTTCTCCACTGACCTGCGTATTGTTGGAACTTAAATCATATTCGGTCTTTTCAACTAATGACAGGATTTCTTCTGCCCGTTTTCTGAGTATAATTCCATCTTCCGTCAATGTTATTTTACGCTTTCCACGAATAAGCAGCTGTTTTCCGAATTCATTTTCCAGCTCTATGAGTTGCTTGGAAAGATAAGGCTGTGAGATATGCAGGCTCTCAGCAGCTCTTGTGATATTTTCTTCTTTGGTTACGGCGAGAAAATATTGTAATGTTCGTAATTCCATAATCATTACCTCGTTAGTTGTGATTCATAAATAATTCAGTAAATTATTATGAGTGTAATCCTATTTATCATTCCTGTCAATTATGGTAAATCATTCTATATAAGTATTTGTTATTTTAATTGAAGAAGATTATACTTTTTACTGACAGAACATAGATAAGAGGATTGAGAAAAATGATAGAAAAGCAAAAACGAAAACCACTGGATATGTTACATGGCTCCATCTGGAATAAGCTGCCGCTATTTGCACTTCCAGTGGCGGCAACCGCTATTTTAGAGCAGCTTTTTAATGCTTCTGATGTTGCGGTTGTCGGGAATTTTACCGGAACCGGAAAAACAATCGCAGTGGCGGCAGTTGGCGCAAACAGCTCGATTATCTCGCTGATCGTCAATCTGTTTGTTGGGATTGCACTTGGAGCGAATGTTGTCATTGCCAATGCCATCGGAAGAAAAGATAAAGATGCTGTTACAAAGGCGGTTCATACTTCGATTATTATTGCAATACTGGCAGGAATGAGTGTTTCTATTGCAGGGGAATTGGTTGCGAATCCTTTATTGGCATCCCTTCAGATGCCAGAGGATGTTTTTCCAGAGGCACTGCTTTATCTCAGGATCTATCTGATCGGAATGCCGGTTATATTGCTCTATAACTTTGAAGCAGCTATTTTTAGAAGTACCGGAGACACGAAAACGCCGCTTGTCATATTGACAATATCAGGAATCCTGAATGTACTGCTGAATCTGTTCTTTGTAGCTGTCTTACATATGACAGTAAATGGAGTTGCCATTGCAACCGTTGTTTCCAATGCGGTAAGTTCTATTTTACTGTTTTATCGTCTTGTGAAAACGAAAGAACTGATTCATGTAGAATGGAAGGAACTAAGAATTGACCGGAAAATATTAGGACAGATCATGAGAATTGGATTACCGGCAGGAATCCAGAGTGCGGTATTTGCAGT
>NZ_CAKRXI010000054.1 GCF_934424005.1 uncultured Blautia sp.
TCCCGCTGCGCTTACTGCACTCTCTTTGATCTGGTACTCATAAGTCTTTCCTGCATCTGCAAGGGTAAATGCCTGTGCATCAAATGCAAACGTTCCGTCTGCTCCGAGTGTCGCATCCCCGGCCTTTGTTGCTTCCCCTTCTGCATCTTTTTCTTTCTTGTACAGTTCGAAGCTTACTTTTCCGTTGAGGGCTGCTTTCTGTTCATCCGTGAGAGCTTTACTGTTTACAAGTTTGCTTCCTCCGAAGCTTACGCTTCCGGCTGCAGTGTAAGTGTTGTTAAAGCTTACGCTCACGTTTCCGTCAACTTTATTTCCATCCTTGTCAGTCACTGCTGCAGCAAGGGTTCCGTCTCCGTTATCCGTTACTGCCACATAGTAGGTATAGACAGTCTTATCGATTCCATATCCCGCTGCGCTTACTGCACTCTCTTTGATCTGGTACTCATAAGTCTTTCCTGCATCTGCAAGGGTAAATGCCTGTGTATCAAATGCAAACGTTCCATCTGCTCCAAGTGTCGCATCTCCGACCTTTGCTGCATCACCTTTTTCTTTCTTATACAGTTCGAAACTTACATTTCCGTTGAGGGCTGCTTTCTGGTCATCCGTAGGTTCTGCTTCGTTTACGAGCTTGCTTCCTCTGAAGCTTACGCTTCCTGTTGCTTCATATTTTGTATTTGTTACTGTAACAGTTGCTGTATTTCCATTTTCTACAATAACATTTTCATCACCACTTACTGTATATGGGAATGAAGTTCCTGTTGTTACTGCATTTCCATTCTGATCTTTTTCAACTACAGTATACTTTCCTGGTGTAAGGTCTTTAATAGTAATTGAATTTTCACTCTTTGTTTTATCGTATTTAATAGACCATACATCACTTCCACTATTTTTTACAATATTTCCATTACTGTCTGTTACTTTAAAGTAAAATGTTTTTTCATCAAGATCAGTGTCAGTACCTGCAGCCTTTACAATCTTTAAATTACCCTTCTGCTGAACCGTTGTATTATTAAACTGAATCTTATCCGTACTACTAGCCTGATTATTTTCTACCTTATAATATGTTTTATCTGCATTAAATACATTATTTGTTTTTGTTACAACAACCTTCATTAAATACACTGTATTATCATATATATAAGAAGTATTATTTACATCAGACTTTTCTGACACTTTGTACCAGTGAGTTCCAATATCCGTGTCTGTACCATAATGAAGATTGTTAAAATTGATTTTACTTCCATTATTCTGGACAGTTTCACTAACCTTCCACTTATCACTAGTACTATTAAGTGCCTCATTCTCATTATCAAAAGCAACTGTACTTTCAGCTAATTCAAAATTAAATTTCTGAGTACTTGTTGGTTCCTTTCCATCTACTGTCTTAGTACCATCTGCTTCTACTTCTGCTGGTGTAGTAACTCCTGTAAAATCTGTTCTATGTGACTCAGCCAGTACATTTACATTATCTGCAACTACTGTTCCATTTACATTAGATTTAAGGTTTACTGTTGCTCCATTTGCAATAATCATACCAGTCATTTGGTATGCGTTAATAACTTTATTTGTTGCATTGACAAAGTTCCATATAACTTTTCCATTTGCAAAGTTAACTGTTTCACCTGTATTTTGTTCATTTCCGTCAATATAAACACATGCCTTTTGTGGCATATTTACTTCTGATACTCCGCTACAATCTACATTAACAATAATACTTCCATCATGTCCTGATTCAAATCCCATCATTTTAAGAGGATTTCCACTTAAAGTATTTAATTCAGCAGCTGTCATATTATAATATCCAGCATAATCTGGGTCTGTTAATGTCAATGAACGATTATTTTGATCAGAAAAATTTGCAGTTATGGCAGTATTGCTCACTTTCGCAAAAGATGTGGATTTCTTATTTATTTCATTTCTTACATCAGCTAAACTAATAAATGGTTTCTGTGAACTATCTTCATCTACAATAATATTACCTGGTTTTGTTATTTGAGTTCCATTTATTGCTAAATTATTATTATTATTTGTTAAACTTAATGTATTTCCACTTCCTATTACAAGTACATGATTTTCACTTGATGCACTGTCTACTTGCACCTGCTCATAATTTATTACATAAGATAACTCATCTGGATAAGTACTTGTTCCAAAGTTTGATCCAGCATACAAATTCTTTGCAAGTATATTTCCATTTGTGTGTGTAGTCAATCTAGCTGTATCAAATGCTACAATATGAAAACTTCCTGCCACACCAAGAGGACTATTTGTATTATAATATTTTGCGTATTTTTCATCTGTAGTAAAAGCATTTTTAGTCTGATTATACGTCAATGTAAAATTCGTATATTTACCTGCTGCTAATTTTCCATTCTCTCCGCTCTGCAAATCAATTCCATTGTCTTCATCCGCATTCTGCTGCTTCACTCGACCAACGGTGAATGAACTCGCGAACGTTGTCATCGACGAATCCGCCATGAGCATTACAAATACGAGAAACATTGCGATAAATTTTCTTAAATATCCATTCTTCTTCATAATTCACATTCCCTTCTTTTTTAATATTTATTTCGAACCGAAATTGGATTATCTTCGGTAGTAACGTGATACAAGTAATATCAGTGGATTGTTTTATTGCTTTGCAACAGAACCCTGCCATCAAATTCTGTCGCATATTATAGCATTTGCACTATTTCTCCATCTCTTTCATTGCACGAAATAGTTTAATAAAATGCGTATTTTTGCTCATAATTTTCTATTTTAAAGTTTTTTATGAAGTCCGGCGGTCATTGTCTGTTGCCTCTGTATCACAGACCTCACCTACAGATGCAACGTAGAAGTCAACCTGTGGGGATTTTTTTCCACCGTTCAGCCTTCTGAACGCCTTATCGATTCGCTTTGTGACAATCGGGCAGTTCTCCTGACTGATTCCAATCAGCATGACGATATACTGTCGAACGTTGTATCTGGTATAAAAATCTCCTTTTCGTACGGAAGACTGTATTGCTTCCTTAAGAACCTCTGACATTTCCTTTTCTCCTTCATCAGAGACGGATTCTTTCGCATAGTCCAGTGTACAGAGCATAACGAACACGGATAAACCGGAACGTTCCATCATACGGCTGAACACATGGTAAATATCAATAAAACTTGGGAACGGGCAATAATATGCGCCCACTGCTTCATCTTTTTCTTTCAATCTCTCTTTTATATCTCCTATCGCTCCTGCTGCCTGTGATGTTCGTTCTCCCATAAGCTGAAACTGTTCCAGCATCTTTACTGATGGCGCAACTCCCATTTCCTCAAACAGCAATTTTTCTGTATCTTTATAAACTTCCAGACCTTCTTTGTATCTGGACATTCCAATCAGACTCTCAATTTCCCATATCTGCCATTCATCGAATGGATAGATTTTGGCAGCCGCATGGGATACCCGATGCAGATTTTCATATCTTTCATGTGCCTTCAGCCACTTGCACAATTCTTTGGTACACATGAAATAGTCATCCCGGCATTTTATATTTTCTACAGCTGCCCAGTTTTCTCCGATCATATCCGGAAGGAATTCTCCCCGGTAGCACTTCCAGGCCTCCATCAGCAGATGTAGTCGATCTGTTTCTCTTTTTTCTTTCCTGATAAGTGCCACCAGATTTTCAAATTCACATACATCCACCCAGACCGCAATCTCCGGGTCCCAGGTACACATTCCACCGCTGATGTTGATATAATTGCTTTCCGGAAGTCCCGCTGCTTTCAACTGCTTTCGTAGTCGAAAGAGTGTATTATTCAAACTTCCATTTTTATTTTCTACTTCTGCTCTCCCATACAAAGCATCGATGAGTGCTGCTTTGGAAATTCCTCCATTCTGTGTATGTAGAAGTAATAACTGAAGCAGCTGTGTGGTCTTTGATACATTGTTACGGTCCAGGACCAGTTCTTTTCCTTTATATTCCAGTGTAAATCCACCTAACATTCGAACTTTCAGTGTATTTTGGTTCATATATTTCTCCTTCAACAGATATTGCATTCTGTTTCTTGTCTTTTCATTCTGAATAGACTTATCCTTATTTAGCATATCACTCGATATGTCAAAGTTCCACTATCAAAATACACAAAATACACAAAAAAAGACCATCAAAATACACAAAAAAAGACTGTTATTATTATTCAATCAGCTAATAATAACAGTCTTTTAAGTTCTATCTAGCAGATGATTCCTTTGCTATCTCATCTATTTTTTCCTGAGTATAACCGGTATACTCTTTTATCTTGTCCATAGTTTCATGATTCGTAAGCATTTTCCTGATTAATTCTCTCCTACTGTTTTCACTTTCTTCTCTTCGTCCCAATTCAATTGCTTCCTCCCGTAATTCATCAATTGCAAGACACATACTTGTTTCCTCCCTTTCTTCATTGAATTTCAGTTTTGAGTTAGTAAGTGTATTCAGCATGACTACCGTTTCTGTCTTCATGTTCTGAAATCCGTCATCGGTTTGGATCAGGTCAACCAGTTTTTCTTTTTTCCTTCGAATATTTGATATACAACAGTACTTCCCGCAGATCTGTGTGAAAACGGTTGATTTCTCTGTTACGGCCGAACGGCCAAAGATGATTAGATACAGTTTACTGTAAAGAACAAAAAGAAATGTGATGCTTTGTTATATTTTAGCACAATATGTTCTTTTTTGTATGTAAGAACATTTTACTCTTTTCGACATAAAAAAACAATCCCACCGCAATTGTTGTAGAATTCTTAATATCAACTTGGTGATAGGCATCTACAAATCCAAATCCAGCAAGTTGCAGATACTTCCGAACCCGACCAGACATCTACAAATCCAATTCCAACTAGTTGCAGATGCTTCCAACCCTGACCAGGCATCTGCAGCTCCAATACTAGCAAATTGCAGATACTTCCGAACCCAGGATATGTATCTACAAGTCCAATACTAGCAAGTTGCAGATGCTTCCGAACCCGACTAGGCATCTGCAAGTCCAATACTAGCAAATTGCAGATACTTCCACATCCGGAATCCACCCCTATATGTATCTACAAGTCCAATACCAGCAAGTTGCAGATGCTTCCAACCCCGACCAGGCATCTGCAAGTCCAATACCAGCAAATTGCAGATGCTTCCAACCCCGACCAGGCATCTACAAATCCAATTCCAGCAAATTGCAGATACTTCCGAACCCGACCAAACATCTACAAATCCAATTCCAGCAAGTTGCAGATGCTTCCAACCCCCGACCAGGCATCTGCTGCTCCCCAAAACAACAAATCAAAGATGCCCACCGGTGAATTTTCTTCTCAAATTCGCCGGTGGGCATCTTTATTTCATCTCTATTTCATCTTTATTGTATCTTTATTTCATCAAATAGCTATATATATCTCTTTTGGATACGCCGCGGTCTTTCGCGACCTGTTTCATGGCATCTTTTCTGGACATTCCCTGTTTTTCATAGATTTCCATATGCTCTTCTATGGAAATCTCTTCCCACGAGGCCACTGCTTCTTCTTTCAGTTCCTGACGGCTTTTGCCCTCGATGACCAGCACACATTCTCCGAGCGGTTTCTCTTTCTCATAATGTGCGATCAGATCATCAATTGTGGAATGGAAGGCTGTCTCATGCTTCTTGGTCAGTTCTCTGCAAAGTGTCATTCTGCGGTTTCCAAGGGTTTCCCTCAGATCTCGCAGTGTCCTTACAAGTTTATGCGGAGCCTCATACAAAATAATCGTCCGGGTCTCATTGACCAGCTCTTCCAGAACTTCTTTGCGCTCTTTTTTGTCCATCGGAAGAAATGCTTCAAAAGCAAACCGTCTGGTAGGAAGTCCTGATAATGTAAGTGCGGTAATGCATGCTGCCGGCCCCGGAAGGGATGTTACTTCGATTCCGGCCTCATAACACATAGCAGCCAGTTCTTCACCCGGATCCGAAATTCCCGGTGTGCCCGCATCTGTGATCAGTGCCACATTCATCCCACTCTGCATCTTCTCGATCAGTGTATATGCTTTTTCAATCTTGTTATATTCGTGATAACTGGTCATCGGTGTTTTGATTTCAAAATGATTCAGCAGTTTGATACTGTTTCGGGTATCTTCTGCCGCGATCAGATCCACTTCTTTCAATGTGCGGAGTACTCGAAGTGTAATATCTTCCAGATTTCCGATTGGGGTTGCACAAAGATATAATTTTCCGCTCATCCGGGAATCCCCTTTCTCTTAGATTATTTGATTATTTTATACCATTTCGTATATTTCAAGAATATCTCTGGTATAGACACCTGGTTTCTCATAGACGATCAATGGTCTCTCTACCGTTATTCTGGAATTTCCACCTTTTCGTGCTTCGATCAGAACCATATTGGGTTCACGGTCTATGTACGGATATACCAGCTGCATTCTCTTTGGTTCCAGTTTATATTTCATGAGAACCTGAAAAATTTCAGCCAGACGGAAAGGCCTGTGGACCATATAAAAACGTCCTCTGTCTTTCAGCACTGCTGCTGCCTGGCTCACTACATCTTCCAGTGTACAGAGAATCTCATGTCTTGCGATTGCTTTTGCCATGTATGGGTTCTGCAGGCCATGCTGTCCGATCATATAGGGCGGATTGCTTGTCACTGCATGAAAAGAAGCTGCTCCAAAAATTCCAGCAGCTTCCTTTATGTCTCCGCATACAATATCAATATCAGATTCCAGATGATTGTACGATACACTTCGTCTCGCCATATCTGCACATTCTTCCTGAATCTCCAGTCCTGTCAGATGTGAACCCTTACCTTTGGCTTTCAGCAGAAAAGGAATGATTCCCGTTCCGGTTCCCATATCCAGAACCTTTTCATTCTGCCGGATATCTGCAAATCCGGATAACAGAACTGCATCCATTCCGAAGCAGAACTTTTCCGGATTCTGTATCACATACAGACCATTCTGAAGATCATCGACCCGTTCTCCCGGATATACCAGATCATTCTGCGGATTTTTTTCCATGGGATTTAGAATCTCCTTCTTTTTCCTCAATGTCCTTTGTTTCTTTGTCTGCGTTCTTTGCTTTTTTCTTGCGTGGCCGGAATTTCAGTTCTCCTACCGGATATTCCTGAATCTCCTTCTCATCATTGACTTCCACGATTACTTTGACTCTCTGTCTGAGAACATTTACACTGTGTACGGTTCCCTGTAATCCATCCGGAAGAGTAACCGTATCTCCGGTTCCCGGAAGGTTCCTATTCAGTGCTTCGTAGGTTTCCTGCTCATTCTTGAGACAACACATCAGTCTGCCGCAGACACCGGAAATCTTGGTCTGGTTCAGTGACAGATTCTGCTCTTTTGCCATCTTGATAGACACAGGTGCAAACTCGGAAAGATATGTGTGGCAGCAAAGCTGTCTGCCGCAGATGCCGATTCCACCAAGAATCTTGGTCTCATCTCTTACTCCGATCTGTCGAAGTTCGATTCTTGTCTTAAAGATAGCTGCCAGGTCCTTGACCAGCTGACGGAAATCAATTCTGCCATCTGCCGTAAAGTAAAACAGTACTTTGTTATTGTCAAATGTATACTCCGCATCGATCAGCTTCATTTCCAGACCATGCTCGCGGATTTTTTTCTGGCATATCTTAAATGCGTCTTTTTCTTTCAGACGGTTCTGTTTCTCCCTGTCCTCATCTGCCTGTGTAGCAACGCGAAGGACTTCTTTCAGCGGATGGACCACCTCATCCTCGCCCACTTCCTTCGGCCCGAGTACAACTCGTCCGAACTCCACACCGCGGGCAGTCTCTACGATCACATGATCGCCGATTTTCATTTTGTAGTTTTTCGGATCAAAATAATAAATCTTTCCGACATTTCTGAATCTTATACCAACAATTTTTGTCATTCTATCTCTCCCTGATCGTCAGGAACAGAAGTTCAAGTGCAAGTTCAAAATTAACGTTTGCACGAAGCCTTACTTTTGTTTTTTCCAGTGCTTCCAGAATCTTTTCCAGGTTCTCATAGGAACGCTGGCTCGCCTGTTCCTTTATATAATTGATTTCTTGTTTAAATACCAGGTTGTCAACCTCCTGAGTTGCCTTAAACATAAGAACATCCCTGAACCAGAACTGGAAAATATCTAGATAATCACTGATATTCTGCTTTTCATCAGAAAGTGCCTTGATCTCATCGGAAAGTTCATATACTTCCATCGTATTTACATACTTGAGAATCTTCAGGGCATTCTCCGTCATTCTGGAAAACTCTTCTGATGTAGCAGCTTCTTTGGCTCTGCCAATACTTCCCTGTGCAAAGGAAGCATCTATCTCTGCCTGATAATCCGGCACATGAAGCCGTTCCATCAGGTATTTCTTAACAAGGCTGTCATCAACCACCTTCAGATCCAGACGCACACATCTGGACTGGATTGTCGGCAGAAGTGCATCTGCATTGCTGGTCAGCAGCATGATCACTGCATATTCCGGCGGTTCTTCTATTGTTTTGAGAAGAGCATTCTGCGCCTGTACCGTCATCATCTCCGCATCAGGAATAATGTAAATCTTGTGCGGACTGCTGTATGGCTTAATCGCAACATCGTGAATCACCTGTTCGCGGATCTCATCAATAGAGATCGTACCAGGTTTCTCATGATTGACCATAATGATGTCCGGATGATTCTTGCCCAGCGCCTTCTTACAGGAGTCACATTTCTGACATGGCTCTGTTCCACCGGCTTCACACTGCAGTGTCATCGCATATGTGGTTGCAAGAAGCTTCTTGCCGGATCCAGGTCTGCCTGTAAAAATATATGAATGGGAAACCTTTCCCGTCTTCATGGCATTTTGCAGATGCCGGATAATTTCCTCGTGTCCGATAATATTATTGAAACTGACCATTCAGAATCACCTCTCTTGTTTATAGTTTCATATACGAATCTTTGTTCGCTATAGAGTCATTATACCATACTTTATTAGTCATTCAAAACTATTTTTGGCTATGACATGGAATTTATATATTTTATAATATTTTCGACACATAAATCCAAATCATCATTAACAAATCTCTTCTGTATATCTGCCTCTTTTATTTTTTCTTCAGAGAAATCCTCTTCATCTGCAAGAAAACGCCTGCAGAGTTCTTTGTATTTCGGTGTTTCCTGTTTCTGTTCTCTTCTGATCGCGCGGATCAGACGTTCACCATCTTCTACTTCAATATAAACAGGTATGACAGACTCTTTTCCGTAATAATTTTTCATCTTCTGAAAAGATTCCAGCGTTCCGATTCCAAGATAATTTCCACTGCTCAGGTCGATCTGTCCGTCATCCGCTGTAAAATAAGTCCATACTCCATAAACGGTATTGTAGGCACGGGATTCGATTACCTTTCCCGCTGCCTCAAACTCCTGCAGTCTGCGATCATCTGTAAAATAATACTGTACACCGTCTTTTTCTCCGTCACGTACCGGTCTTGTTGTATACAGGATCAGTTTTTTCAGATCCAGTTCTTTATTACCGGCCAGTCTGGAATAGATCTTATCTTTTCCAGAGGCACTTTTACCCATAATATAAAAAATCTTACCCATGAATTTCTTCGTTTTGCTCCTTTGTACTCTGGGGCTGTTGTTCTACCACAAGGATCGTCTTATTTGTATAGTCTTCCATTCCCTGCAGATATAAGCCCTTATCCATGTATATTCTCATATTACGGATAAATTGTCCAGTAATCTGTTCTCCCGGAGTGATCAGCGGAATTCCCGGTGGATACAGATAAGCAAATTCTGCTGAAATTCTGCCGATGCTTTCTTCCAGCGGACATTTTTCTGTCGGTGCTTCCATGGCATCTGCCATAGACATCATCTGCGTCAGTACAAAATGCATGGATCTGGTGTCCAGTTCTTTATTTTCTTCTGCCGGTATTCCTGCTTTTATCAGGTCTGCCTGTTCCTGATCCAGTTCTTCGATTGCCTGACACAATCGCTCAAAACCTTCTTCACGGTCTCCTACTGCTGCAATAGCGAGCGCATAGTTTTCGGACTCCATTTCCATCTGGATATGGTAGCGGTCAAGAAGGATATGATACAGGTCACTTCCTGACAGTAAAGAATCTCTGGTAGAAAAGACCAGTTTGGAACGGTCATAATCGATGACTCCATTCTTTCCTTTGACCGGATCTACCAGGCGGATATATTTGCACACGGAAAGTCTCTTTCTTGTCTGTTCCAGTATTCTGGTGAAATCACGGAACATCCGTTTTCCTTCTGCTGCCATCGTATCCATACAGGCATCAATACTTGCCATCAGAATATACGACGGACTGCTGGTCTGATAGATTCCCATAAATCTGCGGATCAGTCTGCTGTCAACGCGGTCGCTGCAGTTATGAAGCACGGCAGTCTGGGTCATGGCCGGCAGTGTCTTGTGAAAACTCTGGATCACGAGATCTGCTCCAAGTTCTGCTGCCGAAGTCGGAAAATAATTTGAAAAATGAAAATGTGCTCCATGTGCTTCATCTACGATCAGCGTCACTCCATATTTATGTGCGATCTCTGCAATCTCTTTTACATCTGAAACAACACCGTCATACGTAGGTGAAGTGATCAGTACCGCCTGTATCTCCGGATTCTCAGCCAGACATCTTTCCACTTTGTCTGGAAAAATTCCGCCGTTTATC
The DNA here is from genome assembly GCF_934424005.1 of uncultured Blautia sp. Taxonomy (GTDB): domain Bacteria; phylum Bacillota; class Clostridia; order Lachnospirales; family Lachnospiraceae; genus Blautia_A. Next base: position 10,644 of record NZ_CAKRXI010000054.1, read on the forward strand.
CACCACTCACTGTCCATCTGTGGATAAATATAGGCAGGTTTCAAATTTCTAAGATAGATGGCATGATACACTGCTTTGTGGCAGTTTCTTGCAACAAGGATCTGTCCATTCCTCGGAACCGCTGCCGAAATTGCCGCAAGAAGTGCTGCGGTACTTCCATTAACACTGTAAAAACTCTCTCTGGTCCCATACAGTTTCGCCACATTCTGCTGTGCTTCCAGAAGAAGGTCTTCCGGATGATGAAGATTATCAAAACCTTCAATCTCAGTGATATCTCTTTCAAGAGGGAACTCCCCTCTGACAGATGCGGGATTTCTTTTGTGTCCCGGCATGTGAAACGGATAGTAATCAGATTGGCTGTATTCTTCTAATTTTCTGTATAATCTCTCCATTAAAGATTCTCCATGTCTGTTATACCTTGAAGCGATAACCTACTCCCCATATAGTCTCTATATACTGAGGCTTCGCTGTATTGAATTCGATTTTTTCACGGATTTTCTTGATATGAACCGTTACAGTTGCAATATCTCCCACAGACTCCATATCCCAGATCTGGCGGAACAGTTCTGCTTTTGTAAATACGCGGTTCGGGTTCTCTGCCAGAAAAGTAAGGAGATCAAATTCTTTGGTCGTAAATGTTTTTTCTTCTCCGTTTACCCAGATACGTCTCGCAGTCTTGTCGATCTTGATGCCACGAATCTCAATAATATCATTCTTTACCACGCTGGAGCCTACCAGTCTGTTGTATCGCTCCATATGTGCTTTTACTCTGGCCACCAGTTCACTCGGGCTGAACGGCTTGGTCATATAATCATCCGCGCCAAGACCGAGTCCCCGGATCTTATCAATATCATCTTTCTTTGCAGATACCATAATGATCGGGATATTTTTCTCCTGACGTACCTGACGGCATATATCAAATCCATCTACTTCCGGAAGCATCAGATCCAGGATGATCAGATCATAATCTTCATTGAGTGCTTTTTCAAGGCCCACATCTCCTCTGTTTGCTATCTCTACTTCAAATCCGGAAAGTTCCAGATAGTCCTTCTCCAGATCTGCAATTGCTTCTTCATCTTCGATGATCAGTATTTTACTCATTTCATAGGTACCTCCTGATATTTTCTCAAAACAAAGTACATGATCGTTCCGATTCCTTCCCGACTGGTCGCCCACACTTTGCCACCATGATCCTCCAGAATCTTTCGAACGATAGAAAGACCGATTCCGCTTCCTCCCTTGGATGAATTACGTGAAACATCCGTCCTGTAGAAACGGTCAAAAATATACGGCAGATCTTTGGCCGCAATTCCCTTGCCATTATCCTCAATCTCAACCTGCACGAAATCTCCGACATCTTTTACTCTTATCTGTATAATGCCCTTCATTCCGTTCTGCTTATCCATATATTTGATGGCATTGCTGATAATATTATGAATCACTCTTCGTATCTGCTCGCCATCTGCAATTACAAGCACATCTTTATCTACATAATTTGCATAACAGAGCTGGATTCCTCTTGTTTCCAGTTCCAGTCCAACTTCCTCCGCACAGTCAGAAAAATAATCTTCTACATTCAGCTTGCTGAACGTATATGGGATACGGTTCGTATCAATTTTAGAATAGAACGTCAGCTCATTGATCAGATGATCCATCTCATTGGTCTTATTGTAAATCGTCCGGACATAGCGGTCCATCTTCTCCGGTGTATCTGCCACACCATCCATGATTCCTTCTACATATCCCTTCACCGCTGTGATCGGAGTCTTGAGGTCATGGGAAATGTTGCTAATCAATTCTTTATTTTCCTTATCCATGGCGATTTTTTCTTCTGCTGATTCTTTCAGCCTGCGGCGCATCTCTTCAAAATCCCGGCAAAGCTCCGAAAATTCATCGGTTCCCTCGACATCCAGAACAAAATCCAGATTTCCTTCCTTGATATTCTGCGTCGCCTTTCGCAGTTTGACCAGCGGTGCCGCCACACTTCTGTATATCCACAGTCCCACAGAAACGCCTGTGAAAATAAGAATGATAAAAGCAGTAAAAAAAAGATCCTTCGTCATGATCTGGATTCTTGCCTGACTGCTTCCCGTATCGGAAATTGTAATATCATAGGATGTCTCCTGCGCAGATTCACTATTGACTGCATTCCTGTGCTGTGTCTCACTGATTCCAAACAGGGTAGCAGCAAATAAAAGAAGCGGTACCAATATTACCATCATGAATCCCACAATGATTCTGTTTTTCAGTTTCATGAAATTCCCTCGTTTCTGTAAAACTTATAATTGCTTCTTACACAAAAAATGAACGCACAATATCGAAGTTATTCTTCGCTATATATGCGTTCATTATATCATATCACTATATTCTTATCTCTAAATTTTCTATAAAATCCATGAAAAAACGGTAGTTTTGAAAACCGTTGTGTATTTTACAGATATTTCTTAAGATTTTCGACTTTGTCCAGTTTCTCCCATGGAAGATCTACATCTGTACGGCCGAAATGTCCATAAGCAGCAGTCTGTTTGTAGATTGGTCTTCTCAGGTCAAGCATACGGATGATTCCTGCCGGACGAAGATCGAAGTTGTCACGAATGATCTCAACCAGTTTTGTATCGGAAAGTTTGCCTGTTCCAAATGTGTTCACATTGATGGAAGTAGGTTTTGCTACACCGATTGCATAAGAAAGCTGGATTTCACATTTGTCAGCCAGTCCTGCTGCAACAATATTCTTTGCAACATAACGTGCTGCATAAGCTGCGGAACGGTCAACTTTTGTGCAGTCTTTACCGGAGAAAGCACCGCCGCCGTGACGTCCTGCTCCACCGTAAGTATCAACGATGATCTTACGACCTGTAAGTCCACTGTCACCATGAGGTCCACCGATTACAAAACGTCCTGTAGGATTGATGAAATATTTTGTCTCGTCATCAACCATATCAGCAGGAATGATTTCATCGAATACATATTTTTTGATATCTTCATGAATCTGTTCCTGTGTAACTTCCGGATCATGCTGTGTAGAGCATACAACTGCATCGATACGGATCGGTTTTCCTTCTTCGTTATATTCAACAGTTACCTGTGTTTTTCCGTCTGGTCTTAAGTATGGCAGAGTTCCGTCTTTGCGTACTTTTGTCAGCTGGCGTGCAAGTTTGTGTGCCATGTTGATTGGATATGGCATATATTCTTCTGTTTCATTGGAAGCATATCCAAACATCATACCCTGGTCTCCGGCACCGATTGCATCGATCTCGTCTTCACCCATTTTTGCTTCCAGAGCTTTATCAACTCCCATTGCGATGTCTGTGGACTGCTCATCGATTGCTGTGATAACTGCACATGTTTCTGCATCAAAACCGTATTTTCCACGTGTATAGCCGATTTCTCTTACTGTATCTCTTACGATTTTCTGGATGTCAACATAAGCACTTGTTGTGATCTCACCCATTACAAGTACAAGACCTGTTGTTGTTGCTGTCTCGCATGCAACACGTCCCATCGGGTCTTCTTTCATGATTGCGTCAAGAATCGCATCAGAAATGGCATCGCACATTTTGTCCGGATGGCCTTCTGTTACTGATTCAGAAGTAAATAAAATTTTTTCTTTCTCCATTGTTAACCTCTTTCTGTAAATAATCAGTTAAATGTTCTACGAATTACTCCATTGCTCCGCAATTCTCGTAATTCTGCAATCA
>NZ_CAKRXI010000055.1 GCF_934424005.1 uncultured Blautia sp.
TTTTCGTGTCTTACATTCAACCTGTATAAATTTTTCAAAGTTCATTAATTTCTGCTTGACTTTTTATTTGCAGACTAATTTATTATTTTTATTTCTCTTACAATATCCACAACCTGCCGGATCTTCATCGGATCTTTCCGCTTTTCAGTCTCCACACTACTGCTCAGATCCACCGCATAAGGGTGAATTTCCCGGATCGCCTGCTCCAAGTTGGAGGCTCCGATCCCTCCTGCAAGGAAAAACGGTCTCTGGATCTCAGGGATCAAGGACCAGTCAAAAGTCTTTCCCGTTCCTCCGCCGCCCTGATCCAGCAGGATGTAATCTGCCGGGCTTTGCAGTGCTTTCTCGATATCTTCGGCTGTTTTTATGGAAAAAGCCTTGATGATCAGCTTGTCTGTATATGTTTTTAATTCTCTGATATAGGACTCATCTTCCTGTCCGTGAAGCTGTGCAAGTGCAAGTGTTCCGTCATCCAGAAGTGTTCTTACCAGTTTCATTGGAGCATTCACAAATACTCCGACCGACCGGATCTCAGGATCCAGTTCCTTCACAAGTTCTCTCACTTCATCTGCCGTTACACTCCGGAAACTACTGGGAAATTCTATGATAAATCCACAGTAATCCGGCTTCGCTTCATTGACTGCAAGGATATCTTCCCTGCGCCTTAGTCCGCATATTTTTATCTTAGTCCCGCTATCATTCCCGTCTGTCATTTTCTGCATCTCTCTGTTTCTCAATCCTCAGTCAACGGTGCTCCATTTAGTTCTTCAAGTGCTGCTTTTTTATTCGGGCTTCGCATCAGTGTTTCTCCAATGAGCACTGCCTCGATCTTATTGTCATGCAGTCTCTGAATATCCTCTGATGTACGGATTCCGCTCTCAGAAACAAAGATCACATTCTCCGGCGCAAGTTTACGAAGATTGATGCTGTTCGCCATATCCACCTCAAAGGTTTTGAGATCACGGTTATTGACTCCGATAATCCTTGCACCGCTCTTTAATGCCCGCTCAACTTCCTCTGCATCATGTGCTTCCACCAGGGCATCCATGCCAAGCTCTTCTGCCATTTCACGGTATTCGCGAAGCTGTTTATCATCCAGCAGGGCACAGATCAGAAGTACTGCAGCCGCTCCATAAGCTGCTGCCTGCAGAATCATATAGTCATCAATGACGAAATCTTTTCGCAACACCGGAATATCAACTTCTGATGCGATCTCCCATAAATACTGGTCAGAACCTTGGAAATAAAACGGCTCTGTCAGGCAGGAAATTGCAGATGCACCGGCTGCTTTGTACTCTTTTGCAATCTCCAGATACGGAAAATCCGGTGCGATCAGGCCCTTGGACGGGGATGCTTTTTTTACTTCACAGATGTAGGACATTCCTGGTTTTTTTAATGCCTGATAAAAGCTGTGTGGTGTTTTTGCTGTCTCAGACTGGATCAGAGGATTGAGCAGCATCTGCACTTTTTTCTGCTGGATCTCGCGAATCAAATCCTCTCTTGGCATCTCTTTTTTATCTTTTTCAATTCGCTCTCTTGTCTTCTCAGCAATCTCATTTAATATGTTCATAGTAAAAACTTCCTTTTCTAATATAAATTTCAGCTTTTCTCTCTCCCTCAGGAAAGCCTGCCGATTTTCATATTATATCACTCATTCATTGGAAGCCTGAATAAATTCTTCCAGTTTCTTCAGTGCCGCACCACTGTCGATCAGTTCTTCTGCCATGCGGACACCTGCTTCCATTGTATCTGCCTTGCCTGCGATGTAGAGTGCGGCTCCGGCGTTGAGGCAGACTGCCTGACGCTTCGCCCCTTTTTCTTCACCCTTCAGGATTGCTTTGGTGATCTCTGCATTTTCCGCCGGAGTTCCACCGACAAGATCATCTTTTGAACATCTGGTATAACCAAACTGTTCCGGTGTGATCTCATAAGACTGGAACCATCCATCCTTGATCTCGCATACAGAAGTCGGTGCACTCATGGATATCTCATCCAGTTTATCCTGTCCGAAAACTACCATTCCTTTGGTCACACCAAGTTTCGCCATAACCTGTGCCAGCGGCTCTACAAGTGCCTGATCAAACACACCCATCAGTTCCATATTTGCTCCTGCCGGATTGCTCAGAGGTCCAAGTATATTGAATACTGTACGGATTCCCAGTTCTTTGCGGATTGGTGCCACATACTTCATTGCAATGTGATAATTCTGAGCGAACAGGAAACAGATATTGATCTTTTTCAGCAGTTCTGCGCTCTTTTCCGGTGGAATTGTGATGTTTACACCAAGGGCTTCCAGCACATCTGCCGCACCACTTTTTGAGGATGCTGCACGATTTCCATGTTTTGCAACCGGTACACCGCCTGCTGCGATCACCAGGGAAGAAGTAGTGGAAATATTAAAAGAATTTGCTCCATCTCCGCCGGTTCCTACGATTTCAAGCACATCCAGATCATGCAGTAATTTAATGCAGTGTGCTCTCATTCCTGCTGCAGAAGCAGTAATCTCATCAATAGTCTCACCCTTCATGGAAAGTGCTGTCAGATAAGATGACATCTGTACCGGTGTTGCCTGTCCGCTCATGATCTCGTCCATGACTGTCTCTGCTTCCTGATATGTTAAGTCTTCTTTTTTTGAAAGTTTTACGATTGCCTCTTTGATCATTTTTATGTCCTCCTTAACTACTTCTTTACAATATTTATAAAGTTCTGAACCATCACTTTCCCATCTGGAGTCATCACGGATTCCGGATGAAACTGCACTCCATAAATGGGATACTCGGTATGTTCCACTGCCATGATTTCACCGTCCTCTGCCTCTGCGGTGACTCTTAAAGTATCTGGCAGTTCGTCTCTAACTGCTGCCAGCGAATGATATCTGGCTGCCTGGAAGCTGTCCCCCAGTCCTTCAAAAATCTTGCTTTTTCCAACAGTATAGATTGTTTTTTTCTTGCCGTGCATCAGTTCTTTTGCATAGGATACTCTGCCGCCAAAAGCTTCACAGATTGCCTGATGTCCAAGACAGATTCCAAAGATTGGAAGTTTTCCTGCAAAATATCTGATCGCTTCGATGCAGACTCCTGCGTCTGCCGGTTTACCCGGCCCCGGTGAAAGGATCAGTGCTTCCGGTTTCATTGCCTCAATTTCTTCTACTGTATATTCATCGTTTCGAATAACCTTGATATCTGGCTCTACAGAACCGATCAGCTGATATACGTTGTAGGAAAAGCTGTCATAATTATCAATCAGTACGATCATTCCAATCCCTCCTGTGCATTTTCGATTGCCAGAACTACGGCTCTTGCCTTATTGCAGCACTCTTCAAATTCTTTTTCCGGAACGCTGTCTGCCACGATTCCTGCACCGGAGCGTATGCAGATCTCACCCTTTTTCTTATATACAAGACGGATTGCAATACAGGTATCAAGGTTTCCGGCAAAATCAAGATATCCAATCGCGCCACCGTAAATGCCTCGTTTGCTCTGTTCCAGTTCTTCGATGATCTGGCAGGCACGGAATTTCGGTGCCCCGGAAAGAGTTCCTGCCGGAAGGATAGAGTCTACAGCGTCTATCGCATCTTTGTCTTCTCTGAGTTCTCCTGCAACGGTAGAACCAATATGCATGACCTGTGAAAAATGTTCCACACTCATGTATTTTTCAACTTCTACTGTTCCGATCTTACTGATCCTTCCGATATCATTTCGTCCCAGATCTACCAGCATATTGTGCTCTGCAAGTTCCTTTTCATCTTTCAGAAGTCCCTCTTCCAGTTCCCTGTCTTCCTGCTTTGTTTTTCCTCTCGGTCTGGTTCCTGCCAGTGGGAAAGTAGTAAGTTTTTTGTCCTCCAGTTTTACCAGTGTTTCCGGTGAGGCACCCGCCAGTTCAATATCATCACTGGAAAAATAAAACATATATGGTGACGGATTTGTTGCCCTCAGCACTCTGTAAGTATCAAATAAACTGCCCTCAGCTTTTGCCCTCATCGGGTTTGAAAGTACTACCTGGAAAATATCTCCCTCATGAATGTAATGCTTTGCTTTTTCTACCATTTCACAATACTTTTCTTTTGGGAACTGTGGTTTTATCTCTGATTCAAGCTCTAATGGCGGAAATTCTTCTTTTTCACCGTTTCGTATCAGATCTGCCATTTCCTGCAGTTTTTTCTCTGCCCTCTGGTAGGAAGCTTCCAGATCATCCAGCATAATTCCCGTAATCAGAAGTACTTTCTGACGATAATGATCAAACGCAATTACCTGATCAAAAAGCATCAGATCCAAATCCCTGAAATCCGGATCTTCGTGCTCGCCTAACTTTAATTTCGGCTCGCTATATTTAATGTAATCGTAGGAAAAATATCCGACCAGACCGCCGGTAAACGGTGGCATATCTTCCATCACTGGGCTCTTATATTCTTTCAGAATCTCTCGTAAAGCATCTCCCGGATGCACAACCTGCTTTGTGATCTCTCCCTGATCTACACCTTCCGTCCGGCGGATTTTCATTGTTCCGTCCGTGCAGGTAATCTCCATGGTCGGCTCATATCCAAGAAAAGAATAACGTCCCCAGACTTCTGTCTGGCTGGCACTTTCGAGCAGATAACAATGTCTGCTTGCCTTTCTTAAAGTTCTCATAACTTCCACCGGTGTATATCTGTCCGCATATACTTCCCGGCAGACCGGAACTCTTTTGTACTGTCCCTTTGCTGCAATCTCTTTGATATTTTCTATCGTAGGATACATGGATCTTACCTCCTTTTGTATTGCTTCTGCTCTTGCTACACCATTCTGTCTGCTAGACTCTTTAATAAAATACAAAAAAGAAAGCCCGCCCATGACAGAATCTCATTTCTGTCAAGGACGAGCGTTAAAATTCACCCGCGGTGCCACCTTGATTCACGGAACGACCCGTGCACTTTGCGGAATACCTACATATCCCCGGCAACTGACGTATGCCTTACGTCACAGAATACTAAGTGTTACTTCTCTGCTAAGTCACTACTTTTCCCTGTGCCCTCAGCGGTCCATTTAACAACCTGCATTTCAACCCGGCTCTCACCCACCCGGACTCTCTGTGCGCGCATAATTGTTTTTATCTCCGCTTCAACGGTTTAATTAGTTAAATTAAATTTTCTATAAAATATCATGTTTTTTTGTCATTGTCAATAGTGTCAGACAAATTTTACATTTTTATCACTATTCTCCGCCTGCAAAGTCTATTCTGCTTCTGATAGAAACCTCAAAATTCCCTTCGCCACACCATCCTTTTCATTCGTATCTGTCACATAAGGGGCTGCTTTTCTGCAGTTTTCTGTGCCATTTCCCATCGCCATTCCATATTTTACAGACGTCAGCATACTGATATCATTATCCGCATCTCCAAAAGCCATTGCTTCCTCTGTTGAAATCTCCAATTTTTTCAAAAGCCACAGAAGCGTCTTTCCCTTTCCTGCATCTATATGTCCGACTTCCATCAGATTTGGCACAGATGAAGTTACATAGATATTGGGGATTTCTTTGTCCAGCGAAGTATACAGTCGTTCTTTGTCCTCATAACGACAAACAAAAGAAATACTGTCCAGCTCTTCTGCATGTTTCTGTGCAAATCTGCAGATATCTTTTACCGGCTTTCTGGTAGCTTTAATGTATTTCGCACCATACTCTGTCGCCAGATATTGTATCGGATCTTTAACATATGCCTCTTCTGCATAAGGCACTCCGTCAATCACCACTTCCAGGACCATATTTTCTCTTTTTCGCACTGCAATAGCAGCTTCCACCGACTCTTTTTCCAGGAGACACTGATAGACTCTTTTTCCTTCTCTTACCGAATAAACAGCACCTCCATTAGCCGTGATCACATACTCCACTCCCGGATAATTTCGGATCATTTCCGGTATGGAATGAAAAGATCTGCCCGTTGCCGGTACAATATATATTCCATGCTGTACTGCCAGATCCAGTGCTTCTCTCGTTTTTGGTGATAATTCCTTACGGTCCGTCAACAATGTCCCGTCAAGATCACTTGCAATTAATCTGATGCTCAATTTTTTCTCCTCTGTATGTACAGGCCTGTTTTTCGCAGGCTGTGAAATCTTTTTCTGTTATTCTCTATTATATAAAAATTGCATACTTTTTTCCACTCAGAATGCAGGATTTCCTCTTTTAAACTTTGCAGAATATGGTATACTAAAGAACTAGAAAGATTACAGCTGTTACTCAAACAGTGTATACAAAGGAGTATATAGATTATGAAATTTATTTATCCTGCGGTTTTCCGCAAAACAGACAGGGGAACTTACAAAGGCTTTTTCCCGGATCTGGCTGAATGCTATGGTGAAGGTGAAACTCTGGATGAAGCTATAGAAGAAGCCAACGAAGCTGCTTATAACTGGATTTCTCTGGAGCTTGATGAAGATGACTGTCAGCTGCCTCCGGTTTCTGATGAAGATGATCTGGAACTAGAAGATGGAGATATTGTACGAAATATTTCCGTAAATATCAGATTCTACGAAGGCTGGGATGAGTGATCATTCCTGCCTTTCTCTTTCTAAAATATATGAAATTTGTTGTAAGGAGTTTATATGTCTGTTTTTTCTGATACACTTACCCGTTATATCGAACACAAAAATATAAAAGTCTTTTCTCTGGCAAAATATTGTGATCTGGATCGTTCTACCATGTACAAAATCCTCAATGGGAAACGGAACCCTCCATCTTCTGAAGTTTTTGAAAAGATGACACAGTTCATGCATCTGACACCCATAGAATACAACTTTCTGAAAGAAACACTGGAGATCACTCAGGTTGGATCCGATACATATTACACTCGAAAGAGTGTGGAAAATTTTATCTGTCACTTCCCGGATCAGCCTGCCACCGAAATCACCGGAAGTTCTTTCTCACCGGATCCTGTACCTGAGCAGAGCCAGACAGACTGTATTTCACTGGCCTCTCAACAGCATATCAACTATTATGTACATCAGATGATACTTTCTGAATCCGTTCATGCAAATGGCAAAATTGCCATGTTCATTCAACCGGATTATAAATTTCTTTTCAGTCTCCTTGCCAGTCTGCATACAGCTGCATCACTGAAGATTGACCACATCTTCTGTGTTGGAACCGAGCCTGCCTTTACCAGAAATCATCAGCTGATCAATTTGAAATATCTTCGTGAGATTTTTCCTCTATATATGGCTGGACTGGATTATTCCCTCTGGTATTATTACGACAGAATTCAGTCACATTATTATAATTTTAATCTTTTTCCCTGTATGATTCTGACATCTGATGCTGCTATCCTCTGCAGTTCCGACTATCAGAATGGTATATTCATCAAATCTCCTGATGTCGTACAGCTTTTATGGAATCAGTTTATATCCTACAAAGAACAGTGCAGTCTTTTTTTCAGACCTGCTCCTCTTACTCCCGAAAATCACAAGGCAGTTATTGACAGCCTGTTTGATACCTTCTATGACCAGAATGATTTGATCGGTATTCAGCCTGAACCATGTCTGACACCTTTTTTTACCGGAAACCTCTTACATGAAATATTTAATTATGATCTTCCGCAGGCAGATGCTATCCTTGCGGCAGCAGAGCAGGCTTTTCAGATGAATATGGTTAAAATCCAGAATGAGCAGTTTCTGATCTATTCTACTCGGGAAGGACTTCTGCAGTTTGCAAAAACCGGACTCACAGATGAAATCCCTGAGATTTTCTATCACCCTTTAACTGTGGAACAACGTATTGAGATTTTGAATGGCGTTCGCCAATGCTGCGAAACCGGTGTCTATCGATTCCTTCAGAAACCTTTAAGCCATCTGCCCCACAACCTTCACTTCTGTATTCGCGGGACTATGGGAAGTATGGTTTTCAGAAATAACACCGGGCAGATCATTGTACTGAACATAGAGGAAACCTGCCTGGTCAGTATTTTTCGTGACTATCTGGAGCATATGAATCCAGCCAGCTACTATTCTACTGAAAAAGCAACAGAACTGGTTGATCAGATCATTAATGACCTGCAAAATAACAGAATCTGATTTTTACCTATATCTGAACAAACGAAAACACCCATATAATTGTTGACCATCAAAGTCAGCAATCATATGGGTGCTTTTTCATTCTCATACGCGCCGGATCATTTAACCATTAATATTATATAATTTATTATTTGCAGAATACAAGATGTGGCACAATTTGTGGACAGCTTTTTTGAAAAAAACTGAACAAAATAAGTCCCGTTTATTCTTTTTTATCTAATTTTTCAGTTGACATCCATTTTTTCCTGTGATAATATAATCAACGCAAAAAATTGAATATGGTCTAATTGGAAACGTACATTCTCCTGGAATGACTAACGAACAACACATGCTCACGTAACTTACTGCGAACAGTAGTGTATCATTCATTAAGGAGGATTTTTTTATGCCCAAAAACAAATTTCAGGAAGTAATTTTTACAATTATTATGGTATTTTTCATGGTTTATGCCATGATCTGCTACAACATCTCACTGAACATCGGTGGAATGTCAAACGAAGTATTCCTTTCTGCATTCCATGAACTTATCATCATGGGACCGATTGCTTTCATTCTTGACTTTTTCATCGTATCTAAACTTGCATTTATGTGTGCAGCACGTATGGTAGATTTCAGAAATTGTCATCCATTCAGTAAAATTCTTGCTATTTCTGTACCATCTGTGGCATTTATGTGTCCACTGATGAGCCTTGCTGCTACAATCCTGTTTAAGAATGCAGGAAGTCAGTTCATTGCTGTATGGCTTCAGACGACAGCTATGAACTTCCCGACGGCATTTTTCTGGCAGCTCATCTATGCCGGACCGATCGTTCGTTTTATCTTCAGACATATCTTCAAAGAAAATGAACGAGTACAGGATGCAGCTGTTTCTGCTGAATAAGCCAGTTATTATAAAAGGAAAACTGCACAAAAAATCTGGTCTGCAGGAATCACAAAAGATTTCCTGTATGACCAGATTTTTGTTTATACTTATTCAGAATATCCATCCAGTAAATTCCGATAAAAAGGGACTTCTGATTACAGAAGATAAACCGGAAGTTCGTCTTTGATATGAACCGGTCCAGTTACTGTTTCCGGCTCTTTTCCTTTCACAAATGCTGCCTCCAGTTCTTCCGTGTTCTGCGGAGTGAGAACGGATGTCTTCACTGCTTTTTTTGCAGGAGCTTTTCTGGTAGTTTTCTTTGCAGCTGTTGTTTTTTTCGCAGTGGTTGTCTTTTTGGCTACTGCTCTCTTTGCAGGAGCTTTCTTAGCTGCCGGAGCCTTGGCTTCTTCTGCTTTTGCCGGTGCCTTTACTTCCTCTGCCGGTTTTGTTTCTGCTTTTACCTCTGTTTTTTTTGCATCTGCATTTGCTGCACGCAGGATGCTGTCTTTACCTACTGACACGATTCATTACCTCCTCTGCCAACTCTGTATATTCTTTTGCACTTCTGCTGGATTTCTTGTATTCTACGACCGGAACGCTGTTGTCCTGCGACCATTCCACAGAACTGTCCACACGAATCACATGCTCAAATACGTAAATACTCTCCAGCTGATGCAGTGTTTCCATTGTCTGTTTGAAGTAGTTCTTTCGGGTATCTACCTTGGTTACTGCAATTCCGGCAACCTCAAGATCCGGCGAGATCTGTTTTACTTCATTCAGGAATTCGAACATATTTGCGAGACCAAACATGCCCCACGGGCTGGCTTCCACCGGAATGATCACCTTATCGGAAGCACACAGAATATTCATGACCCATCCACCCAATGTCGGCGGTGCATCGATCAGAATATAGTCATAAACTTCTGAATCTTTGATCTTCTGCAGGCATTTCCGAAGGATAAACTCTCTCTGCCACTTGGTAAAAAGTTCATATTCAATCGAACTCATCAGTGTAGATGACGGAACCAGATCCAGATTCTCATACGGTGTATGCACGATATAATCGGTCAGATCCTCCTGCTTGCCAATTGCATGATAAAGGTTCTTCTCTCCCTGTGCATGCTCCAGTACCCAGTCCTCTGGAAAAAATGCCAGAGACAGATTCAGCTGCATATCGCCATCCACCAGCAGTACTTTCTTTCCGGCACGAGCCATCGCTGCACCTAAGTTCGAACAGGTGGTAGATTTGCCACTTCCGCCTTTATTATTGGTAAAACAGATCGTCACGGTCTTTCCCATTGAAATCCCTCCATACAATGTCCTTTTCTATGTCACATTATACGAGATTTGGTCGCAATTGGCAATGCCTATTTACAGTCTTGTTTCTGTGGAAAGGCAACATCCCGAAGCACTTCTGAAGTCTTTTGCTTACAGAATTTTTCCGTCTACAGAAATCGTTGCTACATGCCATGGAATAAATTTACCACTGTTCTGAAGTGCTTTTTTTACAGCCATTTCCAGCCCACCGCAGCATGGAACTTCCATACGTACGATCGTTACCTCTGTAATATTATTACTGCGGATGATTTCTTCCAACTTCTCACTGTAATCTATCGAATCCAGTTTCGGACAGCCCACAAGAACGATTTTTCCCTTCATAAAATCCTCATGAAAATTCGCATAAGCATAGGCTGTACAGTCCGCCGCGATCAAAAGCTTCACACCATCAAAATATGGTGCACTTGTTGGGACAAGCTTGATCTGCACCGGCCACTGTTGGAGAGGGCGCTGATTTTTTATTACAGCTGCCTCATCATAAGCTGCCGCTTCTCTCTCCACAAAAGTAATAGCTCCGGTCGGACATGCCGGCAGGCAGTCTCCCAGACCATCACAGTAATCGTCACGCAGAAGTTTCGCTTTGCCATCCACCATACCTATGGCACTTTCATGACATGTGGCTGCACATGCCCCACATCCGTTACATTTTTCTTCATTTATCTGAATAATTCTCCTGATCATAAATAAACCTCCTATTTTGTATTTTTCTATTTTTTCATGCCTTGACCTTACATCCGCAGGATACTAAAATAAAGGCAAAAAATATGTGGTTATAACCACAAACAAATTAAAATGGAGATTTTTATGAATTATAAAAAAAGCAACGGATTAAATTATAAACTGATTTCTGACACTGCACTCTTCCATGGCTGCTCCCCTGTCGAAACAGAAAAGCTACTGTCCGGTATGCAATTTTTCACAAAAGTATATAAAAAAGGAGTTCCGGTTTATCACGCCGGAACTCCTGTATCTGATATCGGAATCGTTTTGCACGGTGTTGTTCAGATTGAAAATAATGACCTCTGGGGAAACAAAAATATCATCAGCCTTGCCCAGGCCGGAGAGGTTTTTGCAGAAGCATATGCCTGTATTCCCGGAGAACCCATGATGGTTGATGTTATCGCCTTAGAAGACTGCGAGATTCTCTTTCTAAATGTTCCCAGACTATTCCAGCTTGCCTCTTCCGGTAAAGGAGAATACTCTGTGCTGATCCGCAATCTTACCATGATCAGTGCACGCAAAAACCTGCTGCTCTCCCGCCGTATTCTCCACACATCCTCCAAGAAGATCCGTGGCCGCCTGCTCTCTTATCTTTCCCATCAGGCCGAATTACAGGGCAGCCGCTATATCGATATTCCCCTGAACCGTCAGCAGCTTGCTGACTATCTCAGCCTTGACAGGAGCGCCTTATCCAAAGAACTGGCCAAGATGAAACAGGACGGACTGCTGGATTATCATAAAAACAGTTTTGTTCTGAAGGATGTGTAAGCTCAATCAGAATTCAAAAGCCTTTTTAATGCTATCATAATGAAGGAATTTGTCTTCTGCCGCAAATGCTTTGATCTGCTCCAGAGTTGCAAACATATATCCATCTGTTTCTTCTGTCTGCAGCTTCAGATCTTTGTCATCGATATCCATGACGAAGCGATACACATCCACAAAATAATTATCTCCCTCACCTGGATTCTCACGCTTATAGGTAAACAGATAGCCACCTTCTGCATTTCTGACATCCAGTCCGGTCTCTTCTTTTACCTCTCGAAGAACCGCCTCATAAGACTCTTCTCCTGCCTGTGCAGCACCACCGGAAACCTCCCAGCAGCCCGGTGCCCATGCCTTGGTCATAACACGTTTGGTAATCAGAAAAGTTCCATCCGGACGTGCAACTACACCAAGCACTGTCAGATGGTATTCTCCATCTTTCAGACACCAGTCGTTACGTTTCATAGTGCGTCCTGTTGGCTTCTTATCTTTATCATAAATATCCCAAAATTCCATTTTTTTATCTCCCTGTTGCGTTTTCTGCTGTTTATTTTTATAATAATTTATGACTTTATCATAGCATTCCAAAGAAGTTATTGCAAACAGGAGTTTTATATTTATATAGATAAAACAGAAAGGAAATCACCATGAACTTTAGAGATATGGCAGAACAAAATGAATCCTGGATCATTGAACAGCGACGTTATTTTCACGCACATCCGGAGCTTTCTTTTGAAGAAAAAAATACCACACATGAAATCGGGAATCGTCTGAAGGAGATGGGACTTATCCCTCACTATTACCCGGATTACAACGGTCTCTGGACAATGATCGAAGGTGGAAAATCTACCCCGGACAGCAAGACCATTGCACTGCGTGCAGATATTGATGCACTGCCGGTTGAAGAACATACCGGTCTTTCTTTCTGCAGCCAGAATCCTGGCGTCATGCATGCCTGTGGACACGATTGCCATATTGCAATGCTCCTCGGCGGCATACGACTGCTGATGGCACAGAAAGAACAATTAAAAGGCAATGTAAAGATTATTTTCCAGGCTGCCGAAGAATCCTGCCATGGTGCGCAGTATTATGTAGAACATGGTTTTCTGGATGATGTAGATGCCATTTACGGGACCCACATCTGGGGTGATCTGGACGCTCCTTATATGAATTTTGAATCCGGTCCACGTATGGCCAGCTGTGATAATTTCCGCATTGAAGTAGAGGGAAAATCCGCCCATGGATCCACGCCTCATCAGGGTGTCGATGCCATTCTGGCTGCTGCTCATATCATCACCGAAATCCAGGCTGTTGTTTCCCGTATGAATGACCCGCTCAACCCACTGGTCATTACCGTTGGAACCATCAATGGCGGACAGCGTTTCAATATCCTGGCAGACAAAGTTGTCATGGAGGGAACTACCCGCACACACTCCCCCAAAATGCGCCAGGAAACAGAACCTTTACTCCGCAGAATCATAGAAAATACAGCGGATTCCATGGGTGCAAAGGCTACCCTTACATTTGAATATTTTCCTGCGCCAATCATCAATGACCACGAAGATCTCGTCCGGATTGCAAGAAATGCAGCTACCAAAATGTACGGTACAGACTCCCTGAAGCCATTCCCTAAAATGATGATCAGCGAGGATTTTGCCTACTATATGGAAAAAGTTCCAGGAGTCTTCGGCCTTGTTGGAAGTCAGAATAAGGACCTCGGTCTCACCGCCAAAAATCACAACGATCACTATACAGCAGACGAATCCGTTCTTAAACGCGGAGCCGCTATGTATGCACAATTCGCGTATGATTTTTTGGAAGAAACGTCCGGATAAATATCTACATAATCGTTGAATATGCCAGTCTATATTTTTCATATCGAAAAATATAATACGGATCACATTTTGCAGATTTACCATAATATATTTTTCCATTTTCAGCCATGCGAACAAGAGCATCTGACTTCGGATGTGAATCAA
>NZ_CAKRXI010000056.1 GCF_934424005.1 uncultured Blautia sp.
GATGAAATCGATAAACTCCGTCTTTCTGCAACAGCGGCTCTCTGTGAGCGGAAAGATGTTATTGTGGTTTCCTCTGTATCCTGTATCTATGGCCTGGGTGCACCGGAAGAATTCTTTGATATGATGATCTCACTTCGTCCGGGAATGGAGAAAGACAGGGATGAGGTGATCAAAGAACTGATCGATATTCAGTATAATCGTAATGAAATGGATTTCCATCGTGGTACGTTCCGTGTACGTGGAGATGTGTTGGAAATCTTTCCGGCCAACTATTCTGACCGGGCAATTCGTGTGGAATTCTTTGGAGATGAGATTGATCGAATTACAGAAGTGGATGTGTTGACCGGTGAGATTCGCAATGAACTGAAACATGCAGCGATTTTCCCGGCATCGCATTACGTTGTTCCACAGAGTCAGATCCAGAAGGCAGCAGATGCAATCCTTGAAGAAATGAAAGAACAGGTTACTTATTTTAAGAGTGAAGATAAGCTGATTGAAGCACAACGGATTGCCGAGAGAACCAACTTTGATGTAGAAATGATGAAAGAGACGGGATTCTGCTCTGGAATTGAGAACTACTCCAGACATCTGACCGGACTTGCTCCGGGGCAGCCACCATATACTCTGATGGACTACTTTAAAGATGACTTCCTTCTTATTATAGATGAGTCTCATAAGACTGTATCACAGGTTGGAGGAATGTATGCAGGTGACCAGAGCCGTAAGCAGACACTGGTAGATTATGGCTTCCGCCTGCCGTCAGCGAAGGATAACCGGCCATTGAGCTTTGCAGAATTCGAAAATAAACTCGATCAGGTTATGTTTGTTTCTGCGACACCAGGACAGTATGAAGCAGAACATGAACTTCTTCGTGCAGAACAGATTATTCGTCCGACCGGGCTTCTGGATCCGAAAGTAGAAGTTCGTCCGGTGGAAGGACAGATTGATGATCTGATCAGTGAAGTAAATAAAGAAGTCGATAAAGGTCACAAAATTTTGATCACAACTTTGACAAAACGAATGGCAGAAGATCTGACCGATTATATGAAAGATGTCGGCATCCGTGTTCGTTATCTGCATTCGGATATTGATACACTGGAACGTGCAGAAATCATCCGAGATATGCGTCTGGATGTCTTTGATGTGCTGGTTGGTATCAATCTTTTGCGAGAGGGACTGGATATTCCGGAGATTACACTGGTTGCAATTCTTGATGCAGATAAAGAAGGATTCCTGCGTTCAGAAGTTTCCCTGATCCAGACGATTGGACGTGCGGCCCGTAACAGTGAGGGGCATGTTATCATGTATGCAGATGTCATGACTGATTCCATGCGAAAAGCCATTCAGGAGACGGAACGAAGAAGAACGATTCAGGAAGCTTACAATAAAGAACATGGAATCACGCCGACTACGATTAAGAAAGCAGTGCGTGATCTGATCACGGTTTCCAAGGCAGTTGCCGAGACGGAAGACAAGCTTAAGAAAGATCCGGAGTCCATGACAAGAAAAGAACTGACGAAGTTGATAGGTCAGGTGGAGAAACAGATGCGTGCAGCGGCAGCAGATCTCAACTTCGAGCAGGCGGCAGAGTTGCGTGACAAGATGATCGAATTGAAGAAAAGCCTTGATGAGATGGACGAATAAATAAGTTTATAACCTCAAAGAGAAATTCCTCCTGTCTGTAAAAAGTTTTACTTTACTCTTGTACAGCGATGGAGAGAGTGCTAAAATGGAACAAGCACTAAACGAAAGAGGTAATCGATATGCAGTTTTCCAAAAGATTAGACAGATTTGGAGAAGAAATCTTTGCAGCCCTGAATAACAGACGTATGGAACTGGAAGCACAGGGCATGAAAATTTATAATATGAGTGTGGGAACTCCAGATTTTAAGACACCGGAGCACATTAAGAAGGCACTTGCTACGGCGGCAATGGATGACAATAACTGGAAGTACAGTCTTCGTGATCTTCCGGAACTTCTGGAAGCAGTATGTACTTATTATAAAAAACGTTTTGATGTGGATCTGACACCGGATATGGTTATGACTGTTTACGGCAGCCAGGAAGGTATGGGACATCTTGGAATGGCACTTTGCGATGAGGGAGATGTTGTCCTTCTTCCAGATCCATGTTATCCGGTATTTGCGGCAGGCAGTCTGATGGCAGGCGCAGTGCCATACTATTATCCGCTGGTGGCAGAACACGACTTTCTTCCATATGTAAAGGATATTCCGGAAGAAGTTGCAAAGAAAGCAAAATACATGGTAGTTTCTCTGCCATCCAATCCGGTAGGAAGCATTGCAACACCGGGATTATATGAAGAAATCATTGCCTTTGCGAAGAAATATGATATTTTGATCATTCATGACAACGCATACAGTGATATCATCTTTGATGGAGCACATGGCGGAAGTTTCCTTGCAACAGAAGGAGCGAAAGAAATCGGCGTGGAATTTTTCAGCCTTTCGAAATCCTTCAATGTGACAGGGGCAAGAATCAGTTTTCTGGTTGGGCGTCCAGATGTGATAGCGGCACTTCGCAAACTGAGAAGCCAGATCGATTTTGGAATGTTTCTGCCAATTCAGAAGGCAGCGATCGCAGCATTGAATGGCCCGCTGGAAAGTGTGCAGGAGCAGTGCAGAATGTATCAGGAAAGAAGAGATGCACTCTGTAATGGCCTCCGTGAAATCGGATGGGACCTTCCGAATGGCAAGGGAACGATGTTTGTCTGGGCAAGAATCCCGGGAGGACGTACAGACAGTATGGCATTTTGTATGGAACTGATGGAAAAAGCCGGTGTTATCGTGACTCCTGGAGCAAGCTTTGGACCGCATGGTGAAGGATATGTACGTTTCGCTCTCGTACTTCCACCGGAGAAAATCCGTGAAGTTGTAGAAGCTATCCGTAAAAGCGGAATCTGAGAAAGTAAACGAAGCATATAAAAAATGCATTCATAATAAATTAAGAACAGAATTTTACATAATCACAGTACTTTTGACACAAAGTAACAGAGTGGGAAGGTGGATTTTCCCGATTTGTGTCTGTACTGTGATTTTTTTCGATTTTTTTAAAAAATATAAATTAGATGTTGACAAACAATTACGACAGTGCTATCTTAACAGTATAGATGTTAGCACTCCTCATTAATGAGTGCTAACAGATTAAAAGGAAAGGAGCTGGGAACATGGATGAGCAATTGACAGATCGTAAGAAAAGAATTCTGAAAGCGATCATCAAGACATACATGGAAACGGGCGAACCGGTAGGATCCAGGACAATATCCAAGGATGCAGACCTGAATGTCAGCTCAGCAACGATCCGAAATGAAATGTCTGACCTGACAGACATGGGCTACATCGTTCAGCCACATACATCGGCAGGAAGAATCCCTTCTGATAAAGGCTATCGGCTTTATGTGGATGAATTGATGAGAGAAAAGGAAGATGAAATTGCAGAGATCCGTAATCTGATGATTGAGAAGACCGATAAAATGGAAAAAGTGCTTAAGAATGTAGCACGTGTCCTGGCTTCCAATACCAATTACGCGACGATGGTTTCAGTCCCTCAGTACAGTGGCAATAAATTAAAATTTATTCAGCTGTCCCGTGTCAATGAGCTGCAGTTAGTAGCCGTGGTTGTTTGCGAAGGAAATGTCATCCGTAATCAGATCATTGATCTGGATGAAGAAATGGATGATGAGACACTTCTGAAGCTGAACCTTCTTCTTAATACCAATCTGAATGGTCTGCCGATACAGGACATCAATCTGGGCATGATTGCCAGACTGAAAGAACAGGCAGGAATCCACAGTGGACTGGTAGCAAGAGTGCTGGATGCAGTTGCAGCAACCATTCATGTCGATGAAGACGATCTGGAAATCTATACGTCCGGTGCAACGAACTTCTTTAAATATCCGGAACTGTCGGATAAGACCAAAGCCACCGAGCTGATTTCTACTTTTGAAGAGAAACAGCAGTTGGTTGATTTGGTCAAGGAGCGAATGGCAGATGACAATACCGGTGTTCAGGTGTATATCGGAGATGAACTTCCAATTTCTACCATGAAAGATTGCAGTGTTGTTACTGCAACTTATGAACTGGGAGAGGGCATGCATGGAACAATCGGTATCGTAGGACCGAAACGAATGGATTATGAAAATGTAGTAAATAGTCTGAAGACCCTCAAGGTCGAACTCGATGAGGTATTCAAAAAAAATAAAAGTAATCAAGACAGTTAGCTGTCAGACTGGAAAGGCGGTAGAAAGAACGTGTCAGAAACAAATAAAAAAGAAGCTGGCGTACAGGAAGAAACAGAGAAAGACCTTCCGGAAACAGAACCTGTTACAGAACCAGTAGAAGAATCGCCGGAGGCAACCGCAGGAACGGAAACCACAGAGGAGACCGAAACCGCAGCTGAAGACGATAAGGAATCTGATAAAGAAACCAAAGGAAAAACTTCTTTCTTTGGCAAAAAGAAAAAAGACAATAAGCTGGAACAGCAGATTGAAGATCTGACTGACAGACTGAAGCGTAACATGGCTGAGTTTGATAACTTCCGTAAACGTACGGAAAAAGAAAAATCCAGCATGTATGTGATCGGAGCAAAGGATATCATCGAGAAGATCCTTCCGGTTGTAGATAACTTCGAAAGAGGTCTCGCACAGGCACCGGAAGATGATCCGTTTGCAGAGGGAATGCAGAAGATCTACAAACAGTTTACCACTACAATGGAAAGCATGGGAGTAGAACCGATCGAAGCTGTTGGAAAAGAATTTAATCCGGATTTCCATAATGCAGTGATGCATGTGGAGGATGAATCAGTTGGAGAAAATATTGTTGTGGAGGAACTTCAGAAAGGATACACATACAAAGGATTTGTAGTCCGCCACAGCATGGTAAAAGTTGCAAACTGATCGTGCTCAAAGAAAAAGGAAGCGGCTGCGAAGCAGACATTTACTTTTTCTGGCACGATCCTGACAGAATCGTAAGTGCACAGCACGAAAGATGCGCTGAGCATCTTGATTCTGGAAGGACAAATTGAAACATTTAATAATCTTAAATCTTAGAATAAATTCAGGAGGAATATTATCATGGGAAAAATCATTGGTATTGACTTAGGTACAACAAACAGTTGTGTAGCTGTAATGGAAGGTGGACAGCCAACCGTTATCGCAAATACAGAAGGAGCAAGAACTACACCGTCTGTAGTTGCTTTCACAAAAACAGGAGAACGTCTGGTAGGTGAACCTGCAAAACGTCAGGCAGTAACAAACGCAGAGAGAACAATCTCATCCATCAAGAGAGAGATGGGTACCGATTATCGTGTAACGATCGATGACAAGAAATACTCTCCGCAGGAAATCTCTGCTATGATCCTTCAGAAACTGAAAAAAGATGCAGAAGGATATCTTGGAGAAAGCGTAACAGAAGCTGTTATCACAGTTCCGGCTTACTTCAACGATGCTCAGCGTCAGGCAACAAAGGATGCTGGTAAGATTGCAGGTCTTGATGTAAAACGTATCATCAACGAGCCTACAGCAGCAGCTCTTGCATATGGACTTGACAACGAAAAAGAACAGAAAATCATGGTTTACGACTTAGGTGGTGGTACATTCGATGTATCTGTTATCGAGATTGGTGATGGCGTTATCGAAGTTCTTTCCACAGCTGGTAACAACCGTCTTGGTGGTGATGACTTTGACCAGAAAGTTACAGACTGGATGATCGAAGAATTCAAAAAAGCAGAAGGCGTAGACTTAAGCGCTGATAAAATGGCTCTTCAGAGACTGAAAGAAGCAGCTGAAAAAGCTAAAAAAGAGCTTTCTTCCGCAACAACAACAAACATCAACCTTCCGTTCATTACTGCAACTGCAGAAGGACCGAAGCATTTTGATATGAACCTTACAAGAGCTAAATTTGATGAACTGACACATGACCTGGTAGAAAAGACAGCAGAACCGGTTCGCCGTGCACTGTCAGATGCAGGTATCACAGCTTCTGAACTTGGCCAGGTACTTCTGGTAGGTGGATCTACACGTATTCCGGCTGTACAGGACAAAGTAAAACAGCTCACAGGTAAAGAACCAAGCAAATCTCTGAACCCGGATGAATGTGTTGCACTTGGTGCTTCCGTACAGGGTGGTAAACTTGCTGGTGATGCAGGTGCCGGTGATATCCTTCTTCTGGATGTTACTCCACTGTCACTGTCTATCGAGACAATGGGTGGTATCGCAACTCGTCTGATCGAGAGAAATACTACAATCCCGACAAAGAAGAGCCAGATCTTTTCTACAGCAGCAGACAATCAGACCGCAGTAGATATCAACGTTGTACAGGGTGAGCGTCAGTTCGCGAAAGACAACAAATCCCTTGGCCAGTTCCGTCTGGATGGAATCCCGCCAGCACGTCGTGGTGTTCCGCAGATCGAAGTTACATTTGATATTGATGCCAACGGTATCGTAAATGTATCTGCCAAAGACCTTGGAACAGGTAAAGAACAGCATATCACAATCACTGCTGGTTCCAACATGTCTGATTCTGAAATTGACAAAGCAGTTAAAGAAGCTGCTGAGTTCGAAGCTCAGGATAAGAAACGTAAAGAGGGAATCGACACAAGAAACAATGCAGACTCCATGGTATTCCAGGTTGAGAATGCACTGAAAGAAGCTGGCGATAAGATTGATGCGAACGATAAAGCAGCAGTTGAGACAGATCTGAACGCACTGAAAGATCTTCTTGCTCAGACTGCAAATGCAGAAATGACAGATGCACAGATCGCTGATATCAAAGCTGCTCAGGAAAAGATGATGGAAAGTGCTCAGAAACTTTTCGCAAAAATGTATGAGCAGACACAGCAGGCAGGTGGTCAGGCTGGACCGAATCCGGGAGCTGGCGCAGGTGCAGGCGCTGCACAGGGCGGCAACGAAGCTGGATACGGTGATGATGTCGTAGACGCTGATTACAAGGAAGTATAATAAAGTAAAAAATAAGATGTAAAACCTTAGATGCCATTCATGCTTGCATGAGTGGCATTGGGGGATTATAATAATATTTTGTGTGGCATATAGCTGCATAAGAACAATAACGCAAATCTAACATATAGGAAAGAGAAAAGATGGCTGATAAAAGAGATTACTATGAGGTCCTGGGTGTCAGCAAGACTGCCAGTGATTCAGAATTAAAAAGCGCATATCGAAAATTAGCCAAGAAGTATCATCCAGATGTTAATCCGGGAGACAAAGAAGCAGAAGCTAAGTTCAAAGAAGCAACAGAGGCATACAGTGTCTTAAGTGATGCAGAAAAGAGACGCCAGTACGATCAGTTTGGTCATGCTGCGTTTGAACAGGGCGGCGGTGGTGCCGGCGGCTTTGGCGGATTTGATTTTAACGGTGCAGACATGGGAGATATCTTCGGGGATATTTTCGGAGATCTGTTTGGCGGCGGTGGAAGACGCCGTGCCAATAATGGACCGATGAAGGGTGCAAATTTACGTGCCCGTGTGAATATTACATTTGAAGAGGCAGTGTTTGGATGTGACAAGGAACTGGAGATCGTTCTGAAGGATGAATGTACGACCTGTCATGGAACTGGTGCAAAGCCGGGAACACAGCCGACTACCTGTCCGAAATGTAACGGAGAAGGTCAGATCGTCTATACACAGCAGTCTATGTTTGGCATGGTTCGAAATGTACAGACTTGTCCGGAATGTAATGGAACCGGTAAGATTATCAAAGAAAAATGTACTTCCTGCCGTGGAACAGGATATACTTCTTCCAGAAAGAAGATTCAGGTTTCTATTCCGGCCGGTATTGACAATGGGCAGAGCATCCGTATCCGTGATAAAGGAGAACCTGGAACCAATGGTGGTCCGAGAGGTGATCTGCTTGTAGAAGTAAATGTAGCCCGTCATCCAATCTTCCAGAGACAGGATATGAATATCTTCTCCACAGCCCCGCTTACTTATGCGCAGGCAGCTTTGGGCGGAGAAATCCATATCAATACAGTTGATGGCGATGTGGCATACGAAGTGAAGCCGGGAACACAGACTGATACACGTATCCGTCTGAAGGGTAAAGGTGTCCCGTCTCTGAGAAATAAAAATATTCGCGGTGATCACTATGTAACTTTGGTGGTACAGGTACCGACCAAGCTGAACGAGGAAGCCAAAGAAGCTCTTCGTAAGTTTGATGAGGCATGTGGCAACAGACCGGCAACTGAGTCAAAAGACGGATCTGAGAAATCAGAAAAGAAGAAAAAGAGTTTCATGGACAAAATCAAAGAGACTTTTGAGGATTAATTCTATAAAATAGAAGAAACTTTTCGGGAAAAGAGGGAAAACCCCTCTTTTCTTTTTTTGTGTTATCATGTATATTAGATAGCAGGGTTAAAAATGACCAAGTTACTGCGAACGGAGTGAACAGTAACGAAGCTGTTCGTGCTTGCACGATAAGGCAATTGTTGTATAAGTTAAGACAGGAGATTATAATATATGAAATGGAATCGTTTTACGATTAAAACCAAAACAGATGCAGAAGACATGATTATCTGTACATTGGCAGAAATAGGTGTCGAAGGTGCAGAGATTCAGGATCACCAGCCTTTGACAGAGGAAGATAAGGCACAGATGTTTGTAGATATCATGCCGGAAGGACCAGAAGATGATGGAATTGCATATTTGAATTTTTATCTGGAGGAAGATGCGGATAAGGATGCAATTTTACGTGACGTCAGAAATGCTCTGGAGGAATTGCGTACATTTATGGATATTGGAGAGGGTACGATCGAAGAATCTCAGACAGAGGATAAAGACTGGATCAATAACTGGAAAGAATTTTTTCACCAGTTCTATGTGGATGATATCCTGATCGTTCCGTCATGGGAAGAAATCAAAGAAGAAGATAAGGACAAGATGATTCTTCATATTGATCCGGGTACTGCATTTGGAACAGGAATGCATGAAACTACACAGCTTGTGATCCGTCAGTTGAAAAAATATGTCAAACCAGGTATCGAACTTCTTGATGTAGGAACAGGAAGTGGTATCCTCGGAATCACAGCGCTGAAGCTTGGTGCAGGTCACGTTGTAGGAACAGACCTTGATCCATGCGCGGTTCCGGCAGTTCAGGATAACAAAGAAGCAAACCAGATCGTGGATGATACTTTTGATATGATGATCGGAAATATCATTGATGACAAGGAGGTACAGAATCAGGTTGGCTATGAGAAATACGATATTGTTGCAGCTAATATTCTGGCAGATGTACTGGTGCCTCTGACACCGGTGATCGTTCACCAGATGAAGAAGGGTGCATATTACATTACATCAGGTATACTTGATGTCAAAGAGGAAGTGGTTAAAGAAGCAGTACAGAAAGCAGGACTTACTTTGGTGGAAGTTACCAGGCAGGGTGAGTGGGTCTGCGTAACTGCAAGAAAGGACTGATCTCATGCAGAGATTTTTTGTAGAGCCACATCAGATCGATGAAGCAGCACATCAGATTCACATTGTCGGAACGGATGTCAATCATATGTCCAACGTCCTTCGTATGAAACAGGGAGAGGAAGTCTGGATCAGCGATGGTGGCAAGAAAGAATACCGCTGTGCGATAGAGGCATTCAGTGCGGATGAAGTGCTTCTTCACATTATTTATGCGCAGGAACCAGATTATGAACTGTCGAGCAGAATCTACCTCTTTCAGGGACTGCCAAAAGCAGATAAGATGGAACTGATCATACAGAAGGCAGTAGAGCTTGGTGCGTATGAAATCATTCCAGTAGAGACAAAACGCTGTGTTGTGAAGCTGGATGGCAAAAAGGCTGCTAAGAAAGTAGATCGTTGGCAGCAGATTGCAGAAAGTGCGGCAAAACAGTCCAAGCGTATGCTGATTCCAAATGTGCACCAGGTTCTTTCTTTTAAAGAAGCACTAAAGTATGCGGAATCTATGGATATTCGCCTGATTCCGTATGAGCTTGCCAAAGGTATGCAGGAAACAAAAGAAATCCTTGCAGCAATTGAGCCGGGACAGTCTATTGGGATTTTTATCGGCCCAGAAGGCGGCTTTGAGGAAAAAGAAGTAGAAGCGGCAATCAGCGAAGGGGCAAAACCAATCACACTTGGCAAACGTATTCTTCGCACAGAAACAGCAGGGCTTGCAATTTTGTCAGTTCTGATGTTTCAGCTTGAAAATTAGTAAGACAGGAAACGATTAAGATAAAAGAGGCAGTATATGGAAGTATATTTTGATAATTCTGCAACGACCAGATGCTATGATTCTGTGAAGGATATCGTGATAAAAACGATGACGGAGGATTTTGGAAATCCATCTGCTATGCATCTTAAGGGCGTAGAAGCAGAGAAGTATGTAAAAGAAGCGACAAAGACCATTGCAGGAATTCTGAAAGTGCAGGAAAAAGAAATTCTGTTTACATCAGGTGGTACAGAATCAGACAACCTTGCACTGATCGGTGGTGCACTTGCAAATAAGCGAAACGGAAACCACATCATTATCACATCCGTAGAGCATGCTGCAGTCAGCCAGCCGGCATTATATCTGCAGGAACAGGGATTTGAAATCACATACCTTCCGGTAGATGCGCAGGGCAGAGTAAAAATGAGTGCGCTGGAAGCTGTTTTAAGACCAGATACGATCATGGTATCTACCATGCTTGTAAATAATGAAGTCGGAGCTGTGATGCCAGTCGAAGAGATTGCGAAGATGGTACATGAGAAGAGTCCAAAGGCACTGTATCATGTCGATGCAATTCAGGGATTTGGTAAATACCACATTTATCCGAAGCGTATGGGAATCGATCTTCTTGCAGTCAGCGGACATAAGATTCACGGTCCGAAGGGTGTCGGATTCCTGTATATCAACGAAAAAGTAAAGATCATTCCACAGATTCTTGGTGGTGGACAGCAGAGTGGCATGCGTTCCGGAACAGACAATGTACCGGGAATCGCCGGGCTTGGTGTGGCAGCAGGACAGATTTATCGAAATCTGGATGAGAATGTGGAACACATGTATCAGTTGAAGGAGCATATTGCGAAAGGCCTTTCTGAAATCGAAGATATCCGTATCAACGGAATGCCACTTCGTGAAGGTGCACCGCAGATCTTGAGTATCAGTGTTATGGGAGTACGGAGTGAGGTATTGCTGCATTCTCTCGAAGACAAGGGGATATACATTTCGGCAGGAAGTGCATGCTCCAGCCATAAGAGAAAACCCAGTGCTACATTAAGTGCTATGGGAATGTCAAAAGACCAGATTGAAAGTACAGTACGACTGAGTTTCTGTGAAGAAAATACGATCGAGGAAGCGGATTATTTCCTGGATACCATGAAGACTCTGGTTCCGATGCTCAGACGTTATTCAAGAAAATAAACAGGAGGAAATACCAGATATGATATTTCATGCATTTTTGATAAAATATGCAGAAATCGCCATTAAAGGAAAAAACAGATATCTGTTTGAAGATGCACTTGTCAAACAGATGAAACTGGCTCTGGAGCCGGTAGAAGGCGAATTTACAGTAACTAAGGAGCAGGGACGCGTATATGTTTTCTGTCCGGAAAAATATGATTTTGATGAAGCAGTAGAGGCACTGCAGCGTGTATTCGGAATTGTGGGAATCAGTCCGGTCGTGATCTATGAAGACCAGGGATTTGATCAGATGGCAAAAGATGTCGTTTCCTATATGGAAGCAAGATATCCTGGATACAATGGCTCTTTCAAGGTATACACACGAAGAGCGAAGAAATCTTATCCGATCACATCGATGGAAGTAAGTGCGGCAATCGGAGAAAAGATTTTGGATGCTTTTCCGGATGCATCTGTAGATGTGCATAATCCGGAAATGACACTTTCTGTAGAGATTCGCGATAAGATTTATGTATATTCAGAGACACTTCCGGGACCAGGTGGTATGCCGATCGGAACAAATGGTAAGGCAATGCTTCTTCTTTCCGGTGGAATTGACAGTCCGGTTGCAGGTTATATGATCGCCAAACGTGGAGTCAAGATAGAGGCTGTTTATTTCCATGCTCCGCCATATACAAGCGAACGTGCAAAACAGAAAGTCGTAGATCTTGCAAAACTTGTGGCACGTTACAGTGGTCCGATCCGTCTTCATGTAGTTAACTTTACAGACATTCAGCTGTATATCTATGATCAGTGCCCGCATGAAGAACTGACGATCATCATGCGCCGCTATATGATGCGTATTGCAGAGCATTTTGCACGCAAAGATAAATGTCTTGGCCTGATTACGGGTGAGAGTATTGGACAGGTGGCCAGTCAGACTTTACAGAGTCTTGCAGCGACAGATGAAGTATGTGAGCTCCCGGTATATCGTCCGGTTATCGGATTTGATAAAGAAGAAATCGTACAGATTTCCAGAAAGATCAATACATTTGAGACTTCCATCCAGCCATTTGAAGACTGCTGTACTATTTTTGTGGCAAAACATCCGGTTACAAAACCGAATCTGAAAGTGATTCACAGATCTGAAGAAAAATTAAACGAAAAGATCGATCAGCTGATGGAAGAGGCACTGGCAAGTACAGAAGTAATTGAGATTCAGTAAGCAGAAACGAAATAGACAGAAATAAAAACAGCTTCTCATGCGTTTAGCAAAGAAGCTGTTTTATAACTGTATCATATTTGATATTTCAAAAGAGCATCGGTGCAGATCACTCAATTACATATGGCTGAACGATTGCCATGATCGAATCAAGAGTGCTTCCTTCTGCATGAATATTCAGGTTGATCGGTTTGGATAAATCCAGGCTGAAGATACCCATGATGGATTTTGCATCGATTACATATCTTCCGGATACTAAATCAAAGTCACAGTCAAATTTACTGATCTCGTTTACAAATGCTTTCACTTTATCGATAGAATTCAGCGAGATTTTTAATGTTTTCATTTTGAGAACCTCCCTATTTAGTGTTATTATGCCATTTATCTTACCCGTACCCCCTCAAAAAGTCAAGGGAAAAAGAGATGAAATTTTGGTTAATCTTTTGCCTGTATGTACAAAAAAACAATTAAAATAAGAAACAAAATGAAACTATCAGAAAATATATGAGGT
>NZ_CAKRXI010000057.1 GCF_934424005.1 uncultured Blautia sp.
GTTCTGCCGCAGATTTCCTTTGTTGGAGTGTATCCGAGAAACTACTACCAATGTCCTTGACACGGTAGTAGTTTAAGGAAAGTTACCATTTCTGTGCACGTTTCTCAATGAAATCCAAAATGGCGTACAGTCCCATTGCAATCACGCACAGGATCACGATGGACATCAGCACCCAGGTCAGCTTGAATGTCTGGGAGCCGTAGATGATCAGATATCCAAGTCCCTGGCGGGCGCCGATGAATTCTCCGATGATCACGCCGACAAGGCACAATCCAATATTGACTTTCATTACACTCAGGATGAGGGGCACAGAAGACGGAAGGACAATCTTTGTCAGTTCGTCTTTTTTTGTGCCGCCGAGGGTGCGGATGAGCTTTAGCTTCTCCGGGTCAGCTTCGCGGAAGCCGGTGTAGAGATTGATGACTGAGCCAAAGATCGCCACAGACATTCCGGCAACGATGATCGTCCGGACATTGGCACCGAGCCAGACGATCAGAAGCGGAGCGAGAGCTGATTTCGGCAGGCTGTTAAGGACGACGAGGTAGGGCTCCAGGATCCGCGAAAGCTTTGGACAGCACCACAGAAGGACCGCTGTGCCGATCCCGAGAAAAACAGTAAACACAAAACTGACCAGTGTTTCTGTCAGGGTGATCCCGATATGTGTAAACAGGGACTGATCCTGGATCATTTTAAGAAATGTCCGCCAGATTTCAGACGGACTGCTGAAGATAAAAGAATCGATCCATCCACGTCTGGCAGACACTTCCCATAAAAACAGAAAACCCAGGAACAAAAGTATCCTGGACACGTGAATCATATATTTTTCCTGCCGGACACGAAGAAGGTACTGTTTTTGTGCAGGAGAATGTTCAGGCATACTGGTTCAGCTCCTTCCATATAAGATTAAAATAGGATTTAAATTCCGGTGCACCGCGTGCGGCGAGAGGTGTTCTCTCATCCAGTGACAGCCGGATCGGGACAATGCGTGCAACATGGGCAGGACGTTTGGTCAGAATTATCACACGGTCTGCCATACTGATCGCCTCGGAAATATCATGAGTGACCAGGATTGCCGGCTTATTTTCCTTTTTCAGGATACGTCCGATGTCATCGCTGACATTCAGTCGTGTCTGATAGTCCAGAGCAGAAAAAGGTTCATCAAGCAGGAGCAGGTCTGGTTTTAATGCCAGTGTGCGGATGAGAGCTGCACGCTGTCGCATCCCGCCGGATAACTGAGAAGGACGGGCAGTACGGAATTTGTCAAGTCCGTAAGTGTCTAGCATTTCTTCGATATAAGCAAGCTTTTCTGGCGTTTTTTTATTGCGGATTTCAAGTCCAAGAATTACGTTCTGATAGATGGTCCGCCATTCCAGAAGATGATCTTTCTGGAGCATATATCCGATGCGCGGGTCACCGGGGGACGGAGGGATGCCGTTCATAAGAATCGTGCCTTCCTCTGCCGGGAGCATGCCGCAGATCAGGTTCAGAAGTGTGGATTTTCCACAGCCGGACGGACCGACAACAGCAAGGAATTCACCTGGCATCAGGTCAAACGATATATTTGAAAGAGCTTTTGTTTCTCCGGATACAGTATGGTAAGAAAGAGAAACATCTCTGATTTCCAGAAGGGGTTTCATAAAAATACCTCCACAAGATACATGCGTAAAATTCTGCATACGGATTTCAAATCTGTATACAGGAATCTATATTTTAAGATATGCGAAAAACATTTCATGTGATATGATATGTTGTATCGGGATCGTAAAACAGTTTACAGCAGACGATCCATATATAGATAGAAAAAGAAGGTAACAGGATTGAATAAACGAAATTATCAGAAAGAGCTTGACCGGCTCATCGAAAACATAACAAAAGAAGGCAGAGTCCCGCGGCTTTTTCTTCACAGCTGCTGTGCACCATGCAGCAGTTATGTTCTGGAATATCTGTCGCAGTATTTTGAGATCACGGTGTTTTTTTATAATCCAAATATCTCACTGGAGGAAGAGTATCGAAAGAGAGTGGCAGAGATCCGACGGCTTGTCGCAGAGATGTCTTTTACCTATCCGGTTCATATTATGGAAGGAACTTATGATCCGCAGATCTTTTATGAGATGGCCCGTGGCCTGGAAAAGGTTCCAGAAGGTGGCGAACGCTGCTTTAAATGCTATCGTCTCCGTATGGAAGAAGCTGCAAAGCTTGCAAAAGAGGGAAATTACGATTACTTTACGACGACCCTGTCAATCAGTCCTTTGAAAAATGCAGAGAAGATCAATGAAATTGGGGAAGCACTGGCAGAAATCTATGAAGTAAAACATCTGCCATCCGATTTCAAAAAGAAAAACGGTTATAAACGTTCTATTGAACTATCACACGAATATGACCTTTATCGTCAGAATTATTGTGGCTGTGTCTTTTCGAAGCGCGAACAGGAAGAAAAACTGAAACAAAAATAAATTTCAGAGGGTTCGGCTCTTTGACTTTTTCACTGGAATGTGGTAAACTGGTAAGAAATTATGCACTGTCCTGCGATGGTATGGACGGACAGTGCAAAAACACCGAATTATAAGGAGGAAATTATGGCACAGTTATGGGGAGGACGTTTCACGAAAGAAACGGACAAACTTGTATACAATTTCAATGCTTCTATTTCATTTGACCAGAAATTTTATAAACAGGATATCCGCGGAAGTAAAGCTCATGTCAGAATGCTGGCCAAGCAGGGCATCCTGACAGAAGAAGAAAGAGATCAGATCCTTGGCGGTCTGGACAGTATTCTTGCAGATGTAGAATCCGGAAAACTGGAGATTACATCTGAATATGAAGATATTCACAGTTTTGTAGAGGCAAATCTGATTGACCGTATCGGAGATCCGGGTAAGAAGCTTCATACAGGAAGAAGTCGTAATGACCAGGTCGCTCTTGATATGAAATTGTATGTGCGTGATGAGATCGAAGAGATCGATGCAGAACTGAAGAAACTTCTGGAAGCTCTTCAGGTGATCATGGAGAATAATGTGCACACATATATGCCTGGATTTACGCATTTGCAGAAAGCACAGCCGGTTACACTGGCACATCATGTAGGGGCATATTTTGAGATGTTCCGCAGGGACAGAAGCCGTATGGCTGATATTCGTAAACGTATGAATACCTGTCCGCTTGGAGCAGGTGCGCTTGCAGGAACCACTTATCCCCTGGACAGGTTTTATACTGCAGAGCTGCTGGGCTTTGACGGACCGACCAGAAACAGTATGGATTCCGTATCTGACAGAGATTATGTGATTGAACTTCTTTCTGCCATGTCCACAGTTATGATGCATCTGAGCCGTTTCTGCGAGGAAATCATTCTCTGGAATTCCAATGAATACCGTTTTGTGGAGATTGATGACGCATACAGCACCGGAAGCAGTATTATGCCGCAGAAAAAGAATCCGGATATTGCAGAACTTGTAAGAGGTAAGACGGGACGTGTCTATGGTGCACTGACTTCTATCCTGACAACTATGAAAGGTATTCCGCTTGCATACAACAAAGATATGCAAGAAGACAAAGAACTGACCTTTGACGCAATTGATACCGTAAAAGGCTGCATTGCCCTGTTTACAGGTATGGTTTCTACCATGGAATTCCGTAAAGATGTCATGGAAGCAAGCGCAAAGAACGGCTTTACTAACGCAACAGATGCAGCTGATTATCTTGTAAACCACGGAGTACCTTTCCGTGATGCACATGGTATTGTAGGCCGTCTTGTTCTGACCTGCATTGATAAAGGAATTTCTCTTGATGAACTTCCGCTTGAGGAGTACAAAGAAATCTCTCCGGTATTTGAACAGGATATCTACGAGGCAATCAGCATGAAGACCTGCGTGGAGAAACGTGAGACATATGGGGCTCCGGGACCGAAAGTGATGGAGCAGATCATTGCGGAGAACAAAGAATATCTGAAAAATAATTAAAAACCACTTGCATTTTTGATTAAAGTGGTATAGTATGTACAAAGAAAACAGATGTGTGCCGTACAAAGACACATGCGGAATAAACGAGTGAGGAGAACGATTGTTATGAGCGAAAAACTGAGAGTCGGTATTTTAGGTGCTACAGGTATGGTAGGACAGAGATTTATTTCTCTTCTGGAAAACCATCCGTGGTTTGAGGTTGTTACTCTGGCAGCAAGCCCGAGAAGCGCTGGAAAGACATATGAGGAAGCTGTTGGCGGCAGATGGAAAATGGATACTCCGATGCCGGAGGCAGTAAAGAAGATTGTAGTTATGAATGTTAATGAAGTAGAAAAAGTTGCTTCTACTGTAGATTTTGTATTCTCAGCAGTTGACATGTCCAAGGACGAGATCAAAGCGATCGAAGAAGAATACGCAAAGACAGAGACTCCTGTTGTATCCAACAACAGCGCACATCGTTGGACACCAGATGTACCGATGGTAGTGCCGGAAATCAACCCGGAACATTTTGATGTGATCCAGTATCAGAAGAAACGCCTTGGTACTACTAAGGGATTCATTGCTGTCAAACCAAACTGCTCCATTCAGAGCTATGCACCGGTACTTACTGCATGGAAAGAATTTGAACCATATGAAGTAGTTGCTACTACATATCAGGCAATTTCCGGAGCAGGAAAGACATTTAAAGACTGGCCGGAAATGGAACACAATATCATTCCATATATCGGTGGAGAAGAAGAGAAGAGCGAGAAAGAACCGCTGAGACTGTGGGGCAAGATTGAAGACGGAGTGATCGTACCGGCAACAGAGCCAGTCATCACATGCCAGTGCCTTCGTGTTCCGGTACTGAACGGACATACAGCAGCAGTATTCGTTAAATTCCGTAAAAAACCTACAAAAGAACAGCTGGTCGAAGCTCTGAGAAACTTCAAAGGCCTTCCTCAGGAACTGGAACTTCCGAGTGCACCGAAACATTTCATCCAGTATCTGGAAGAAGACAACCGTCCGCAGGTAAGCGAGGATGTCAACTACGAACACGGAATGGGTGTATCTGTTGGACGTCTTCGTGAAGACACTGTTTATGATTATAAATTCGTCGGACTTTCCCATAATACCGTAAGAGGAGCTGCCGGTGGAGCTGTACTTTGTGCAGAGACACTGAAAGCAAAAGGATACATTACAAAAAAATAATATGATCTGAACAGAAACTGTCCGGGCAGAGAGTGAAGTCTGCCAGGGCAGTTTTTTCGCGCTTTTCTGTCAAAAAAAGACATGGAGAAAACGGAAGATTTATGTTATCATAGACGAATAAGGTTAAGACAGAAAGGAAATTGAGCAAAATGGAGAAGGTATATCTTACAGAGCTCGCCCCCAATTGTGGATGTGCAGCGAAAGTAGGTCCGGGAACGCTGGCAGGTGTACTTTGTGGACTGCCGAAATTTCAGGATCCGAATCTTCTTGTTGGAACGGAAACATCTGATGATGCAGCTGTTTACAGAATTTCGGACGAACTGGCAATGATTCAGACCCTTGACTTTTTCACACCGGTTGCAGATGATCCATATGATTTTGGGCAGATCGCAGCGGCGAATGCATTGAGTGACGTCTATGCTATGGGCGGTGAGCCGAAAACCGCATTGAATATTGTTGCTTTCCCGAAGGATATGGATACAGCAATCCTTGGTGAGATTCTGAAGGGCGGAGCGGACAAAGTAATGGAAGCGGGAGCTGTACTTGCCGGCGGACATACGATCCAGGATGATACACCAAAGTATGGCCTGAGTGTAACAGGCTTTGTACATCCAGAGAAGTTCTGGAAGAATTACGGAGCTCAGACAGGTGACAGGCTGATCCTTACAAAACCGCTTGGAACGGGTATTGTGAATACGGCTATCAAAGCCGATATGGTATCTGAAGAGGCACGGGAAGCAGCTTTGAAATCTATGAAGACGCTAAACAGATATGCCCGTGATGTATTAAAAAGACATACTGTTCATGCCTGTACAGATGTGACAGGGTTTGGTCTTGGCGGACATGGAACGGAAATGGCAGACGGTAGTAAGAAGACACTTGTGATCGATGCAAAAGCACTTCCGATTCTTCCGGATGTAGAAGAATATGCCTCTATGGGACTGATTCCGGGAGGTGCATATCGCAACCGGGAATTTGCAGCAAAATCCGGTTACATAAGCACAGCAGAACTCTGGCGGGAGGATCTGGTATTTGATCCGCAGACATCAGGTGGACTTCTTGCGGCGGTTCCTGCAGATGAAGCAGAAGAGATACTTCAGGAATTAAAAGAAGTTTCCCTGTCAGGAGCCGTAATTGGTGAAGTGATTGACAGAGAAGAACGTGCTTTGATTATTCGATAACAGACAGTTATCGAAAATGTACGAAAATTTGTTAGAAAAATATCAAACTTGGCAGTATATATATTGAGAATTATTATCAGAAATGTTATAATGCAAGAATACAATATGTGGAGGGAACAAAGATTTTTAAATACTTTAGTTCCCGGAAAAGGGAGGTATTTTTTATGAATCACGAGGATGTACAGAAACTTTCAAATGCGGCATTTGCAAAGAGTAACCTGCTGAAAAATGATTTTTTTAAGTATTTCATGCGGGCGATCATGGCAGGGTTCTTTATTGTGGTTGCCATGATCTTTTCCAATGTTGTGGGTAATGTGTTCTCAGGAGCCGAAGAACCGGCGTGGGGGAAATTCCTGGGGGCACTGGTATTCTCCATCGCCGTATTGCTGATCTCTATGGTAGGTGGTGAACTGTTTACCGGAAATAATCTTGTCATGGCGTTTGGTGCTTTTGACAAGAAAATAAGCTGGGGAGATGCAGCCAAAGTATGGGTAGTCAGCTACATTGGTAATTTTGTCGGCTGTCTGATTCTTTCCCTGATCTTTGTATGGGCAGGAGCATCCGGAACAGCAGATTATTTTGCCGGATTTATCGGAAACAAACTTGCTATTCCGGCAGGTCAGATGTTTTTCCGTGCAGTTTTATGTAATTTCTTTGTATGTCTTGGGGTTCTTTGCGGCATTAAGCTTAAGAGCGAAACTGCAAAGTTTCTGATGATCGTTATGTGCATTTCCGGATTTGTTGTCAGCGGATTTGAGCACTGCGTGGCAAATATGGGCATCTTTGTAACAGCAGGATGTCTGGTACCGGGAGTTTCCATTGGAGCAATGGTTAAGAGCATGATAATCGTCACTTTGGGAAATATGGCAGGCGGTGCACTTCTTCTTGCATGGCCTCTCAGAAAGATGAGTGCAGATAAATAATATGGGTAAATCCTTATACATAGCTGAGAAACCAAGTGTTGCTCAGGAATTTGCGAAAGCATTAAAAATTAACGGACAGAGAAAGGATGGCTATCTGGAATCAGAAGATTCTGTAGTGACCTGGTGTGTTGGACACCTGGTCACTATGAGCTATCCTGAAAAATATGATATCAAGTATAAAAGGTGGAGTTTGGATACCCTGCCTTTTTTACCGCGTGAATTTAAGTATGAAGTGATTCCGGGGGTGCAGAAACAGTTTAACATTGTTAAGGGGCTTCTGAACCGTCCGGATGTAGAGACGATTTATGTGTGTACCGACTCCGGGCGTGAGGGAGAATATATCTATCGTCTGGTGGCACAGATGGCGGGTGTGAAAGATAAAAATCAGCGTAGAGTATGGATCGATTCTCAGACAGAAGAAGAAATCCTTAGAGGAATCCGTGAGGCAAAAGAACTGTCAGCTTATGACAATCTGGCGGATTCTGCCTATCTGCGGGCAAAGGAAGATTATCTGATGGGAATCAATTTTTCCAGAGTCCTGACTTTGCGTTATGGCAACAGTGTTTCTAATTACCTGAACAGTAAATATCAGGCAATCTCCGTAGGCAGGGTCATGACCTGTGTGCTTGGAATGGTCGTGCGCCGCGAACGGGAGATCCGATCTTTTGTGAAGACCCCGTTTTACCGTGTCCTTTCCAGTATTGCACTGGAAGGAGAACACTTTGATGGAGAATGGAGAGCAGTAGAAGGAAGCAGATATTTCCAGTCGCCGTACCTTTATAAGGAGAATGGCTTCAAAGAAAAGAAACATGCCGAGGAACTGATTCGGATGTTGGAGTCGGAACAACCCTTGTCCTGCCGCGTAGAAAAGGTGGAACGCAAAAAAGAAAACAAAAATCCGCCACTTTTATTTAACCTGGCAGAGCTTCAGAATGTCTGCTCCAAACTGTTCAAGATAAGTCCGGACGAGACACTTCGTATTACACAGGAACTGTATGAGAAAAAACTGGTGACTTATCCCAGAACTGATGCCAGAGTGCTGTCGAGTGCTGTTGCGAAAGAAATTTATAAAAATATATCAGGACTGCGTCGATATTCGATAATCGACAATGCAGCAGATGAGATTTTACAGATGGGTTCTTACAAAACAATCGCAAAAACCAGATATGTTAATGATAAACAGATTACAGATCATTATGCGATCATCCCGACAGGTCAGGGATTAAATGTTCTGAACAGTCTTTCTCAGACCTCACAGAGAGTTTATGAGACGATCGTACGACGTTTCCTCTGTGTTTTTTGTCCGCCGGCAGTTTATCAGAAAGTGAGTCTGGTGACAGAGATGCAGAAAGAAAAGTTCTTTTCCAGTTTCAAGGTGCTGCAGGAAGAAGGATATCTGAAATATGCGACGAACTCTTTTGCCAGAAAATCAGCAGCAGACAGATCACAGGAGTCCGGCAAAGAAGACAGTGAGGAGGTATCCTGTGACGTACAGCTTCTGAATGCGTTGCAGCGACTGCAAAAGAATGATATACTGACCGTAGATGCTCTGAACATTAAAGAGGGAGAAACGTCTCCGCCAAAACGGTATAATTCAGGTTCTATGATCCTGGCGATGGAAAATGCAGGACAGCTGATCGAAGATGAGGAACTGAGAGCACAGATCAAGGGAAGCGGAATCGGAACCAGTGCAACAAGAGCAGAGATTCTTAAGAAACTTGTTTCTATCAAATACTTGTCATTAAATAAAAAGACACAGGTAATCACACCAACGCTTCTTGGGGAGATGATATTTGATGTTGTAAACTGTTCGATTCGTCAGCTTCTGAACCCTGAACTGACAGCAAGCTGGGAAAAGGGCCTTACATATGTGGCAGAGGGAAGTATTACTTCACAGGAGTACATGGACAAACTGGAACATTTTGTGCGTGTGCGTACTGCCCAGGTGGAACAGAGTAATTATCAGTATGCACTGCGACAGTTTTTTGACGCAGCCGCTGCAAATTATAAATCGAAGCCAACGGCTTCTAGACGAGGAGGAAAATCATAATCATGTTAAAAGATTTTACAGTTGCAAATCTTCTGGATTTGAATGAAACAATAGCTGCAGAGTTGTTTGAAGGAAAGACATATCCGTGGGAAGTTCTCCCGGAAATCAGTGATTTTATTATGAAACTTGGTCCGACACTCAATCCATCTGAGTATGAGTGCAAGGATGGCAATGTATGGATCGCAAAATCTGCAAAAGTAGCTCCGACCGCCTATATCAATGGACCGGCTATTATCGGTAAGGATGCGGAAGTCCGCCATTGTGCATTTATCCGTGGAAATGCAATTGTGGGAGAAGGAGCAGTTGTCGGAAATTCCACAGAACTCAAAAATGCGGTTCTTTTTAATAAAG
Organism: uncultured Blautia sp.; assembly: GCF_934424005.1. Lineage (GTDB taxonomy): Bacteria > Bacillota > Clostridia > Lachnospirales > Lachnospiraceae > Blautia_A. The sequence continues at coordinate 9,653 of NZ_CAKRXI010000057.1, forward strand.
TACAGGTTCCACATTATAATTATGTAGGAGATGCTGTTCTTGGATATAAATCCCACATGGGAGCAGGTTCTATCTGCTCAAACGTTAAGTCAGACAAGAAACTGGTCGTTGTTAAAGATGGTGATGAGAAGATAGAGACAGGACTGAAGAAATTTGGTGCCATGCTTGGTGACCATGTAGAAGTTGGATGTGGCTCTGTACTGAATCCTGGAACTGTGATCGGCAGAAATACGAATATATATCCGCTTTCACCGGTAAGAGGCTGCATTCCGGCAGACAGTATCTACAAAAACGCAGCCGAGATCATCAAAAAGAATTAAGACCGGCTAAACAGTCTTTAAAGAAAAAAGAAATTCCGGATGATCACAAGGATTGTAATGTGTACGGGATAGAATAAGTAAAAGAAATACTTCGCGGCTTTTCCTCGGATAAAGCCGCGTTTTCCATTGTACATATTGATGGAAATAAAGGCAAAGCAGGCTTTCCATTCATAACTCAGCCAGCAGCTTCCAACGATCGCCTGGGATACCTTCTCATTTCGGAGAAGATACATCAGAACGAGAAAGATGAAACCACGCCATCCGTAATCTGCATGCAGCAGGATAGAGATACCGAGGAGAGCAAGCAGAGAGAAAAGCTGCATCCACGGTGTTTCCCAGAAGTATTCAAGAGCACAGAAGGCAAGATATCCAAGAAAGAGAGTAAAAAATACATTCTGTTTATCAGCATAATGCCAGGTGTTTGCAAACATAAAATTCCACGGAATTTCGGAAATCAGTGCAAACAGCAGCAGATTTCGGCCATATTTTCTGCGGTCATGCGTATGAAGGAATCCTTCGACGATCAGGAAACAGAAAATAGGAAAAGCACATCGTCCGATATCGCGGACAATACGATAGAAAGTAATTCCTTTTCCATTGATATAAAAGAGCTCCGTGAGTGCCGGCGGATAGTGGCTGAGTATGATTGCGCCTGTATGATCGATCAGCATGGCAATACAGGCAAGCAGTTTCAGCATGCTGCCACTTAGAATCTGAAAGCGTGCCGGAAAAATGCTTGGAGGGAGTTTGTCAGACATAGAATTTTCTCCTTGTTTTTTATTGAATTTTATCACATTTATACAAGAACGGCAATTATATGATATCTATATACAAAAGTTCGTATTTTTTGACATAAGTTTGACTGGACTAACAGGAGTGCTTTGTGAGAAAATACATTCAGGTTGTTAGTCTATCTTTTAACAACATCATAAGTAAATCTATACTTGAAAGGAGTTTTAACATGATTTATTCACGCGAAGTAGAAGAAATGTGCCCAGTTGCACAGGGTGTCCATCACGGCGCCGCTCCAATCCCGGAAGAAGCAAAATGGGTTCAGGCTAAGGAAGTGAAGGACATTTCCGGTTTCACACATGGTGTAGGCTGGTGTGCTCCTCAGCAGGGTGCCTGTAAGCTGTCCCTGAACGTAAAAGAAGGTATCATCCAGGAAGCACTGGTTGAGACAATTGGTTGCTCTGGTATGACTCATTCCGCAGCTATGGCATCTGAAATTCTTCCAGGACTGACAGTTATGGAAGCTCTGAATACAGACCTTGTTTGTGACGCTATCAACACAGCTATGAGAGAACTTTTCCTTCAGATTGTATACGGACGTTCTCAGTCTGCTTTCTCTGAAGACGGACTTGCTGTAGGTGCTGGTCTTGAAGACCTTGGTAAAGGACTTCGTTCTCAGGTTGGTACAATGTACGGAACACTTAAAAAAGGTCCTCGTTACCTGGAAATGGCAGAAGGCTATGTTACAGGTATCGCTCTTGACGAAGATAATGAAATTATCGGTTATCAGTTCGTAAGTCTTGGTAAAATGACTGACTTCATCAAAAAAGGTGATGACCCGAACACAGCATGGGAAAAAGCAAAAGGTCAGTATGGCCGTGTTGCAGATGCTGTTAAAATCATCGACCCACGTAAAGAATAATTATACCGATTATAATTTCAGGAGGATAAGTAAATGGCTTTATTTGAATCATATGAGAGACGAATTGACAAAATCAATTCAGTTTTAAACAGCTATGGAATCGCTTCTATCGAAGAAGCAGAGAAAATCACTAAAGATGCAGGCCTTAACGTATACGATCAGATCAAAGGCATCCAGCCGATCTGTTTCGAGAACGCTTGCTGGGCATACATCGTAGGTGCAGCTATCGCAATCAAAAAAGACTGCAGAAGAGCAGCTGACGCAGCTGCAGCTATCGGCGAAGGCCTTCAGGCATTCTGTATTCCTGGATCCGTTGCTGATACACGTAAAGTAGGTCTTGGACATGGTAACCTTGGTAAAAT
>NZ_CAKRXI010000058.1 GCF_934424005.1 uncultured Blautia sp.
CGGTTATGGGGAATGATGCAAAGTTTATTCATGATATTGAAGAAGCTGCACGGGAACTGAAACCAAAGTTCATTGCATTGGCAGGTTCGCCGATTCCCTTTATGAATGGAACTGATTTTCCGGCAATCGCGCAGGTGATCGAAACGGAAACAGGAATTCCTGCGTTTGCAGTGCCAACCAATGGAATGCATGATTATACCTATGGAGCAGGTCTTGCGCTGGCAAAGATTGCGGAACGATTTGTCGAAGAAAGACAAATTCGCCCCCACACGCTTAACATTCTCGGGGCAACTCCACTGGATTTTGGACCGCAGGAAAATGTGGATGCCATGAAACAGAAGATTGCGCAGTATGGATGGGAAGTACTTTCCACCTGGGCAATGGGAGATTCGCTCGAAACACTGAGCCTGGCGGGTGCGGCAGAAGTAAATCTGATTGTTTCATCCGTGGGAATTCCTGCTGCAAAAGTCTTTGAAGAAAAATTTGGTACACCGTATATTATTGGCACACCAATTGGAGAATTTGCAGAAGAGCTTGTGCAGGAATTAAGAGGATCAGAGGAGATCACATTGATCGGCGAAGCAGTGACTATGAGATCGCTGGCGTCAGAAATTGAGAAAAAATATCATCGTGCAGTCAGAGTGATCTGTCCTTTGGAAACGCATGAAGGGCTTCTTGGAGAGAATGACAGGGTGAGCCGGGGTGAGGAAGAAATGGAGGAACTTTTAAAGGATTCCAGAATCATTGTGGCGGATCCGCTATATCGTCCAATTTGTCCAAAAGGCAGTCAGTTTTACGAACTACCGCACGTTGCTTTTTCAGGCCGTATCTTCCTGAAAAAATACAAAAAAATATATTGATAAACAAAATTTTTGGTGTTATGATGAGAAAAAGAGAGAACGGAGGTTTTTAGAGATGAAAACACTTGAAACAAAAAAGGCACCAGCAGCTATCGGGCCATATTCCCAGGCTAAAATGGTAGGAAACTTTTTATTCGCATCCGGACAGATTCCGGTAGACCCGGCAACAGGTGAAGTTGCAGGTGACAAGATCGAAACTCAGGCAGAGCAGTCCTGCAAAAACGTAGGTGCAATCCTTGAGGAAGCCGGACTTGGATATGACAATGTTGTAAAAACAACATGTTTCCTTGCTGATATGGCTGACTTCGCTGCATTCAACGCAGTATACGAAAAATATTTCACAAGCAAACCGGCTCGTTCCTGTGTTGCTGTTAAACAGCTTCCAAAGAACGTACTGTGCGAAGTAGAAGTGATCGCAGTAGCTGAATAATTTCATAAGAGCAAATTCGGAGCTGTCCTTGTTAAGAGGGTAGCTCTTTTTTTACCTTGAATGAATCTGTTCAGATTTTACAAGAATTTTATATAGAAATGATGTGAGTTGGATAGAAACGCAATTTTGAAAGTGTTACGATGATTTCCGAAAATAATATTGATTTTGGAAAAGGAGTGCATGAATTTATGATAAAAACCTATGTGATAGATACCAATGTACTTATCCAGGCACCATACGCATTAGAATGTTTTGAGGATAATGATCTTGTTATTCCATTAGTTGTCCTTGAAGAATTGGATGGCTTAAAGAAAGCGGATGGAGAAAAAGGTGCCAACGCAAGAACTGCTGTGCGGAAACTGGAAGGATACAGACATAAAGGTGATTTATTGCAGGGTGTGGAGCTCCCCGGAGGAGGCGTCCTTAAAATTGAAAAGAACTTTGTTCATGTGGAACTGCCGCCGGATCTCCCGGATGACAAACCGGATAACAGAATCCTGAAAGTATGCAAAGGGCTCACAGAAACCAAAAAGGATAAGCAGGTTATTCTTGTAACAAAAGATATCGTTCTGCGTCTGAAAGCACAGATTCTGGGAATCAAAGCAGAAGATTTTGAAAAAGAGCAGATTTCGGACGATGATGCCCAGTATACCGGAAGGACAGAGGTATATATTCCGGAAGATAAGGTCAAAGAATTTAAAAAGAAAGGAATTTCACTTTCTGAAGCTTATCAGAGTGACGAAGAGGGAAATCATATCATTCCGGTATTTCATGAGAATGAGTTTGTTATTCTGAAACCAGATCAGTCCACAAAGAAGACATTTCTTGGCAGAGTATCCGGGAATAAAATTGTTGCGCTGGTTTATAAAAAAAGCAAACCATATGGAATATCACCGAGAAACGTCGGACAGTATTTTATGCAGGAAGCCCTCATGACGGATGCAAAGGAAGCTCCTCTTGTTATTATCAAAGGAATGGCCGGCACTGCGAAAACCTTTTATTCACTTGCAGTCGGCATGGAAAAGGTTTACAACAATCCGTCTCAGGAATATCGCCGGGTGCTCGTGTGCAGACCAAATGCACAGTTTGATGATGATATCGGATTTCTGCCAGGTGATGAAAAAGAAAAAATAGCGCCTCTGATGCGTCCGGTCATTGACAATCTGGAACAGATCCTTGACTCAGATGAAAAGAAACGATATGAGGATGAAGAGGAGTTGAGTGATAAGATAACAGAGGTTTTTGAGCGAGGAATCATTCAGACAGAAGCGCTGAATTTTATCAGAGGAAGATCGATCGCAAAGACCTATCTGATCATCGATGAAGCACAGAATATGACGCCAAATCAGGTAAAAGGTATTATCACAAGAGCCGGTGAGGGAACCAAGATCATATTGCTGGGGGATCCACAGCAGATTGACAAACCATTTCTGGATGAAAGAACCAATGGCCTGAGTTATGCGGCAAAGCATATGATGGACAGTCCGCTTTGCTGGCAGATCACATTGTCAGCGGAAGAATGTGAGCGTTCTGTACTCGCAATGGATGCAATACAGAGACTCTGATCATAAGTCATGAGTGGGTACAAAGAAAGAGGAATTATTTTGAAATATAAGGAAATTGCGAATAATAAAGAAATTAATGCATATTTAAAGAAAGGAAATGAAAATCTGGGACAGCTTGGTTTTACAGATCATTCACAGGCGCACTGTGTACAGGTGGCACATCAGGCCGGAAAGATTCTCAAGCGTCTGGGATATTCAGAACATGAGATTGAACTTGCAAAAATTGCCGGATATATGCACGATATTGGAAATGCGATCAATCGGAATCATCATGCTGAATATGGAGCACTTCTTGCAAATGATCTTCTGAAAGACACAAACATGTCACTGGAAGACCGGGTAACAGTTATAGCAGCAATTGGAAATCACGATGAATCCACTGGAAGTCCGGAAGATGTTGTATCAGCGGCGCTGATCATTGCGGATAAGACGGATGTACGGAGAAGTCGGGTCCGCCAGAAAGAAAGAGCAGCCTTTGATATCCATGATCGTGTAAACTATGCAGTTACCGATTCGAAGTTAAAGATAGACGAGGAAAAATCAGTGATCGCATTAAATCTTCAGATTGATGAAAATATCTGTTCTATGTATGATTATTTTGAAATCTTTCTTGAGCGAATGATGTTCTGCAGAAAATCAGCAGAGATATTGGGAAGCACCTTCAAATTAACGGTAAATGGACGTAAGGTATTGTGATCACTTCACCCTGGACCTGAATTGGTTCAGGGATTTTTTTTGTCTTGTTTTTTTCAGATTCTCAGGTATATTATAAGAAGAAATAAACATTTAGCAAGTCAGGAGGCAGCATGGCAAAAAAGAAATTTTATGCAGTAAGACAGGGAAGAAAGATAGGGATGTTCCTTACCTGGGATGAGTGTAAGAAGCAGATAATGGGATATCCGGGAGCGATATACAAAAGTTTTGGAACAGAAGCGGAAGCAAAGGAGTATCTGGGGATTGCTGTGGCCGCAGATGACATGCAGGAGGATGGTCCGTCAGCTGGTGCGGTGGAAATCTATGTTGATGGAAGCTACCATTCAGCCACAAAAGAATTTTCTTACGGAATGGTGGTTCTGATCGATGGAAAAGAAGAGAAATTTTCGCAGAAAATGTCTGATCCAGAGCTGGCGCAGATGCGAAATGTGGCTGGTGAGATCAAAGGAAGTGAAGCAGCGATGCAGTACGCTCTGGATCACAAAATCCCTTCTATTATAATTTATCACGATTATCAGGGTATCGCGAGCTGGTGCAATGGTGACTGGAAAGCAAACAAAGCCGGAACGATTGCATATCGTGATTTTTATCGTAAGGCGAAAGAACGGGTTCACATTGAATTTCGAAAAGTCAAAGGACATTCTAATGATAAGTACAATGATATGGTCGATGAACTTGCAAAAGAAGCACTTGGAATCCATTGACAAAATCTGCCCAAAAGACTTATACTATCACTGTCTCTGGCATGACCGGAGCAAAACTTTTTGAGGAGGATACTATCATGAAAAACAACAGCAGTATCAAAACCGTGGTTGCTGTCGGAATTGGCGCAGCACTGTTCTTTGTACTCGGACGTTTTGTTGCAATACCGAGCCCGGTACCGAACACAAATATCAGTCTTCAGTATGCAGTACTTGCACTTCTGGCTACTATGTATGGACCGGTTGCAGGCGGACTGATCGGCTTTATCGGCCACGCACTGATCGATCTTTCCTGGGGTGGAAGTCCGTGGTGGAGCTGGGTAATCACATCAGCATTTGTCGGCGTGGTTATCGGACTGTTTGCCAAGAAACTTGATGTTCAGGAAGGTGACTTCGGAAAAGGCAAAGTTGCTGTATTTGTAGTTGCAAATGTGATCGCGCATGTGATCGGATGGGTAGTTGTAGCACCTGTACTTGACATTCTGATCTATGCAGAACCTGCAAACAAAGTATTTGCGCAGGGTGTATTTGCAGCGGTTTCTAATACAGTCACCGGTGTGATCGTAGGCGGACTTCTTATTCTGGCATATACAAAGACGATTGCCAAGAAAGGTTCCCTGGATCAGGAATAAAATATGGAGTTGCTGTTCACGGGTGTTCATGCAGAAGTGGACAGCGTCGGAAAAGCCTTCTCATGTAGCTTATATGGCTTGTGAAAAGGCTTTTTCTATTGTTGATCAGATAGTATTCTTGAATTGTTTTTGTAGTTATTGAATGGTTAATATAAATTTTGAGGTGTTTGAATGGCTGAGAAAAAATCCCCTGTTATTTCATTTAAAGATTTTTCATTCCAGTACCGGGCGCAAAAAAAACCTACACTGACTGGAATTAATCTGGATATTTATCCAGGTGAAAAAGTGCTGATCGCGGGACCTTCCGGAAGTGGAAAAAGTACCCTGGCAGGATGTATCAACGGACTGAATCCTTTTTCAAATCCGGGAGAATGTAAGGGAACATTGACGGTGGATGGTGTGGATGCACCACACAGCAGTATTTTTGAATTATCTGCGCATGTAGGAACGGTTCTTCAGGATCCGGATGGACAGTTTATCGGACTGACGGTTGGTGAGGATATTGCATTTGCTTTGGAAAACAGTTGTACTCCTCAGGATGAAATGCATGCGATCACCAGACATGCGGCAGAACTGGTAGGAATCGAGAAGCATCTGGATTATGCACCGCATGAACTCTCTGGTGGACAGAAGCAGAGAGTCAGCCTTGCGGGTGTCATGGTAGATCAGGTAAAAATCCTCCTGTTCGATGAGCCTCTGGCAAATCTTGATCCGGCAGCAGGAAAACAGGCGATTGAGCTGATCGATGAGATCCAGAAAAAAACAGATACGACAGTTCTGATCATTGAGCACCGTCTGGAAGACGTTCTCTGGAGAAACGTAGACCGTATCATACTGGTAAATGAGGGAACGATCCTTGCAGATATGACTCCGGATGAATTGCTTTCTACAAGCCTTCTGGCAGACAATGGCATTCGTGAGCCTCTTTATGTGACTGCGATGCGCTATGCAGGAATCGATATTACAAAAGAAAAGAAACCGGCGCATGTGGATTCTGTTGTGCTTAATGAAGGAGACCGTAGGAGATTACAGGAATGGTTTGAGGCACAGCCGTTTAAAGAAGAGGCCGGAGAACGGAAAAAGCTTCTGGAAGTGAAGAATCTCAGTTTTGGATATACGAAAGAGCATCAGACACTTCATAATGTCAGCTTGTCAATTGACAAAGGAGAGATGGTCAGTATCGTGGGAAGGAATGGCGCCGGAAAATCAACGTTTTCCAAACTTGTATGTGGATTTGAGGATCCGGATTCCGGAGAGATTCTGTTCCATGGAAAAGATCTGTTAAAGGAGAATATCCGTCACCGTGCGAAATATATCGGATATGTTATGCAGAATCCAAATCAGATGATTTCGAAGACGATGATCTATGAGGAAGTAGCACTGAGTCTCCAGAAGGCAGGAATGCCGGAGGAGAAAGTTCGGCAGAAGGTAGAAGATACATTGAAGATCTGCGGACTTTATCCGTTTCGTAATTGGCCGGTTTCAGCTTTGAGTTTTGGACAGAAGAAACGTGTGACGATTGCAAGTGTACTGGTGCAGGATCCGGAACTGATCATTCTGGATGAGCCGACTGCCGGGCAGGATTTTAAACATTACACAGAGATCATGGAATTTTTGCGTAAACTCAATGAACGTGGTGTGACAGTCGTGATGATCACACACGATATGCACCTGATGCTGGAATATACACCAAGAGCGCTGGTATTTTCCGATGGGCAGCTGATCGCAGACCGAAGAGCATCCGAAGTACTCTGTGATCCGGAACTGATCGAACGTGCGGCACTGAAAGAAACAAGTCTTTTTACTCTGGCAAATCATTGTGCGATCACACCGCCGGAAGCATTTGTGGAACGATTTATCGGAGAGGACAGGGAGGTGAGAAGCCATGGCTGCTAAAACGGTATTAAATTATCTGGACCGCGACAGCGTGGTACACAAAATGACAGGAACAACCAAGCTGGCATTTTTCCTGTTGTTCACGTTCGCAAGTATGATCACTTATAATACCTGGGTGCTGCTGGGATTGTTTGCAGTCAGCCTTGCTGCATTTAAACTCAGTAAGATCAAATACCGTGAAGTTCGGTTTATGATGATCTTTATGCTTGTTTTTCTGCTTTTGAACAACCTGTTTATTTTTCTGTTTGATCCGAATCAGGGAACGAATCTGTATGGAACAAGGCATGTATTGTGTCATTTGTTTTGGAGATATGATGTGACCGCAGAGCAGCTGTTTTATATGTTGAATATTTCGCTGAAATATTTTGTAGCCCTTCCAGTTGCGATCCTGTTTATTTCTGCGACAAATCCGAGCGAGTTTGCCGCCAGTCTGAACAGTATTGGAATTTCCTATAAAGTAGGATATTCTGTGGCAATCGCACTTCGTTATATTCCGGATATTCAGAGGGATTATCACAGTATCAGCCAGGCACAGCAGGCGAGAGGTGTGGAACTTGGAAAAAATGAACACTTCTTTTCCAGATTAAAGAATTCTGTTAATATTCTGTTACCGTTGATTCTGACGAGTCTGAACCGTATTGATACGATCTCTAATGCGATGGAACTGCGTGGATTTGGAAAGAATAAGAAAAGAACCTGGTATACCAGACGGCCGTTTGAGCGGAGAGATTTTGCGGCGCTTGGACTGGGCGTAGTTCTGCTGGTTGTAAGTCTGACGGTGACAATTAAGTTTGGAAGGTTCTACAATCCTTTTATATAAAAGGATTATATATTTTGGAAAAAAAGAAGACCGCGAAGGGACTTGTCCAGTCCCCTCGCACACCCCTGGGAGTGAATTCGACGGAATGGGTGGAAAAGGGAAGTGGACAAGAGTTCTTAGTGGAATAAGACGGAAGAGTGTTAACTTTACTGGGGATGGGAACCAATAGAATGAAAAACAGCAGGATATCTTCTCCATACAAAAAGAGAAGAATCCTGCTGTTCTTATATATTGCGATATCATTTATACGAAAGCTTATCGATTTGAAATATCAGGAGAAGTTTTCTAAGGTCTCTCCATACGATAAAATTACATATTAATATTCCGCCCAGGGGTTGCAAGGGGACTGGCGTAAAGTCCCCTTGCGTTTGTTTTGCATTCCAATGCAAGAACAGGTCTCAGGGCGCATGCCATGGAAAATTGTTAATACAAATTAACGGGTTACAGGGAAGTACCCAGTGCTGCTTTCTTAACCTGCACCAGTGCTTTCGCCACCGCCGGGATAGAAATCACGATCACTGTGATGATTCCTTCTGCAAGCAGATAGCTGTAGTTATATACGATCGGATAAATTGCAGTCAGGGACTTCGGGAAGTTATCCGGCATGTAGCTCATCCAGTACAGATATCCGCCAAGTGCATGAAATGCACCTCTGGCAATAACTGCCACAATGTATCCCTTAAGCAGACCATGGCTCTGTTTTGCGAAGAATCCGGCAACTCCAAGGGCAGCGAATGCAAGAATGTAGTCACAACACACCTGGAAGAAGGAAAGTACATATGGTTCCTGGATAAACTGCAGGATTCCATAAGCAAGACCGACAGTAATACCGGTTCCAACACCATACCAGTTAGCAGCCAGTACAATGAACAGCATACTGCAAAGAGTAACGCTTCCACCCCACGGCAGAGTAAAAATCTTCAGATAAGAAGTAACAAAAGCGAGTGCCATAGCTACAGCACAGAATACAAGCTGTCTTGTAGTCAGTTTGTGTTTTTCTGAGTGCTTTCCTGCAAAATAGATTGCAGCCAGGAACAGAAGGATTCCTGCGATGATTGCGATGGCGTATCCGGCTGTTGTCAGGCCGCCTTCATTTGTAACCATAAAATTAAACATAAAATAAGACCTCCCTCGTCTTTGATATGTAAGTTAAAATTATCTGAATTTTCAGATATGTTTATTATAAACAAAGGAGTGGATAACGTCAAGATTGCTGTTTTTAACTTTAAACTTCAAAAGTGCTTGTGTTTACAGGCTACTATGAGCTATACTGGAATGGTATCTGTCCGGGATAAAATTTATTCGGACAGTGTGTGAAAACTGGAAGAGGGTTGAAGTTATGATTGTTGATTTAATTGAGAAAGTTTACAGCTTTTTGTGGGGAGATCTGGTGCAAATTCCACTGCCGGGTGGCAGTACACTTGGAATTTCGCTGTTGATCATTCTACTGATCCCGGCGGGAATCTATTTTACGATCCGGACGCGTTTTCTGCCGATTCGTCTGTTTCCGGATATGGTAAGAGCACTGGTTGAAAAGAAAAAGGATAAAAACAGTCTTTCATCTTTTCAGGCACTGGTCGTATCAACGGCGACCAGGGTTGGCATGGGAAATCTGGTCGGTGTGGTTGCGGCGATTTCCGCAGGTGGTGCCGGGGCTGTGTTCTGGATGTGGGTAACAGCACTGATTGGTTCATCTACAGCATTTATTGAAGCAACACTGGCACAGATCTATAAAGAAAAAGATCCACTGTATGGCGGTTATCGTGGTGGACCGGCATACTATATCCATGCCTATGTGGAAGAAAAACAAAAGAAAAAAAGAAACAAAGTTGTGCTTTCTGTATTATTTGCAATCTCCGGTCTGATCTGCTGGTGCGGTATCAGTCAGGTGATCAGTAATTCCGTTGTTTCTTCGTTTAAAAATGCATTTTCCATTCCGCCAGTCTATACGACGGTTGTGCTTGTTGCAGTTGCAGCAGTGATCGTACTTCGTAAGAATGCGACGGTCAGGATCTTGGATATGATCGTGCCGGTAATGGCAGTTGTTTATTTTGCGATCACGATTCTGATCATTGTGATGAATATCGGCAGTATTCCGGGCGTTTTTGCAAGAATCTTTCAGGAAGCATTTGGATTTAGACAGGTGGCAGCCGGTGGTTTCGGGGCGGTACTGATGAATGGAATCAAAAGAGGACTTTTTTCCAATGAGGCAGGCTCTGGTTCTGCTCCGTGTGCGGCAGCTGCGGCAGAATGTGATCAGCCGGTCAAAGCAGGGCTGGTACAGGCACTTGGAGTATTTATCGATACGATTGTGATCTGCAGCTGTACTGCAATGATCATGCTTCTTGCCCCGGAAGAAAAAGTTGCAGGACTTTCCGGAATGGATCTTCTGCAGACGGCGATGGAACATCATCTCGGAAGATTTGGTGTGGTTTTTATTGCAGCGACATTATTTTTGTTCAGCTTCTCGACATTCCTTGGGATTTTATTCTATGCAAGAAGCAATGTGGCATATCTTTTCGGAGATAACTGGATATCACAGACGGTATACAAGATTATAGCATTGCTTATGTTGTTTATAGGTGGCCTTGCAGCTTATACTTTTGTATGGGATCTTGGAGATGTGGGGATCGGCCTGATGACAATATTCAATATCATTATTCTGTATCCGCAGGGAGAGAAGGCATTGAAAGAACTGAAAGAATACGAAGAATCCAAAAAACATCGAAAAGAAAGATCCGAAAAATAAATAAAGATATACATAAAAATACCCTGGCAGGAATCTCCTGACAGGGTATTTGTCAGTTTGCGCGCCATGGGCGCGCTCTAACGGGTGTAAGTCCCGAACACGCCCAGATAGTGGGAAGTGTATAG
>NZ_CAKRXI010000059.1 GCF_934424005.1 uncultured Blautia sp.
ACAACTTCCATCATAGCTGCGTGGCTGACTGCAAATGCGCCGATACGCAGGAAAGAAAGTGTATTGGAAAGGTAGCTCAGAAGAACTTCGAACAATTCGAAGAAACTCTGTACAAAGAACATACCCTTCTGCTCCGGGAAAATCTCGGATTTTTTCTCGACCATATTGGTCAGTGGCTCCTTCAGGAACATCAGTACAAGCGGTACGCCAAACATAACGACCAGAACAGCTGTTGCCGGAAGTTTCTTACCGGAGATAAACAGACCAACGGTCAGTACTATGGAGCCGTAGAAAACAAGTCCTGCGACTGCGTTGCTGTCAAACCAGGTCTTTTCAGCATCGTGGCGTCGGATGGAATTGATGATGTTGAACACCATACAGATCAGAATGATAAACATACCAAATCCGATGGCGATCACGAATACCGCATTCAGTCTTCCGACCAGAGGTACATCCATCATCTGATTCATAGGTTTCAGCCATATGGCATGCAGCACATCTTCAAAGCCGAAGAAACTGCCATACATAAATCCGAAGAAAACGGAGAAAACACCGGCACAGCTGATGATTCCGGCAAGATCCATATGCCTGGTTTTATACAGGATCAGTCCGCCGAGGAAAAGTACCAGTCCCTGACCGACATCACCAAACATTGCTCCGAAGATAAAGGAGTAAGTGATTGCCACGAACCAGGTTGGATCCATTTCATTGTAGGCAGGCAGACCGTACATTTTGACATACATTTCAAAAGGTTTAAATAGTTTTGGGTTTTTCAGCTTGGTTGGCGGCTTTTTCTTGGCCGGTGCCTGCTGATCTTCGATCAGACAGAAAATCCTGTCGTCATTCTGAATGTCTTTCTGGAATGCGACAGCATCTTTTTCCGTCATCCAGCCGCACAGGATGTAGAACGTGTTGTTATCACCAGGTGTGCAGGCTGCAAGTTTACGGATATCAAAATTACTGGAGCATGCATCCAGAGCTGCTTTTGCGGAAACAATCTTTGAAGCATTGTCCAGAAGGAATTTCTGAGCAGCTGCCTTGTTTTCATCCAGAGCTTTATGGATCTCGCGGTGACGGGTATCCAGTTTTTCAAAAGCTTCTACTGCAGTTCCCTGATATTCATCCGGGATAAAAATACGTTCAAAGTGCATGGAAGAATAAACGGCATGTACTTTGTGTGCCTGATGTTCCGGTACGAAATAAACACCGTAAACATACAGATCATCTTCGCCGCATTTGATAAATAAAGTATCCAGATTATCATAGATATATTTTTCAAATTTCTGAAGATACTGTTTTTCAATGCGTCCGAAACGATAGTGAATATATTTGAATTTCAGAATCTGTGAAACATCAAAATTCAGATTTCGGAACGGACGGATGATCTTCAGCGGATCAATGATCTCTGCGTGTTCAGACTGGAGTCTGGATTTTTCTTCTTCCAGGCGCCGGAATCCATCCTGAATCGCCCGGACAGTGAAAATGGCTGTTTCAGTATCCATTGGTTCAGGAATTAGCTGAGATGGGTTTTCCAGTTGTTCGTAGAAGCTGTCGATTGTCGACAGAGCTTCTCTGTAAGGGTTGATTTCCAGAAACGGTGACAGACTGGCTACTTCCGTGAGCTCGGAGAGAGCATTTTCCAGATGAATCTCATATTTGGAAAGATAAGTCTCTGTCATTCTGTCAATATCCGTTTTTGGCCCGGTGATGCTTAAAAATTTCATTTTTTCAATCATTACCATACCTCCCGGGATAGTTAATTGTTGCGAATATACTGCATTGCTTCGTCTGGTGCCACACCATAACGAATGCATTCAATGGCGATGGTCAGGCGGTTTACTTCATGCTCTTTGTGATACATATAGGAATAAAGCATTGCCACGGAATATGGATCTTTGCGTGCTTCTTTTTCCAGTGTGCTTCGAAGCATGTAGTTATAAAATTCTTCCAGATTGTGAGCAGAAAGATGGTCATATTTTCTGCCGTAATATGTTTTGCGGAAAATCTGCTGTGCTTCTTCGTAAGTGGAAGCTTCCACGATTGCAGTAATCTCTTCTTTTTTTAGTTTGTAGTTCATGGGAATCAGCAGAGCATAGATATCTGCGGGTGCCATGTTAAAAAACTGCTTGGAACGAAAGATGAACTGCAGATTCAGCATATCGAATTTCTCTCCATAGGCCATGGTGATCTGTTTCAGATCTTTGCCGGAGAAAAGTTTCTTACGTACATTCCAGATCATGGAAAAATAATAAAGATCCAGAGCCATTCCATAGTCAAAAAGAAGAGCCGTATCGTGATTCTGAATTCTGGAAAGAGGTACGTAAAACTCATTTCCCTTCAGGGCAGCTATAAATTCATCCATGGTCTTGCAGACAGTCAGCCTGTCCAGATCGAGATTGGAATGTCTGCGGAAAAATTCGTGGTAAGGAGAAATGTCCACAGGATCTGTGTCGCGATGATCGAACAGATTTGTCATAAGTTCTTTCAACACACGAATCTCATAACGTCTGGAATAAAGATCCAGAAACTTACGCTGCTCGGGATTAGAGAATTGATAGATCTTTGAAAAATCTGCAAAAATGGAGACTTTGAGTAATTTCTCTATTTGACCGCGATGCAGAGAATTTTCATCAAGATCAGCCCATGCTCTGGCATATTCCGGAGTACGTTTCAACCAGGCTGCGGCATGTGAGACGCTGGTGAACTGAAGCATTTCCTGAATTTCTGATTCAGATATCAGTTTACTCTGCATGGCACGGATCTTTGTTGATATTCCGCTGTAGGAAAGGAGTCTTCCCATATCGGATCACCCCTTTCAGTATCTGAGAAGCTGCTGGAATAAGTTTTCTGCCAGCTGCTGGTGATTCTGCCTGTAATACGTATCCAGATCTTCAAGCTGCTGTTCGGTCCTGTGACGGAGAGACGTCAGTTCCTGATCCTTCTGAGCTTCCAGATTATCCTTCAGCTCCTGTATTTTACGGTTGGTTTCCTGTTCCAGTTCTGCGTCAAAGTTCCTGCACTGCTGTTCCATTTCTGCCGAAAGGGCGGCTTTGGTTCTGTCTGCATCTTCCATGATGCGCTGCGCTGTGATTTCAATCTCAGATAACTTATTAAGTATCTGTTCCATATTCCCCCTCCTTTTCTATGATTTTTTTGGAACTTTATCATATAATACACCTTTCGTTAAATAATTGCCATACGAAATTGCACAATGAAAGGTTAAAATCTTTTGAAAAAATCAAATAATTTAACAAAAACAGCCATTTTAATTTTGAATCTGTTTTTTTCTGAAAATCATATACCAGAGAAGGAAAAATAACAGTGCCGAACCAGAGATGGCCAGACCGATATAAAAAGTATGTGGAACATATCGCAGTTCAATTTTACAGCTATCTGTATCTGTGGGAAGTTTTACTCCAAGTAGTGTATCTGCAAGTTTTACAGTGGTAGACCGTTGGTCATCTACGTAGATTTCCCAGTCTGTATCATAAGGAATCGTAAAAAGTGCAATAGGTTTTGCCTGGGTGTTTTTTACAAATCCTGTGATGTGATCGTCACTGAAAGAAGTAATCTGCATAGAATTATCCTGCATGGATGAAAAGAACTTTTCAAACGCAGAAGAATTCTGGTATGCGATGCAGAAGCTGTTCAGGGCAGATTTAGAAGTCTGCGGAACGATCCGGACATGTACGGTTTCTCCTTTGTCAAATGAACCGATGGAGGTAATCTGATAGGAAGGGTTAAAAACATTGATTTCTTTGTCATTTACATACATTTTGAGCCGACAATAAGCCGGAGCATCAATGTAACAGAAAACGGGTTCATTTGAGGCAGCAGTGAAAGTGTAGTCAAAGAAGGCCTCCTGTTCAGTATCAATAATGCGGTATGGATAGAGGGCACCTTCTTTAACACGTAGATTATGCAAAACAGGTGTCAGAGTTTGTGTGTCAAAAATGTTTTCAGAGGAATCATTCTGCATACAGCTGAAAAGTTGATTCTGCGTTTCAAAAGGCTGACGGGGCTTCTGCACTGTCGGGTGAAATGCTTCAGCGGAGGAATCGGCGGTCATTCCAAGAGTAAGTGCGTATGGATTTTTATAAATATAAATATCACCAATCTGTCTGACAAGATGGTATGGTTCGGAGAGCGTATGGTAGGAAAGCAGGTAGCGGATACCAAAAAAACAATTCATTGTATCAAATGTGGTGTTATAGTAGCCGCTGTAGGCAAATGTGCGTGGGAAACCTAATGCTTCCAGAAAATCAAGCACCTGTGTGGTTTCGGAAGAACTGAAATGTGACAGCCCGGCATAATCGAGCAGCATTGGGTCATTTGCTCTCTGGCGGAAATCTTTTTCTATCCGGTAAAAATCTGTATCATTTGTTCTGAGCCAGGAAAGTACCTCAGAGGTATCATTGACAAATGTCTGAAAATCGGAAGTGTCTTTATAAGTGTAGCAGGACAGATACTGAACACCATTTCCAGTCAGATCCAGCATACACAGGAGAGTCATAAAGACTATAAAAATTTGTTTTCGACAGTAAATATATGCAGTCAGAAAAATGGCAGAAACAAAAATGATTCCTGCGTTGAGAAGATATCTGCCTGTGGTCATGCCGGGGGAGACTTTTTGCATCAGTACCAGTATGGACACGATCAGAACTCCTGCAATGGCAGCTGGATACCAGATTCTGACAGTACCGGCATCCAGGTATTCCAGGCTGTACCATGCAGTCAGGATCAGCAGGAACGAAAAGAGAAAACTGTAGCGGTACGGGAAACTGGACGGGGGATTGAAACCATGCCATACCAGATTGAAAATCTGAAAATAAAAGGAAAGACAGAGCGTAACTAACAGAAAACCGGCACCGAGTTTCTTGCGCAGTCCAATACGGGAATTCATGAAAAACAGAATGCAGAGAAAAAGAATCATAATTCCACAGAAGATATTTGGCAGACCTGAAACAGTGTTGTTTTTGAAGTAGAAGCAACCATTGAGAAATCTGGTAAAAAAATCTCTCCAGCTGAAATTGCCGGAAAAAGTAAAAAGAGAAGTGTCAAAAGCGGCTTTTCCACCGGATAATCCTTTTAGCGTTGGCAGGAGAATGAACATGGAAAGAAGACCGGCAACCAGGGAAGCCAGTCCATAACTGAAAAATATAGAAAAATCGCGGATCAGTTGCTTTTTTTGTACTGCGCAGAGGGTACAGAAATATAAAACAGAAAAAATACACAGCATAAAACCGATATAGTAATTAAAAAGAATGGCAAAGCCCAGACTGAGTGTGTAAAGAGCGGGAAAACGCCCTTCCAGAATCCGGTGAATGCCAAGTATGATGAGCGGAAGTAGAATAATACTGTCCAGCCACATCAGATGGAAAAAATATGCCATATTGTAAGCCATCAATGCGTAGGAAACAGAAAAAATCAGGCCAGACGGTCTGACGCGGGCACTGAGATGACTGATCAAAAAGTAGAATGCCAGACTACAGAGACTGATCTTGATAAGAATCAGAAGTTCAATTGCCTGTGGAAGCCATGCAGTTCTGAAAAAAAGCAGAATAAAGTTCAGAGGGCTCATCAGGTAATAGGCATATAAACTGAGCATTTCACCTCCGAATGTTTTGGAAAAAGTATAAAAGATACTATGGTTTCCTTTATAAATCTCTCTGAGATAAGAGAAAAACTGGACGTACTGATTTTCAAGATCTGACGTGAGAATGGTTTTTGTACCAAACGGCCAGATGCCTGTTATGGCCAGAATGATGATCATAAGAATAAAGGGAATAAAAAAAGCTCCTGCGTAGCAGCAGAATGTGAAAGTCCGGTTATTTTTTTTCATGGTATACCTCCGTCTGGAATGACGCAATTATAGCATATACAGATGTAGGGGATGTTATGATTTTATTAAAAGAAAAAGACGATATTATTTACGGTACGGGCAAAGACAGAATACAGGCGTTCTAGCTTGATGTTGACGGATGAATCATGTATGATAGAAGGCAGAGTTGCCGAAAATGCAATACAGATTGAAAACAGGAGAATTATTTTATGAGATTAAGAAATATACCTGGTGCAAAAGATGCCATTACAGGAAGTAGTTATGTTGTACAGAATCCTGAAGAGTGGAAAGGTAAATGGAACCAGTGTTTTACAAAAGAACAACCGCTTCATATAGAGGTTGGAATGGGAAAAGGCCGTTTTTTGATGGATATGGCGAGACTTCATCCGGAAATCAATTATGTAGGAATTGAGATGTATGACAGTGTCCTGCTGCGTGCTTTACAGAAGAGAGAAAGAATGGAAGCAGATGGAGAAAAACTGGATAATCTGAAGTTTATGTGTATTGATGCAAGGATCCTTCCGGATATTTTTGAAAAAGGAGAGGTACAACGTATTTATCTGAATTTTTCTGATCCGTGGCCAAAGGCACGTCATGCAAAAAGAAGACTGACCTCCAGAGAATTTCTGGCTCGTTACAGTCAGATTCTGACAACCGGTGAAACGGTAGAATTTAAAACGGACAATAAAGATCTGTTTGAATTTTCCCTCGAGGAAGTGACAGAAGCGGAAGACTGGACTCTTCTGGCACATACCTTTGATCTGCACCACCAGGAGGATATGATGGTGGGAAATGTCATGACGGAATATGAAGAAAAGTTTTCTTCTATGGGAAATCCCATCTGCAAGCTGATTGCACGATGTGAGAAATAACTGCATATTAATATAGAAAGAATGATCCGGACAGGAAATGAATGTACTGTCCGGATGGAAGCTACAGGGGTGGTAACTGCATGGGCTGCAAGAAAGGAAACTGCCGCCGACAGGCATTGCTCGCACAGTTCTGCTATGAGCATCGGAAATTTGAATGCTGCATGCGAAAAATTCATAAAAATGCGGAAGAACTGTGTAAAATACTGGATTCCATGCCGCCGAAAAAAGAGAAGAAAAAGGAGAAAATAAAAAATAATTAAAAAAATTATAAATTTTTTCTTGACTTTTAGTCCGGGGTTTCATATAATAGTTTTTGCGTTGAGAAAATAAACGCGAAACTTTATATGATATGCGCTTTTAGCTCAGTTGGTAGAGCACCTGACTCTTAATCAGGGTGTCCAGGGTTCGAGCCCCTGAAGGCGCACTAAGGACACTGTTTTTGCGGACATTGTGATTGCCGCGGGGACGGTGTTTTTTCTTTATATAATATGATTGAGAATAAAGGTGTCCAGGATTCTGAGTACATATCAGACAAGCCTGGACACCTTTTTACATAAAAGATGTTGCAATGGAATATACAATTGGAATCAAAAGCGCCGGAAGCATATTTCCAACGGCGAATTTCTTACCAAAAGCGATATTGACGCCCACACAGAAGATCAGAGCAGAGCCAACATAAGAAAGCTGACGGATCAGCTCTGTACTCATGAAATTACCGCCTATTGCAGCCAGGCAGGTAATCGCACCCTGGTACAAAAACAACGGAAGAGCTGAAAAAATAACTCCTTTTCCAAGCGTGGAAGCAAAGATTGTAACAATGACAAAGTCAAGAATAGCTTTCGCTGTCAGCGTAGAATAATTTCCGGTCAGTCCGTCCTCGATGGAACCAACGATTGCCATGGCACCAATACAGATCACAAGTGTGCTGGTAACAAATCCTTCTACAAAAAGAGAATCATTTTCTGTATGAAACTTTCGTTTCAAAAATTCCCCCAGTTCTTCAAGTCTCTGTTCAATATCCAGAAGGCTTCCTATCAGACTTCCGATAATCATGGAAAAAATTAAAAGCATGGTTCCCTGAGTTTCCAGAGTTCCGTCAGTGAATGTCAGCATTTTGGACATGACACCACCTGCTCCAATGAAAATTGTAGAAACTCCGCAGGCCTGCATCAGTACTTCACGGCAGCGTTCCGGAATTCCTTTTTTTAATGTAATACCAAGTAAACCACCGGCAATAACAGCACCGGTGTTGATCAGTGTTCCTAAGCCAAACATAATATCCTCCAGATAAATATATCAGTGGATAATTATACGTCAGTTAAATTTGGAAGTAAAGAAGAAAGGTGCCAAAACTTAATTAAAAAGAAGGAGGGCCGGGCTGTCAGGCCCGGCGAGTATGAAAAAGAAAAATATATGTAAAAAAGCATTTGCTTTATTTGCTTATTAATATACAGGGAATCTGTGATGAAACTGTGATGAGAAATTGAAGAAAACGTGAGGGATTTCTAAAGAAGAAATAAATTTTATTAAAGAAGCAGAAAAGCAGCTGGAAAATACAGAGACACAAAAATAAAAAGAAATTAGCCGTTGTAAAAGTCCTCCTACTCATTTATAATGAAAAAAGATTCTAAAGAGAGTTCTGTTACTGCGACGAAGTGAACAGTAACGAATTTATAGGGAAAACAGGAGGAAAGCCTTGAAAAAAGAGTTAGTTATTGTTATTGATTTTGGCGGTCAGTACAATCAGCTGGTTGCAAGACGTGTCAGAGAATGTAACGTATATTGTGAAATCTATTCTTACAAGACCGATCTTGAGAAGATTAAAGCGATGAATCCTAAAGGAATTATCCTTACCGGCGGCCCGAACAGCTGCTACGAAGCAGATTCACCGACTTATCAGAAAGAGCTGTTTGAACTTGGCATTCCGGTTCTTGGACTTTGCTACGGCGCTCAGCTTATGATGCATGTCCTTGGCGGTAAAGTTGAAAAAGCAGATGTCAGCGAATATGGTAAGACAGAACTGCTGGTTGACAAAAAAGACTCCAGCATTTTCAAAAACGTATCAGAAAAAACAATCGTTTGGATGAGCCATACAGATTACATTTCCAAAGCTGCACCTGGATTTGAAATCTCTGCACATACAGCAGACTGTCCGGTAGCTACAGCAGAAAACGCAGAAAAGAAACTGTATGCAATTCAGTTCCATCCGGAAGTACTTCATTCTGTAGAAGGAAAGACAATGCTGTCCAATTTCGTACTGGGTGTCTGCGGATGTGCCGGAGACTGGAAGATGGATGCTTTCGTTGAACACACCATTAAAGAAATCCGCGAAAAAGTCGGCGACGGAAAAGTGCTCCTCGCACTGTCAGGTGGAGTTGACTCTTCCGTAGCAGCAGGACTTCTTTCCAGAGCAATCGGTAAGCAGCTTACCTGTGTATTTGTAGATCATGGTCTTCTCCGCAAAGACGAAGGTGATGAAGTGGAAGGCGTATTCGGACCGAATGGACAGTTCGATCTGAATTTCATCCGTGTCAATGCGCAGCAGAGATATTATGATAAACTTGCCGGTGTAACAGAGCCGGAAGCAAAACGTAAGATCATCGGTGAAGAATTCATCCGAATTTTCGAAGAAGAGGCAAAGAAGATTGGAGCAGTGGATTTCCTTGCACAGGGAACTATTTATCCTGACGTTGTAGAGAGTGGTCTTGGCGGAGAATCCGCAGTGATCAAATCCCATCACAACGTAGGCGGTCTTCCGGATTTCGTAGATTTCAAAGAAATCATCGAACCGCTCCGTGACCTCTTCAAGGACGAAGTCCGCAAAGCCGGCCTGGAGCTTGGAATTCCGGAAAGACTGGTATTCCGTCAGCCATTCCCGGGACCGGGACTTGGTATCCGTATTATCGGAGAAGTAACCGAAGAAAAAGTACGCATCGTACAGGATGCAGATTTCATCTATCGTGAAGAAGTCGACAAAGCAGCCGCCGACTACAAGAAAGAACATGGAGAAGAACCATCCTGGATGCCGAACCAGTACTTCGCAGCGCTTACCAACATGCGAAGTGTAGGGGTTATGGGCGACTTCAGAACTTATGATTATGCAGTTGCACTTCGTGCAGTCAAGACTATCGACTTCATGACAGCAGAGTCCGCAGAGATTCCATATGCAGTGCTGAATAAGGTAATGAACCGTATTATTAATGAGGTTAAGGGTGTAAACCGCGTATTCTATGATCTGACCAGTAAGCCACCGGGAACGATCGAGTTTGAGTAAAAAAATGGAGCTCGGAAATCCAGCATTTATGCGGGTTTCCGGGCTCTTACGATGTGGTTTGAG
>NZ_CAKRXI010000060.1 GCF_934424005.1 uncultured Blautia sp.
TTACTGTTTTCCGTAACACGGCATCTCTTCTGTATACATCATAACATCTCGATGATCTGCCTGCACCTTTTTCTTTCAATATTTATTATGCTATAATCGATATTGGAAACCACGGTCAGATTTATAAAGGAGCGTGATAATATTGAACAGGTTGTGCCTGATTCTGATTATCAGCCATCTGTTTCTCAGGAAGATTTGATCAGAAAATTGCATTTAAAATAAGACAGAAAAAGTTCCTGACAAAATGCCGGGAACTTTTTTCTGTCTTACTTTTTATTTGTGTTTCTTCAGAATCCTTGTCTGCAGCGGCGCCATGACTTCGCTTTCAGTTCCGTAGAGCAGTTCATACTCTTCCGGAACAGCAACGGTCTGCGGCTTACGTGCATAGTTCTGGATGAAGAGATATTCTGTATCTTCGCTTTCTCTTACCGTTACGGCAACGCCTTCCGGAATGAATTCGAGTGGTGATTTCAAGCCGGCTTCTGCTGCTACTCTGCCGTAGAAGTCTTGATAAAATCCAAGTTCCATATCCGCACATACATAATATACATGACCTTTACCGAAGGTTTTGTGTGTCAGCACCGGGTAGCCCTGATAGAAGTCTTCGCCGTAACGCATCAGTACTTCTGCATCGGAAACTTCAACCAGTTCGCAGAGATTTTTACAGGAATATACATTGCTGATTCCAAGATGGCTTCCTGTCTCCGGAATCGCATGGTTTTCTTCCCAGTCATAGAGCGCATCGATCTCTGTGCTGCGGATTCCCGTTACATCCATTAGGCCATACGGTGTTCCGCCAAGGAAACATTTATCTGTGCCGTCTACCAGTCCGGACCAGTAAGAAAGCACCAGAGTTCCGCCGTTTTCTACGTAAGCGCGGAGTTTTTCTTCGTATCCGTCTTTGAACATATATGCCATCGGAGCTGCCAGAACTTTGTAGTCTGCAAGGTCATGTTCCATTGCAATAATGTCAACATTCAGACCCTGTTCTCTCAGTGCACGGTAGTTCTTCTGCACATTTTCACGATAATGCATATCTTCATTTCTCGGTCCCTGCACATCCGCGATCGCCCAGTCATTTTCACGGTCATAGAGAACGGCTGCTTGGGATTTCATGTTAGTTCCAACAGTCTCCTGGATCTGTTCCAGAACCTCTCCGACCTCTGTTACTTCGCGGAAAACACGGGTATCTTCTTTGCCGTAATGATCGATCACAGCACCGTGGAATTTCTCGGAAGCACCCTGACTCTGACGGAGCTGGAAATACAGAACACTGTCAGAACCATGAGCAACTGCCTGGAGAGAACCTGCCAGAAGCATTCCCGGTTTCTTAAGTTTGTTGATCGGTTTCCAGTTCGTTGCAGACGGGCAGGATTCCATAAGAAGGAACGGTGCTTTCTTGATGCTGCGCATCAGATCGTGCTGCATTGCTGCGTCAACAGCTGTGATATATTCCTCTTTTTTGTGCCATCCCGGATAGTTGTCCCAGGATACAATATCGAGAACATCTTTGAATTTCTTGTAGTCCAGGCCGTCAAAATCATACATCAGATTCGCAGTTACAGGCAGTTCAGAACCTCCTTCACGGATCGCATCAACCTCATTTTTGATAAAGTCAATAGTCTGATCTGTGACAAAACGTTTCCAGTCAAGTTTCAGTGCGTGAAGTTCGTTTTCACCTTTTGTGGACGGGCTTTCGATCTGATCAAAGCTGTTGTAAATATGGCTCCAGAATGTGGTGCACCAGCTCTTGTTGAGGTTTTCGATCGTGCCGTATTTCTCTTTCAGCCATTCACGGAACTTCGCCTGACACAGCGGGCAGTGGCATTCTCCGCTGAATTCATTGGAGATGTGCCACAGCATAACTGCCGGATGTTTGCCGAATCTTTCCGCTAATTTCTTATCAATTGCATGGACTTTTTCTCTGTATACCGGAGAGGTAAAGCAGTGATTATGTCTGCCCCCAAAGAATCTTCTTGTTCTGTCCGGATCCATACGGAGGACTTCTTCGTATTTGTCTGCCATCCATTTTGGTCTTGCTCCTGACGGAGTTGCAAGGATCGTATAGATACCTTCTTTGTAAAGATTATTGATGATCTCTTCCAGCCAGTCGAAGTTATATTTTCCTTCTTCCGGTTCAAGAACAGCCCAGGAAAAAATCCCTACAGATACTGTATTGATGTGTGCTTTTTTGAAATATTCGATGTCTTTCTGAAGAATATCCGGGCGATCAAGCCACTGCTCCGGGTTATAATCTCCACCGTGAAGGTAACGTCCGTATTTAATCTGTTTCGCCATTTTGTCTCCTCTTAAAGTCCCTTAAATACAAAGGAAAATTCCATCTTTTTGTCAGTTTTCAGTAAGTATTCTTCGTGTGTGCGTGCGCCCCAGCTGTCGTCACCACCGATTCCCATCTGGTCTTTTGCGACACGTACAACCGTGTAATGAACCTCCGGAAGTTCATATGGATGCATTGCATTCTCCATCTCATGTGGGGTATATGGAAGTGCCGAGAACATCATCGGGCCATTGTTTTCATCCATCTCAAAGATCATTCCTCTGCCCTTGCGGTCGGTTACTTTTGCCCAGCGAACTTCTTCTTTTGCACCACATTCCTGCGGTACCATATATCTTGCGATATTGTCTGCAACTTTGTTTGCATAAATGCCAAGTTTTGCACCTTTCTTACGGTCTGCATAAGTTTCTGCCTCGCCAAGTCCATACCATTCTACACGGTCATAATCTGCGTTGAATTTGAAGATTACACCGAATTCCGGCATATCACCGAGTTCTTTAACAGGGTCATACGTAAGAGTTGTTTTTATTCTTCCATCCCCGAATACTTCATAAGAGAGCTTGCATTCGCTGGTCGGTGTAGTCGGCATAATGTAGGTATATGCTACTTTTACAGACTTCTCATTCACTTCTACTTCTGGCATATTTGCCGGACCATACATTCCTTTACGGAAGTCTTTGTGGCTTAAGTACATGCTGGCGATCTTCCACTGTCCGTAGCGCATTCCCATAAGGTTTCCACAGTCATTGTCGGTTGGTGCACGCCAGAAATTTGGCTTCGGAATTGCCTCGATCATCTCTTTTCCGGCATATTTATAAGATACAAGACCTCCATTTAATACAGAGAAAAGTACTTCAAAGTGTGCACCTCTGACACCGATATTGTGTGTGCTGCGGATCACTTTTACACCTTCCAGGCAGGTCTTTTCCGGTTCTTCAACCTGGTATACATACTGTCCAAAAGCCACCTCATGTCCTGCTTCTGCCCATACTTTATCCGCTTTCAGATGGAAGGAGACTGTCACTGCATATTCGCCTGGTTTCTCTTCTTTTGCAAGCGGAAGTACATAAGTTTCTTCGCTTAATGGAGCAACTGCAGTTGCAAGAGAAGCCTTGTGGATCACTTTGCCATTCTTTGCAACAGTTACTTTGCAATCAAAAATATCCGTGTTTACAAACAAGTTTTTGTTGATGACTTTTACGCTGTCTGCACTGACTTCTGCAGTGATATTCTGGTAGTTGAATTTGACTTCCTGCATCTTCGGAGAAGCATCTCTGTTTCCACCGTATGCAATACCATTTCCACTGAAGTTGTAATCTGTCGGACGTTCTCCGAAGTCACCACCGTATGCCTGGAATTCTTTGCCGTAGCGGTCTTTTTTGTAGATAGACTGGTCAATGTAGTCCCAGATAAATCCCCCCTGATACTTCGGTTCTGCGTCTGTCAGATCTGTATATTTGTGCATTGCACCGCAGGAATTTCCCATTGCGTGGGTATATTCACAGCAGATAAACGGCTTGGAACTGTCTTTTGCAAGGAACTCCTTGATTGCTTCTACAGACGGATACATCTGGCTTTCCATGTCGCTGGTATCGTTATATCTGCGGTCGTGGCAAAGACCTTCATAGTGAACCAGGCGGGTTGGGTCTGCCTTATGGAAGAACTGTGACATTTCAAAGATATCCTTTCCTCCGAAGGACTCATTTCCACAGGACCAGATCAAAATTGCAGCGTGGTTTTTATCTCTCTGATACATGGAATTTGCACGATCCAACATCATATCCAGCCATTCCGGTTTGTCATGCGGCACAACATAAGTGTAGTCCTTTGTAAATTCAGCAACATCCCAGGAGCCGTGAGATTCCAGGTTTGTCTCATCGATCATATAGATTCCGTATTCATCGCAGAGCTGATAGATCAGGGATGCATCCGGATAATGGCAGGTACGGATCGCATTGATGTTGTTCTGCTTCATGGTCTTTAAGTCTTTACGAAGTTCTTCTTCGGATACGTGTCTTCCGCTTACAGAACTGAATTCATGACGGTTCACACCTTTGAATACTATACGTTTTCCGTTCAGTGTCATGATACCGTCTTTCATCTCAAAACGGCGGAATCCAACTTTCTGTGGAATCACTTCCTGAAGTTCTCCTGCCTCGTTATAAACCTCCAGATTCAGGTCATAAAGCTGTGGATCTTCTGCACTCCAGAGCACCGGATCTTCTACTTTCCAGGAATAAAACTCTTCTCCATCAAGTTCTTTTTCGTCTTCGACTACAGTCTCTTCATCTTTAGAAAGAACAATTTTCACTGTACCTTTACCCCAGGTATTTGTTCTGATCTCAAGTGCCGCTGCACCTAAAGTTTCATCCGGGATTGCACGGATCTGAAGATCATAAACATGAACCTCCGGCACTGTATAAAGATAAACATCTCTGTAAATTCCGGAGAAACGGAAGAAGTCCTGATCCTCACACCAGCTGCTTGCTGTCCATTTAAACACCTGTGCTGCGAGTTTGTTTTCGCCTTCTTTTACATACTCAGTCAATTCAAATTCTGACGGTGTAAAAGAGTCTTCACTATATCCAACGAAGTGTCCGTTGAGCCATAATGCAATGCCGCTCTCTGCTCCCTGGAAGGAAATAAAGAGACGTTTTCCCTGCATTTCCTCTGGCACTTCAAAGTACTTCACATAGCTTGCAACCGGATTGAAATGCTCCGGAATCTCGCCCGGATGAATGTCCTCGTGGCCTTCCCACGGATACTGTACATTGGCATACTGAGGTGCATCATATCCTTCCATCTGGATATGTGCCGGTACGCGGATATCGTCCCAGTCTCTGCAACAATATTCTTCTTTTTCAAATCCCGGAATCGCACTTCCATAGTTACGGGCATAATGGAATTTCCAGATTCCGTTGAGGTCATAACGGAAGGAAGTTTCTTTTTCCTGTGCTTCCTCTCCATCTCTGTAATATGTATGGTCAGAATGTGCATCCATTCTTCCGTCTTTGAAATACTGTGGGTCTTTTACTAAAGAATAATCAAAAGTTTTCATCATTATCCTCCTGCGTTTTATGGATTCATTATAGTATGTATTTTTCTTATGTGGTATAATAAGTCATTCCAAAAAATATAACATTTTGAAACAAGGTGAGCTTATGCCAATTTACTTCCGAAACACTCCTGTGACCATGCCGTTCATGTTTGATTCTGTCGGAAATCACTGGTATCAGGAGAGTATGCAGCGTCCGAACGGACATCCACATTATCATTATCTCCAGACGGAGAAAGGACGTGGACGAATTGAGATCCGCGGAAAACATTATATCCTGGAGGAACAGGAAGGAATCCTGATCGCACCGTCTGTCCCGCATTCTTATATGAAAGAATCCGAGGAATGGGATACTGTTTTTGCCACATTTACCGGCACACTCTCTTCCGGGATCTCTTCAATCCTTCAGAATCAGTCGGTCATTTTTGTCAGTAAGGAGCAGGGGTGTCTGATCGAGCACATCATCTCAGGTGCTGTTTCTGAATTCCAGAAGTCCATTCCTGATATGAAAATGCTCTCTGCGCTCTGCTATGACCTGCTGATTGCTTTTACTCCGGACACTTCTTCCAAAAATCTGACCGCCGATCCGTTATATCAGCGATATGTCGCCCCTACTGTGCGGGAAATTGAAACCAGATATGCCGAGGAACTGTCTGTTCAGGAATTAAGCAACCAGGTTTTTGTCACTCCTCAGTATCTCTCCCGGCTGTTCCGCAAATTCCTGGGTGTTTCGGTCTATGAATATCTGACCGGATACCGGATCAACAAGGCCAAGGAACTGCTGCTGACCCACACGCACATGAAGATCCAGGAGATTTCCCTCGCGTCTGGTTTCACAGACACCAGTCACTTTATTTCGATCTTTCGGAAATACACGGGAACCACTCCGCTTGATTTCCGTAAGGTTTACCACATGTAAATCTTTATAAAAGCTGCAAAATCACAAAAAAGGATGCCGCATAATCTGTCTGGGACATATTACGCAATATACCCACAGGACCAAGCAGCATCCTTTTATTTAGTTCGTTATTGCAACACTCTCCGACTTACTTAACCGCTCCGGTAATACCTTCAGCGAACTGTTTCTGCAGTACGAAGAATACGACCATAGTCGGGATGGAACAGAATAATACGCCGCACATCAGCATACCGTAGTCTGTTACATAACCTGTGATCAGGTTGGCGATCAGCATTGGCATGGTCATTGCTTTATTATCTGTCATGATTACCTTCGGCCACAGGTAAGAGTTCCATGCGTTCATGAAGGTAATAACAGCTGCAGCTGCATAAGTTGATTTCATGGTAGGGATGAACATCTGGAAGAAGATTCTTACTTCGCTCAGTCCATCAATACGAGCTGCTTCGATAATATCTACCGGGAATGATCTTGCGTTCTGACGGAACATCATGATCATAAATGGTGTAGAAATGATTGGAAGGATAAAACCAACTGCTGTATTCAGAAGTCCTGCTTTAGAGAACATTTTGAACAACGGAACCATGGTTGCAACCTGCGGAACCATCATTGCAAGAAGCAGCACAGAGAACAGTCTGTCTTTTCCTTTGTCATGATAAACTTCAAATCCATATCCTGCGATAGAGCAGATCAGCAGACAGATCACTGTCGTAAGGATTGCATAGAAGAAAGAGTTTCCAAGTGCTCTCCACAGTGGCTGCTGTGCTGTCAGATTATGGAAGTTTTCCATAAAATGACTTCCCGGAATAATTCGTCCACGGGATACATCGGTTGATGTATTAGTTGCGGCTGAGATCATCCAGTATAACGGGAATACCGAAATAAATGACACGATGATCAGAAAAATATATGTAGGAATCAATCTTCTCTGAATGGCTGATTTGTTTTTCTTAGTCACGTGTATCACCTACTTTCAAGTTGATAAATGCAAGTACAGCTACCATGATAAATATGATAAATGACATTGCTGATGCATATCCAAAGTTCGGTACGTTAATAAAGCATGTGTTATAAATATAGTGGGACATTGTGATTGTGGAGTTTGCCGGTCCACCTTTTGTCAGGTTGACAGACTCATCGAACAACTGCAGTGTACCATTAATTGACATGATAAATGTCATGATAATTGTCGGTTTCAGAAGTGGAACGGTAATCTTCCAGAATGTTTTCCAACCGTTCGCACCATCGATCTTGGCTGCTTCATATACAGAGTATTCAATATTCTGAAGTCCTGCCAGATAGAATACCATGTTATATCCTGTCCATCTCCAGATCAGTGCAATGATGATAACGATCTTGGCACTGGTTGAATTACCCAGGAAGTTATAACCGGTCGATAGAATTCCAAGTTTGATCAGAATACTGTTGATCAGTCCGTCTGTAGCAAACATGGAACGGAAAATCAAGGAATAAGAAACCAGAGATGTTGCACATGGAAGGAATACACATGTACGGAAAAATCCTCTGAATTTCAGGTCTTTGTTATTCAGAAGCTGTGCCAGAAGAATTGCCAGCACCAGCATGATCGGTACCTGAATGATCAGATACAGGAAAGTATTTACAATAGACTGCTGGAATACTTTATCTGCCAGAATACGTTTATAGTTACTGAAAATTGGTTCTGCAAATCTCATATTTGCGCCGGCGCCTGTCTGCAGAGAGATGATAAACGCGCGGATCATCGGATAAAAACTCATAACTGCGATCATGATCGATGCAGGTGCAAGGAAAAGCCAGCCCGCAGCTCTCTGTTTCGCAACCAGAGACATGCCTTTTTTCTTGGAATTCACAGGAACTCCCCCTTTCAAAACTTCAACGTAAGACAGGGGACTGCAAGCAGTCCCCCGCGCTCACTTTACTTACTACTTAGTTCGATTTCACTTAAGGATTCAGAACCAGATTACTCTGTCATCTTGAATGCAAGTGTATCCTGTGCTTCCTGAAGAGCATCTTCTACAGATGTACCATTTACGATATTAACAACTGCTGTGTTGACACATTCTCTTGCTTCATAGTGATACGGTGTTTTTGTGAACTCCGGAATATGAGAAGAGTATTCTACAATTGTTGAGAAGATTGACTGTCCGTTGAAGAATTCGTTTGGCTCATTGTAAACTTCAGATTCGCCAGCCGGCAGATAGCAGGAGATTGCACCTGATACCGGAAGGATTGCATCATAGAAGTCTGTGCTGGAACCAAATGTGCTTGCAAGGAAATCTTCTGCAAGTTCTACATTTTTGCAGTTGGATGTAATGTACCAGGAAGATCCACCGTTGTTAGCATAGTTTGTAGCTGTGTCAACGTCATCAACCTTAGGCATTGTTGTGATTTCCCAGAGACCTTTCTGGTCTTCTGTAGCCATCAGAGTAGCTGTGATCCAGTTACCATTTACGATACCGGCTGCTTCGCCGCCTGTGATTGTTGCGATGTATTCATCCCAGTTGTTTACAAGTTTAACAACATCATTTTTAACGAGGTCTACATAAAGGTTGATGCATTTTTCAGCAACGTCGTTTCCAACGATGTAAGCTTCGCCGTCTTCATTTACGAAGTTAGCTCCACAGGACTGCATCATCATCATCAGAGTATCGCCGCCTGTAGCTTCGCTTGTAAGAAGGTATTTACCTGTTTTTTCATGAAGGTCTTTACCGATTTCCATGAATTTGGACCATGTGATGTCTGTCAGATCATCCAGTGTATATCCAGCTTCTTCAAGGATGTCTGTACGATAGCATGCAATAACAGCACCATTATCAAACGGAACACCATAATGTGTGTCATCTACCATGGAGTAGGACTGTTTCAGTTTTCCGAAATCATCCCAGTTGATATCCATATCTTTCAGATCTGTGAAAGCGTCCGGGTAGCTCTTCAGATATTTCTGATAGCTGTTGTCCTGCATCAGAACAATGTCCGGAAGTGTGCTGTAGTCACCAGCGTTAGCTGCTGTTGTAAGTTTTGTCTGGCAGTCATCAGAAGATGTTTCGATAATATCTACTGAGAATCCTTCGTGATCTTTTGCGTACTGCTCACCAGCCATCTGCATAGATTTGATATTAAAGTTCTGGTCCCATGCCCATACAGTTAATGTATTGTCATCTCCGGAATCAGCAGAAACAACTGTAGCTGTTCCTGCGAAAGACGCTGCCATAACGCCTGTCAGTAATACTGCAAGTAATTTTTTCTTCATGAATGTATCCTCCTTTTATTAAGCGTATTCTCTTTTCCGAATTGCTTATGAGCCAATTATAGCATCCCGTTTTTTGATATAGTTTGCATAACCGCACATATAATGTGCATTTTCAACCATTTTATCTATTTTGCACTATGAACAGCCTTTAGTTTTGTATTTTTTGTTTGTTTTTCGCATTTTGTCGTTTTTATTCATATCATTTTAATGAAAAAAATCCTCTCTTTTCGACATTCTGTACACTTTCCTTGTCGACAAGAGAGGCCTTTGTTCTTATTTCATAAATTTTTTATTCATTTTTTGTACACATTTCACAGAATTTCGACGTTTTTATGCAAAATAGACTTTTTCCGGATGCTGTGCCTTTATCATGTGCAGCATCTCCTCTGTGAGATCAAGAAGCAGT
>NZ_CAKRXI010000061.1 GCF_934424005.1 uncultured Blautia sp.
ATATTGCGCTTTCTATACAGGAATGCTTCTTTCACGCAGCACAATAGCAACAACAGATTTCAGAACACGCATAGATTTCTACTCGTCCCGCGCGTTTGTTAGCAGCCATTCGCGCAAACTCGCTAACGCTCAGACAGAGCGCTCGGTGGCAGCAACTAGCGCAGTTCTCGTAACGGAATCTAAGCTAGGTTCTGGATATCTGTTCTGCTATGTGACTGCTGAGAATTGAATCATTACAATTCACCTTAACTTTATTGCCATATGTGGAATAATCCTTTTGATATCCATAAAAGTATCCCTAACAATAATATGAATTCGTGAATTGTATGACCTATAACTTAATGTTTCACGTGAAACATTGAACAGCGACGGCTCGATTTCCTTAACGAATCAGTTGCCATCCAGCCGTCATGAACTACCATAGATACCTGTATAAACAGCAATAAAAAGATATCCTGCCATCAACTTCCTGCAGTCGTTCGCAGAAGTACTTGGAGATGTTCTGACTGCGTAATCCATAATAATCACACTGTTTGAGCGAAGCGAGTTTGTGATTATTATGGATGTATCTAGCAGACAGGTTATCACCTAGAACTTCCGAACGACGAAGCCTGTTGATGGCAGGATATCTTTAATATTGCGTAAAATACACGAGTCCTCTAATTCCCTTGTAAAATATAAACAATAATTTCCCAAAAACTTTCTTCTTTTTTAATGTTTCACGTGAAACATTTTGTGGAACAATACTATTAAAAGTGCTATAATAACAACAGTATGCTATACTTTCAAATAAACATGTATAGTCTTGATATTTGATATCCCGAAGGGAGGATGAATCTTGGGAAGAGTAATAGCAGTAGCAAATCAGAAGGGTGGGGTTGGTAAATCAACCACCGCAATCAATCTTTCTGCTTGTCTCGCTGAAAAGGGGAAAAAAGTTCTTGCGATAGATATTGATCCACAGGGGAATACGACAAGTGGACTTGGAGTAGATAAAAATAATGTTGAGAATACATTATATGAATTACTTCTTGGCGAAGCAGAAGCAAAAGATACTATTGTTAAAGATGTAGTTGAGAACGTAGACCTGATTCCATCTAACGTGAATTTGTCTGGCGCTGAGATTGAATTAATTGGTGTCGATGAAAAAGAATACATCATGAAGAAAATTATAGATAAGGTTCGCAGAAAATATGATTATATTATTATGGACTGCCCGCCATCTCTGAACATGCTTACGATTAATGCTTTAACAGCGGCCAATTCCGTATTGGTGCCAATTCAGTGTGAGTATTATGCTTTGGAAGGATTATCTCAGTTAATACATACAATTGAACTTGTAAAGGAACGTCTGAATAAGAAACTCGTAATGGAAGGTGTCGTATTTACTATGTATGATGCAAGAACGAATCTTTCTTTACAGGTAGTTGAAAATGTTAAAGACAACCTTCAGCAGAATATTTATAAAACGATTATTCCGAGAAATGTAAGACTGGCAGAGGCACCAAGCTACGGTCAGCCAATTACATTGTATGATACGAGATCGGCAGGTGCAGAGGCATATCGACTTCTTGCTGAAGAAGTAATTAACAGGGAGGGTGAATGATGGCTGGAAAGAAGTCAGGACTTGGAAGAGGTCTGGACGCATTGTTTCCGGAAAAAACAGTGCAGAGTAAACCTAAGACAGTGAAAACTGTAAAAGAAGAAAAAAAGGTTGCAGTAGATACTAAGAAATCCAGTCAGCAGGAAACCAGTAACGGCGAGAGAATGATGAAAATTTCCATGATCGAGCCAAACAGGGAACAGCCTCGTAAGAAATTTGATGAGGATGCTTTACAGGAATTATCAGAGTCCATTAAACAGTATGGAATTTTGCAACCATTACTTGTGTCCGATAAGAAGGACTACTATGAAATCGTTGCAGGAGAAAGACGCTGGAGAGCTGCCAAGATGGCAGGACTTAAGGAAGTTCCGGTTGTTGTCAAAGAATTTTCAACACAGGAGATTGTAGAAATTTCTCTTATTGAAAATATACAGAGAGAAGATCTGAATCCGGTTGAAGAAGCAATGGCATATAAACGTCTGATTGATGAATTTCATTTAAAACAGGATGAGATAGCTGAACGTGTTTCAAAGAGCCGTACTGCAGTAACAAACTCGATGAGACTTTTGAAACTCGATTCCCGTGTACAGCAGATGATGGTAGATGAAATGATATCCGCCGGACATGCCAGAGCAATTCTTGCTATTTCCGATCTCGAGCAGCAATACAATGCAGCAATGAAAGTTTTTGATGAAAAGCTTAGCGTTCGTGAAACGGAAAAACTGGTAAAAAGTATTTTAACACCAACAAAGAAGAAGCCGGTTGTTTCAAATCCAACAGAAGATGCGATTTATGAGAGCCTTGAAGAAAAAATGAAAGGTATTACAGGAACCCGCGTATTTATTCACAGAAAGAAAAATAACAAAGGCAAAATAGAAATAGAGTATTATTCCAGAGATGATTTAGACAGAATTATTGATCTGTTTGAATCTATTGGTTAAAAGGGGTATGATATGAGTACGATTTTTGATAGTATAGGTATCGATCCTGGGATTATCATTATTGCTTTGCTGGCTATAGTTGTGATATTAATTGGAGTAATGATCAGTAATGGCATGCGTCTGACTCGTTTGGAACGAAAGTATAAGATGTTTATGAAGGGGAGCGATGCACAGTCCCTGGAAAAAACTTTTGTACGCAAATTTGCACAGATTGACAGACTGTATGAAGCAAAAGAAGATCATGAACATGCAATTAAAACACTGGAACAGCATTTTAAAGTTATTTTCAGCAAATATGGCGTAGAAAAATACGATGCATTTGATGATGTGGGTGGCAAACTCAGTTTTGCGCTGGCGTTGCTGGATAAAGATAATTCAGGTATTATTTTAAATGCAGTACACAGCAGAGACAATTGTTTCCTGTATCTGAAAGAAATTGTAAAAGGTGAATCTTATGTAATGCTCAGCCAGGAGGAAGTAGAAGCACTTCGAAAAGCTGTAAATTTTGAACTGGGTGAGATGAGTGAAGATGAAAAGAATTTAGAAAAATAAAGAAGACAGAAAAATAACTGTCAGGAGGAGAAAACATGTTAGACATCAAATTTGTGAGAGAAAATCCGGAAATCGTTAAACAGAATATCAGAAACAAATTCCAGGACAATAAACTGGAACTGGTTGATAAGGTTATTGAACTGGACAAAGAAAACAGAGAGATCAAACAGGAAGTTGAAGCTCTGAGAGCAGAAAGAAATAAAACTTCCAAACAGATCGGTGCGCTGATGGCACAGGGAAAACGTGATGAAGCAGAAGAAGTTAAGAAACAGGTTGCTGCATCCGGTGCACGTATTGATGAACTTTCTGCAAGAGAAAAAGAAGTAGAAGAAGAGCTTCTTAAAAATATGATGGTTATCCCGAACATCATTGATCCGTCTGTACCGATTGGTAAAGACGACAGTGAAAATGTTGAAATTGAAAAATTCGGTGAACCAGTAGTTCCGGATTTTGAAGTCCCATATCATACAGATATTATGGAAAGCTTTGACGGAATTGATCTGGACAGTGCAAGACGTGTTGCAGGTAATGGTTTTTACTATCTGATGGGAGATATTGCAAGACTTCATTCTGCAGTTATTGCATATGCCCGTGACTTCATGATCAATAGAGGCTTTACTTATTGTGTACCGCCTTTCATGATCCGCAGCAATGTTGTAACAGGTGTTATGAGCTTCGCAGAGATGGATGCTATGATGTACAAGATCGAAGGTGAAGACCTGTATCTGATCGGTACCAGTGAGCATTCTATGATCGGTAAATTCATTGACCAGATCGTTCCGGAAGAAGAACTTCCAAAAACTCTGACAAGCTATTCTCCATGCTTCCGTAAAGAAAAAGGAGCTCATGGTCTGGAGGAGAGAGGTGTTTACCGTATCCATCAGTTCGAAAAGCAGGAAATGATCGTTGTCTGCAAACCAGAAGAGAGCCCGATGTGGTTCGATAAACTGTGGCAGAACACTGTAGATCTGTTCCGCTCCCTGGATATTCCGGTGCGTACTCTGGAATGCTGCTCCGGTGACCTGGCAGACCTTAAAGTTAAATCTCTGGACGTAGAAGCATGGTCCCCAAGACAGAAGAAATACTTTGAAGTAGGAAGCTGCTCCAACCTGGGAGATGCGCAGGCACGTCGTCTGAGAATTCGTGTAAATGGTAAGGATGGTAAAAAATATCTTGCGCATACATTAAATAACACTGTAGTAGCACCTCCGAGAATGCTGATCGCGTTCCTGGAAAATAACCTGAATGCTGATGGATCTGTTAGTATTCCGGAAGCTCTGCAGCCATACATGGGCGGCATGAAGAGAATTGAGAAAAAGACCCGCGCATAAGGGCATGGAGGTGTACTTTTGCACAGCTTTTTAAAAGCAGTCGGTTTTTCTAAAGTGACCAAACGGGAAGAAATGAAAGAAATCATTCTGGATGTTATCAAAAATTACGATGAAAAAAACGTAGTGGAAGATCATCCAGATGGTGTCTTTGCTCAGTTTTCCCGGTTTTATGGAAATGACTGCGGTATTACTGTATGTGGTCAGTATGATGATGACAACAGATTTCATGTGGAATATTATTATCCTTTTTTCAGAGGAACTGGAATTACAACTCAGGAACAGGTAACAGTAGAAAGGCATGCGGATAAGGATGCCTTTTCTGCAGCCTGTGATGATCTGAGAATAGGAATCACGCTGATTTTTTATCTTCAAAATGCAGCTGAATATATGAAAGAAAGCAAAAAGCAATTAACAGGTAATCAGCCATTGACCTTATCCGGACTTGCAGGGGAGGGTAAAATCCTTTTTCCAGTACTGAAGGATAAGGAAGCGGTCAAAGTTGAACAGGAAAGCAGTAAAAATAGAAGTTCACTGATTGCAGCTGCAAGAAATGGTGACGAAGAGGCTATGGAAAATCTTACCATGGAAGAAATGGACACGTATTCTATGATTTCTAACAGAATTGTTCATGAAGATATTTTGTCTATTGTAGATTCATATTTTATGCCATATGGAATTCAGTGTGACCAGTATAGTATTTTAGGAGAAATCCTGGAGTACCGCACTGTTCAGAATAACATCACAGATGAAGAACTGGTTCAGATGACGTTGGAATGTAACAATATTCGATTTGATGTCTGCATTAACAGAGAAGATCTGCTTGGTGATCCGGCAGTTGGTC
Source organism: uncultured Blautia sp. (assembly GCF_934424005.1). GTDB lineage: Bacteria > Bacillota > Clostridia > Lachnospirales > Lachnospiraceae > Blautia_A. Next base: position 5,269 of record NZ_CAKRXI010000061.1, read on the forward strand.
GAAGATTTAAAGGGACAATCTGGCTTCAGGGTCAGCTTCACTTTTAGGATAGAGGAAAAATACGTGTTTAATAATGTTAGCTTAAATAAAGACAGACGGAAATGGAAAAATTATTTCTGTCTGTTCATTTCTTTTATGTTCCTGGTGTTTTTTTATGTAAACCGAACTTCAATACTGGAGAATGATCCAGAGTTCAGTCCCAAGTTTAAAATAGCTTTGCTGGCATTTCTCTGGCTGCTGGGAACAGTACTTATTTTTGTAAGACTTGATTTTGGAAAAAAATGGAACAGAGTATTAAACATATTGTATATACTGTTGGCTCCAAGTTATATATTTCTGAATATGGAAACAGCTGTCTTTAGTGCACAAAACAGTTTTAAAGGACAGCATTTATCCTTACTGATCTACAATCTGCTTTTACTTGGAATTGTAGAACTGGTATTTATTGTTATCACGAACAGGGTGCGCCTGGGAACAGATATTTGGGCGTTTATCTGTGTAATGTTTAATATAGTAAATCATTTTGTTTATGAGTTTCGAGGAACACCGATCATGGCATCGGATATTGCAACCGTAGGTACTGCACTGGAAGTCGCAGACGGTTATAAGATACAATTTAATTTCTATACAACGATTGCACTGGTAATGTTGTTTGATTTTATAATGCTTGGCCGTGTGATCAAATGTGAGCCGGTTTTCAAAAAAGGTGTTCAGCGTTTGTGTGGTATTGCAGTAATGGCGGTAGTGAGTGTGGTAAGCTTTAATAGTCTGGTCATGACAGAATTTGCCAGCAACAGAGGACTTTATCTGAGTCTTTTCCAGCCGTTACGAAGTTATCAGAGATACGGAAGTATTGCCTGCTTTGCAAGAAGCATAGAACTTTCTGTACCGGAAAAGCCAGAAGGTTACAGCCTTGAAAAAGTCGAAGAAATCACTTCAAAATATGAATCAGATACAGTCGATACAAGCAAGAAACGACCAAATGTGATAACTATTATCAATGAGGCCTTCTCTGATCCGAAGGTTCTGGCAGATATTAAAACCAATGAAGATTATATGCCGTTTATCCATGATCTGATGGAAAATGGAAACACGGTAAGCGGAACTTCTTATGCATCGATCGTAGGCGGTCAGACTGCTAATACAGAGTATGAGTTCCTGACAGGAAATTCTATGTCTTTCCTTCCAAAAGGAACGGTAGCTTTTCAGATTTATATGAAACACGAAATGCCATCGATGGTAACCGAGCTGAAGAGCGAAGGATACACAGGAAACTCTGCGACCCATCTTCAGAAGGCGCGAAACTATAACCGAGACAAGGCATATCCGCTGCTTGGATTTGATAAGTTCTATGATTATACAAATATGGGTGTTCCGTTTGTAAAAATGAGAAACAATGCAACGGATGAGTGTACTTACGATAACATCATTCATGATTATGAGGAGAACAGAGAAAAATCAGATGCGCCGTATTTCGCTTATACAATGACAATCCAGAATCACAGCTCCTATGATGTACCATTTGATAACTTTGATGACAAGAGAATCGTGGTTGAGGATGCGGACGCACCGGATTTAGGATATTATCTCAGCCTGATCAAATATTCTGATGAGATGTTTGAAGCTTTGGTTGAATATTATAAAAATGTAGATGAGCCGACAGTCATTCTTCTGACAGGAGACCATCAGCCAAGAATCTATGATGAATCCATGGATTCTATCACAAATGGTGAGTGGAGAGAATGGAGCAACGAAGAAATGATGCGTCGTTATGCGGTACCGTTTGTTATCTGGGCAAACTATGATATTGATAAGAAGACCATAGAAAAGACTAGTATGAACTATCTCCAGACGATCCTGATGGAAACAATCGACGGAGAACTGACAGGTTTCCAGAAATTCCAGCAGGATGTGATGAAGGAAGTTCCGGTACTGACCAGCAATGGCTACTGGGGTGCAGATGGAAAATTCTATTATGTGGAAGATAAAACTTCTCCGTATTATGAGCTGCTTCAGGAGTATGCGATCCTGCAGTATAATGATCTGAGCGACTATAAAAACCGTGCAGATGAATTTTTTGAACTGAAATAGTAACAGAATAATGAGAGCAAAAAGCAATCAGGATGTTAAGTCCTGGTTGCTTTTTTCTTGATCTGCGCCAACGATAAGGTGAGTTTTGTTATATTTTGTGACACGATATTTGCATAGATAACTTTTTCTATATGGTGTACTATAAGTAATAGCGAAACTATTAAGATGATAAGTCAAGGGAGGAATTTTAACTATGGATCTTTCAACTTTAGTAAAAATGTCAAATACATACGGCAGCAATCCGGCTTACGTTCTGGCAGGAGGCGGTAATACTTCTGTCAAAGACGATACAACCCTGTATGTAAAAGGTTCCGGTACACAGCTTGCTACGATCAAAGCAGAAGAATTTGTCAAAATGGACAGAGCCCGTCTGAATGAGATTATGAAAACAGAATACCCTGCAGATGATGTGAAACGTGAATCTGCATATCTTGCTGATGTTATGGCGGCAGTGACCGATGATGACAAGACGAAACGCCCAAGTGTAGAGGCATTGCTTCATAATTTATTTGCTTATACTTATGTACTGCATGTTCATCCGACACTGATCAATGGTCTGACATGCGGACAGGGTGCAGGTGCACTCAGTGAAGAACTCCTTGGAAAAGAAGTACTCTGGATCGATATCTGCAAACCGGGATACACGCTGGCACGTATCTGTTATGAAAAAATGAATGCTTACAAAGAAGAATTCGGAAAAGATGTTCAGGTTCTCCTGCTTCAGAATCATGGAATTTTTGTTGCAGCGAATACTGTAGAAGAAATCGGTGTTTTATTTGACGGAGTTATCAGCAAATTAGAGAAACAGGTAAAAAGAACGGCTGACGTAAGCGATGCAGTTACACCTGAAAAAGAACAGACTGCAAAGAGACTTTCCGAGTTACTGGGACATGCTGTAGAAGTTGTTCCGGCTGCAGAAGTGAATAATTTTGTGAAAGATAAAACAACTGCAGCACCGCTTTTGAAACCATTTACTCCGGATCACATTGTATACTGCGGACCATACCCATTATTTGTAGAAAATGTTGAACAGGCAAAAGATGTGCTGGATGCATTTATGAAAGAGCATGACAAAGAACCAAGACTGATCCTGGTACAGGGCGTGGGCGCATTTATCATGGAAGATGACAAGGCAAAAGCTGCAAAAGCACAGCTGCTGGTAAAGGATGCGATCAAACTTGCTGTATATGCCGAAAGTTTTGGCGGGGTATTACAGATGACAGATGATATTACATACTTTATTACACATTGGGAAGCGGAAGCATATCGTAGTAAGAAATAAAGATACAGGTGTATCCTGTTAATATTTGTGGTAAAATATTGTCTATAAAACAGCAGGAGGTAATATTACATGGTAAAAATAATTTCAGACAGCACCTGCGACCTTTCGCCAGAACTGGTGAACAGATATGACATTGATATTTTGTCACTTCATATTCTTCTTGGTGAGAAAGAATACCAGGATGGCCAAAATATAACTCCGGATGAAATCTTTGCGTGGTCAGATGCGCATAAGACCACACCCAAAACTTCGGCGCCATCTCTGGCAGATGCGATAGAAATATTGAAACCTTATGTTGAAGAAAAAAGGGAAGTTATCTGTTTTTCAATATCATCAAGTATGTCAACTTCCGGAAACGTTATGCGTCTTGCTGCTGATGAGCTGGAAGCCTCCGATCTTGTGACGGTTATTGATTCTGCAAATCTTTCAACAGGTATTGGGCTTCAAGTCGTGGAGGCAGCAGTAATGGCACAGGCAGGAAAAAGTGCTGCAGAAATTACGGCTGCGCTGGAGGAATTGAAGCCAAAAGTGCGTGCAAGCTTTGTGGTAGATACTTTGATGTATTTGTATCGCGGGGGTCGCTGTAATGCGGTTGCGGCTATGGCAGGAAGTGTATTGAAGCTGCATCCAAAGATCGTAGTAGAAAACGGTGCAATGGATGCAGCTAAGAAGTATCGCGGCAAATTACATTCTGTAGTCATGTCTTATGTCAGAGATATGGAGGCAGATCTTAAAAATGCACGACCGGAGCGAGTGTTTATTACACATTCCGGCTGTGACCGTAAGATTGTGGAAGATGTGCAGGCTTATCTGCAGAGCCTTGGAATTTTTCAGGAAATTCTTGAGACGCGTGCCGGTGGCGTGGTTTCAAGTCATTGTGGTCCGGGAACTCTGGGAGTACTGTTTATTGCGAAATAAGAAAAACAAATAAACTTTACGAATAAAACAGAAAACTTAAAG
>NZ_CAKRXI010000062.1 GCF_934424005.1 uncultured Blautia sp.
TCCTGCAGAACCAGAGACAAAGATCTGTCCATACTGCCAGAGTGAGATCAGCATCAAAGCCACCCGCTGTCCGCACTGCACATCCATTCTGGAAGAAACAAAAGCAGAATAAAGAATATGCCCCAAAGCTCTGTACAGTTGAAGTGACAGAGCTTTTTGAAAATCTATGGAAGACGAGGAGTATTTATGTTCTATATAGAAAATCTGGAAAAGCAGTTGTTTGAGATGCAGGATCTGAAATATCGGGATTTTCACAGCAAATTATTGCCGGGTATTGACAGGGAAACCATTATAGGAATCCGTACACCGATGCTCCGCAAGTTTACAAAAGAATTTGCAAAGACACCGGAAGCAGAATTTTTTCTGAAGGATCTGCCACACAGATATTATGAAGAGAATAATATGCATATGATGATCATAAGCTGGATCAAAGACTATGAGGTGTGCCTGAAAGAAGTGAAAAAACTGCTCCCATATGTGAATAACTGGGCAACCTGTGACCTTCCGGCACCAAAGTGTTTTGCGAAGCATAAAGAAGAGCTGCTTCCGGAAATCAGAAACTGGATCTCATCTGGAGAAACTTATACGATTCGTTATGGAATCGGTATGCTGATGAATCTTTATCTGGAGGAAGATTTCAGACCGGAATATCTGAAGTTGGCAGCAAATATACGGTCTGAAGAATATTATGTAAATATGATGATCGCCTGGTATCTTGCTACGGCCCTTGCAAAGCAATGGGAGGCGACCATTCCGTATATCGAGGAACGACGTCTGCCGGAATGGGTACACCGTAAGACCATCCAGAAGGCAGTGGAGAGCTACCGGATCACACCAGAGCAGAAGGCATATTTAAAGAGTTTCAGATAGAAGAAATAAGTGAAATCAATCCTCATCTACCCAGACTGGCAGAGGAAGATTATTTTCCAGCGCATGTTTGATTTCAGAGTAGTATTCTACTTTGTGATGGACATGTGCTGAATCTTTTTGAAGCTGGATCAGCTTTTCATTTACAATTTGTTCCTGATCTTTTAGAAGAGAGATAATTTCATCAATGTGAGCTGCTTCATCTGCCTCATATATAAAAAATTTTCGAAGTTGTGGGATAGTCATTCCTGTGCGTTTGAAACAGTTGATACATTTAAGACGTTCAACATGTTCATCACTGTATATACGTTGTCCGGAAGAGGATTTGGGTACTTCTGGAAGGAGTCCTTCACTTTCGTAATAACGAAGTGTAGATGATGGAAACTCAAACATTTCGGATATTTCCCTGATCGTATAGGTTTTCATTAGATGCGATACCTCCTGTAAAAAATTAAATGCTGAATCACGAATTTACTTTTATATAAAATTCTTGACTTCAAGTATACTTGAAGTGCTAATCTTTGTAAAGAGAAGTAAATATATTCGTATTGGGAGGAAAAGAATATGTACACTGCGTCTAAAGAAAGATACACAACCATGGAATATGATCACTGTGGAAACAGTGGTCTGATGCTGCCAAAGGTGTCACTGGGATTATGGCATAACTTCGGTGACACAGCACATTTTGAAAATATGAGAAAGCTTTGTTTTACAGCTTTTGATAATGGAATCACTCAGTTTGACCTGGCAAATAACTATGGTCCGGAACCAGGAAGCGCTGAGAAAAATTTTGGACGTATTTTGAAAGAAGACTTAGGTGCATATCGTGACGAGCTGATCATTACAACAAAAGCCGGATATGAGATGTGGGATGGCCCTTATGGAAACTGGGGAAGCCGTAAGTACCTTCTTGCCAGCCTGGATCAGAGTCTGAAACGTATGGGCCTTGATTATGTAGATATTTTCTATCATCACAGAATGGATCCGGATACACCACTTGAAGAGACCATGGGTGCACTGGCAAGTGCAGTACAGAGTGGCAAGGCAATTTATGTCGGACTTTCCAATTATGATGGAGAAACATTAAAGAAGGCCACTGCAATTCTGAAGGATCTGCATTGTCCGTTTGTCATCAATCAAAACCGTTATTCTATTTTTGATCGAACAGTAGAGAAGAATGGTCTGAAAAAGGCAACTGCTGAGCTGCAGAAGGGCCTGATCACATTCAGCCCGCTTGCACAGGGACAGCTGACTGACCGTTATCTACACGGAATCCCGGAAGACAGCCGTATCCGTACCGATGGCAGATTCCTTAAAGAAAGTACTTTGGATGAACACAGACTGGATCAGATCCGTAAGCTGAATGAGCTGGCTGCACAGCGTGGAGAAAAGCTTGCAGACATGGCACTTGCATGGCTTCTGCAGCAGAAAGAAGTGACCAGTGTTCTGATCGGAGCATCTAAAACACAGCAGATTCTGGATAATATAAAAGCTATTTCCAGTGCACCATTCAGTGAAGAGGAACTGAAGCTGATCGATGAGATCTCATTGAATTAAATTTTGTACAATTATGCAAATATAATGAAACTTTTTGAATTTACAGGAAAATTTTGGTGAATAATTGAATTGTGCATTAAAAAACTCCGTGCTATAATGCAATCAATTTCAAAGAAGCGAAGTGCAAAGGGGCATCAACAATCGTTGATGTCTCTTTTTGTCGTTTATGGAGATGAAAGATATGCAGACAGAAGAAATTTTAAGTGCAGGGATTGATATTGGAACTTCAACTACACAGCTGGTGTTCAGCAGAATGCTTCTTCAGAATACGGGAGGTTTTGGAAAGATTCCACAGATCAAAGTGATCTCCAAAGAGGTCATCTACAGGAGCCAGGTGTATTTCACACCACTGCTTTCCAGAGAAGAGATCGATGGAAAATGGGTAGACAGGATCATCAAAAAGGAATACAGAAAAGCTGGAATGAAACCGGCGGATCTTTCTACCGGAGCCGTGATCATAACCGGTGAGACTTCCCGTAAGAAAAATGCGGAAGATGTTGTAGAAGCGATTGCAGATGTAGCCGGAGATTTTGTTATGGCAACAGCGGGAGCGGATCTGGAGTCGGTACTGGCAGGAAAAGGAGCCGGAGCCGCAGAACTGTCACGGAAAACAGAAAAAATTGTTGCCAATCTTGATATTGGCGGCGGCACAACAAATATCTGTCTGTTTGAAAATGGAAATGTACTTGATACGGCATGCTTCGATATTGGTGGACGACTGGTAAAGCTAGAGGATGGAAAGATCACTTATGTTGCACCCAAGATCAGATGGCTGTCTGAACAGCTTGGCTTGGAAATTGCAGAAGGACAGAATGTAGAAGTCAAAAAACTGAAAGCTCTGACAGATGCAATGGCAGAGATTCTGGCAGAAGCGGTTGGCCTGAAAGATGCAGATGTTTTTATTGAGAAGATGAAAACCAATCATGCAATTACCTGTCAGAAGAAACCGGAATTGATTACTTTTTCCGGAGGTGTAGCCTCCTGTTTTGAGGAGATTGGAGAGCTGTTTCGATATGGCGATATAGGTGTGCTGCTTGCACAGTCCATCAGGGAAAATCCTATTTTTCAGAAGGGAAATGTCTGCAAGGCAAAAGAAACGATGCGTGCGACAGTAATAGGCGCTGGAAACTACAGCATGAATATTTCCGGAAGTACGATCGAGTATACAGAGGATACGTTTCCACTGAAAAATATTCCGATTGTAAAGATTGCGCTGGAACAGCCAGAGGATATTGCAGATCTCGATGAGAAACTTCATCGTGCTATGCAGATCTATCAGGAAAGCCGCGGCGAGGGAAGGCAGATCGCAATCGCAATGAAGGGACTGAAATGCCCGTCTTTTGCACAGATACAGGAGATTGCAGAAAAACTTACAGAACAGTATGACAAGGAATGTGAGCCGGATAATGAGCTGATCATTGTATTGGAAGAAGATATCGGCAAAGCCCTGGGGCAGGCACTCCATCACAGAATAAAGAACAGGAGAAAAATCATCTGTATTGATGGGATTTACTGTGAAAGTGGAGATTTCGTAGATTTGGGAGAGCCGATCGTATCGGGAAAAGTTATTCCGGTCATTGTGAAGACATTAATATTTAACGGGTAGGTGCAAAATATGATTTTAAAGACTTCTATGTTAGGACAGGTATATGAATTCAAAGACGTCAAAGATGTTCTGGCAAAAGCAAGCGAAAAAAAATCCGGGGACGAACTGGCGGGAGTAGCGGCAGAAAGTAAACTGCAGCGGATTGCAGCAAAAGAGGTGCTTGGACAGCTTACGGTGGGTGATTTGAGAGAAAATCCGGCAGTTCCTTATGAAGAGGATTCTGTTACCAGAATCATTCAGGATGACATAGATGAAGAAGTCTACCGTGAAATCAAAGGAAAAACCATTCAGGAGATGCGAGAATGGATTCTGGATGACACAACAGACAGTGATAAGATCATGAGAGCCAGCAGGGGACTGACAAGCGAAGCAATTGCAGCAATCTCCAAGATCATGGGAAACATGGATCTGATTCTTGCAGGAAGCAAGATGCATATTACAGCAACCTGCAATACAACGATTGGGACAGAAAATGTCCTGGCGGCAAGACTTCAGCCAAACCATCCGGTGGATGACGTGGAAGGTGTGACAGCAAGTACGCTGGAGGGATTAAGCTACGGATCAGGAGATGCCGTGATCGGTCTGAATCCAGCAATTGATACTGTTGACAGTACACTGGCTATCTGGAAGACACTGGGAGACATCAGAGACAAATACCAGATTCCGACACAGACCTGTGTGTTATCCCATGTGACAACACAGATGGAAGCACTGCGAAGCGGACAGGGAAGTGCAGATCTCTGTTTTCAGTCTATCGCAGGATCTGAGGCAGCATTATCTGCGTTTGGTGTAACCACGGAAATGTTGGAAGAAGCAGAAGCCTTATTTAAAGAAAAAGGGCATGCAAAGGGTCCGAATGTTATGTATTTTGAAACAGGACAGGGTTCAGAATTATCTTCTTCGGCAGCATTTGGAGCGGATCAGCAGACTATGGAGTGTCGATGCTACGGACTGACAAGGCATTATCATCCATTTCTGGTAAATACCGTCGTTGGATTTATGGGACCGGAGTATATTTACGATACCAAACAGCTGACAAGAGCAGCACTGGAAGATGTGTTCTGCGGACACCTTCATGGACTCCCGATGGGATGTGATGTCTGTTATACAAACCATATGCCGACGGATCAGAATGATTCAGAAACGATTCTCACATTGCTTGGAACAGCGGGTGTTCATTATGTTATGGGACTTCCACAGGCAGATGATATCATGTTGATGTATCAATCCACCAGTTATCATGACGTTGCTAGTGTCAGACAGCTTCTGAAAAAGCAGCCGATTCCGGAATTTCGACAGTGGCTGGAAAAATGGGGATTCTGGGAGAATGGTCATCTTGGCAGAAATGCCGGTGATCCATCCGTATTCTTTGCAAAATAAAATCCAAGATCACGGGAGGGAAGAAAAATGAGTGCTACAGCAGGATGCCTTCGGGATATTATGGAAACGGATATTATGGATTATATGCATGTAGATCATCCGTATAATGAAAAAGAAATATGGAAAATGAAACATGCAACTCCGGCCAGAATTGGAATTGGACATTGTGGGCCGAGATATACAACAGAAGCAGAGCTTCGGTTCTTGGCTTCTCATGCAGCTGCAAATGATGCTGTTTATAATGAAGTGCCGGAAGAAACCATTAAGAAGCTTGGAGTTTTTGAAGTACAGACAAAATGTGCAAACAAAAACGAAATGCTTCTGAGGCCGGACTGGGGAAGAATTTTTCTTCCGGAGGCACAGAAAACAATTTCCGAAAACTGTGTGCATCATCCACAGGTGCAGATTTATTTTGGAGACGGTCTTTGTTCACCGTCCATAGAAGCAAATATCCCAGATCTTTTCCCTACGATCAAGATGGGACTGGAGGATAAAGGAATTACAGTCGGAACACCATTTTTTGTCAGATATTGCAGAGTAAATACCGCAAGAACGATCGGCCCTCTACTGGATGCACAGGTTACCTGTGTACTGATCGGAGAGAGACCGGGACTTCTCACTTCAGAAAGTATGTCAGCATATATTGCCTACAATGCAAGACCAGATATGCTGGAATCAGAATATACGGTAGTTTCGAATATCAGCAGACATGGAATTCCACCGGTAGAAGCGGCTGCACATATCGTGGATCTGATTACGCAGATTCTTGAAAAGAAAAAAAGCGGTGTGGAATTTGCCAGCGCCAGTTAATTGAATAAAGAGACAGATACAAAAGTTGCAATGGAGCACAGGAATGAAAAATTCTGTACTCCATTTTTTTATAAATAAAATAACGCGGAATGAGGAGTGGTTATTATGGAAAACAAAGAAACACAGCTTGTCAGAGCACTTGGATTAAAAGAATCCATCAGTATGACGATCGGAACAGTCGTAGGTGTCGGATTATTCACCTGTGGTTCTGCTCAGATCGGTCATGTAGGATCCTGGATCATTGTTATCACATTTTTATCTCTTTTGATCTCTATCTGGCCTTGCCTGATCTATGGTGAGATGTCAGCAGCATTGCCTTGTGCAGGTGGTACATACAACTATGCAAAACGTGGTCTGAACAGAGTATGGGCAAACCTGGCAGGATGGCATTATATTATTTCAGTAGTTGGAATCGGTGCTGGTGAGACGCTTGCTTTTGCAAACTATTTTAAGATTCTTTTCAGCCAGTTTGGAATTGACCTGAGTGGTGTCGATTCCCGTATTATTGCAATTATCTTGGTAATATTTTTCCTGATACTGAACTTTAAGGGAATTGAGATGTCTGGTAAAGCACAGACTGGATTTATCTTTTTCTTCTGGGGTTGTGCAATCGCATGGTTCCTGTATATGATTCCTAAGATCCATCTGGAATATTTTGGTGGAATCGCAATGGATTCACTGCCACCTTTTAATGAACTGATGTACATCTTTGGTCTTGTATGGTGGTGTTACACTGGTTTTGAAACATGTGTATCTATGGGTGCTGAAACAAAATACCCACAGTATACACTTCCAAGAGCTTTAAAAGTATCTGTATTCCTTGTATTTGTATGTAATGCATTATTCCAGTGGTTCCTGGTTGGTCTTGTACCGCACAAATTCTATCCACTGCTTGCAGCAGCAGATGCTCCTTATGCAGAAGGCCTGGAGGCAGCAGGACTTATCGGATTCCCAATCATCCTTCTCTGCATCGGTATTGCATTTGGTGGTGACCTGTCTACGATCAACCCTGGTATTGCAGCTCCGGCAAGATATATCTATACAATGGCAGAAGATAAATCTCTTCCTTCTTTCTTCTGCAAAGTACATCCGAAATACAAAACACCATACACTGCAGTTGCAGCAGTAGGTATTATCAACATCATTCTGATCGCAACAGGTTCTATCAACTATATTGCATCTGTATCGTTGATTTCTCTGGCACTCTGTTACATTATTGGATGTCTTGCATATCTGGGACTGAAGAAAAATTATCCGGATATGAACAGGCCATATGTGGCTCCTGGTGGAAAATTCGGCTGTTGGTTTACGATCGTTGTGTATATCTTTATGCTGATTTTTGCAGACAGAGCAGCACTTGCCACATCTGGAGTAGTAACTGTAGCAGCAATCATTTACTGGGCAGTCTTTACCAGAAAACATGAGAACAAGATCCCGACAATTGAGGAAGAAATCGGTGTTCTCGAAGAGCCATCTCCAGAAGAAAAAGCAAAGATGGACAAAGAGTACAATATCTGGAAGATTGCAACTGTTATTGCTACGATCATTGCACTTGGAATTTATATTATTCCGGTTATCTTCTAAGAGATAAATAAGTAAGACATACCACATAAATCCCCCGCATACACTGTAAAAACGGTGTCTTCGGGGGATTTTTCTTTGAAGGATTATATCGAAGAACGTGCAGTGGAGATTGCACATTACATAATAGAAACAAAAGCGACAGTACGACAGACGGCGAAAAAATTTGGGATCAGTAAGAGTACAGTACATACAGTAGTAACAAAACAGAGTGGTATATATGGAGAATAAAATAAACATAAATAATACAAAGAGAGGAAATAGAATGATGAAAGGAGTGGAGAGAGAAAAATTAATCCGCTCCTTATTGTTAAAATTTAAATCTAGCTGTAATTATTAAATTATGATATATGAGTAAGTATGTAATTATATTTTTGAATTAAGTTTATTGCCAGTTCATCAGAATAATTCTTTTCTGAAATGTCTTTCCAATATAATCTATACAAGTTTTTTAGTTTTTCAAATAATGTTTGCGGATTGCATAAATAGTAAGGACCGTTTGGTTGAATGATTGTATCTAGTTGATATGTTAATGCAGTATTGTTCTTGGTTTGACCTTGATGTAATATACCACATCTAATTCCTTTATAAAATAGTATTGCAAGATCTTCTGATATAGTTGGATCTAACAATGGTAAAATTTCTTTATATGCGTTTCCTACTGTACCGCCTTCGTGGGACTCATCATATCCATTTTTCATTTCATAGAATAATTCAATAAGAATGCAATTAATTCCCATAGTGATAAAAGCAGTATTTTCTGGGATGTCGAGTTTTGCCAAGCATGTATGAATGTTTTTAAGTGGTAAAAAATAATTTTCATTAATACGTATTTTCATATATTTTTTGACCTTTTGAAAAAGTTTTGTGGCTTCTGAGTGATCAGCTTCGCTCATAGCGATATTTAATTGTTCGCCTATTTGTTTTGCATCTTCAGTTCTAAGTTGTTTACAAAACCATGTTTTATTTGAATCAAACATTTGTATATCCTCCTACTACAATATATTTATGGTTAATATCCCTTACAGCCAGTAAGGAATTATCCATCTTGTTGCTTAAGCTGTTAGAA
>NZ_CAKRXI010000063.1 GCF_934424005.1 uncultured Blautia sp.
TCGCCTTCTTCAACAAGTGCGATCGGGCCTCCGTCAACAGCCTCCGGGCTGCAGTGTCCGATAACCGGGCCGGTAGAAGCACCGGAGAAACGTCCGTCAGTGATCAGGGCAATGCTCTTTCCAAGTTCTTTATCGCTGCTGATTGCCTCAGAAGTATAGAACATTTCCGGCATTCCGCTTCCCTTTGGTCCCTCGTAACGGATGAATACTGCATCACCCTTCTGAACCTTATGTTTCAGGACTGCATCCAGACATTCTTCTTCGCTGTCAAATGGTCTTGCACGAAGAACAGATTTGAACATTTCCTTCGGGCATGCTGTGTGTTTGATCACGGCACCTTCCGGAGCAAGGTTTCCACGAAGGACTGCAATACTTCCATCTGTTCCGATGGCTTTGTCATACGGACGGATGATATCTTCTCTTGTAACATTTACATTGTAACGTTTGTTGAACTCCTGAAGCCATTTTTCGCATTTTTCATAGAATCCGTTGTTCTTCAGTTCTTCCAGGTTTTCTCCCAATGTCTTTCCTGTAACAGTCATGACATCCAGGTGAAGGTGCTCTTTGATCTCCTCCATGATTGCCGGAACACCACCTGCGTAGTAGAAGCATTCTGCCGGCCAGCGTCCTGCCGGACGTACATCCAGAAGATATCTTGCATTTCTGTGCAGCTTGTCAAAGGTATCACCTGTGATCTCAATGCCAAATTCATGAGCAATTGCAGGCAGATGAAGCAGACAGTTTGTGCTTCCTGAGATTGCAGCGTGAACAAGAATTGCATTCTCAAAGCTGTCCATAGTTACGATGTCAGAAGGACGCATATTTTCCATCTGTGCAATTCTTACTGCCTGTCTTCCTGCTTCTCTTGCAAAGTCAAGAAGGTCAGGGCTGGTTGCCGGCATCAGTGCTGTACCAGGAAGTGCAAGGCCAAGTGCCTCTGCCATGATCTGCATTGTGGATGCAGTTCCGATAAAGGAACATGCTCCACAGCTCGGGCATGCATTACATTTTGCCCAGTCAAGCTTTTCTTCATCGATCTCGCCACGCTCAAATTTTGCGCTGTACATTCCAAGCTGTTCCAGAGTCAGCATTTCCGGACCGGCATTCATTGTTCCGCCAGGAACGAATACGGAAGGAATATTTACTCTTGCAAGTCCCATCAGGTTTCCCGGCACACCCTTGTCACAGCTTGAAAGGTATACACCTGCATCAAACGGTGTTGCATTTGCATGGATCTCGATCATATTTGCGATCATCTCACGGCTTGCCAGACTGTAGTTGATGCCGTCTGTTCCCTGGCTTTCACCATCACAGATATCTGTACAGTGATAACGTGCTCCAAAACCGCCTTCTTCTGCGATTCCTTTGCGAACTTCTGCTTCAAGGATGTTCAGATGTCCACTTCCCGGATGACTGTCGCCATAGGTACTCTCAACTATAACCTGAACTTTTCCAAGATCTTCTTTTGTCCATCCGGTTCCAATACGCAGCGGATCAAGCTCCGGTGCAAGTTTTCTCATTTCCTGACTTTTTAACTGCATGATTTTTTCCTCCATTTTTTATTCTCTGATTAGATTTAAACTCTCCAGTGTTTCTCTGATTTTTTTCTCGTCCTCTTCATCTACACCAAGTTCAACATTATCAAATGTCGGCAGACTGAATACCCCCAGCATTGATTTTCCATCTACGATATATCTTCCACAGATCAGATCTACATCTTTTTTACAGCCCGTTGCTGCCTGTACCAGATGCTTTGCATCATACATATCTCTTAAATAAACTGGTATCTTTATCATTACGCCTCGCCTCCTATGCAAAGATTGAAACAATAAAGCTTACAATAAGTGCCGTAACACCGATCAGTGTCTCCATGATCGTCCAGGATTTCAGTGTTGTTTTTTCATCGATCTCAAGGAATGATGTTACCAGCCAGAATCCTGCATCATTTACATGACTCAGTGCAGTTGCTCCACCACAGATTGCACAGCACATTGCTGCTCTGTAGATCATGCTCGTATCCATCACTGCCGGCATAGTTGCCATGATTCCGGATGCCATTGTCATTGCTACGATGGAACTTCCTACAGATGCTCTGACCAGAAGTGCGATCAGAAATGCGATCAGGATAAGTGGAAGTCCACTTTTTTCCAGTACAGGTCCGATAATGTTTCCAAGACCGGAGTCCTGAAGCATCCAGCGGATCACTCCACCGCTGGCGATTACCAGAAGGATCATACCTACAGGTCTGAGTGAATGATCCAGAATTTTCTTTAACTGCGCGCCGGTAAATCCACGTTTGATTCCAAGGAAGTACATGGATGCCAGAGTTGCGATCGTCAATGCCAGGAATGGTTTTCCAATAAATCCAAGAACATCCTGAACACCCGCTGGAAGCGGCATGTATTTTGACAATGTGCTGAGAAGGATCAGAACAAGTGGAATCAGGATCACACCTAATACCAGTCCAAAAGGAGGAAGTTCTTTTCCATCATCCTTGATCTCTTCCACATTTGCCGGGAGTTCTGTATGAATCTTGTTGCCAATAAATCCTCCCCAGAAGATTCCGGAAACCATCATGCAGATCAGTGCTGTCGGAACTCCTATCATGATCATGGTTCCCAGATTTACACCAAGTGCGTTTGCCACAAGAACAGATCCTGCGGAAGGTGGAACAAAAGCATATCCACTTGCCAGACCAGAAAGAAGCGGGATTGCATAATACAGTGTGGATTTTTTTGTCTGCTTTGCAACGCTGAATACCAGCGGAATCAGTACCACAACACCAGCTTCAAAGAATACCGTTGTACCAATTACAAGTCCTGTAAGTCCAAGTGCCCATCCGGCTTTTTTCTGACCAAATTTTGCGATCAGCGTTTCCGCTATTCTCTGGGCACCGCCGCTTACTTCCAGGATTCCTCCAAACATGGAGCCAAGTCCTACCAGAAGTGCAATTCCCTGCAGTGTTTTTCCAACACCTTTTTCTACTGTGTCCGAGATCATCGTAAGCGGCATTCCTGCTCCTGCTCCGATAATGATGGCAGAAATCATCATTGACAGAACCGGATGAAGTTTAAATTTGATGATGAGTATCAGCAGGATTACAATTCCGACTGCTGCAGCGATCATCAGTCTCATCGGATCCGCTACAAAAGTTGTTTCTTCCATTTTTCGTTTTACCTCCTTGATTCATCTGATGTTTTACGTTTTTCCTCTGAATTCATCTGACCTATTTAGTCGTTTTCATGTCGTTCCCTGTTGTTTTATGTGTTTTATCCTTGAATTCATCTGATGTATTTATAATATATTCTCTTCTTTAAAAACGCAATACTGGAATTTTATCTAAATTTTTGTATTTATTTTTGTGCATTTTAGCATTTTGACATTGGCACCAAAAGACATTATCATGGAAGAAAAGAATTAAAATTATTAGAAACGAGGTAAATCATATGATGAATCCGTCATCTGAAGAGAAAAGTCTTCCTCAAAAAATATCCGAAGACATTATAGAATTTATTTTAGAAGAAAATCTCCAGCCTGGAGATAAATTACCTAATGAAACCATTCTGTCTGAGCGTCTGAACGCTGGAAGAAGTTCTGTCCGCGAGGCCATGAAGCTCCTCGCCTCCCGCAACATTGTTACCATCCGTCAGGGTTCCGGTACCTATATTGCATCTTCTCCTGGAATGGTGGAAGATCCGTTGGGCTTTACTTTTATCGGCAACAAACAGAAGCTGATCAATGACCTTTTAGAAGTCCGCTTTCTCCTTGAGCCATCTATCGCAGCAATGGCAGCCACACATGCTGACAAAAAAGACATAAAAAAAATCACCGCACTCTGCGATGAAGTTGAAGAATTATTAAAAAAACACGAGGATCACACACAAAAAGATATTGAATTCCATACAGCGATCGCTATGAGCAGCAAAAACGTTGTAGTTCCGCGACTGGTTCCAGTGATCAACAGCTCGATTCCTCTGTTCGTGGAAACAACCGGCGGTTCACTGCATGAAGAGACCATCGAGACTCACCGTGAGATTGCGGATGCCATAGCATCCCATGATCCACTCCGGGCACAGGATGCCATGTATCTGCATTTGGTTTATAACCGTAAAAGGATTCAGATGATGGGAAGCTAACATTATCTCTTTCCCAGTTTTTCCAGCACCTCCTGTCCTGGCAATGGTTTCGCAAAATAATATCCCTGAATCATATCCACCTTACAACTTTCCAGAACTTCCACCTCTCGTCTGGTTTCTACGCCTTCCGATACAATTTGATATCCACAGCGATGCAGAGTCTCAACCATACTTTGATAAAATATCGTAGTTCTCGGATTTACTCCGATATCACACAGAAGTGATCGATCCATTTTTATGACAGAAAACGGAAGATGCAGAATACGTTCCAGATTAGCATATCCACAGCCAAAATCATCCAGACAAAGTGTAATTCCTGCATTTCCTAACATCTGAATGCAATCTTCCAGTTCTTTTGAATATTTTGCTGCACAGGTCTCTGTTACCTCAAATTGAAATCTTTCAGGTGAAAGTCCATTCGAACGGATAATTGCAATCAGATTCTCACAATATCCTTTTCTGGTTAGTTCCTTTGGCGAAATATTAATTTTTACATTTTTGATTCCTGCAAGCACTTCCTCATTTTCTTTTAGAAAGCGACATATTTTATGCAGCTGATATGTCATGAGGTCAAAAATCTGATTATTTTTCATAGACAGACGAATAAATAATTCCGGACTGATCCAGCCAAACTTAGGATGATATAATCGACTTAATGCTTCCATACTGACAAAACGTTTTTCTGAAAGAGAATATACTAACTGATACCACACCTCAAACAGATTATGGTCTAAAGCAAAACGAATATATTGTTCAACACTTCGTTCATACTTATATTTTTTTTGAAGCTCGTCGCTGCATGCAATACACTGAAATTCCGATTTTTCTTCTGCCTGTTGAAATAGAAAACGAAAATAATTCATTACTTCATTACAATTGCCATGACAAATTCTTTCTGCGTGCTCCATTTCTACTGCCACAGCTGGACAATACCTCAAATTCCCGTTGATAACAAGTTCTGTTGAAAACAGTTTTTTTACCTGTTCCAATACTATCCTATGTTCTTCCAGATTTTTTGTAAAAAGGATATATGTATCATATCTTACACGAAAAACAGCATGTCCCGGCGTTATATTCCACAGTTTTTTCGCTAAGGTTTTACTCACCTCCTGATCCGTTCCATTCTCCATACGAATTCTTTCCAGATCAGTGAGTTTTATACAAAGCAAAAAAGCATCCTCTTTCTTTCTGAATTTTTCATCAATCCAATAGCGACAATAATCCGCATTCAGAACCTGTGTCACAAAATCCACATATGCATAAGGGTTCTGCATTGTAAGATAAAGTGCTGCCAGCATCAGGGCAGCAGCAAAACCAGTTACCAGAAAAAATCCGAAAACGTTCTGCAGTAAGATCCCTATGATCATAATACTTATTGCTTCCGCAATTGCTGCTGCCTGCCTCTGTTTCATCATGTTCCTTTTTCGCCAAAGAAATACCAGATCTGCCAGATAAAAAGTGATCATACCCCAGGCCAAAAGCGGATAGAAATTCCCTGCATACAGCATTCCATCCGTTCCCGGATATGATATCCATCTTGTCCACGGATTCGTCAGTATTACCATACTACAAACACCCCAGACCACAGCTCCGCCTTTAAAAAAGAGTGCATCGGGTCTGTGTGCCACAAAACATATCATTCTCAAAAACGTCAAAGGCAGATAAAACTGTGCAAGGTAAACAATATGAAGCATAATTCTTGCCTGTAATTCTCCTGCCATTTTATTTGAAATCCAGGTCGTCAGCAAAATGCCGCCAACACAGATAATAAGTGATATACCAAACATTCCATAAAGCAACTTTGTTCTCTCGTCATTCAGTTTTCGTTGTCTTTGAAAATGTAAAAACTCAAGTAATATTAAAGCGGTTCCCGCCCATAAATAATAATCCGATAATGGCATTATATTTTCACCTCCAGTATTTTGTGTTATACTCATACGCAGGACACCTACTACTTTATTCAAAGGAGTTTTTCTATGCGTACTGCAATTATCGAAGACATTGCGGAAAATACTAAAATACTGCTAAATCACCTGCAGCAGTATGAAAAAGAGACTGGTATTTCTATCCATACCACTTCCTTTCAAAATGGCATGGATTTTATATCTGACTATCATCCCGTCTGGGATCTGATTCTGCTTGATATCGAAATGCCCCTTATGAATGGAATAGAAACCGCACGAAAAATCCGCCGGCTTGATCCGGACGTACTGATCATTTTCGTCACATGTATGGCACAGTATGCGATTGAGGGCTACTCTGTACGGGCTCTCGATTATATTTTAAAACCTGTTCATTATTACTCTTTTGCTTCTAAAATGGATCAGGTGATGGAAATACTTGCCACCCGGCAAAAAAAGAAGCTGATCATACATGCACGAAATGAACATATCCGTCTGGCTCCGGAACAACTGCTTTATGTAGAAGTTCAGAATCACACGCTCTGTTATCATACACAGCAGAAACTTTTATATGCAACTGGGAACCAATCTCTCACCCGGCTTGCAGCGGAACTTGCCGACTGCGGTTTTGCACGCTGTCATCAGGCTTTTTTAGTCAACCTTCAATATGTGGTTCGTTATGATAAAAATAATATCTGGCTTCCCAACGATATGCTTCCAATGAGCCGCAGCTACTACAAATCATTCACTCAGGCACTACTCACCACCTGTTCCATGGAGGGAAATTTGTAATGATTCCAAAAATATTGATTCTTGGCACAATGGAATGCTGTCTTTTTTCTTCTTTTTTATTTTCAAAGGTTCTTCCTAAACGCCAGCATTTTCTATTCAGACTCGGGATGATGTTTTTTCTGGAAATGATCCTCGCATTTCCTCTTTTACTGTTTCGAAACAAAGTCTCATTTTACCTGAAAAACAGGTCAGATCCTACTTTGCTGAACTTTGGTATGTCCTTCAATGTCGTTACAGAACTGATTTTATATTTACTGCTTCTCACACTCTTTTTTCTGGTCTGCCATAGGATAACGTTTCAAAACGCTCTGTATTGTTCCGTATGTGCTTATCTTACACAGGATTTAGCCTATACACTTTTTGCTTTTATTTTACCTGAAGCTTCACACCGGGGCAGTCGTCCTGTAAAACCAGAAACCTTGTGGATTGAAATACTGATTCTTTTACTTTGTAATACAGTCATTTATCAGCTGTTCATACTTCCTGTCATCTCCCGCCTGGATCAGCTTACAGAAATCCGTTATCCTTTGATTTATATGATTTTTGTTCTTATGATTGGATGTATTCTTGGCACACAGTCCAGCATACATTTGACTACTGCCGGCACTGGTTCTTTCCGTATTTCACTCCTTTATGATCTGTTGCTCACTTTTTCTGCACTGGCTGCACAGATACTGATTTTTAAGCAGGCTCACTATAAACAGCGTCTGGTTCTGGAGCGGAAATTACGTCTGTTGGAATACCGCAATTTTGATGCTTATCGAAATTCTGTTCAAGTACTGCGTAAAAGAACTCACGATATGAAACATATCATTGCCGCCCTGCAGCAGGATCAAAGAGCGGGAAACCAAAAAGAACTTCTCCAGGAATTACAAAACTCCATCAATCGTTATGATGCTTCTCTTAATACCGGAAATGCCTCCCTGGATACATTACTCGCTCGTGTATGGGATCAGTGCCAACAGCAGGAAATCCTCTGGACCTGTATGGCAGATGGAAAATCTCTGGAATTTGTAGACCCTTTCGATCTGTACATTATGATTGGAAATGCACTTGACAATGCCATCGAATGTCTGTGTCAGGTTCCAGAAAAAGAAAAACGATTTTTATCTATCAATATTCGCAAGAAAAACTGTCTCATCCTTTTTTCTATTCGAAATTACTGTCAACAGATGCCCGAAATGATTCAGGGCCTTCCTGTTACCACCAAAAAGGAGAAACTGGAACACGGATATGGAATGAAAAACATTCAGGAAATCGTACAAAAATATAACGGACAGATGCAGGTTCGTTTTGAGAATCATACATTTATACTGAATATCCTTCTTCCTTCACCAGATCCGGCTTCCTGATCTTACATTTTCAGACACCGGCATCCAGCCGATGAGTACGTATCTTCCATTAGGAGTTCCATCTGAGGTACACGTAGATAAAGTGATAAACTGACCATTCTTTATCTGCATCCCTTCTTTCCAGTGGAGAGCCCTTTTCTGTAACCAGTCAGCATATGCAGCCGTACCTCCGATGATTTCTGTTGTCACATCATACACAACCGGATCATATGCATCTGCTCGCAGAAAAGCAAAGAACGTAATATCGTGCCATATATTTCCATCATATAATTCACCTTTAAGATGTGATTCAAAAAACGAAAGATCCGTATACGCATCAAGCTCACCAAACATCGTATTTTTTGCCATGTGATGACCATAAAGAATAATATTCGGATCAGAAAAATCTGATGCATTTCGATAATCCATAAAGATGCTGCCGGAAAGGGAGTCCTTTCCAA
>NZ_CAKRXI010000064.1 GCF_934424005.1 uncultured Blautia sp.
GGCTATACACTTCCCACTATCTGGGCGTGTTCGGGACTTACACCCGTTAGAGCGCGCCCATGGCGCGCAAACTGACAGAAACCATAATTTTTCCACCAATACCATCCGGTTTTCGTGTATTCTCAAAAAATGACATATGTTCCTCCTATATTTACGAGTTAGATTTAACTAACATGTATTTTAAAGAAAAACCGCATGTGCTACACAATAAGCTGAGTGTATGATCCATACGGTTTTTTCTATTTTATCATGTCCGTAAAATCCTGGCAAGATAAATAGTCAGAGTTTTTAAGATAGTTTTTAAGATATGTTGACTTTTGCTCATGAAAAATCTTCCAATTTTTAAGCTCCTAAACTCTCCATCCTGCCGCCTTTCTTCTTTCCACAACAAAATGATAATAAATCCCATCCTGCTTCACAAGTTCTTCATGTGTTCCCCGCTGTACGATTTTTCCATTCTCCAGAACGAAAATCTGGTCGGCTTTCTGTACTGTTTTTAGACGGTGCGCAATCATAATAACTGTTTTGTCCTTTGTCAGATCCTCTACTGCTTCCATTAATTCTTTCTCATTTTCCGGATCCACATTTGCCGTTGCTTCGTCAAGTATAATAATTGGTGCATCCTTTAATATTGCCCGGGCGATAGATATTCTCTGTCTTTCACCTCCTGAAATAGTTGCTCCTCCTTCTCCAATCAGTGTCTGAAAGCCTTCTGGCAATTTCATGATAAAATCATAGCACCTCGCCTTTTTTGCTGCTTCCACAATCTGCTCCATCGTACTGTCTGGTTTTCCAAATTTGATATTATTCGCAATCGTATCTGAAAACAGATATGTTCTCTGAAATACAAAAGAGAAATTATCCATCAGGCTGTCGTAGTTGTATTCTCTTACGTTAAAATCACCAAGTCTGACACTTCCACCGGAAACATCCCAGAAACGTGCCATCAGATTACACAGAGTTGTTTTTCCGCTTCCGCTCGGACCTACAATAGCAACTGTCGATTTTTCCGGTATATGCAGAGAAATATCATCCAGCACTTTTTTACTTCCATAAGAAAATTCTATATTCTCCATGTCAATATCATAATGCTCCGGTATAATTTTTTTCCCTTCTGTTTCCATTGAAGGAACCTTTAATATTTTATTCACCTTTTCCACACCTATATCAATGCTTCTGAACAATGCCGAAAAACTTCCGGCACTGTCAAGCTGCTCAAAAAGAATAAATGAGCAGATCAACATTAAAAGGCACTTTGTAAGCTCCATTGTTCCCTGAAAATAAAAATACACCGCTGCAATACATACAGCTACACCAGTCAGCTTATTCACAATAAACTGGAAAAACATAAAGCATACAGAAGGAATTTCCATGGAAAAATTAGCCTTTCTGCTCTCTGCTACAGCACTGTGTATCTTAGCTTCCGAATTTCCTGTAAGGTTATAATTCTTCACTTCGGCAATTCCCTGAACATATTCCAGCACTGTGGCAACCAGATTCTCATCTGCCAGATATTTTCTTTTTGAAACACTCTGTTCCTTCTGCTGCATCAGTGCATTGACCGCCATAAAAACAAGAATGCCCACTACTGTGATTCCCCCAATTCTCCAGTCATATAACAGCATCATGACAGCTATGATTCCGGCTGTTAAAAAACCTCTTGTAGTTACCATAACTACTCTGGTTGCAATATTAGACATATTTTCCAGTGTGTTCGTTGTAACAGAGGAAATCTCACCCAGGCTGCTTTTATTAAACCACCCCATCGGCAGGTAACGCAAATGCTCCGCTATTTCAATCCGTTTATCAGCACAGCTCCTGTAACCGGCACATGTCTGCTGCATAGTTGCTTTCATATTGATAATGATTGTTAATATAACAGATAACAAAATAACAGCGAAGCTGTACATCAAAGTCTTTATTGTGACATTCTTTTCTAAAAGTGCTTGTATTACAATATAAACTGCCGGTATACGCATAGCCGAACAAACGGCACTTAGTACTCCAAGCCAGATTGATGCAATAAATAATTTTTTATTTTCTTCCCCACAAAAATCAAAAAATTTTCTCAATGTCCGAATCATCTATACCACCTCCCCGTCTTTTGTACTCATATGGGATTCCCACATATTCCTATATAATGGACAGCTTTGTAAAAGTTCTTTCTGACTGCCTCTTCCTGCAATCCGTCCGTTCTCCATTACAAAAATACAGTCTGCATCTGCAATTGTAGAAAGTCTGTGCGCTATCACCAGCAGCGTTTTTCCATGAATCAGTTTTGCAAGAGCAGACTGTATGACAGCTTCATTTTCAGGATCAGTATAAGATGTCGCTTCGTCCAGAATAATAATCGGTGCATTTTTCAGCATTGCACGTGCAATGGAAATACGCTGTCTTTCTCCTCCTGACAGATGCCCCCCTCCAGATCCACATATCGTCTGATAACCTTTTTCCAGTCCCATAATAAAATCATGGCATCCACATTCCTTCGCTGCCTGTATGACAGCTTCATCTGTTGCATTTCTGTTTCCCATGCGGATGTTTTCCATGACAGGCAGATCAAATAAATAATTGTCCTGTGATACATAAGCAATTCTGGATGTACCTTCTTTTAAAGGAAGCTTACGGATATCTATCCCTCCAATTCTAATCTCACCATTGGTGACATCCCAAAGTGAAGCAAGCAGCCTTGCAATCGTCGATTTACCACTTCCGGATGGACCTACAAGTGCATTTACTGTTCCAGGCTCAATACGCAAACTGATACCATGAAGGATTTCCTTTTCCTGATATGCAAAATGTACATTTTCAAATTCTACAGAGTTATCTGCTGGTATTTGTCCGACAGTCTCAGGTCTTAGCATATCCTCACGAATAAGGATATCCGTTACTTCTCCAACAATTGTTGTAATCTGTGCCAGATCATCCGTATAAGAAAATGCTGTCATAACTGGCTGCATAACGCCAAATGACAGAACAATCACCATCAGGAACTGCTCCGTAGACAGGCTTTGATTCATAAACAAATAACATCCAACAGGAATTATGCCAAGCAGCGTTGCCGGAAAGATTGTCATTCCTGCGGTCTGCCCAAAAAGGCTTCCCTGCATCCATTCAATAAAGCAGTCCGCACCTTCTTTTGCCGCTTTTACAAATTTATCATAACTGGTTCCTGATTGTCCAAATGCCTTAATTACTTCTATACCATTGATATATTCTACTGCTGTATCATTCAGAGCTTTGGTTGATTTTACAGTTCTTTTAAAATTTTCTTCATATCCACGAAACATAAATAAAAAACACAGAAAACCAATCGGCACAACAATAAGCATTGCAATTCCCATTCTCCAGTCAACTGTAAATAAAAGGATCAACACTGCCAAAGCGCCCATAAGGTTTGCAATCATTTCAGGCAGAAGGTGCGCCAGTGTCGTTTCCATGGAATCTACTCTCTCTACAATAATATTTTTGTAAGAACCGGAAGACTTCTCAAGAACACTTCCAAGCGGAATTGTTGAAAGCTTTTTCAACAGACGGAGACGGATATTTGCCAGCACCTGAAACGTTGCATGATGGGATAATATGGTAGACACAGAATGGAAAATATACCGAATGATCCAGAACACTCCCATAGCCATACATTTTCCCATATACCAGGAAAATTCTTCTGTACCATTTACCAGTCCTTTGATTATATCAATCATAATATAGTAGGGTATCAGCGAACAGATGACTCCTGCCACTGCCATCAGTATACTTGCAAGGTACTCTGCTTTCCGTCTGCCAGAGAACTCCCACAGCCATGAAATAACTGATCTTTTCTTTGTCGTTTTTGACTCCATAACATTCCTCCACTCTATGAATGTCTTTCAGATGTAACCGCAGAAATATGTTTTTTTACCACAGTTCTTCCTATCATTGCCCCTGCCACTGATGCAACAGCAACCCCGGCAAGTAATACAATCCATCCCCATGAACGAATCATTTCAGACGCTGCAAGTATATTATCCTGTCTTCCATCCGTTACTGCCTGTTCTGCCATAGATTTTACTGCAAGTGCATACGGATAGATCGTGCTTCCAAAAGCTGCACAAATCTGCATGATTACATAGCTTAATGTCAGACCTTTCTGGTCTCCATATCCCGCCTTCCACAAAATCAGTTCTGCCACTATTCCGGATACAATATAAAGAACGATATATGGAAGATATCCACCGAGTATTGCTCTTACAATACTATAAATCAGAATCGCTCCTCTTTTTTTCACTTTAGTACCAATAATAAAATACACAATCCCCTCAATCAACGAAAAGAATACTGGCATCAGCACAATCGTAATTGGTGTTGCATATAAAAGTGCACTCGCAAAGAATAAAACCACATTAATCAGGGCAAGCAATACTACTGTTATCACATCTTTGGTTTTTAATTTCTGTCTGGTCATTGTCTTAATTCTCCTTTGGTTTTATAACATACATTTTCCTGCAATCATGGCAGCAAGTGTACCAAAACATATTACATCTGCCATTCCAAATTTAAGTTGAATATATGAACTTCTTTTTTTACTCAGATTAATTCCCCTTGTCTCTGCTGACGCTGAAAGTGTTTCAGCAATCCGTATCACACGTAATGCCATTGGAACCGTCATGATTTCAACATATTCCAGTAACTTGTGTCGGCTCTGTCCTGCATGGTCTAAAGTTCTCCGGGTATGTATTGACTGGCGCATCAATTTCATATCTTCAGAAAGAACTGGGAAAAATCGAAAAATAACAGCACATATCATAATTATTTTTTCATGAATATGCATTTTCCGAAGTGCCGCAATCGTCCTCGAGGCTTCATTTTCGCCAATAAGCATGAATGTTGACATTCCAATCGCAATCATTCTCGGGAACAATATAAGTGCAAAATTAACAGCCGTATGATCCAGGATTTTTCCCAACCCCCATAGTGCAGCCAGAGTAATACCTCCCACCGTGCCTTGGATGTACCATCCGTCAAGCATCATAACAAATATCAGTGCTACACAAAGCAGCCATAATGCCATGCTGCCAGTCATTGAGGTAACTGTCAATGTGGTAATCCAAAATAACATCTTGCTGCAAGGGTGCATTCTGCATTCTTTTGTTTTTCCTGATTGATAAGGAATCTGTCTGGTTGATGTTTTTTCTTTTTCATCTTCTACAAAATCTATTACATGTTTCAGTGCTTCCTCATTGGACATATTATATTCTTCAATAAATATTCCGGAATCCATACAGCAGCATCTCGTGCAGACTCTTGCGAGCAATTCCATATCATGTGTAATCACAATTACCAATTTTTCTTGTCGCATCATCTGAATTAGTTCTGTACAGTTTTCTAAACTGACGGCATCCAGTCCTGCAGTCGGTTCGTCCAGCACAATTACTCTTTTTGCGGATACATAAGCCATCATCAGCGAGAGCTTCTGCATCTGTCCTCCGGATAACGTAAACGGATGTCTGTCCCTTACTTCCCACATATCCATCTTTTTAAGAACGCCCTCAATTTTTTCTCTTAATTCAGTTGTATCCTCAAGGCCATACATCAGCTCTTTTTGAACAGAATTTGTAAAAAATTGAAATTCACTTTCCTGCATTACAAAAAGTGCATTGTCCCGAAGTTCTTTCCGGCTCATTTTCTTTCCATTATAGGTAATTTCTCCACTGGTTCTTTTCAGAAGCCCACAGATTGTTTTTCCAAATGTTGTCTTTCCACATCCATTTCTTCCTACAATTCCCACAATTTCTCCGACCGAGGCAGAAAAGGAAAGTTTATTTAGCAGACAGCTGTATGCTTTTTTATATCTACATGACAGATTTTCAATGCAAAATCTGTCCGCTGATTTTCCAATCAGTTCCTGTTTCACGTAAGCATTGTCCAGTTTCAATGTTGAGAGATCCCGTATCCGGAGTGGAAGTCCTGCATAATCTTTTTCAGTCATTTTTTTAAATTCATCAGAAGAAAAATGACATTTCAATTTCCCCCTTTCCATCAGCCAGTATTCATCTGCTATATCAGAAAGATAATGCAAACGATGTTCACTGAAAATCATCGTCTTTCCTTTTTTCTTCATAAGCTGAAGTACTTTTTTTAACAAACTGATCGCCGCAAAGTCAAGATTTGCCGTTGGCTCATCCAATAGCAAAATGTCTGTATCCATTGCCCATGCTGATAAAATGGAAATCATCTGCCTCTCTCCGCTTGACAGTTCATAAACATTTCTGTCTTTCAATTTTTCCAGATGAAAAGTTGAAAATGCTTCTTCCACTCTCTTTCTTATTTCTGATTCAGACATTCCATGATTTTCCAGTCCAAAAGCAACTTCTGTTGAACTGTTTATCGTAAAGAACTGGCTTCTTGGATCTTGAAATACAGAAGAAACAATTTCTCCCGTTTCCCCAATTGTCATTTCACCCGTATCCTTACCATTTATGCAGCAAAATCCGGTTAGTCTGCCCTCAAAAAACTGTGGAATCAGATGATTGATACATCGCAGCAGAGTTGATTTACCACAACCACTGCTTCCACAAAGTACAATACATTTTCCCTGCTTCACACTTCCTTCTATCTGTTTCAATGCAGGTATTTTTTCACCTTCATATGTAAAATCAAATTGAAAATGCAATTTTTACCACCCCTTTTCTACGAAACTTTACATTCTGGAAAGTATCATTAGTTTTATCTAACTTCGAGATTTTAGAGAAGCGGATTCCTTAATTCAATAAGCCATCCGCCAGTATAACTGCTATATATACTTTTCAAACAACGCTTTCCATCCAGCATTAAAAAAATCCCCGACCTCTTTCATAGCCTTCTTAGCCTCCTTCTTTTCTTTCACAGTTTCCAGAAGTCCCCTGTAGGTAGAAAATCCTGCATTCATCAGTAAACGTACTGCATTTTGGTCTACTGCGTTTGTTAAATAGTCAGCCATATAAGTAACGGTACTTTCCACTTTATCCTCAATCATCTGATTCAGCTTCTTTCCAACCAAGCTACCGTCACTTCTGCAAAAAAGCAAAACACTTTGTTCATAATAGTCAAACAATATATTTAAATACATCTCTGATTCAAAATTAACTGCTTCAAGAAAATCAGATATATCTTTCGTTTTCTGTGCTTTGTAATAATGTTCCATTACCTCTTTTCCATATGTTCCCATTACTGTCAGGATATCTGAAACAAGATACTCAAACAATTCATCCTTGTTTTTATATCTTGTATATAATGCCCCTGTAGTAACTTCAGCACAGCTGGCTATCTTTCGCAAAGAAGCCTGTGCAAAACCATGTTCATAGAACTCTTTTCGTGCTGCGACAATAATTCTATTATCCATCGAATGATCTTTAAGTGCCATATAAAACCTCACGACAATAACATTGTTATCAATAACACTGTTATTATATATATTACAAAACTCAATGTCAAGTACAAATTCACCCGCACTACAAGAACCATTCTATAAAATCAAGGAGAATCCCTATAAAAAGATTCTCCTTGTCACATTTCATAATATTGGATCCATGCCAATTCGTAATTATTTTCAGCATTTGCTAATAAAAAATCCACTTTTTACTTCATTCGTCATATTCATTATTCAAATATTACTGTCTTTTTCACACACTAGTCTTTCATAATCCAGGAATCCCCGAATATACATTTCTTTTGCCACATGCCCCTCCATAGCATTTTTCGCTGAGATAATTCTGTCCAGTGTCTGCCACATCTCCTGTCCTGCATCTCTGAGGACGGGTTCCAGTATTTCTATGTAATGATGAATTTCTGCTTCCAGAGAGAACATCTCCGGGTCAGATTCAAGAAATCTTTCCAGTTCCCGCTGGTATTCTTCATAATAGCTTTCAATCAATTCTCTTCTCATATCTGGAATCCCCCTTATACATAAATCAGTTCCTGCTTGATGATTTCAGCCGCCCGGTTGCGGATATTGTTGCAGTGGCGTACCCATTCCATAGGGTTCTGTCTCTTCAGTTCCTCGGTAACTCCCTCGGCACTTCGTATCTGTGTTTCGATCAGTTCAAATCGTTCCTGTGCCTGTTCATTCAAGTCTGCCAGATAACTGTCCAATCTGGCAGTCAGAAGAAGATATGTATAAGTGCCAGATTTATGTTCTTTCAGATATTCCTTCCGAAGCATTCCCCAACAGCCAATCGGTCTGGTTTCCTCCGGATAATAAAGATTCGGTAAATAATAGTCTCCCACTTTTGTGTATTCGATTTTCATGGTGTCTCCTTTCGCTTTGCATGAAATTGTCATGTTATCTGCGTAGGATGTGCATTTTTTCTTTAAAATCTTTTCACATAGAAGACATTAAGTGTTTTATTCCTTGTGACTTTGCACCCGGATTATCCGTTCCATAACCTTCCAGCAGGTTGATCACTCCCCAGGCTGCAAGTCCGGCTCCGATCGCACAAACCAATGTTTTTAAGGTCGTAATTGCCGTTGTAAA
>NZ_CAKRXI010000065.1 GCF_934424005.1 uncultured Blautia sp.
CTTTATTATTCGTACAAATAATATTTTACAGGTAAATCCACGAATCTACAATTGTGAGGTCACTTCATATTGTCTCCATATCTGCTCAGAATCTTGTTTTGAAATGATTTTATCAGTAAACACCAGAAGCCCACAGAGAAGAAATTGTTGAAGTTCAGTTGCTTCTATTTTCTTTGCAAGATCAATGCAACGTCGGATGCAGGACTGTTTCTCTTCCTTTTTATGGAAAATCATAGGAAGGATAATAAACTGCATCTGTTCTTCTTCTGAAAGAGGAATTCCGGCATTTATTTTATATGTAAGAAGATCTTCTATACTATAAGGGTTCAATTCAGAAAGAAAAACTTCTTCGATTGTAAACTGGAGACAACCGACATCGAGATGTGGGTTTGTCTGGGAACGTTTGACATCTCCGGTATAGATGACGATCATTCGGATAGGATTGTCTATATGATCTATCAGATTATTTTTCTTCAATGCACGAACAATATAGTTCAGATATTTAATTTTATTCTTGTGTTTATAGATACTTTCATAATCAATTAATGCCAGAGAGCCGTCGGCAAGTTTGAAAATATTATCTAGTCGCATTTCGTTCGCTTCTATAACTGGAAGATTGGTTGGGAGTATATCAACAATCTTTGGAAGCTGGAGACCGTATGCGGACAGAGATTTGTTTCTCATGTTTTCGCTGAAGACTTTGGAGAAAATATCCTTATTGTGATATGAAATATCACTGGGTAAATAGTTGAAATTTCTTTTGTATGGCATAATACCTCCGGTTAATATTAAGTTCAGAAGGTACGCCAAAATGTTCTATAAATATATTATAAAAAATATAAAAGAAAAAATCAAGGGATCTTCTGGATTTGTTAAAGGGAAATTTTGCAGTAGATATTCTGCAAGATGTTGAATAAAGATAATGTTGTGTTTGTGAAGAAATTATAACATAGGGAAAATGAGGATACAAGCAAAAGTGTTCGACAAATTTTTTACCTAAATTTCGGAAATATGTCAATGCTGATACAGAGATTTATTGCAGATATAATCAGAAGACTGAAAATCAGCATTGCACTCGTAAAAATACAATATATTGATAAAAACTTTCAAAAAATAACTACAAATTGTACAAAATTAAAAGCATGCGTTAATTAATTGACAAGCGCACTTTCTATAGTGTAAACTAGCGGCGTGAACGAGGGAGAGTTCACATGTAACTATAATAAGATTCCGGTCTTATTTTTCTTTTAACAGAAAAGTTAGACGGGACATACGCGGAATAAATTCTATTTTAGAGAGGTGCAAAAATGAAAAACTTTTCACAGTGGGAAGGTTTCAAAGGAAACCGTTGGAAAGAAAAAATCGACGTTCGTAACTTTATTTCAATGAACTACACTCCATATGATGGAGATGCTTCCTTCCTGGAAGAGCCTACAGAAGCTACAAACAAACTGTGGGGAAAACTTCAGGAGCTGCAGAAAGAAGAACGTGCTAAAGGCGGCGTTCTGGATATGGAAACAGAGGTTGTTACATCTCTGACAGCATATGGCCCGGGATACATCGACGAAGATCTCAAAGATCTTGAAACAGTTGTTGGTCTTCAGACAGACAAACCGCTGAAACGTGCATTCATGCCATACGGTGGTATCAAAATGGCAGAGCAGGCTTGTGAGACTTACGGATACAAAGTAAGCGACAAGATTAAAGACGTATTCCACAACTATGAATTCAAAACACATAACCAGGGTGTATTTGATATCTACACACCAGAAATGAAATTAGCTCGTCACAACAAGATCCTTACAGGTCTTCCGGATACATACGGACGTGGACGTATCGTTGGTGACTACAGACGAGTTGCTCTGTATGGTATCGATGCTCTGATCGAAGGAAAACAGAAAGACTTCGCAGCATGCGACCGTCAGGGTATGAGACGTTATGACTTCCAGCTTCGTGAAGAGATCGCTGATCAGATCCGTGCTCTTAAAGGTATGAAAGTTATGGCTGAAGCATACGGATTTGATATTTCCGAGCCGGCTAAAAATGCAAGAGAAGCATTCCAGTGGCTGTACTTCGGATATCTGGCAGCAATCAAAACTCAGAACGGTGCTGCAATGAGTGTTGGACGTATCTCCACATTCCTTGATGTTTATATCGAAAGAGATCTTGAGAACGGAACTCTTACAGAGAAAGAAGCTCAGGAGCTTGTTGACCACATGGTAATGAAATTCCGTATGGTTAAATTTGCTCGTATTCCTTCTTACAACCAGCTGTTCTCCGGTGACCCGGTATGGGCAACTCTGGAAGTAGCAGGTATGGGACAGGACGGACGTTCCATGGTAACAAAGAACGACTATCGTTTCCTGCACACACTGGAAGATATGGGACCGGCTCCGGAACCGAACCTTACAGTTCTGTATTCTTCAAGACTGCCTGAAAACTTCAAAAAATATACAGCTGACATCTCCGTACTGACAAGCTCTGTTCAGTATGAGAACGATGATGTTATGCGTCCGGTATGGGGCGATGACTACAGCATCTGCTGCTGTGTATCTGCTACTGAAACAGGTAAAGAAATGCAGTTCTTCGGAGCTCGTGCAAACCTTGCAAAATGTCTTCTTTACGCTATCAACGGTGGTGTTGATGAAAAGACAAAACAGCAGGTAGGACCGAACTATCAGCCGATTACTTCTGAATATCTTGACTATGATGAAGTAGTTGCTAAATATGACAAGATGATGGACTGGCTGGCTCATCTGTATGTTGGAACACTGAACATGATCCACTACATGCATGACAAATACTACTATGAAGCAGCAGAGATGGCGCTGATCGATACAAAGGTTGACCGTTCTTTCGCAACTGGTATCGCTGGATTCTCTCACGTAGTAGACTCCCTGTCCGCTATCAAATATGCAAAAGTTAAAGCTATTCGTGACGAAGATGGAATCACAACAGACTTTATCGTAGAAGGTGACTTCCCGCGTTATGGTAACGATGATGACAGAGCAGATGAGATTGCAACAACACTGCTTTCTACATTCCTTGAGAAACTGAAACACATCCATACCTATCGTGATTCCAAACCTACTACTTCTATCCTTACCATTACATCTAACGTTGTTTATGGTAAAGCTACAGGATCCCTTCCGGATGGAAGAAAAGCAGGCGAACCGCTGGCACCTGGTGCTAACCCGTCCTACGGCGCAGAGCAGAACGGACTTCTTGCTTCCCTCAACTCTGTTGCAAAACTGGACTATGAAGATGCCCTTGATGGTATCTCCAATACTCAGACTATCAACCCTGATGCTCTGGGACATACAGAAGAAGAACGTACAGAGAACCTTGTTCGTGTACTTGACGGATACTTTGATCAGGGTGCTCATCACCTCAACGTTAACGTATTCGGTAAAGAAAAACTGATCGATGCTATGGAACATCCGGAAAAAGAAGAGTATGCAAACTTCACAATCCGTGTATCCGGATATGCTGTTAAATTCATCGATCTTACAAGAGAGCAGCAGCTGGATGTTATTGCCAGAACCTGCCACGACAGAATGTAATAATGAGTGAAGAAATCAAAGGATATGTCCATTCTCTGGAAAGCTTCGGATCAGTAGACGGACCGGGCGTCAGATATGTGATATTCCTGAGTGGATGTGCAATGCGCTGCCAGTTCTGCCATAATCCGGACACCTGGAAAATGGGAGAGGGGCAGCAGTACACCCCGTCTCAGCTTCTGAAACAGGCTCTTCGCTATAAGAATTACTGGGGTAACAAAGGCGGGATCACTGTGAGCGGAGGAGAACCTCTTCTCCAGATCGATTTCCTGATTGAATTTTTCCGTCAGGCAAAGGCAGCAGGAGTCCACACGACTCTTGATACCAGTGCTAATCCTTACACAGAAAAAGAACCTTTTTATTCCAAATGGCTGGAGCTTATGAAGTATACTGATCTTGTCCTTCTCGACATCAAGCAGATTGATGAAGAAGAACATATCAAGCTTACAGGACAGTCCAACAAAAATATCCTGGCAATGGCACGGAAATTGTCAGATATGGGAAAACCGATGTGGATCCGCCACGTACTGGTCCCGGGAGGCAGTGATAAAGATGAGTATCTCCACAGGCTTGCAGATTTTATCCATACTTTAAAAACAGTGGAGAGAGTCGAAGTGCTTCCGTATCATACACTCGGTGTATTTAAGTGGGAACAGCTGGGAATTCCTTATCCGCTGGAAGGTGTCAGACCACCGTCAGAGGAACGGATCAACAATGCCAGAGAAATTCTGGGAGCGATATAAACCGGTCAGGAGACTGGAAATAAAAAAGATCTCAATGCCAGTGATGGCAGGGGGATCTTTTTTATGAATAAAGTGGCCGGAAATGTTTTTTCTACTTGACATTCCATGTCGTTCATCATACTCTTTTGTAAGATGTTTTGTTACGTAAATTCATAAATCGCAAAATTAAGGGAAAACTCACAGGAAGGGAAAAGGTACAAATGAAAAACTGGGATAATGTAGTTTTGGTGCCGGAGTTCGATGAGCAGGGTGTTGCATGCTATCGTCTGGAAGGCGGAGATTATGAAAATGAGTATTATGTTGTTTCTGAAGCAGAATCAAGAAAGCTTCTGAACACACCGGAAATAGTAGGTTATGAGGTATACAACTGCCTTGTTTCTTCCACTTCTCAGATGCTTTATTATCTGAAGGAACAGAAAAAGGTTACAACAGCAAATATTCTTTCTATTCTTAGAGGCGCGCTGAACTATCCTCTGGAAGAGGCATGCTACAGAGAGCATATCCGTGTTCACGATATCAGCTTTCTTTCCAGTGAGCGTGTATTTGAAAAAGAAGAGATCGCAGGCCTGGAGATCAAGTACAGCAAACTTACTATGGTGCCGGACAGCACACTTATGATCGGTGACATCATTGCAAGTGGAGAGACACTGATCCACTGCCTTCGTTATGTGACTGATTTTTACAGAGATCATGGTGCAAGACTCCGTAATATCATTATCTTTACAATCGGTGGAACCAAGGGAATCGATATCCTTGAGAAGCTTACTGCAGAGATCCGTGAATTCTGGCCGGAGTTCGAAGGCTTTATCACTGTTTATTATGAAGGAATCTTCAGTACCTATCAGGACAAGGGTGTTTCCGGGATCAACCTTCCGGACGTGGATTTCTACTGGAAGGGTGGTATCGTTGCACCTGAATTCAGAAGAGAGACACTTTCCATGTGCAGCCCTCTTTTTGAGAAATGTATCATCTATGATGGTGGTGCAAGACGATATGAGATCCATGAGCATGTAGAAGAGGTTCTGGAATTCTGGGAAGGAATCAAAGAAAGAGCTGACAAGATCGATTTCAAAGAGCTTCTGGATGAGAAACTTGGTTATCCTACTCCGATCAGCTATGAAGACTGGATCAAGGCAAACCACTATCAGAAGGTTCGCCCGGCAGATGCAAAATGGCTGTATCGTCAGGAACTTGGATATATCGAAAGTATGAAAGATATCACATTAAAAGAACTCGCAGAGCAACGTATTGGTGAATTTACGGGCGCACTGCGAAAATATATTTTAGATTAAGGAAAAACGGGGAGAACAAATGAGTGAAAAAATGACAACAGCAAACAGCGCAGAGCAGGGGAAGGTGGACATTGACTTTGCAGAGTGCGCGGTTCCGAAGTGGAGCAGACGCAGATTCCTGACAATGTTTATGATCATGCTTGGATTTACTTTCTTTTCTGCAAGTATGTGGGTAGGCCAGGAAATGGCAGCAGGACTGGATTTCTGGGGATTTATCAAAGCCCTTCTTCTGGGTGGTGCGATCCTTGGTATCTACACAGGTCTGCTTGGTTATGTAGGCGCAGAGACAGGCTTAAGCCTTGACCTGCTTTCCAAGAGAGCGTTTGGAGAAAAAGGTTCTTATATTTCTTCTGCGCTGACAAGTTTTACACAGATCGGATGGTTTGGCGTAGGTATTGCGATGTTTGCAATCCCGGTAGCGCGTGAACTTTTTGGCGGAAGCACTGCGGTAGAATGGGTGCTGATCCTGATCGCAGGAGCATGTATGACTGCATCTGCATATTTTGGAATTAAGTCTCTTACCGTGATCAGTTATATTGCCGTACCGCTTGTTGCAATTCTTGGAACCGTGGCAATGATCATGGCTGTTAAACAGGGTGATGGCACGATCGTTGATCAGTTTGCCAAATCCAGCGGTTCTCTGAGTGTCATCGGCGGTGCAGGACTTGCAATCGGTTCTTTTGTATCAGGAGGAACTGCAACACCGAACTTTACACGATTTGCAAAAAATGGTAAACAGGGAACGATCGCAACAGTAGTTGCCTTCTTTATCGGAAACTCCCTGATGTTCTTCTTTGGAGCAATCTCTTATATCTTTGTTGGCGGAAATGATATTTTTGAAGTTATGATTCGTCTGAATCTGTTCTATCTTGCAATCCTGGTTCTGGGATTAAATATCTGGACAACAAATGACAATGCTCTGTATACAGCAGGACTTGGTCTTGCAAACATTTTCAATAAGAGAAAGAAACCGATGGTCCTGATCTCCGGTGTTATCGGAACACTGCTTTCCGTATGGCTGTACTACAACTTCTGTGGATGGCTGAACATCCTGAACTGTACACTGCCGCCGGTTGGTATCATCCTGGTCATCTCTTATTTCATGAATAAAAAGGCTTACGATACAGATACCATTAAGATTGTAACAGTCAACTGGTTTGCAGTTGCCGGAGTTATTCTTGGTGCGATCGTGGCAAACGTAGTGACATGGGGAATCGCATCCATCAATGGTATGGTTGTTGCGGCTCTGTGTTATGTGATCGGAGAAATGGTCAATAAAAATAAATAACAATTAAAATAAAATGATAAAAAAAGATTACCTGATTCCGAAAGGTAATCTTTTTTTGTTGGGAATTATATAGTACAATAGACAGATAAGTGTTCGACTTGAATTGAAACGAGGAACTCAAATGGCAAAAAAGAGAAAAAAACCGAAGATGGAATTCCGTTATTACCAGATGTCGGCGGGAAGTCCGATCCTGGCGCTTCTTGGACAGAAGTGGGTCCAGAATTACGGGAATGATGTGGATTATCTTCACTTTCATAATTATCTTGAGATCGGGTACTGCTATGGCGGCGATGGATTTATGGTGCTTGGTGAAGAGGAAAAGCGCTTCTATGGAGGTATCGTTACAGTGATTCCGCCGAACTATCCACACACAACAAACAGCGATATCGGGACGGTCAGTAAATGGGAATATTTGTTCATTGACGTAGAAGGATTTATGAAAAAATTTCTGGATAATCCGGTCAAGGCAGAAAAGGTGATCCAGCGTATCTATTCCAGAGCTTTGTTTTTTGAAGAGAAGGAGAATTTGTCTATCTCGAATAAAATCCACAAGATTCTGGATATCATGAGAGATGGTGAGGAATTTTTTCTGGAGGAAGCAAAGGGAGTGCTTGCAGCACTTCTGGTAGAAATTGCCAGGTTAAACAGAGATTCCGGAGAGGATAAGGTTGCGGAAAATGCCGGTAAGCTTACCAATATGATCACCAGTGTGCTGAATTATGTATCATATCACTACATGGAGGATATCAAAGTAGAGGATCTGGCGAATATCTGTCATATCAGTGAGACACATTTCCGGAGAGTTTTTACTTCCTATATGAAGATGAGCCCATTGGAATATATTAATACCGTACGTGTTTATACGGCATGTGAACTTCTGGAGACCACAGATGATCCGGTTGCGGATATTGCTCATAAATGTGGGTTTACGACAAACTCGACATTCAACAGAAACTTTAAACAGCTGATGGGAGTCACTCCTCTCGAATGGCGGAAACGTCCGGAAAGCTATGAGCAGCAGCTTCTGCGATTTGACATTCATTCAGAAAAAGGATGGTAGAAAAAAGAAAGGAATCGTTTATATGTACGACTATAAGATTGTGGAGCAGGTCTCCCGAAAGAAAAAAAGTATGTCCGGAGTACTTCGGAAAATAATGATTATTTTCGCAGTGATCTTTGTGATCATGGGAATCACAATATCCCAGTCCTTTATGCTGGCAGGATTTCTTCTTGCAGCACTTTATTTTGTGTTTGATATTTTCAGCCAGAAGGATTATGAATATACTCTGGAACATGACCAGCTCAGTATCGATGTGATCTATGGCAAAAAATACCGTAAGACTGCCCATGTACTGGAACTGAAGAATCTGGAAGTTGTTGCGCCGCACTGGCACGAAAGTGTTGCGAAATACAAGAAAAACGGCGGTACGGAACAGCTGAAAAAGTTCGACTATACCTCTTATGATGACAATGTTCCGTACTACACGATGATCATCAAAGAAGATGGACGAAAGATCAAACTGCTTCTTGATCTCACAGAGGAGATGCTGCACATGATAAAGGCACAGCATCCGGAAAAAGTCTATTTTGCATAAA
>NZ_CAKRXI010000066.1 GCF_934424005.1 uncultured Blautia sp.
AGTATGGGGCAGTCATAATAAGCACATAAAAGCAGATTATTTTTTAGAAAGACCAGCTGACTTGTTATCTGCTATCATTCCAGAAAAATTGGATTGGCGATGAAAGACCGGACGAAAATGACTCCAACGATTAAAATGTTTGAAGAATATTTACTATAGGAATCTCTCATAGTACCCGCTGTTCTGATAGGCATATGGACTATTTGTATCTTTTAATTTAGCTTCTGGTACAAATACCAACACACTGATAATGCCCAGTACCGCTACACACCAGCCGAGGTCTGTCACTGAAAATTTCTGCACAGTGATTTGCCAGATCATAATGCAACCCAAAGGCAGAAAGCATGTGTAGGCAGATACGGAGCCTGTACCGTAAATGGTAGTCTTGCCTTTATTTTTGAATTTTCCATAGGCACGGATACCAAAATAAGTGTGTACAGACACTTCCAATACACTAAAACCGGTTGCACCCAACAAGACACCGCTTGGCACAGGAGTTTCAGTTACAGCAAAATATAATACCAACAGTGCATACATGACCGTTGTTCCAAGTACAGTAATCATATCGGAAGCCCTGTTCATAGGATACGCCTTTGGATAGTCGGAACTATTAAGAAACAGATTGTACTGATAAGCAAAACCTCCGGGGAATATCCATTCTTCAGTTGCGTGAACAGGAATCAGTGCTGCAACTGCTGCAATACATTTCAAGGCAGTTGACCATGAATTCCAATTTACAAGAATCAAAACAATCATCAATGCTGAAATTAACAGCCCACATTTCAGCCATGCAGTTTTACACCAGTTATTAAAAAGCTCTTTTTTTATGAAAAACACCTCCATTTCTTTTTTCACCGCTATTGTAACAGAAAGAGACTTCTGATACAATTGTCTCAGAACTTGTTGTACAAAAATCAAAAAAATGACTCGAAATGGAGAAAAATATGTATCACGTTTCAAATGATATAAGGTCAAAAAAATCTGCCGAACTGATCTGGCAGGGGATGGAAAAGTGCCTTCTGGAAAAAAGTCTGGATAAAGTCCGTATTACCGATATTCATCAGAAATCCCTTGTCAGCAGGGCAACCTTTTACCGTCTGTTTGATTCCGTGCAAGATGTAATTGCATATGAATGCGACTGTATCTATTTTCAACTTGCTGAAAATATGCAAGCCTCTCACTTCAATTCCAGACAGGAAATCTTTCTTTTTCTGATAGAGGAATGGCTAAAACAGGATACATTGATCAAAACACTTGTAGAAAACAATATGATAAGCATTATTTATGATACACATATGAAGAATCATGAACTTTTAAAACAACTTTTTCTGGAAGATATATCACTGTCTGACAGAGAAGCCGATTATCTGGTATCTATTCTGGCGAATATCATTCCGGCTACTGTAAACACTTGGTATCTACATGGCAGAACAGAAACTCCAAAAGAAATTTATCTGGCAGTAACTCACAGCCTTACAATAATCAGTAAACAACTTTCTAAAAAGAAATAAGTTTTTCAAATTTTCAAAATTGTAAACAGACAGCAAATAATAAAAAGCTGTCCTATATCCAAAATCTTTTATTCATGCAGAATGCCACCGGAGAAGTAGTCTACACACAATGCAGCTATTTCTCTCGGCGGTTCTTTTGCGCCCTCATTCAGCCATTCAATCAATACATTGGTAACAGCTCCGGCTATAAAAAATAATTTATATCGTTCCGTAGAATTTACAGGCATATTTCCGGCAAATTCAATGATATATCGGTTAAAGGTTTGTTGGATCAGGCTTCCAAATCCATTATGATACAAGGTCAAGAGGTCAGCTTTTTTAACCAGACAGCAGGTTAATGCTTTTTCAAATCCGATTCTTGCATTTTCCTGATTGAAGATATGCTCATCATCATCGTATTTTATATCACTCATGAGTTCATCGCGCAGACTGTCCATAGCTGATTCTATGATTTCCTCTTTATTCTGAAAATTTCTATAATAAGATGCTCTCGCAACATTTGATTCTTTTACAATATCTGTAACGGTAATTTCCGAAAAAGGCTTTTTTCGAAGCAAGGAAAAAAGACCTTCTGTTATCTGCTTTTTTACCCGCATATTATCCATAGATGCTTTTGACATAATTATATTCACCATTCTTTCTTTAATGAACATATTGTATCATCATAAAATTGCTTCGTCAAACCGGGAAAGAAGGTAAGATGAGACAAAAACGCTTAAATTGACTCAGCCACTTTGTTGAATTTTTTGCTTTCCACTGATACAATCTGTTTCATGAAAAATGAAAGGAGCAAATAATATGGCAAACGTAACAGTTAGATTGATGGATAAAGATGAAGATTATAAAAAAATGGGTACAAAAAAAGGTACGATTGAAGTTTGGGAAGATGGTAAACGTGACGATGACCGGGCTGGCGTATATGAATGGTGGTATTTTGACATGATTCTGGACGATGGATCAAAGGTGGTTATCCATTTCAATACAAAAGACAATAAAACCATTGACAAAGAAGGTACAATCCCTTCTGTAGTAATCAAAATTACTTCCCCAGACGGAAAAGAGTATAAAGATAACGTAATTCTGTCAGCTGCAGAGTCTCATTTTGGAAAAGACAGATGTGATGTGAAATTCGGACCGCATTTCTTAGATGGAGATCTGAAAACATACCATATCCATGTAGACAGAACCGGCGGCGTAAATGGTACAGATGGCTCAGGCGGACAGGGAGAAGCATCTGATGTTGGCTGCGACCTGATACTTACAAGTACAGCAAAGCCATGGAGACCAGGAGCCGGTGGATTCGCCTTTGACGAAGATGGATATTTTACATGGCTGTGTGCCGTTCCAAGAGGAACGGTAACAGGCACTTTATATTATGATGGAGAGGAACATCAGGTGACTGGTGCCGGATACCATGATCATCAGTGGGGTAATGTGAAGCATAACTCTACATGGGATCACTGGATCTGGGGCAGACAGGATTTCGGTGATTATGCAATTCTTGTATTTGACATTGGCACCCAGAAGAAATTTGGATACCAGAGACTTCCTATGATGTTCTTAGAAGATAAAGATGGAAATCTAGTTGTGGAAGACTTGACTACTCCAAAATGCAAATTTGTACGGGAATATAAAGAAAAACTTTCAGGAAAAATGTATCCGAAAGAAATTGAATATATTTTCAAACAGGGTGATAAAGTTGCGAAATATACGATTGAGCAGGCTTATGAGTTAGAGTCGCGTGATCCTACAGCACAG
The DNA here is from genome assembly GCF_934424005.1 of uncultured Blautia sp. Classification (GTDB taxonomy): domain Bacteria; phylum Bacillota; class Clostridia; order Lachnospirales; family Lachnospiraceae; genus Blautia_A. Next base: position 3,270 of record NZ_CAKRXI010000066.1, read on the forward strand.
CTTCCAAAGATCATGCAGGGTGCATTAAAATTGAAAGGACTTCATCCTTCTACATCCAGAAACTTTGCAAAAGGTACACTGGAATTACATGATGGTGAGCAAATAATTAAGAGAAGTGGTGATATGATTTACGAGTTTGTTTATATGGGAACAACTGTAAAAGAAAAGATGGAGAATTAGTAAATGAAAGCAGTTATTTATACAAAAACAGGTGGACTTGAAGTCATAAAACAACAATCTGTACAAGTGCCAATTTCAGATGATAATCAGGTTTTGGTAGAAGTAAAAGCATGTGCATTGAATATAGGTGATTACCAGCGTTTTCAGACAAAGAATGGAAAAATCCCTGTATCTACCCATATTACGAATAAACTGATGGGATATGTTGGAAAGCCGTTAGGGGCAGAAATCGCAGGCATTGTTACAAAAACAGGTAAAAACGTGACACATGTAAAAACTGGTGATGCTGTGTTCGGCAAGACTGCGGGAACAGCTCCTGTTGGCGGAATTGCGGAATATGCAGTTATGGATGCAGACAGAGTGTGCCTGAAACCAGATGATTTTTCTTTTGAAGAAGCCGCTGCGGTATCTATATCTTTTGATACTGCACTTGGGGCAGTCCGGAAAGCGGACATAACGAATGGGCAGAAAGTGATGATCTATGGTGCGTCCGGTGGAGTAGGTCTATTCGCAGTACAGCTTGCGAAAGCTGCCGGAGCTGAAGTTACAGGGGTATGCAGTACAAGAAATATAGAACTTGCGAAATCAGCAGGATGTGACAGAGTTATTGATTACAAAAAAGAGGATTTTACAAAAACAGATATAAAATATGATGCAATCATTGGAGTGAATGGCTGCAATCCGATGAAAAAATATAAAAGTATCATGAAAGAAAAAGGCATTTTTGTTGGTGTTGGAGATGTGAATCAGGCAATGAAAGCTCTTGTGGCATCTTTTACGTCACATAATTTTACATATTATGCGGGAGCTTTTACAAAGCAGCCTGATTATCTGCAATATGCGAAGGAGCTTGCAGAAGCTGGAAGATTGCATACCTATATAGATAGAGTGTATTCTGTAAATGAAACGACAGAGGCAATACAGTATCTTCTTTCAAATCATGCAAGCGGTAAGGTTGTAATTAAAATTGATTTTTAGAATTATTAACAGCGGGGATATTCATTAAAAATAATGAAATATTCACGCTGTTAGTATATTAAAGTTTCGGAAGAATTCTGTATTATATAGGCATACTGTATTCAACAAGTCCATTGACTCCGGAACACAACAGCCTGTTGGATATTTCAATGATTTCTTCTAAAGGTATTTTTTTACCATCAATTACCCATCTGCGGTACATTTCCACGCCGGCACTTTGAATAAATCCCAACAGGATGTTTTGTTTTAAAGGATCTAATAGCTGAAGCCATGTGAATTTTTCCCAGGTAGTATGGACTACATTTCCGATCATCTGATTTCGGATATAGCTATAACTTCCACTGCAGGTTATTTTTTCATATGCCAATCCTTTCTCGACAGAATATAGAAAAAATTCCCGATTGATTTTATCTAATTCCTCCGGCACCCGGTAATCTGCAATACGTTCCAGATATTCTTGTGTCATAATGTCCTGCAATTCTGTCAGGAGAGCGTCTAATGTTTCGTAGTATCGGTAAAAGGTTTTCTTGTTGATTCGTGCCCGTTCACACAACTCTTTTACTGTGATTTTTTCATAATCCATCTCACAAATCATTTCTTCAAAGGTGCTTTGTATTGCTTCAACTGTTTTTTGTACACGCAAATCTTCTGTTCCATTTAATAACATATTTTCCTCCAAATTTTATGTTAAGCAACTCTTTTATAAGAAAAGTGGCATATTCCACTATTTCCAAAATACTGCCCGTTGTTTTTTATTTTCAAATAGAATTATAATGCCCATATAAGAAATAAGCAACCTAAGTTGCATAACGAAAATGTAGCATGGTTGTAGATAAAAGTCAAGAAAATATATGGAGGTGCTGCGGTTTATCATTGGAGTATTCCTTGTAAAAAGAACATATAAAAATCAGATTATGAAATTGGAGGTAGCAGAATGAACAAGAAAGTATTGATCGCGTATTTTTCCCATGAGGGAGAAGCTTATGATACCATCATCCTTGGTTATCCGAATTGGTGGAACACTATGCCAATGGCTGTATTTACGTTCCTGGAGAGCCATGATTTTGCAGGAAAAACGATTCTTCCGCTCTGCACCCATGAGGGAAGCGGAATGGGACGCAGTGAGGCCGACATCAAGGCGGTGTGCCCGGATGCAAAAGTGGAAAAGGGTCTTGCAATTACCGGCTGCAAAGTAAGCAAGGCAGGAAAAAATATTGAAAAATGGCTTACCTCGGCGGGGCTAATGTAACAAAGTACTTTATATAAACAACTAACATATAAAAATGGAGGAAAACAACATGAAACAGACTTATGTAACTTTGAATGATGGAAACAAAATCCCACAGTTTGGTCTTGGAGTTTATATGATTCCGGGTGACGATAACACGAAGACAGCATGCCTGGAGGCATTTCGCGCAGGCTACCGTCATATAGATACCGCTCACGCTTATCAGAACGAGCGTGGTGTTGGAGCGGCTGTAAAAGAAAGTGGAATTCCACGCGAGGAAATCTGGATTACCACAAAACTGTGGCCAAGTGAGTATGGTGAAGGAAAAACAGCAGAGGCAATCGATAAAATGCTGTCTCGACTGGACACAGACTACATAGACCTGCTTCTTCTGCATCAGCAGTTTGGTGATTATATTGGGGCATGGAAGGATATGGAGAAAGCGGTTGCCGCAGGCAAGGTAAAATCCATTGGAATCAGTAATTTTGAGTCAGAGCGTTTGGAGGAGCTTCTTGATGCCGCGACAATCAAGCCGTCTGTCCTGCAGGTGGAGTGCCATCCGTATTATCAGCAGACACAGCTGAAAGAGCGAATTGCAAAATATGGTACGGTGATCGAAAGCTGGTATCCGATCGGACATGGTGATAAGGATTTATTGAACGAGCCTGTATTTACAGAGCTTGCAGAAAAATATGGCAAAAACAATGTGCAGATTATTTTACGTTGGCATATTCAGGAGGAAACAATCGTATTCCCGAAATCAACAAATCCGAAGCATATTCAGGACAATATCGACATTTTTGATTTTGAACTGACAGCAGAGGAAATGGAGCGTATCCGTGCTCTGGACAAGGGCGTTCGTTTCTTCAACATGAGCCTTGAGGAGCAGGAGGCACATCTGAGTGCATTTACTCCTGCAGATTAATAAAGGAGAACACCATGAAAAGAATTTTTGTATTAATTTTAGCGGTCACTATGATGTTGACTCTTGCAGCCTGCGGAAATTCTGCCCCGGCAGAATCTGCTTCGGAGGGGGACAGCGAAATAGCGAATAGTACAAATGTGCAGACAGAAGGAGGCGGTCATATGTTAGTAGCTTATTTTTCTCTTGCAGGGGAACAGTACGGTGTTGGTGTGATTGAAGAAGGAAACACCAGTATCATTGCTCATATGATTGCAGAGCAGACCGGAGCTGATCTGTTTGAAATTAAGGCTGTTACACCATATCCTACTTCACAAAGCAAATTGCTGGAAGTTTCTCAGCAGGAAAAGTCGGATAATGCCCGTCCGGAGATTGCCGGTACTGTAGACAACATGGAAGATTATGACACAATCTTTATCGGATATCCTAACTGGTGGGGAGATATGCCGATGATCGTCTACAATTTCCTGGAGAGTTATGACCTGTCTGACAAAACGATTGTTCCGTTCTGTACTCACGGTGGAAGCGGTCTCTCCAATACCGAATCCACGATTGCCGACATTACGGGCGGTACAATGAAGGATGGCTTTGCAATTCCCGGTACGACTGCTCAGAATGACCGGGATACAGCCAGAAGCGAAGTCACAGAGTGGCTGAAGGAAGGTGGCTTTGTTGAGTAATAGAAAAACAGCATATGAAATGATGTGATTCAAGAAATGAAAACAAGGAGGAACATTATCATGAAATTTGAAAATAAGGATACTTTTGAACTGCACAATGCATTTGGAATGGGTGAGCCCAATACAGCGTATGCAAAATATTTTATTGGTGACTCATTCTTGAATCCCCTCACAGATCCGAAGTGTGGGCTATTTGCTGCAAATGTGACTTTTGCACCGGGCTGCCGTAATAACTGGCACATCCATCATGCAAAAAGCGGAGGAGGACAATTGCTTATTTGCACAGCCGGAGAAGGGTGGTATCAGGAAGAAGGAAAGGATGCGGTCAGTCTGTGTGAAGGAAGCGTTATAATGATTCCCGCTAATGTCAAGCACTGGCATGGAGCGAAAAAAGATAGCTGGTTTTCGCATATTGCTGTTGAGGTGCCCGGTGAGGATTGTGTGAACGAATGGTGTGAACCGGTATCTGATGATGAATATGATGTAAGACATTACAAAATGGATCCGGAATGTTAAAAAGACTATCAATGACTAAGAGGTGATTAAAATGGAATGTAAAGAAATTTGTGTAGATGCGAGAAAATCCACACCGGAAGAACGAAAAGAAGGACAGCGGCAGACACAGCTGTTATTTCAAATCAACCACACAATGCCGCACACAGA
>NZ_CAKRXI010000067.1 GCF_934424005.1 uncultured Blautia sp.
GCGTCAGAGAAACTTATTCAGGAAGAAAATGCAGGTGCTCTTTCCATAATTCTTTAAAGAGTGCTTCTACGGTCCAGAAAATATTTTGAGGAGTAATGATTGCTTTTAAGGGAACTGGCTGAGCACCAGTCTGTTTGTAGTCTGCCAGGAAGGTATCTATCTGTGCGGAATCTATTCCAGAGAATACAATCATTTCCAGAGGAAAATCCGGGCCGTTATAGATTACTTTTTCTTTAGCAAATCCCTGAATCCCGGCGAGGGCACCAAGTTTCTGATTATAATCTTTTCGAGAGATTTCTTTTATCTGAATTCTGTTTTTTTGAGCAATACTGCGGACTGCTCTGCGTTTTTCTTTTCCAAGTCCAAAAGTTAAGATAATCTGAGCCATTTTTCCATCCTTTATATGTTGAATTTATAATGAGAATTATTTAGCATTTTTTTATAAATATTCTATAATATTTTTACATGTAATGGCAACAGGAAATTTCTGTATGTCATTTGACGATCGCAGTAATTGTAATTTCCTGAGTTTCAGTGTAAGATATCCATATCCTAGGAAAGTGAAAAAATAGCATGAATGATAAATTTGTAGTATGTATTGGAAAAGGTGGACAACGGGACCAGGCAGAATCTTTTGCACTGAAAACGGAGAGCATCATTGCAGATAAACCAGGGAAAAACCTGACAGTTTTGTTCGATTCGAAAGGTATTTCTCTGACGGGATATGGATTAACCTATCAGGGCGATTTTGAAAATATGCTTCATCGTGTCACAAACGGGAGATTGCAGCATGAAATGCTGGTGCGGGCTGCCAAATCAGAAAAAGAAGGACGCAAGGCGATTGATGCCACGGCAGGTATGGGAGAAGATGCCTTCCTGCTTGCAGCGCAGGGATACGAAGTAACCCTGTACGAGCAGAATCCGGTCGTTGCTGTCCTTTTGAAAGACGCACTGCGGCGTGCAAAGAAACATCCGATATTGAAGGAAATCGCAGCCCGGATGAAACTGGTCGAGGGAGACAGCGTAGAATGTATGTCCAAACTTCTGGATCCGGTAGATGTTATTTACCTCGATCCCATGTTCCCGGCACGACAGAAATCCAGCCTCATCAACAAGAAGCTACAGCTGATCCAGAAACTTGAACCACCATGCTCCGAAGAGACGGATCTCTTTGATGCAGCAATCAAAGCTACACCGGAGAAGATTATCGTAAAACGTCCGCTGAAGAGCGAATTCCTTGCCGGAAGAAAGCCTTCCTACACGTTAAATGGAAAAGCCATCCGTTATGATTGTTATACATTATAAAGAAATTAGAAAGACATTAGAAAGACATCTATCACATGGAGATTTATTCTTGGCGTATTGCCTTTTATTGTGGATAATAATGGAACTCGAAGAAGTGTAGTGTAAGATTAGACTAAAATGTAAAGATGATATTTGAAGTATTCGGGAAGGGAACCTCTGGATATACAGATATCCCTTCCGTCATATTTATTTCAAGAAGAAATGAATCAACTTATCATTAATTCTCTTATATGGCTGGTATCTCATTGGCAGATCCAGCCATGTTTTTTTGTCCACGATACTCTTATAATGGGAGAAAGTCCGGAAGCCTTCACGGCCATGATAACCACCCATACCACTTTCACCAAATCCCCCAAAAGGCATTTCACTGGTCGCGAGATGGATAATGGTGTCGTTGATACAGCCACCACCGAACTGGCACTGAGAGGTGACCTTACGAGCAGCCACTTTATCACGGGTAAAAAAGTACAGAGCAAGCGGATGCGGCATAGAATTGATCTTACCGATTAACTCATCCAGTGAATTATAGGTGAGAACGGGCATGACTGGCCCGAAAATTTCTTCTTGCATTACTTTATCTTCATAGGTTACATGATCCATAACTGTAGGTTCAATACGCAGTGTATTGTGATCATTATGGCCGCCGAAAATGACTTTATCATGATCGATCAGACCTGAAATTCGATGGAAATGTTTTTCATTGATGATCTTTCCGTAATTTGAACTGGAAAGCGGCTGTTCCCCAAATTGAAGTGAAATCTGTTTTTTTACTTCTGCAAGAAAAGCATCCTTAACAGAACTGTGACAGCAGATATAATCCGGAGCAACACAAGTCTGTCCGCAGTTCAGATATTTACCAAAAACAATCCGCCGTGCAGCCAGTTTCAAATCAGCAGATTCGTCAACAATACAGGGACTTTTTCCGCCAAGTTCAAGCGTTACAGGAGTAAGATGTGCGGAGGCTTTTTTCATTACTTCTCTGCCGACATTCTGACTGCCGGTGAAAAAGATGTAATCAAAATGTTCTTCCAGCAGGCTGGTGTTTTCCGCACGTCCACCGGTGACAACTGCAACCATCTCCGGAGAAAAACATTCCCGGATCATTTTTTCAATCAACTTACTGGTATTCGGTGAATAAGCACTTGGTTTCAGAATCACGGTGTTTCCGGCAGCAATTGCGTCAATCAGTGGATCAAGAGAGAGCAGGAACGGATAATTCCATGGACTCATGATCAGAACGACACCATATGGACCTGGTTTGGTAAAACTCCGGGAATGAAACTGCGAGAGTGGTGTGTGCACCCGTTTTTCACGTGCGAATCTGCGTATATGTTTCAGCATATAAGAAATTTCACTTAAGACCAGACCTGTTTCACACATATAGCTTTCGAAATTACTTTTGCCAAGATCTGCTTCCAGAGCCGAGGCAATCTCTGTTTCATATTTTTGAATACATGTTTTCAGTTTTTTTAATGCATGAATGCGCCCTTCTATATTTAAAGTTTCATTACTGTAAAAATACGCTCGCTGTTTTTCTATAAGTTCATGAATGTCATTCTGATTCATTCGAAGCGTCCTCCTGTTTTTTGTCCATGAGAATATAATAAAATTTTTCCAGTTCGTGTGCATCCATCAGTACCGGCACCGGATAGAGAGGATTTCCTTCTTTGTCTGCATAATGAGCCAGTTTTGGAATGTCTTCTTCTTTGATTTCTGGTATAGTATCCCCGATATTGAAACGTTTTTTCATATCTTTTATTGCCAGGATAAAAGCCTTTGCTGCTGCTTCTTCAGAAGTATCACTGTCAGCAACACCGGCAGCCTGTGCCAGTCTGGCCAGTTTGGAATATATAGTTTTGCCGTATTCTTCCAGCACAAATGGAAGGATAACAGCATTTGCAAGTCCATGAGGAACATTATACTGGCCACCAAGGGTATGTGCAACTGCATGAACATATCCGACATAAGATTTGGTAAAAGCACAGCCTGCAAAATAAGAAGCCCGGAGCATATTTTTGCGTGCTTCCTTATCCGAACCGTTTGTATAGGCACGGTCCAGATTTTCGAAGATCAGCTGTACGGCATCCAGTGCATTCTTTCGTGTACCAGGTGTTGTAGAGTTCCCGATATAAGCTTCGACAGCATGAGTTAAGGCATCCATGCCTGTGGTAGCAGTGATAAATGGCGGAAGGCTTAAAGTGACTTTCGGATCCAGAACAGCGTATCTTGGAATCAGAGGAAAGTCATTGATCGCATATTTGTATCTTGTTTCTGCATCAGTAATAACAGCTGCAAGAGTTGTTTCACTTCCGGTTCCGGCAGTTGTAGGAATGGCAATCAGAAGTGGAAGCTTTTTGTGTATTTTCAGGATGCCTTTCATCTGTGCAAGAGACTGCTTCGGTTTTGCAATGCGCGCAGCAACTGCTTTGGCGCAGTCCATACTGGAGCCACCACCAAAACCAATGATTGCTTTGCATTTGGACTGGTACCAGAGGTCTTCGGCTTCTTTTACATTGACAGTAGTTGGATTGGCAACCGTTTTGTCATAAATGGAATAAGAAATATTTTTTTCTTTCAGGGCTCTTTCCAGGCGTTCGGTCAGTCCCAGATTGCGGATGCCTTTATCTGTGATGATAAGAACGTTATCGCATTTCTTTTTGAGGAGAATTTCAGGCAGGGACTTCACGCTTCCGATAACTTCAGGATTGCGATATGGAAGGAATGGAAGCGCAAATTTAAAGGCTTTCTGGAAAGAACGACAGTAAATTTTTCGTAATGTATTCATAAATCTAAAATCCTTTCGATGATTTAATTATTTGAATTACAAAATATTTGCGTTTAAAACATTCCTATTATAGCATTCAAATTGGCGTTGTAAAGAAAAATATTCCAGACTGAAATTTTTCAGAACAAAAACAAGCCAGAAACAGGATGGTTGCCATGTCAAGATGTATGCAGACGATAAAATTCATAAAAATATTGACTTCAACCATACTTCAAGTATTATTATATTTATTGAGGGATAATATTTGAAGTATTTTTATATTAGGAGGATTCAAACATGGAAAAATCAACCGTTTTTTTTACTGATTTTCGCTGTCCGGTCGGAACAAGTCAGTTGGATAAGTTAAGAAAGCTCTGTGTGGCAGCCGGTATCAAAGATATTGATATGGATGGAAAATTTGTAGCTATTAAGATGCATTTTGGTGAGCTCGGAAATTTGGCATTTCTTCGTCCGAATTATGCAAAAGCTGTTGCAGACCTGTGCAAAGAGCAGGGTGGTATGCCATTTCTGACAGACTGTAATACGCTTTATCCGGGAAGCAGAAAGAATGCCCTGGAGCATCTGGACTGTGCAAACTTAAATGGATTTAATACGATTACAACAGGATGCCAGATCATTATCGGTGATGGTCTGAGAGGTACGGATGAAATAGAAGTACCGGTAGTGAATGGTGAGTATTGCAAAACCGCACTGATCGGACATGCAATCATGGATGCAGATGTTTTTATCAGCCTGAGTCATTTTAAGGGACATGAAGCAACAGGCTTTGGCGGTGCCCTTAAAAATATTGGTATGGGTTGTGGAAGCCGTGCAGGAAAGATGCAGCAGCATGCAAGTGGCAAGCCGGCAGTCAATGCAGATGTCTGTCGTGGATGTCGTCGCTGTGCCAAAGAATGTGGAAGTGACGCAATTACATATGTAAACAAAAAAGCTGTGATCGATTATGACAAATGTAAGGGTTGTGGAAGATGCATTGGAGCCTGCAGTTTTGATGCTGTCTATAATCCAAACAGCAGTGCAAACGAGCTGCTTGACCGTAAGATGGCAGAATATGCACAGGCAGTCTGTCATGGACGCCCGCATTTCCATATCGCACTGGTTCAGGATATCAGTCCAAACTGTGACTGCCACGGTGAGAATGATGCACCGATCCTTCCGGATATCGGAATGTTTGCAAGCTTTGACCCGGTTGCACTGGATCAGGCATGTGCAGATGCCTGTCTGAAGGCAACACCGATTGCAGACAGTCAGCTGGGTGAACATCTGGCAGAGCCGGGATGGCATTGCCACCATGATCATTTCAAGGATTCCAATCCGAATATTGAATGGAAGGCAACTCTGGATCAGGCTGAGAAGATCGGTCTTGGAACAAGAGAGTATGAGCTGAAGAGAATTAAATAAATCAGAAAGACCTGCTGTTTTGATCGAAAGTGTACAGCAGGTCTTTTTATGGATTGAATGTTTAACAGATCACAATGATCTGAATTGGAGGTTTTTACTGGATCGGCTCGAAGTCTACGGCACCGTGTTTACACAACGGGCAGATGATATCTTCCGGAAGTTCATCACCTTCGTAGATATATCCGCAGACCTTGCAGACAAAGCCTTTCTTTCCTTCTGTCTGTGGTTTTGGTTTGACATTGTTCTGGTAATAGGTGTAGGTCATGGTCTCCTGGTCACTCATGACACGCGCTTCGGTGACACTGCAGATGAACATGCCGTGGGTTCCGAGGTCAACATACTGTTCTACTTTGAGGGACATGAATGCGTTGATGTATTTGTCAAGGAATATAAGTCCGTTACCGGAACGGTTGACTTTTTGACCTTCAAATTTATCTACAGTTCTGCCGGACTGGAAACCGAACCTTTCAAAAACAGAGAACGGTGCTTCCACGGACAGACAGTTTACATTCAGGACACCTGTCTGCTGGATTACGTGGTGAGAGTAATTGGCTTTGTTGATGTTAACTGCTACACGGTACGGATTATCGGTCAGCTGAGTAACAGTATTTACAATCAGTCCGTTGTCACGTTTTCCATCGTTGGAGGTTACCACATAGAGGCCGTATCCAATACGGAAAAGTGCAGACATATCATTTTTGTTTGCAAGAGTATCGCTTTTGGCAATGTATTCTTTACAGAGTTCATCAGTCATTGCCTCAATTTCTTTTCTGTTTTCTTCTTTTACAGCAGACCAGATGTGAACGTTGTTCTTTAACCAGTCGATCTTTTTACATGGAGCCATCATTTCCTTTATTACTTTTGCAGCAAGAGGAGCCCAGGAGCCGTTTTCGATGATTCCTACGGTGCGGTTCTGGAAGTTATGTTCCACAAGTCTGGTGATAAAGTCATTCATAAATGGATAAATGCTCGCGTTGTAAGTGGTAGTAGCAAGAATCAGTTTGGAATAACGGAAAGTATCACTGATGGCCAGGGACATATCATCTCTTGCGAGGTCATAGACAAGAACTCTCGGGCATCCTTTGGATCTGAGCTTTTCTGAAAGGAGATATACGGCATCTCTGGTGTGACCGTAAACAGAAGTGTAGGCGATCACGATTCCGTCTGTTTCCGGCGTGTAGGAAGACCAGGTGTCATAAAGTCCGATATAATGGCCAAGGTCTTCGGTAAGGACCGGGCCGTGAAGCGGACAGATCTTCTGGATATCAAGGGTTGCAGCAACTTTGAGAAGTGCCTGTACCTGTTTTCCGTATTTTCCTACGATACCGATGAAATAGCGTCTTGCTTCGTCATCCCACGGTTCTTCTGCATCGAGAGCACCGAATTTGCCGAAACCGTCAGCAGAAAAGAGAACTTTTTCTGTGCTGTCATAAGTTACCATAACTTCCGGCCAGTGTACCATCGGGGCAAAAACAAAAGTCAGCTGATGATATCCAAGAGAAAGTGTGCCACCGTTTTCTACTTCGATCCTGCGATCAGTGAGATCCAGCTCAAAGAAATTCTGGATCATGTTGAATGCTTTTTTGTTGGAAACAACAGTAGTGTTCGGATAAATTTTGAGGAAATTTGCAACGTTTGCTGCATGGTCCGGTTCCATATGCTGCACGATTAGGTAATCCGGAGTCCGTCCGTCCAGGATCTGCTGGATATTGTCCAGCCATTCATGAGTAAAGTTGGCATCTACGGTGTCCATAACCGCAATTTTATCATCCAGGATTACATAGGAATTGTAAGACATTCCGTTTGGAACTTTGTACTGTCCTTCAAAAAGGTCAACCTGGTGATCATTTACACCTGCATAGCGGATCGTATCTGTAATCTTCATATTTCGCATCCTCCAATTCATTATAAATTTCATTCTTGAAAAAATGGTTTCGTATCTGTATCTTTGTTAAAAAGATAACAGAATGATCACGATAATTCTGTTGCAAAAGTCACAAAAATCAATTTTATTGAGAAAATACGTGCTATAATAATGAGAAACAATGAAGAAAATGAGGTGACAAACTATAAACAGTCAAGAGAATTTTGAAATTTTTTTGAATTGTAAAAATGGGTAACTTTAATAAGC
>NZ_CAKRXI010000068.1 GCF_934424005.1 uncultured Blautia sp.
TACTGTCCATCTTCATAAGCCTGCAGTTTTGTTAACGTCTCTTCATACCAGTTATCAAAATATTCATCTGAAATAAAATCTGCAACAGCTTCTTCCATACTCTGCCCTTCATTAATACGTTCCTGTACTGTCTGACGATCCGCATCTGCAATATCACTCATCGCATATTCAAGTACAGAACGGACATCCTGACCTCCTTCAAATGCCGGAGTTGTATATAATTCATTATTATTCACAGTTTCTGCTGCTTCTGTAAGAACTGCATCCATAGACTCAGACAGCTCTGTTCCACCCTTATGGTTCTCTACCATGTCTGTAGCTTTCCTGGTTACAGGCAGATACCCTGAACCTACAGAAAATCCGGTATTATTTTCAGGCTCTGTAAACCATTTCAAAAATTCCACACTTGCCTTGATCTCATCATCAGAGCCTTTTGTCACAACCATTCCTGCTCCCTGCTGCACTGCCCATTTTTCTCCGCCTGCAAATTCCGGTGCCGGAAGTACCTCAAGTTCAATATCATGAGATTCTGTTTCACTTGTCATGACCTGTTTCGGGAAAAACGTCGCACTTGATGTAGATCCGGTATACGCAAGAATGTTTCCTGTCTTGATATCATCACTGCGGAATCTACCTGATGAAGCAAAGTAACCTTTTACATATGGAACATAATAATTATCCCAGAGTTTACGTACAGTATCTTCATCAAAGTTCAGCTTCATCTTGCCATTTTCAACTTCAAACAATGTAACACCTAACTGTTTTGCTCCTACAAACATATAATTTGCCATAGCATCACGTCCAAAAAGTGCTTTTCCATCATCCGGTTCTTCTGTCTGTCCGTCTGTCCAGTTGTAGTATTTTTCTGCTGTATCTACAAGACCTTCCACGGTCTCAAGATCCGCTTCACTGGCTCCTGTAGCATCTGCAAACTCATCCCAGTCAGTTTTATTGAGGAAAAGAAGTTCTGTTGATTTTGCTGCCGGGAAGATCTTAATGCTTCCATCTCCGGAAAAATCACCCTCTTTTAAATATGCATCAATATATGCATCCTTCTCCTCATCTGTCAAATAGTCACTGAGATCTACAACCTGTCCCATCTCATCTAATTTATAAGCGGTATCAGCATATGCTGAAAAAATATTCGGCATATCAGAGGCACCAACCTTTTCCTGCGCAGCATCCATTACATTTGATTCCAGATCATCAACACTTCCCTGACTGGAACTTTCAACAATGATCCCTTTTTTCTTACCAACTGTATCATTAAAAAAATCTACCAGTGCATTAAATACATCCAGCTGTTCGCCACTGTAATAAGTCCATACAGTCAATGTGATCGGTTCTGTTGTTTTTGCCTCTCCTGCTGCACATCCTGTAAGTGTTCCGGCAAATAATGCAATTCCTGTCAGACATGCGATCAGCTTCTTTTTGTTCATGTTTATCTCCTTCCGATAACCACTTGTGCATATTTATTTTTATGCCATTGCATGCAATTATACCATTAAAAAAACAGTACTTCAATAAACAGTACTGTTTTACTCATCTTGTATTTTAAAATATTATATTTTTATAAACTTTTCTGATACCCCTTTACTTTTATGCACAAGTGCGTTATAGTTTCAATATATTTGATACGTAGTATTGATTACTACATGATGTGTTTTTAAATATTTTTTGATATTTCTATCATCAGGAGGAGTTATTATGAAACTTAAATTAAAAGATCCCTGGAGTGCCATCACACACGGCATTGCATTACTTCTTGCTGCAGCCGGTGCAGCCCCTTTACTCTTAAAAGCTGCTCATGGTGAAAATGCACCTCTGCATATTACAGCACTTGCTATTTTTATTCTCACTATGATCCTTCTCTATACAGCAAGTACGGTTTACCATTCTGTAGATTCTACAGAGAAAGTAAACCGTCGGCTCAGAAAAATGGATCACATGATGATCTTTGTTATGATTGCAGGAAGCTATACTCCGATCTGCCTCATTGCACTTCATAACAGAACCGGCTATATCCTCTGTGCACTTGTATGGAGTATCGCAATCCTCGGTATTCTTCTCAAAGGATTATGGATCACATGCCCCAAATGGCTTTCTTCCGTACTCTATATTGGAATGGGATGGCTTTGTGTACTTGCTTTTGTTCCTATCTTTCATTCCCTTCCGCGAGCCGGATTTGGATGGCTTCTTGCCGGTGGTGTCATCTATACGATCGGTGGCGTGATCTATAGTTTGAAACTTCCTTTATTTAATGCACGTCACAAAAATTTCGGCTCTCATGAAATCTTTCATGTATTTATTATGCTTGGAAGTGCCTGCCACTTTATTGTAATGTATTGCTTCATATCTACCCTGCCAGTCTGAGGCAGGGTATTTTTATGAATTCCAGCAAATATTAGTCCGCTGAAGTCTCTGTCCAGAACTCCATCAGTTTCAGTTTTTCTTTTCTTGTCAGCCGCTTGATTGCATATTCCCGGCTCATTGCTTCTTCTTTTGTCGCATATCCCTCATAATATACAAGCTCCACCGGACGTTTCGCCCTTGTATATTTCGCTCCGGCTTTTCCTTCATTATGCGCTTTCAGTCTTTTCTCCACACAGTTTGTCCAGCCTGTATAAAGTGTTCCGTCAGCACACTTCACCATATACGTATAGTTCATAAAATACCTCATTATATGTAAAGAACAGCTTCCGGAATTTTTTAATCCCATCCACCGTTCTCATTTCTATAAAAAGCAGCCGGTCAAAGATTTGTATTTTCTCTAAGAAACAACAGGCAGGCAAATACCGGCTGCGAATTTTTACTATTCCTACCTGCTTTATTATACGTTCCAATTCTGTTTTTGTGAATAGCTTACGGAAGATAGGCAATTGGATCTACCGGCTCCCCGTCTTTCTTCATCGCAAAATAAAGATTGCTGCCTTCCTTGCTGTAATACTTTGTCGGCTGTCCTATATATCCGATTACTTCCCCTTCTTTAACTGTATCACCTTCCTGCACCGTCAGATCTGTCAGCTGTCCATAAATCGCCTGATACCCGCTTCCGATCTCCATCGTCACCGTTGTACCGGTCTGGGCATTTTCTTCAATAGAATACACGGTTCCCGGAACAGATGCCAGGACAGGAGCTCCTTCCACCGCCTGAACAGCAATTGCCGGACTCAGCTTATACTGATCCAAAGTTGGAAAATACACCGTCTGGTCCATGTTATAATCCATAAGAATATTACCGTCTACCGGCCATTCCATCAATGTATCTTCTGAAAAGCTTAATTTAGGCGCTTCCTGTACACTTGCAGATGTATTCACTGTATCGTTCTCATTTGTGCTCTGTTCTGCCGAAAGTATACTGTCTGACGTGAATGTACTTTCGGTTGATGAAGATCCTGCTTCTTCACTTTCTGTCAGATCCATTCCTTTCTCTGACGTATGATCTGTCGAAATATTACTGTCCAGTTCAGCCTCTACAAGATTTGTTCCTGCATCCACCGCATTATCCGTCGTGTTTTCTGTACTCAGACTTTCATCATAATATGAAGGGACTTTTTCCGGAACTGACTCATCCTTTCCGGAAGTTCCCAGTTGATATACTCCTATGCCGGCCGCTGCCAGAACTGCCAGAAGAGCCGTATTTGCTACATATTTTGCGATTCTGCCTTTTGTCATATTCTTTTCACCTCTGCTCATAATCGTTTCGTGACCACACCTTTTGTCTGCTGTCACATTTTTACTATATTTACAGGGTGTCCAGAATGCTGCAAAATATACCGTTCTATTTAATTTTTTGTAATATCCATCAAAGGAAAATATGTATTCAGGATTTCTTTCCAGTTTTTTCCCTCTTTTGCCAGTTTATTACCTCCATACTGAGAAAAACCAAGCCCATGTCCTTTTCCTTTGCTCAAAAAGCGTACCTGTTCTCCCATTTTCTGCATGGAAAAATCAGACGAAGCAATCCCCATCCCCGCAACAAAAGACTCCGCTTCCAGAATATTTTCATCCGCCATAAGACTGACCACATACCCGCTGTCTTCCCTCTCCACAATTCTTAATTCCTCTGGAAGCTGCTGCTTCGCTATGTAAGTACTGTTCAGATACCCTGGGGCTGTTTTATCTGAATTACTGTCCACTGCTTTAAGATAGGCATATTCTTCATCATGAAATGCCGTTTCTCCATCTCTCGTCTGCCCGGCACTGATCTGATGATATGGAACCAGCTTCAATTCCCCATTATATGTCAGAATCTGACCGGAAGTATCTTCTACTGCCTCTTCATAAACTTTGTCTGCTTTTTCCCACACCCTCTGGCAGGACGGAAGTTCATCTCTGAGTTCCCGGCAAGTCTCAAAAAATTTCTCATTTCTGGCATCTCTTTCTTTTTTATTTTGATCGCCATTTCTATTTATACTCTCTTTTTCTCCAATTTTCCTGTACAGATTGCTTCTTGCAATAACAGCCTGTGCTTTAATAGTTTCCAGCTCATAATCTGAAGAAATCTGAAGTGCCAGAATAACTGGTAAGACTGTCTCAGGATCCGCTTTTTGATTCAGAACCGCCATATCGTATCCATTTATCAGAATCGTTATCAAATACGGAAGCAGCAGCAATGCAGCAATATTTGAAAAATACATACGACTGTTTTTTTTCATACAGATAACCTTTATGTAGTTTGTATACTATATGTATTCTATGTTTCTTTTAACCATCATTTCACATTTTTTATCTGTTTAAATGATATGTTCATGCTATAATAGGAATACTAAATTATTGGAGTGACCTGTATGATTGCAATTTATCTTTCCCCCATTTACCTGCTGTTGAATCTGTATATCCTGCGATGGGCATATCTATGGATGGGCACATGCCACAGTATTCTCCGTACTTTGGGATTTCGACTTATATTCGCAGTAATCTATGTATTGCTCTCCACAAGTCTGCTTACAGGATTTCTTATTAAAAAACCAAAATCTCTTCATCGCATACTGAAAATAACCGGAAACTATTTCCTGGGAATCTTTCTCTATACACTTGTGATCATTCTGCTTGCCGATTTGGGACGAATCCTTCTGAAATATGTATTTCATGCATCATGGATTCATTCCAGAACAGCTTTTACAATTGCCGGTGCAATCTGCGCACTGTTTATCATTCTCTTAAGTGCTCGTGGAATTTTTCATGCCAAATATATAAAAACAACTTCTTATGACGTAACAATAAATAAAACAATTCCTGAGCGCACCTCCATGAAAGTTGTTCTTCTGGCAGATACACATTTTGGCTACAATGCCGGCGTTCTCCATGCCAGAGAACTGGTACGTAAGATAAATAAACAGAAACCTGATCTGGTATGTATTGCAGGGGATATTTTTGATAATGAATACGATGCGGTTCGAGATCCGGAAAAACTTGCAAAAACTCTTCGTGGCATAAAGTCCACTTGTGGTGTATATGCCTGCTGGGGAAATCATGATTTGAATGAAGAAATTCTTGCAGGCTTTACCTTTAAACATAAAGGGGAAGATTTTTCCGATATAAAAGACCCCCGCATGAAAAAATTTCTTGAAAATTCCAATATTCATATACTGGAAGATGAATCTGTTCTGATCAATGATCAGTTCTACGTAATCGGACGCAAAGATGCCTCCCTCACAGAAAAGATTCATGAAACAAGAAAAGCCCCCGCCCAGCTTACCGAAAAACTGGACAGGGACAAACCAATCATTATGATCGATCATCAGCCAAAAGAACTACAGGAACTTGCTGATGCAGGCGTAGATCTCGATCTGTGTGGACATACACATGACGGTCAGACATTCCCCGGAAACTTTACCATCAAACTGATGTGGGAGAATCCATGTGGTCTTTTAAGCAAAGACAACATGACTAATATTACAACTTCCGGAGCCGGTGTCTGGGGCCCGGCAATGCGTATCGGCACTGACAGTGA
This sequence comes from uncultured Blautia sp., assembly GCF_934424005.1. GTDB lineage: Bacteria > Bacillota > Clostridia > Lachnospirales > Lachnospiraceae > Blautia_A. The sequence continues at coordinate 5,957 of NZ_CAKRXI010000068.1, forward strand.
AATCTGTTCTATTAATATTCAACTGAAAAACTCTTAAGCACTTCCAAAAACTGTTTTCTTATTTCTATATAATAAGGAAACAGTTTTTGTTTTTATATCACCCGGACCCTGAAGCCAGAAAAAGAGTTTTTTCCACATTCGATTACGTTTCAGATAACTGCTTATCCACAAACTACGCATTTTATCCATAACATTCTGTGTAAATCTATCTGCCATATGTTTCTCTCTGGTGGATAAAATCTCTGAAGCGACATTATTCTCTGCTATTGCAGCGGTTACATTCTTTCCAGGAACCATACTTATCATAAGACAAATGACCGCGGTTATCAGCATATGAAAACACTCTCGCACTTTCTTCATAATGATCCTCCTTCTATTTCCAGTCATTTAAGTTCCAGTCAGCATGTCCAGTATCAGGACTGCGCACTTCCCACTACTACACATGTAATATAATATATGCCAAACACATAATTTATAGAACCTAAAAAAGGTACTATCGTTATGATAGTACCTTAAATTCATGAGACATCGGGGATTCGAACCCCGGACAACTTGATTAAAAGTCAAGTGCTCTACCAACTGAGCTAATATCCCATATTCAATTTTACATTACCTCTTACAAGGTAACTGCTCAGGCTTTTTCTAACAGCCGTTCATTACCTTATGCAAGGTAAATGCCCAGAGCCGGAATCGAACCAGCGACACGAGGATTTTCAGTCCTCTGCTCTACCAACTGAGCTATCTGGGCAAAATAGCGGGAACAGGATTTGAACCTGTGACCTTCGGGTTATGAGCCCGACGAGCTTCCAGACTGCTCCACCCCGCGATAATTATGAAGTTTAAAGCCGATGATCGGACTCGAACCGATAACCTGCTGATTACAAATCAGCTGCTCTGCCAATTGAGCCACATCGGCTTAGCCAATGATAAGGCTTAGTGGGTGGAGAAGGATTCGAACCTTCGAAGGCGGTGCCAACAGATTTACAGTCTGCCCCCTTTGGCCACTCGGGAATCCACCCATGGTTTATATGGGACCTATAGGGCTCGAACCTATGACCCTCTGCTTGTAAGGCAGATGCTCTCCCAGCTGAGCTAAGATCCCACATATTTAATTAACGTACATACCTTTCGGTATGAACGACCCAGATGAGACTCGAACTCACGACCTCCGCCGTGACAGGGCGGCGCTCTAACCAACTGAGCCACTGGGCCTTGCAAATTTCTTTGCTATAGAAGATGTATCACACCTTCAAAACTACATACATGTTGACAACCAACCGAATCAATTCTGACCATGCTTTCTTGGTCAAGCCC
>NZ_CAKRXI010000069.1 GCF_934424005.1 uncultured Blautia sp.
ATAGAAGATGGGTAAAAAAATATGAGAGAATATGATTATCGTCAAAAATGGACAAAACTGTTGACCCCGGAAATTGTGGAAATTAATGATCCCAGAGGGATTTTTTTATTATTCATAGCATCTCTCCAGTTTTTATTTCATTCACTTCTCCTGTATCTCTTTACCGCTGATATGCTCAATCTCTATCGCAAAGAGCTGCACGGCTTTTCCTGAACGTTCAATTTCTTCATCGATCAGCTGTTCATTCGGATAGTATTTCCTGGCGATTTTCTTAAGAATCTCTGTTGCTTCTGTGCCTTCTTCCAACAGATGGCATCTGCCAAATACAACCGTGCTCTGCACAAACGGTGCCCATGCTTCTTCTTTTACAGTTTCATTTCCGTAAACGGTGAAGCATACCTTGTCGCTTGCTTTCAAGGCATCGACTTTGTGACCGGCACGTGCTCCATGGAAATATATTTTCCCGGCATTGCTGTCATAGAAGTAATTGATGGGAATCGCGTATGGATATCCATCATCTCCATTTACCGCAAGCACGCCACGTCTGCTGCACTGCAAAAGTTCTTTCGCAGCATCAAGATCCATTTCTTTTTTCTTTCTTCGAATCGGTCTGAACATTACTTTCCTCTCCATTCATGCACAAATTTTATAACGACTTTTTATTGGATAAAATGTGTCGCTACTCATTTTCCTTACTTTTAACATCCAAACAATTTCGCTGTCTTTTCCATCCTCTCTGCGATCGGGACACCGAATGGACAGCGGGATTCGCAGGCGTGACAGGTGATGCATTCGGAAGCTTTGTGTTCCAGCAGTTCGTAATGGGACTGAACGGTTGCCGGAACTTCCGGCTGCATGGTTGCGAGGTCATAAAATTTGTTAATCATTGCGATATCCAGATTGGAAACACATGGTTTGCAGTGACCGCAGTATGTACATTCTCCACGATAAGAATGAAATGGTGCATTTGCGATCACAGATGCATAATCTTTTTCTTCTTCGGTTGCAGTTTCATATGCAGCAGCCTGGTCTACCTGCTCTTTTGTGTCATAGCCGCACATGATAGAACAGACTGCCGGTCTGGTCAGGGCATAATGAATGCACTGCACCGGTGTCAAGCTCACACCAAACGGGGAGCGCTTTTCGTCAAACAGTCTGCCGCCCGCAAATCCTTTCATAACAGTGATTCCCACGTCATTCTGCTCACAGACTTTGTACAAGCGCGCACGGTCCGGATCGATTCCTTTGAGGCTTGTGTCAAATTCCTCTGCAAACATCGTATCAATATTTTCACTTGCCGGAAGCATGTCGAATGCCGGATTGATGCTGAAAAGGATCATCTCCACATAACCGGATTCTGCTGCTTTGACTGCAACCTTCGGATTGTGGGAGCTCATACCGATGTGGTGGATCACACCATTGTTTTTTAATTCCATCACATACTGGAGATAATCAGAATGCTGGATCTGCTCCCATTCTTCTTCGGAATCCACATAATGGATCATCCCAAGATCAATATAGTCTGTCTGCAGACGCTTTAATAAATCCTCAAACGCCGGACGCACATACTTCATATCTCTGGTACGGAAATACTGCTCGTCCTTCCATGTAGAACCAATATGTCCCTGGATAAACCACTGGTCACGGTTTTCTTTGATTCCCTCGCCAATGATGTTCCTGGATTTCGGATCTGCCATCCAGCAGTCCAGGATGTTGATTCCCTTCGAAGACGCATAACGGATCAGCTCAATGCTCTCCTCCTCCGGATGCCGCTCCAGCCATTCACCGCCAAATCCAACTTCACTTACCATAAGACCAGTTTTGCCTAATCTGCGTGTTTTCATGATTTTCCCTCCATTAATCTATAGTTACTGTGCACAGTTATATTCATTTCTCCGTGATCTTACATTTCGCGACTGCATTCCTCACACGGTGGTCAATGTCCATATGTGCTCTGCGGCATTCCTTGGGATATTTTTTTACTGACTGGAATGCCAGTTTCACAAAAATCCCGGAACCAATCGGCAGCAGTTTGCCATGGATTTTCTCAAGCTTGATCATTTCTTCTTCCGTGATCGGGTGCGCGGCCAATGAAACCTTTCTGATATTTTCCAAAAAGATTTCATTTTTTATTTTTATGAAAATCTATAAAAAGTTCATCAAATGCCATATTTCTTCAGATCAACTCTACCATCGACTACTTCTACGCCATCTTCCTCAAGGAGTTTCGCCTGTGACTTTGCCCCGCCAAACGCAAATGCTCCTGCCAGTTCTCCCTTCGCATTTACTACGCGAAAACACGGGATGTGCTCCGGATCCGGATTTTTGTGCAGGGCATTTCCAACTGCTCTTGACATCTTCGCATTGCCTGCCATCTCTGCCACTTTTCCATAGGTTGCAACATGACCTTTTGGGATTCGTTTGACTGCTTCGTAGATCCGTTTCGTCGGACTGTCTGTGATGATATCATAGCTTTCGGCGATCATTCTTTTGATATCTTTATCCGGTATACTGCCATCCAGAATAATCGTGTTCCAGTGCTCTTTATTCTGATGATAACCTGCGATCACGGCATCATACGCAGACCGCCAGAAGTCACGCCACTCCGGATTCACCTTTACATTAAGATTGATATATCCGTCTTTTTCGTAGATCCAGAGGAAGGCTTTCTTACTTCCTTTCACCCTCACCAGCTGCCAGTTTGGATCTTTGAATGGACGTTCTTCATATACATTTTTGAAAGACATACCAAATTTCAGTACCTCTTCGCGTGTTTTCATAGTTTCTCCTTCTCTACTTTACTTCATTTTTATTTCTTCGCCATTTTATCGCTCATTTCCTGACTGCTTATGACAGAAATAAATTCGAAATCTGTAACATCATTCCAGTTTGATGCCCATTCATGAAGCAACTCTTCACTCTCTGCCTCATTGATCTGATATCAGGTATTTCCATAATGATCAGATGTGAGACACCCCGCAATGCCTGTGGAACATATTCTTTAATCTGAGTTATCTCCGCATCCGAAAGAAAATGATGTGTCGCACGGACAGATGCTTTCCAGATATCCAAAAGATCTGCTGCCAGCCGGGGCGTTCTTTCCCTGACTTCGTATATTTTCATTTCATGATTTCCTTTCATAAATGATTTCTTATTATATCATTTTATCCTCGGGAATCCAATTCCTTCTACATCAATATAACGTAAAAAGCGGAACTTTTCCTGTTCATCAGAAGACGTTCCACTTTTTTAAATCCTCATTATTCTGCTTTCTCATTCACCGCGATCCAGATCTCGCACTGGTAATTCGGATCTGAGACATCCTGTGATGAGTAGACCTCAAACTCCACATTCTCCGCATACTCATACTGTGCGCTCTGCGGGAAAAATTCTGTGACGATCTTATGATAAGTCTCGATAAACGCATCCGGCATCTTTCCTTTGCTCGTAAATACCGCATAAGTATTCGCCGGGATTGTCACGATTTCCAGGTCGTCATCGACTTTTCTTCCATCATACTCCACACCAATTCCATAAGGAAACTGCTTCGCATTAAGCTCAGAAGAAAAACAAATCCCAAGCAGACCTTTCATCACCGGATTCTCCGGCATGCAGGCGATCAACCTTCCCATTGTTCCGTCCGCACCGTACTCCTGCCACATTGCAGTAATATCAGGCGTGGCATTTGCCGACTGTGGTTTTCCAACTCTTTTTCTCTTGCAGACAACCTGAAACGCTTCTCTCTTCTCAATTCTGTAATCCATTTTACTGCCTCCTGTTAAGGTTAATTTTACAGACAGGGGAGTAAAGATTCTGACTTTGCCGCTGTGTTTTGCTTCACTTGGTGCAACGCCATGAAATCGGGTAAAGGCACGCGAAAAACTTTCCGGCGTATCATATCCGTATTTTATTGCTATGTCGATGATCTTTACATTTCCCTTCGACAGTTCTTCGCCTGCCAGGGAAAGGCGGCGCATACGAATATAATCACCAAGCGAAAATCCGCACAAAATACCGAAGACTCTCTGAAAATGAAACGAAGACGAATACGCCTGTTTTGCCACTTCTTCGAAGTCAATTTCTTCTGTTATATTCGCTTCTACATAATCAATTGCTCTCTGTATTCCCTGTATCCAGTTCATGCTTTCACTCCCTCCCTTCCTGGTGATTACAGTCTAGCAAAATATAAGAGACATTTCCTGACTCTGCGTGCTCCCAGGTGTTATGAAAAAAACACCTCTATCTTTTACTTTTTCCACTGGCACACCGGAAAGCTCAGCCATCATTTCAGCAGAAATATCCCGGATGCGTTCATAACGTTCTTTATCATAAACATCTCTTCCATAGGTAAGCCCTGCCTGTGCAAGACTCTGCAGTTCCACGATCAGATCGATCCATTGTTTATTTTTATCCATCTTGTAAGTTCCCTTCTCAATACAAATTGATCTTCGTTTCGACAAGTCTGTCACCTTCATACTGCAATTTCACCGAAAAAAAGCGTTCTTCGCCTGAAAGAAGCAGATCAAGAAACACTTTATCCCCTTCCCAGGCAGGAAGTTCCGATACCCTGGCTTTGTCGATCCAACAAAGCTCACCCTCATTGCATTCGATCAGTTCACCTGTATATCCGTCCGCTGTAAACACGCACATAAGCTCGGATTCACATTCGCTGTTTATAAACGTTACCAGCCCGCGAAATTTATACGAGGTGAGCGTAAGTCCTGTTTCTTCCTTCACTTCACGCACGAGACATTCCTCAGGCGTTTCCTGGCTTTCCACATGCCCGCCGACGCCGATCCATTTGCCTTCGTTCATGTCATTCTTCTTTTTTACTCTGTGAAGCATCAGATATTTATTATCATTTTCTATGTAACACAACGTAGTTGTCGTCATTCCAGTTTTCCTTTCTTTCATACATTCCTATCTCTATTGACACTCCCCACAGCTAAAGCAGGGGGATTCTTGCTTCTACCACTACTGCATTGGTGAATACCTTACGGTACTGCAATGTCTTACACAGTGTCCACAAGCTGGATTATACTGTTCCCGTATGCCCTACGGTACAGTTTTTGTCTTTATGCATACTGCATCTGCAGTCCTTTTTTCAGGATATTGATGCCTGCATTCATATCCCGGTCATGGACCACGTGACATTCTGGACACTCCCAGATACGAATACGCAGATCTTTTACCAGAGGATTCTGGCAGCCACAGCAGCTGCAGGTCTGGCTGCTCGGATACATCGTTGGTACTCTGCAGATCTCATTTCCATACCAGACTGCCTTATATTCCAGCATTTTGAAAAACTTTGCCCAGGAAACACTTGCTATGGATCTTGCCAGTTTATGGTTACGGAGCATCCCCTTCACATTCAGGTCTTCGATACAGATGGTTTGGTTTTCACGCACCAGCAGCGTTGACTGTTTCTGCAGGAAATCATTCCTTTGATTGGTTATCTTCTCATGTACTCTGGCAACTCTGATCCGCTGTTTGTCGCGGTTCTGGGAACCTTTCTGCTTCCGGGAAAGTCTGCGCTGCTCTCTTATGAGTTTTCGCATAGAGCGTTCCAGATATCCGGGATTTGATACTGCATTCCCGTTACTGTCAGAATAGAACTCTTTGATCCCAACATCAATCCCGATCATTCCGCCATTATTTTGACGTGAGTCCGGTTCGAAGTCAACATTCAGGACCGCAAAATATTTTCCTGACGGCGTATGCTCAATGGTCACATGATGGATCTTTCCAATTTCCATCGACTGACGCACTTTGACAAAACCAAGTTTTGGAAGTTTGATATATCTTCCCACAATGCGGATATTATCTTTTTGGTTTATGGTCCTGTATGACTGGAACCGGTTATGTTTACTTTTGAAGATTGGATGGGACGCCCTCTTTTGAAAAAAATTCACAAATCCCCGGTCGAGATCCCGTAAAGACTGCTGTAATGCAATGGAATCCGCTTCCTTCAGAAAAGCAAACTCTTCCTGTTTTTTCAGTTCCGTCAGCATGGCGGACGTCTGGGTATAGCCGATCTTTTTCCCATTTTCATAGCCTTCCTTACGCATGGCAAGCCCCCGGTTATAGATGAGCCGGCAGCATCCCAGTGTCCTGTGGATGAGGTTTTTCTGTTTTCTGTTCGGGTAGATCCTAAATTTGATTCCTTTTTGCATTATCCCATCTTGTCCTTTTGTCTCTGCGATGTTTTCTGGTTCTCAATATACTGCTTTACTGTTTCCAGCGGGGCACCGCCCACGGTAGATACAAAATAGCTGTTTGTCCACAGAGTCGGCATTTTGGTTTTAAGATACGGAAATTCCTGTCTTAAGATCCTGGACGTATAGCCTTTGAAAGATTTTACAGCTTTGTGGATGCCCAGCTGAGGATCTACTTCCAGCAGCATATGAACATGATCTGGCATGATCTCCATTTCCAGAATGTCTGCAGAAAGATTTGCAGCATACTCTGTGAGCAGCTCCTTCAGCCGGACATCTACACCATTCGTTAATACTTTTCGTCTATATTTTGGGCACCATACCACATGATACTTACAGGAATAGACGATATTGTTATTGGATTTATATGTTGTGTTCATATTTGTATTATGTTATATTTTTGCAATTAATACAATCATTGTTTTGTCCATCTTCAATTACTTGCGTAAATTCGATGGACGCGTCTTATATCCCCGTAGCTAAAGCAAGGGGTTTTACGACGCATTGGATAATTCTGGCACCATGCCATGATAGTTTCGTCTGTATTCGGAATGCATACCGGAAAAGATAATTTCATTTCTGTCACCTCTGTTTGACTTATTTTTCACATCGTTATAAAATCCTGTCTTTGACAGTTACTAAACAAAAAAATCGCTGTACCTCTTGATTTTACTAGGGTTCGGCGATTTTTTGTG
>NZ_CAKRXI010000070.1 GCF_934424005.1 uncultured Blautia sp.
CTGAATGACAATCATAAAATGCGCAAGGGAGGAGAAGAATGAATTTAAACGTATTTTATGGAATTTTGATTCCGTTTATCGGCACATCAGCCGGTGCGGCCTGTGTCTTTTTTATGAAAAAAGACCTGAACCAGTGGGTACAGCGCTGTCTGACCGGGTTTGCTGCGGGTGTCATGGTAGCAGCATCTGTGTGGAGCCTGCTGATCCCTGCACTTGAACAGTCAGAAGGAATGGGAAAGCTCTCTTTTGTACCGGCAGCAGTTGGCTTCTGGGCAGGGGTGCTATTCCTGCTTTTGTTGGATCATATTATTCCACACCTGCATCAACAAACAGATAAGGCGGAAGGACCGAAGAGTCGTCTGCAAAAAACGACTATGCTTATATTGGCAGTTACACTTCATAATATCCCGGAAGGAATGGCAGTCGGTGTCGTTTATGCTGGTTATCTGACCGGAAACGTGCAGATTACGTTGATGGGGGCACTTGCACTGTCACTTGGAATTGCAATCCAGAATTTCCCGGAGGGGGCGATTATTTCCATGCCTCTGCGTTCTGAGGGAATGGGAAAAACAAAGGCATTCATTGGTGGTGTTTTATCAGGAATCGTGGAACCGATTGGGGCAGTGATCACAATCCTGGCAGCAGGACTGATCGTCCCGGCATTGCCATATCTTCTGAGCTTTGCGGCGGGAGCCATGCTCTATGTTGTTGTGGAGGAACTGATCCCTGAGATGTCTGCCGGGGAACATTCGAATATTGGAACGATTTTCTTTGCAGTTGGATTTACGTTAATGATGATATTAGATGTGGCATTAGGCTAAGTGCGTATTCTGATGGTTGTATAAACCAGTGGCGGTATGAGGAAGACTTGCGGCATCTTTGTAGATATAGAAGATGCCGCCCAGGAATCCAAAGATCAGACCTGCATAGCCACCGGAACAAAGAACAATGGTCGCTTTGACAAGTGCCGTTGTATTGTGAAGAAACAGACAGATCAGAGCACCGGCAAAAAGTCCGAGAACTGTTCATTCGAGTACCAGAACAGGAAGAAAAACGGATGCGCTAGAAGATTTTTTTGAATGTTTGCTGACATAGTTCCATATTGTTTTATACATTGTAATCCCTCATTTCTTAATGAAAAGTAATTGTTTTTTGATTTGTTTTCATTATAGTGAGAGATTGTAAAGCAGGAATGCATAGTAATGAAAAATCTTTGTAAAATTTATGGTTTTGGTCAAAAGCTTTACATACAATAAATAAATGCATGAATGGAAATGAGATATTTATGCCGGATCAGAAACTTGATAATCTTTTAAACCTTGCAATGGATGCTACGCCACAGGAGCGGGCGAAGTCGGAAAATCTGAATGTCGGATATGATTCTACGACCAGGCTGTGGGATGTGATCGTAAAATACAGTGAACCGGAAAGAGGACTTGGTGGTGATGGAATTCAGGTAGTTCCGCTGCTTGGCGGTTATGCTGTGGTTACTTTACCAGAAACGGAGCTTGATGCATACTCTGACAGAGAGCAGGTGGAATTTATAGAAAAGCCGAAAAGACTTTATTTTGAGACTTTTGAAGGGAGAGAGGCGAGCTGTATCCTGCCAGTGCAGGCTGAGTTAAATGGGCTGACCGGCGAGGGGATTCTGGTCGGTATTGTTGATTCCGGAGTGGACTATTTTCATCCGGATTTCCGGAACGAGGACGGCAGCAGTCGGATTCTGCGATTATGGGATCAGAGTGTGAATGGAAATCCACCAGAAAGTTATGTGACAGGAACAGAATATACAAAAGAAGAAATAGATAAGGCGCTTGCACTTGAAGAAACTGAGGGCAGGCGCCTTGTTCCGTCCAGGGATTTCAGTGGACATGGTACTGCAGTTCTTGGAATTGCAGCGGGAAATGGGAGAGCATCAGGTGGAGTGAACCGTGGTGTTGCGTATGAAAGTGAACTTCTGGTTGTAAAGATGAGAAATGCACGAGAAAATTCTTTTCCAAGGACAACGGAACTGATGGAAGGGATCGATTATCTTGTCCGACAGGCAGTGCAGATGGGGAAGCCGATTGCTATCAATATCAGTTTTGGAAATAACTATGGTTCCCATGAACCTTATAATTAAGGGAAAGCATAAGAAAACACTGATATTTCCTGTGTTTTCAGGAGATTCAGTGTTTTACTTGGATTCATGATTGGCTGTCATTCTGGTCTTATAATACTCGGTCAGAATCATATTGATCTGCTGGGAACGTGTACGAAAGTTCTCTTTCGCATCCTTATCAATCTCAGCGACCAGTTCTTTGGAAAGAGTAGTATAGACCTGAACATTATTGGAATTGATAGCCATGTGGCACCTCCGGTTTCATTTTAATAGCCCTATTTTACCATACTTCATGGGGTGGGGCAATGTTAACCGGGAAACGGAGTAGGATTTATTACAGGGCACATTTGCCGGAAAGGAATACAAAATGAAAAAACATATTACAGATGAGAAAACAGGAATCAGCTATACATTATGCAGAGATTATTATTTGCCGGATCTGGAATTGAAAGAACAGGAAGAAGCACATTATGGAAAGTATGGAATGCTTAGAAAAAGTTTTCTGAAAGAACATCGATCAGGGTTATATTCCTCTTATCTGCTGACGGGCAAATTAACAGCACATTTGAATGAAGTAGATCAGCAGGCAAATGAAAGAATGGAAGTACTGGTAGATCAGATGATGGAAAGACAGGCAATTACAGAAGAACTGAAAGTACGTGATCAGATGGCATGGGTTGGTGCAGTCAATAATATTAGGAATGCTGCGGAAGAGATTGTGTTAAATGAAATTGTGTATATTTAACCCAATACTCGCATTATTTAATATGGACGCACATAAACTAAAATGGGTATATTCTCCTTGACAAACTTGTTTGGAAAGGCTAAGATATACTCAGTGATCGCACTATGGAAACTTGAGAAGCCCATAGTCCGGAAGGCTCCTGCGGGAGCCTTTCGTTATTTATACGGATAAATTGGTAAAGCAGATGAAAGGTGGTGGAAAACTTGAATAAAAAGCAATTTTTAACATATGATGAACAGATTACTTTTCTGGAAGAACAGAAAGGTTTAATAATTTCTGATAAAGAATATGCCAGAAGAACATTGCTTAAAATCGGATATTTTCCACTGATCAATGGCTATAAAGAGATATTTAAGGAGTCAAACAACGACCAATTTCAAAGAGGAACAACATTTGAAGATATTTACGAATTGTATAACTTTGATAATGATTTGAGAAATATTTTCCTTAAATATATTTTAGTAGCAGAACGAAACATAAAATCATCCTTATCATATCATTTTTGTAATGAATATGGGGATTTACAGTCAGACTATCTGAATGTGAATAATTATGACTATACAGGCAAGAAGAAAAATGTGATAAATAAAATGTTAAAGATTATGTCCGGGCAGCTACGACATGACAGCGACTACGTTTATATTCGGCATTACATGACGATATATCAATACGTTCCATTGTGGGTGCTGATGAATGTCCTGACAATCGGGCAGTTATCAAAAATATATGCCAGTCAGAAGGGGCGTATACAGATTAAAGTCTGTCAGGACTTTGGACCTCTGAAGGTAAATGAACTGGGAAAAATGCTGGCGGTTATGACAAAATTCAGAAATGTTTGTGCTCATAATGATCGGTTGTTTGACTTTCGGACAAAAGATGCGTTGTTGGATAGAAATATTTATGAGCGTTTACAGATATCAAAGGAAAAAGGGCGTTATAAATACGGTAAGAATGATCTCTATGCACAGGTTATTATTTTAAAGCTACTTTTGTCAGATGAAGATTTTCGCACATTCTTTCATGATTTAAAAGTGTGCTTCAAAAAGCATCCAATACATAAAGAAATACTTGAGAGAATGGGATTCCCGGAAAACTGGGAACGGATTGGGAGAATCAAGAAATACACGAAGTCAGAAATATATTGAATTATTTGAGAAGGACTGCTGTTCTGTAGAACTATTATTTCTATGAGCAACAGTCCTTTAATGTATACCATTTTGTAAAAATCACAATTCCATATCATGTGACTTTTTCTTAGATCGAGCAGGCTGATTTCGTCGTATCTCCTGTTTCCTCTGATATTCAAGTTCCCATGCACGATGGGAAAAAACATCAGGATCTTCCACATTGAGATAATCTACTTCATCGGCTGCAATATCACGACGGTGATAGTCATAATATTTACCAAAAGTTCCTTTAAGCTGTTCAATCAGCTTATCCCGGAAAGCAGGACGTATCTGGATTCTGGTATCCAGTAATTCTGTATATTGTTCTGGATCAGGACGAAATTTTTCTTCCCGGAAAGCGGAAGCATCTTTTTTTAGCTGCTTTTTGAGCGAAGTGTCCTGAGAATCCAAGATATCCAGATTTTTATTCATCTGGTCATATTTCTTGGATAGATTCGTCATATCTTTATCGGTAGAGCATTGTGCCTGGAAGATTAGCTGTTCTTTCTGTGATTTCAGTTCTTCGATTTCTTCTGTAACAGTGGTAAGCTGTTGATTCAATTTTATATGCTGGATGGGATTCAAAATACTGGTTTTATCCTTTTGCACATTCAGTTCTTTCCGTTCTGTAACTTTCGCTTTGAGTTTCTTTTTGACGGTGTTGTATTTATTCAGTATTGGATTAAAATGATTCATCCAGTCATGTATCACTTCTTTTTGCATTTCATTGTGAAGTAAATGATATTGTGTAAAAATCATATGATTGCGGATCGCTTCCAATGTTTCTGCAATTATCGGAATAGATTTTTCTACAGCTTCAGCCAATTTTGCTACCTGAGCTTTTAATTCCCGGAGCATTTTGTTATCTGCACGAATCTGACGGTTGATTTCACAACGGTCTGATATTATGCCATTCTTTTCCATATTCTGGGCAATGTAGCCCTCATGGATGGTTGGCTGTTCGGTGATTCCCTGAGCTGCAAAGCTGCGGTGATCAATGGCGGCATTTATCTGATTATGGGAAAGCATTTTATTTACGGCATCTGCCCAGTTTGCCCGCCAGATGCAGAGTTGTTCATCACTGTTCCATTGTTCAGAAATAGGATTCTGTCTGCCATATCGGCTGCTTTTAGGGTGTTTATCAATTCGTTCATATCCTTTTTCCTGTGCAACAGAAGAAGTCAGATATACTTTCTTTTTCCCAACTTTATAGTGATATTGCTTTTCCCATCCCTGTTTTTGAGCAATTTTAAATTCAGAAGCAGTAAATCCTTTTTCTTCCCCATCTTTGATACAGAGATATTCTTTTTCAGTTTTATATTGCCATGTTCCATTTTCATTTAGTGGTCGGACAGTAAGAAGGATGTGTGCATGGGGATTGTGACCATCTGTATCGTGAATGGCAAAATCAGCGCACATTCCCATATCTACAAAGTTCCTTTGAATAAAATTCTGAAGAAGAGAAATATTGCTGTTTTTATCCAATTCAACAGGGAGTGCGACAACAAATTCTCTTGCCAGTCGGCTGTCTTTGGTCTTTTCGGTTTCTTCCACAGCATTCCAGAGTTGTTCCCGGTCATTCCATTCCGATGGAGCCATTGGTGAAAGCATCACTTCCTGATAGATCAGACCATGCTTTCTGGTATAGTCATGCTGGATGCCATCGTAATCATTATACATGCGGCTACAGCTCATATAAGCAGAAGCAGCAACAGCAGACCGACCGGAACCACGGCTGACGACTTTGGATTGCATATGATAAATTGCCATATCTGGTACCTCCTTTCGATGTTGCCTGCAACAGCGGATAAAGCCCTCGGCAGAGCGCACGAGCCCCGAATGGGATACCACTGCCTGATTTATCAGGTGGTGAGTAAGTGCGCCCTTTGGGAGTAGAACTTGTGCGTTTACATTCCCCGTAGCCGGATCATCAGCTCCCGTTTCAAGGAATCCAAATCCATTTCTTTAATATGGGGAACAATACTTTCCAGAATGGCTCCTTCCTGGACTAAGCGGTGTGTTCTGGCATCACGCTCTTTTTTTCGGTTTCTTGCTTCTGCTTCTTCCTGGCGGTGTTTTGCCTGTAAAAGTGCTTTTTCTTCCGGTGTCATGATTCTTTTATCTGCCATATCTGGCACGTATAATCCAATTATCTTAGATGGTAATTGGATTTTTCCTTTCTCCCAGTTAACACTGGGTATTTATTTCCATC
>NZ_CAKRXI010000071.1 GCF_934424005.1 uncultured Blautia sp.
TAATCGAAGAATTTCTGAAGTCCTGCGTTTGCTTCCATGTTTTCCATAGCAAGGGCTTTTGCACCTTTCTTGCCTGGGCAGACATTTGCACAGGAACCACATCCTGTACAGTCATAAGCTGATACAGTCATGGTAAATTTATAATCTTTCATACCAGTCATCGGAAGAGTAGCGATTCCTTCTGGAGCGTTTGCTGCTTCTTCTTCTGTCAGTGCTACCGGACGGATTGCTGCGTGTGGGCAGACATAAGCACAACGGTTACACTGGATACAGTTTTCTGGCTGCCATACCGGTACGTTTACAGCGATACCACGTTTTTCGTATGCTGCTGTTCCGGATGGTGTAGTACCATCAACATATTCTGTAAATGCAGATACAGGGAGTGTGTTACCTTCCTGAGCATTGATCTTGCACTGGATGTTGTTTACGAAGTCCTGAGCTTCCTGAGCACCGTGAGTTGCATGAGCCATGAAGAGACCTTCATCTTCTGCATCTTTCCAGCTTTCCGGAACTTTAACTTCTACAACCTGTTTTGCACCGGCATCGATAGCTGCCCAGTTTTTCTGAACAACGTCATCACCTTTACGTCCGTAAGTAGCTTTTGCAGCTGCTTTCATCAGTTCGATTGCCTGCTCTTCCGGAATGATTCCTGTAAGTTTGAAGAATGCAGACTGAAGGATTGTGTTGATACGTGTTGGTCCCATACCAGTTTCGATACCGATCTTCACACCGTCGATGGTGTAGAATTTGATATCATGGTTAGCGATGAATGCTTTTACCTGTCCTGGGAGATGTTTTTCAAGTCCTTCCATATCCCATGCGCAGTTAAGAAGGAATGTACCACCATCAACAAGTTCCTGAACCATATTGTATTTGTTTACATAGGACGGATTGTGACATGCAACAAAGTTTGCTTTGTGGATCAGGTATGTGGATTTGATCGGTTTCTTACCGAAACGAAGGTGAGACATTGTAACACCACCGGACTTCTTGGAGTCATAGTCGAAGTAAGCCTGAGCATACATGTCTGTGTTGTCACCAATGATCTTGATGGAGTTCTTGTTAGCACCTACAGTACCATCAGCTCCAAGACCCCAGAACTTACAGTTTGTAGTTCCTTCTGGTGTTGTAACAATCGGAGCACCTGTTTCAAGAGAAAGGTTTGTAACGTCATCAACGATACCGATTGTGAATTTTTCTTTAGTTGTGTTCTCATATACTGCAACGATCTGTGCCGGTGTAGTATCTTTGGAACCAAGGCCATAACGTCCTGTAAAGATCTTAACATCTTTGAACTTGCTGTCTTTTAATGCAGCAACAACGTCAAGGTACAGAGGCTCGCCAAGTGCTCCTGGCTCTTTTGTTCTGTCAAGAACGCTGATCTGTTTTACAGAATCCGGAATAGCATCGATCAGTGCCTGTGCGCAGAATGGTCTGTAAAGACGAACTTTAACAACACCAACTTTTTTGCCTGCTGCAGCAAGGTAATCAATTGTCTCTTCGATTGTATCGTTTACGGAACCCATAGCGATGATGATATGTTCAGCATCCTCAGCTCCATAGTAGTTGAACAGTTTGTAATCTGTTCCGATCTTTTCATTAACTTTGTCCATGTATTCCTGAACTACTGCCGGAAGAGCATCATAGAACGGGTTACATGCTTCTCTTGCCTGGAAGAAGATATCAGGGTTCTGAGCTGAACCTCTCTGACATGGATGATTCGGATTAAGTGCATGATCACGGAATGCCTGGATAGCATCCATGTCTGCCATATCCTTCAGATCTTCATAATCCCATGTCTCAATCTTCTGGATCTCGTGAGATGTACGGAATCCATCAAAGAAATTGATGAACGGAACTTTGCCTTTGATTGCTGCCAGATGAGCAACTGGTGTCAGGTCCATAACTTCCTGTACAGATGATTCGCAGAGCATTGCACATCCGGTCTGACGACAGGCCATAACGTCGGAATGATCTCCGAAAATGGAAAGTGCGTGAGAAGCAAGTGCACGAGCAGATACATTGATAACGCCCGGAAGCTGCTCACCAGCAATTTTGTAAAGGTTCGGGATCATCAGAAGAAGACCCTGGGATGCAGTATAAGTAGTTGTCAGGGCACCTGCTGCCAGAGATCCGTGTACTGCACCTGCAGCACCTGCCTCAGACTGCATCTCTGTAACCTGTACTTCCTGTCCAAAGATGTTCTTTCTTCCCTGAGTTGCCCACTCATCTGTTGCTTCCGCCATAACAGATGAAGGAGTGATCGGGTAGATAGCAGCTACATCTGAATATGCATAAGAAGCATGAGCGGCTGCATGGTTACCATCCATGGTTTTCATCTTTCTTGCCATAGTTTGTTTTCCTCCTTAAAGGTATGATGAAAATTTTATTTATTTCAGACCACTAAAACGGTCTAAAAGTCCACTGGTTATTATAGCATACACTATTGCAATTGTCCAATCGGGATTACGCATTTTCTGTATCTATTTACATACAAAAAAGTTAGCCATTTATAAGTTTTTTCAGGGATTTACGCTTCAGCATCCTGCACAGTTCTTCCTGAATTTCCGCGAGTTCACAGTGAACAGAACAGGTCTGTCCGTCTGCGCCGTTTCTGGCACAGTCATATCCTGGTTCCAGGCAGTCAATAATGAACATTCCCGGATCGATCGTTGTATAAACATCATAAAGTGTTATCTGATCAAGATCACAGTTCAGAGAATATCCCCCATGAACGCCACGATACCCTCTGACCATTCCTGATTTCTGCAGTTTTTTCAGGATTTTGTATGCAAAAGGTGCTGTGATCAGTTCTTTTTCACAGATTTCATTTACGCTGACTCTCTTTTCCTCTGCCATTGCGCGGAGCACCCGCACAGCATAATCGCATTCTCTGGTTATCAACATACTCCGTTTCCTCTTTCTGTTACCCGTAACTCTCCAGCAAACTTTCTTAAATTATAGCAATTCCTCTGTGTAAATTCAATGTTTTTATGATTTAAGGCTTGCAAAATCTCCACTTTACTGTAAAATGGGAATGAATGGCCAAAAACAGGCCAGTTACTGTTCAATGATCGAAAACTTAATTCGAAACCATAATGAAGAAAAGAGGTACCTTATGATTTCAGCAAATAATATCACTTTACGTGTTGGCAAAAAAGCCCTCTTTGAGGATGTCAACATCAAATTTACCGAAGGCAACTGCTACGGTCTGATCGGAGCAAACGGTGCCGGTAAATCCACTTTCCTTAAAATCCTTTCCGGACAGCTCGAGCCGACCAATGGAGATATTGTGATCACTCCTGGCCAGCGTCTCTCCTTCCTGCAGCAGGACCACTTCAAATATGATTCTTTCAACGTACTGGATACCGTTATCATGGGAAATGCCAGACTTTATGAAATCATGAAGGAAAAAGAAGCGATCTATGCAAAAGAAGATTTTACAGATGAAGACGGTATCCGTGCCAGCGAACTTGAAGGTGAATTCGCAGAAATGAACGGATGGGAGGCAGAATCTGATGCTGCTACTCTTCTGAACGGACTGGGCATCGAAACCGAACTCCACTATACACAAATGGCTGACCTGACCGGTAGTCAGAAAGTCAAAGTTCTTCTTGCACAGGCTCTGTTCGGCAATCCGGACATTCTTCTTCTCGATGAGCCTACCAACCATCTGGATCTTCCGGCAATCGAATGGCTTGAAGAATTTCTGATCAACTTTGACAATACTGTCATCGTTGTATCCCATGACCGTTATTTTCTTAATAAGGTCTGCACACATACTGCCGATATTGACTATGGCAAGATCCAGCTGTATGCCGGAAACTATGATTTCTGGTTTGAATCCAGTCAGCTTCTTATTAAACAGATGAAAGAAGCCAATAAAAAGAAAGAGGAAAAAATCAAAGAGCTGCAGGAATTTATTTCCCGATTCAGTGCCAATGCTTCCAAATCCAAACAGGCAACCTCCCGTAAGCGTGCCCTGGAAAAAATCCAGCTGGATGATATGCGTCCTTCCAGTCGTAAGTATCCATACATTGACTTCCGTCCAAACCGTGAGATTGGCAATGAAGTGCTTATGGTCGAAAATCTCTCTAAAACTATTGATGGCGTAAAAGTTCTGGACAATATCAGTTTTACACTTGGCCATGATGATAAAGTTGCCTTTGTTGGTGCCAATGAGCAGGCTATCACCACATTCTTCCGCATCCTTACCGGCGAACTGGAGCCAGATGAAGGATCCTACAAATGGGGTGTTACTACTTCTCAGGCTTATTTCCCGAAGGACAACACTCAGGAATTCGATAATGATCTTACTATCACAGACTGGCTGACACAGTATTCCGAGATCAAAGATGCAACTTATGTCCGCGGTTTCCTCGGCAGAATGCTCTTCCCTGGTGAAGATGGTGTGAAGAAAGTTCGTGTTCTTTCCGGTGGAGAAAAAGTTCGCTGCCTGTTATCCAAAATGATGATCTCCGGTGCCAATATTCTGATCCTCGATGAGCCTACCAACCATCTGGATATGGAATCCATCACAGCGCTCAACAATGGACTGATCAAATTCCCGGGAGTTATTCTTTTCACTTCTCACGACCATCAGTTCGTTCAGACAACTGCCAACCGCATCATGGAGATTCTTCCTGACGGCAAACTTATTGATAAGATCACTACTTATGATGAATATCTGGCAAGTGATGAAATGGCTAAGAAACGTCACGTCTTCCAGGTTAACGAAGAAGATGCTGCCGATAACTAGAATTTCATACTGCAGTTTTAATGCAATCGAGTAGGAGGGAAAATTAAATAAGTTTTCCCGACCTCTCACACCACCGTACGTACGGTTCCGTATACGGCGG
>NZ_CAKRXI010000072.1 GCF_934424005.1 uncultured Blautia sp.
TACCACAGGAGGTTATAGAAATGAAACGAGGAAAGAAATACGTGGAAGCTGCTAAAGCAGTAGACCGCGCAACATTATATGATACCGCTGAGGCTATCAGCCTTGTAAAGAAATCCGCAGTTGCTAAATTTGACGAAACTATCGAAGTTCACATCCGTACAGGCTGCGATGGACGTCATGCAGATCAGCAGATCCGTGGTGCAGTAGTTCTGCCTCATGGAACTGGTAAAAAAGTTCGTGTTCTTGTATTCGCAAAAGACGCTAAAGCTGAAGAAGCTAAAGCAGCTGGAGCTGATTACGTAGGAGCAGAAGATCTCATCCCGAGAATTCAGAACGAAGGATGGCTGGATTTCGACGTTGTTGTTGCTACACCAGACATGATGGGTGTTGTAGGACGTCTTGGTCGTGTACTTGGACCAAAAGGTCTTATGCCGAACCCGAAAGCTGGAACAGTAACTATGGACGTTACAAAAGCAATCAATGATATCAAAGCAGGTAAGATTGAATACCGTCTTGACAAAACCAATATCATTCATGTTCCGATCGGTAAAGCTTCCTTTACTGAGGAACAGTTAAGCGACAACTTCCAGACGCTGATTGAGGCGATCGTTAAAGCTAGACCAAGCACACTGAAAGGACAGTACATGAAGAGTATCGTTCTTACACCTACTATGGGACCTGGTGTGAAGGTTAACCCGGCTAAATTCGCCTAAATAAATGACAAAAAAGATACCCTTTTGAAGGGTGTCTTTTTTTTATGTTTCCTAAATTTATTTTTCTTTATTATATTTTTTTATATTTGGAAATATGAAAACTGTCCGAGGGGGAACTCGCTCATAGTTGCAGAGCCGGGTACTGCCCGGGGTCCCGCTATTTGGCAAATGGGAAATGTCCGAGGGGGAACTTGCTCATAGTTGCGAAGGCCGCTGTTCCCCCTCGGACTCCCCCTTGTCGGCCACGCTGAAAAGAAAAATGCGGAGTTGCAAGAATACAAGTATGTGATTTAAGGCTGAGTTTGTGGGGAGGCTAGCCGGAGGCGTGTTTCCTTAGGGTTGGTGAGTGAGTTTGTGGGAAGGGTTGGAGGCGGGGAGGGTGTATCCGGGAGGGGGAAGCCGGAAGAAGTTCGTGAAAGTACTTAGGTTCTGGGATTTTGCGTTGAGCATAAAAATGGCACTGTCTGAGAGAAGCGAGTTTGACATTTTTATGCTCGTTCTTAGCAAAATTCCAGAGCCTTAGTACTTTAGAACTGATGAATTTTCCCACTCCGGATACACCCGCCCCCGCTTACACTCTACACACAATCTCATCACAGGGTTCCCTTCCTTTCTTAATAAAATATTAAAGTTTTTTACAGGATTCTGTGGTAATATGATACAATAATAAGAAACTTCAATAGAAAAGAAGGGGCAGTATGGCGGATAAGAAACGTAGAAATACTTCAAATACAGGAAATAAAAGAAACAGCGGTCGAAGAAAGAAGAAGGGCAGGCTCAAGGGTCTGATTGCTGCAGAACTGATCGTAGTTGTCGTTCTTGTAATGATCGTGGGGCATAATCTGGGACTGGGAACAGGAATCACCAACTTCGTAAACAGTATCCGTAAACCTGCAGTCGAGGAACTGGATATTACGGGAATCAACAGCCCTTATGCGGTGCTCATGAATGCAAAGAGTGGCAAAGTCATCGGTGATATCAATGGTGAAGAACAGATGTATCCGGCCTCTATGACAAAGATCATGACTACAATCCTTGCCATTGAAAATCTCAAGGATCTGAATCAGGAGATTACGATTACAAACGATATGGTAGCGGATCTTTATGTACAGGATGCAATGCAGGCTGGATTTCAGCCGAATGAGACAGTGAAGGCAATTGATCTTCTCTACGGAGTCATGCTCCCGTCCGGTGCAGAGTGCTGCGTAGCGCTGGCAGACACCGTTGCGGGTTCAGTAAGTGATTTTGTAACTCTTATGAATGAAAAAGCAGAGAAGCTTGGAATGACAGGTACTCATTTCAGTTCCATTTCAGGACTGCACAGAGAAGATCATTACAGCACAGCAAAAGATATGGCATTGTTGCTTCGTTATGCGATAAAAAATGACACTTTCCGTGAGATCATTGAAAGTCCATATCATTCTACATCCGGAACCAATATTCATCCGGATGGAATCACATTTTACAGTACGATGTTTAAAAATTTGCCGGATGCTTCTGTGATCGATGGAGAAATCAAAGGAGGCAAGACCGGATACACGAGTCAGGCAGGTCATTGCCTCGCAAGTTTTGCAGAAATTGATGGAGTGGAATATATTCTTGTAACAGCTGGTGCACCGGGCACGGGTAATCCGCATATTGATGATGCAGTAAAATTGTATAACCGGCTGGGTGAGTCATCCTCTGTATTGTATGGAAGATAATGTTCGGCAGGAGATACGAAGTTTTGGACGAAATTAAGAAAGTTTCTGAAACAGTTCAAGTGCAAGTTCTTTGAATTCTTTTTCTACAGAACTGAAAGTGCGCTCAGACAGATCAGGAGCAGAAGACAGGGGGATGATCTCCCTGTCTTTTTCACCTTTCATAAGAGTTTTTAATTCCAGTTCCAGGAGTTCATTATCAATCTGTTTCCATTTTTGATTCTCTTCATCAGTCAGGTCATTAAGATGAAATTTTTCCCAGATTGCATCCATGATCATAGATTCGATTTCCAGGTAGTTCTGCAGATGGACTTTAACCGGGCGGATGACATCGGAAATGTAACATTCACTTGCATCGTGCAGAAGACAGGCAAGAGCCATTCGGTCCGACCATCCACGCGCCAGAGCTTCATGAGCACAGTTAATGGAATGCTGGCCTACAGAATAAAACCACCGGATCTGCCCGCCACCGCGGCAGACAAGACTTAAAGCATGTGCAATATCTTCCAGATAAACATCTTCCGGGGCGATCTTCATTGGATCAAATTTTCGCCCACTGTATGTATTCATTACGCTCATAAATGACACTTCCTTTTTATTGTTTGAGAGACTGTTTCAGATATATATAATTTTAGTATACGCACTTTTTCTATAATATGAAAGAACATTTGGGAAAATGTTTGGTATTGCAACAGACTTTCAATCATTTGTTAGTGACAGACAGAAAAAATCCCCTTGAAACATTGATATCTCCAGGGTACTGACAGCATATCATGTTTCAAAGGGGATTTTGATCTATTATGTGAAAAATGAAAAAACACAGTTTCAGAATAAAGTTTCTTCGTTTTCATCAAACAGTTTGTCGTTGATCTCAAAAAGATCAAGTTTATGCAGAAGTCCGTAATATATAATTGCATCACGTTTCAGCTTGGGATATAATTGGGCTTTTCCACAACGTCTCAATAATTCCTGGGTTTCTTCTACGCTTGCATCCAGACCGTAACACAGACACAGCAGACGGTTTCGGGAAGGATTCCGGCGACCGGCAAAAATCTGGTGCAGATAGATTTCGCTCATGCCTGCCTGTTTGGCGAGAGCCGCTTTTGAGATATTTTTCTTTTCAAACAGATGGTTTAATAATTCTGCCACATTTTTATTTACAAACTGTTCCTGGTTTTGTGACAGAAACTGAGTCAGATCTGGTGAATCCATAAGTTCCTGCTGTAAACCATCTGTATTTTTCTTTTTCATAATCCGCGCCTTTACTCATCGTTATTTTTGAACAATATATTGCTATTCGTGCTGCTTCACGAATAGTATCAATAGTAATACAAATATTCTATTTATCATATTACTTGCTGAATAATTACTAATAAGTTATAATATTTTAAATAGTATACATAAAATAAAATATACTATAAACAGTTTTGAAAAACAATATGCAGACCGCATAGTAAAAGGAATATCCGTTACAAACAGTAACGAGTAAGGATGAGAAATATGAATATTTACGACAGTCTTTTGGGCGCAGTTCATAACGAATATGATGTGCTCATGCTGATCAAAAAAAGTGAACGGGGCGAGGTCTCACTTGTACGTCACAGAGACAGCGGCACCCGTTATATTTTCCGGCATTTTTATGGAAACAGTGAAGTTTATCAGAAACTACTGAATGTTTCCTGTCCAAATCTGCCGCAAATAATGGAAGTCGGAGAAAAAGATGGAAAGACGGCTCTGCTGGAAGAATATGTGCAGGGCGATACGCTTAGCGAGATTTTAGAAGGCGGTCTTCTGACAACTGCGGAGTCGAAACAGATTGCGAGACAGCTTTGTTCTGCATTGTGGGTATTTCATTCTATGGGTGTGGTGCACAGAGATGTGAAGCCGGATAATGTTATTATACGTGGAAAAGATGCTGTTCTGATTGATTTTGATGCATCCAGAATATATAAAAGCACAATTCAGGAAGATACACAGATTCTGGGAACGACCGGATTTGCAGCACCGGAGCAGTATGGCCTTTCGCAGTCAGATGGACGGGCAGATATCTATGCGCTTGGTGTGTTGCTTAATATTATGCTGACCGGCGAACATCCTTCCAGGAAACTTGCAGGTGGCAGAATGGGAAGAATCGTTCAACGCTGTACGATGGTAAATCCAGCAAAGAGATACAAGAATATTCTT
>NZ_CAKRXI010000073.1 GCF_934424005.1 uncultured Blautia sp.
CTATAATGAAGCAATGACCATTTATGATGTTTTATGTTATTCAAAAGATGGATGTCATCTGGCTAATGAATTTGTAAACATAAACAGTCTTTCTACAATTAGAACGGGAAATCTTTCGCAAAACAGTGGATTTTTTCAGAGTACCGCCGATTCCTTTCATGGAAAGCACCTTGAATTGCATAACGCCTGCATAGCACTTTCTGGGAAAGAACTGGATAAAGGTGATGTTGCTTTTGAATTGAACCTTTTTTCTTTTTTGCCCATTATAATTCGTTTCTGGGAAGCTGATGATGAATTTCCGGCAAGTCTTCAAATTCTTGCAGACAGAAATATTTTAGATTATATGCATTATGAAACTCTTATGTTTGCACTCACGCATCTATTTCACAGAATAAAGGAGGAAATGCAGAATGAAAAAAGGTGAGGAATCCAGACAACGCCTGATTGAATGTGCTGCTGAATTATTCTGGAAAAATGGTTATTCTGCAACTGGAGTCAGTGAAATTCTCAAACAGGCCGGGCTTCCAAAAGGTTCTTTTTATTTTTATTTTAAAAGTAAAGATGATCTGGCCATAGCTGTGACTGAATATTATCAAAAGATTTTACTTGAATATTTTCAAAGCATTTCTATTGGGAATAACTGGGAAAGTTTTATAAAAGAAATATTTGATTATTTATCTGGAAGAACAAATGGACAGAATTTTGCCGGCTGTCCATATGCGGTAATGGGGATGGAAACTGCACTTAGTAAGCCTGAAGTTGCGGCTGTATTTATGGATGGTTTGAAAAAATTTGAAAATCTTTTTCGGAATGTACTGATTTATTCCGGAGTGCCTCAGAATCATGCAGAAATACTCTCCAAACGTCTGCTTTCTGTTTATCAGGGAGAACTTCTCTTTGGACGGATCAGTGGTGATATTTCTTATTTAGAAAACGCAAGAAAAAATATGATTGAAATATACAGGGAATACCGTACATTTCATGGAATTTAAGAGGTATTTATATGAATGCAGTGATTCTTTCTTGTACTACTCTTCTGGATTATGTACAGATAGCTCAGAAAACCTGTAAAACTAACTTTCCAGTAATTGAACTGGATCGCCAGTACCATGTAGAGCCATCCAAAATGAGGAAACATATTCTTCATACGCTTGCCGGACTATCACCGAGTGTAGATACTGTTCTTGTAGCTATGGGATTTTGCGGAGGATCCTGGCAGAATGTATCCTGCTCCAAAATGCTGGTGATTCCTCGAGTTGCAGACTGTGTTGCTCTTACATTGACTACACCTGAAAAATATGCTCCGGATTTGAAAAAGCCAGGACATATGTATCTGTTCGGAAGTGGAGAAACAAGTTTTTCTGTTCAGGCTATTTATGAAAGTCTTTTAAAAGAATACGATGAAGAAATGGCAGATATAGTTTTCGATATGTATTTTGAGCATTATTACCATCTCGATATCATCGACAATGGACTTTACGATTGTTATGATTTGAACTATGTAGAACATGCACAGGTCGATGCGGACAGAATTCATGCAGAACTTGATTTTGTACCCGGAAGTAATATTCTCCTTGAAAAGTTAGTATCTGGAAAATGGGATGAACAGTTTTGGGTTGTTCAGCCGAATACGACTATCACTCAAGGGAAATTTTTTTGAATTTATTCCAAAACAACCAAATAGAATAATCAAAGGTGAACTTTATGAATCTCGGAAAAATAATACATGAAAAAGCATTGGAATATGGATATGATAACTGTGGTGTAATATCACTCGAAGCATTTGGCAATTATAAAGAGCACTTAAAAGAACGAATAACAAAATTTCCAGAAGCTGCCGCAGTTCTTGAAACTCCACTCGTCAGTCTTAAACTGAAAGAAAACTATCCCTGGGCAAAATCAGCAATTATTTGTACAGAATACTATGGAAAATATAAATTTCCTGCCTCACTTCAAGGTATGTATGCAAAATCTTTTTTATTGTCTTCGGACATTCCAGAATATCCAAATCGCAAAGGAAAAGAGAATTTTGAAAAATGGATGACTTCAAAAGGTATTCATTATGAAGGTGGGAAAACCAATATGCCAGGAAAAGTTTTTCCCCTTAGGCAAGCTGCGGTTGCCGCAGGTCTGGGAATTTTCAGAAAAAATAATTTTTTCTACGGACCGAAAGGCTCATTGTATGGACTTGAAGGCTATTTAATTGACAAATCCTGTGAATACATACAGGAAATCAATCTGAAACCATGTTCAGAAACATGTAATCTTTGCCAAAAAGCCTGTCCGACATGCTCATTATCAGAACCATTCATCATGAATCCCACCCTATGCCTGTCTTTTTTGACAACATTTGGCGGCAGAAGTATTCCTGACAATTTATCAGCCGAACAATATGGAACATGGATCATGGGATGCGATGCCTGTCAGGATGTCTGCCCATATAACAGGCGTCATAACTGGAACGAAGGAGAAGATTTTCCTGGTTTAAAAGAAATAGAAGCTTTACTTCAGCCTAAAAATATTATTTCTGCATCTGATGAAGAGCTGATTCAGAAAGTGATTCCTAGAGCCGAGCATCATTTAACAGATGCACAAACAGATATACTCAGAATCGGTGCAAAACGAGTTATATCATTACAGAAATACTAATTTTAGCAATGGAAGATTCTCAATAAAATAGGACAGCTTTACACTTTAGCTGTCCGTTTTCTTTTAATAATATCCTCGTCCTTCCCGACAGTCTTTCACATAGCATCGGATTCCGATATAGACCACATGCACCAGAAGTAGCAGTACAATAAGGTTTATCGGAATGATAGATTTTATCCATTCTCCGAAATAGATTATGATAGCTGTACTCATTATTGCCACCATGATGCTGATAATATCCCAACAATATTTCCGGTAGATTTTTCCCACATGATAACCAATTCCGATTATCAGGAATCCCGTTATGATGAATAAAATTCCCATAACAATAGCT